>PNAS01000080.1 GCA_003169695.1 Spartobacteria bacterium
GGTGTTGGGGTTGGGGTTGGGGTTGGGGTTGGTGGCGTCGGCGTCGGCGTCGGCGTCGGCGTTGGCGGTGTCGGTGTCTCGATTGGAGTGGAAGTTGGAGTTGGCGATGCCGTCGGCGTAGGAGTCGGCGTAGAGGACGGTAATGTTGTAGCGCTTGCAACATTGGACAGGGCAGAGTTCCCGCGAGAATTAAACGCGCGTACTCGATAATAATAGGTCGTTGCTGCCGTGCGCCCACTATCTGTGTATGTGGTGACATTAACGCCAGGACTAGCGACTAAGGCAAAACTTACGCCGTCGTTAGATCGTTGAATCTGAAAACCAGTCTCGTTCGTTGAATTATCAGTCCACGAGAGAGCAATCTGGCTCGATGAGATTGCACCTGCTAAAAGATTTGTTGGCGCCGTGGGTGGCTGACCAGGGCTAGGCGTTGGCGTCACTGTCCCTGTTGGCGTAGGTGTGGGTGCCGGACTCGCGGTCGGACTTGGAGTCGGTGTTGGCGTGTCACCTGGAGTTGGCGTTCCGGTCGGAGTCGCCGTCTCAATTGGGGTCGCCGTTGCTGTTGCGGTCGGAGTCGGCGTCCCACCGGGAGTTGGTGTTGGTCCAGGTGTGGGAGTCGCAGTCAGAGCGGTGAACAGGGCCGTGAGACCATCGGCAGAATCTTGAATAGTGTGGCCCATTTTAGGAACCAATTGCTGGACGATCATTGGTTGCTGTGCCTGGACTAAGACCTGATAATAATCATTGACGTGATTTCGTACGCTAAGATCGTCGTTGCCGCCCACAATGATCTGCACTCTGGTGGTCGGATAATTGTATTGGATACCACCAGTTTCAACGCTATTCGCAATCCAGGTGTCGGTAAAGGATGGATCATGTGCCACGCAAGGCCCCCAATCCGGAGCCTTGTAACCAAACGAAGAATCTACTGATGTCTGGTTACTTTTGATATAGGCGTACCCTTCCTGCAAGAGGCACCCTTTAGCAATCGCCGCGAACGGAGGACCGGAAGTAGGGATTGCTACATCAATAATATCAGCAATCCCGTAGGACGAAAGTGCATAGGTAATTTGAGAGGCTCCCGAAGAGTTACCCGTGACACAGAATCCACCCTGTAGCCCGAGCGGAGCATACAAGTTGTCATGCACCCACTGGATTGCCGTTGCCGGTCGGCACGCCATGGCTTCCTGGCCAGATTGCACCCCGGGCGCTGATACGAGCCAGCCGTTATCTCCCCAGCGAACCTGCACTATCTCAAATCCGTCGTCTAGAAGTGACTGGAGAAATGGCTGGGCCAAAGTAGTAGAGCCACTGGCTGACCAGAAGGTACCACCCACCGCTCCCGAGAAAAACACGACTAATCCTCTCGTGGAAACCGTCGGTTTTTGATCGGAAATCGATCCAGTAATTTGGACGAGACCGGGACAGATAACTGTAAAGTCAGTGCAGGTAGACCCGGTTGGACAATTAATCGTAGTTGGCATCCCCAGCATCAGTGTGCCTAGCGGACGTCCTGGCGGATCGTTTGCGTTGAGTGCATGGCCCATTAAAGCTATTGCTACTATCGCTATTAGAATCGAACGCTTTTGCTGGAGTTTTTTCACAATTATAATGAGCGCTCCCGGACTTCGTCAGCCCGTCCGAGGTGCGTTGGAACAGATGACCTAATCGGTCTTGCTCTTATCAGGTTTACGCGAGCCTGTGAAGCTTTATTTAGGTTGTTACCACGAATGCGTAGTGGTGGTGGACCTGCCTGCGCTAGGGCTACCTGAACAGTTTTTCCCGAGAAGATGGCGGCGTGGCAGAGCTGCGTCGGAGGACTGAACGCAGAGGTCAGCCTGGTGATTAGTGGATGGTTGAGCGTACCTGAAGTGAATCCTTATTCACCAGTTGCCACGGCCGGCTCCGGACGCATCGGAGTTAGCGGCTTGCTAGCACGATCGCCGTAGATCTGAGTAAAGATTTCATCCATGATTTGGGCCGTAAGAATGATTTCACGGTACGGAATTGGAGGCGGGCCACCCAGACGGATGCTATTGTAAAAGCGCTCGATCAATTCCTTCATTCCAAAGTCTTGATAAAGACGTCTGCGGATGAAGTCGGCAACGTTCAGCCTCAGGTTTCTGAGGTGTTCCAGGGCATTGTTCAACGGTGGAACGAAATAAGTGAGATAGCTTTTAAACGAACGGGTTTGGTTTCGGATGAGGCTTCCAGTGATAATGTCCGCACTGAGTGTGCCCGCCGGGCCGTAAATATGCAATTGGTTACGCCCTTTTATTTGAGTCGAGAAACAGAAAAAAGCCGTAGTGCCGCTCTTGTCCCGGATTAAGACCCTCAACTCATCCAGAACTTCCTGCGCACCGAGGCCCCCGAGCTCCTGGCTTTGATGGGCCTTGGCAACAACTTCAGTCAGTTCGTCATCGAGAAATTCGGCTAATTTGGCAATGCCATGGCTGATAATATTGTGAAATAGTTGCCCTGGAAGTTGGCGGACCCAATGGGCGGGATTTCCAAGGACCGGCCCCACATAACTTGTGTCTCCTAAATCGTACGACCAATAGCTTTCCAAGTGGACAGGCTTTCCGCCAAGAAATCCTTTCCGCGCAAGCCGGCGCATTTCAAGCATCTCGAGCGTAAATTGATAATTATGGCCGACCGTCATTTTTAAACCGCATTTGTCGGCGAAGTCGATGAGCGCCTGCGCGTCCTCCGCTGTGATAGCAAAGGGTTTCTCCAGGTAGACATGACTCCCAGCCCTGAGGCATTGGCTGGCGAGAGAAAAATGGCTCTGCGGAGGTGTGGTGATGTGAACGGCGTCGGGCTTGGCGACCTTCAACATCTCGTCTACCTCGGAGAAGCAACTGGATATTTGAAAACGATCTCCGAGTTGGCGCGCCATGAGCAGTTCCCGATCGCATAGCGCAACAATCCTGCAGTCAGTGATTCGCCGAATGGCATTAACATGCTGATCGGCAACTTTGCCACAACCAATAATGGCGACACGGAGCATAAGATGCAGAGATCAGCGGTCAGAGTGTGGAAAGCCTCAGAGTTCTAACGCTTCACGTTACACTGTTCCGTTCGTCCCGAATTGGCTCAAGTAGGATGCCATGGCCTGCGCCATCGGCACTCGCGGTTCCCAACCGAGCTTTTCGTGAAGGTTCCGATTGGAATAACGGTTGCCTTTCCACTCCGCGGCGCAGCGACGACGATTGAACGCCGGTGGCAACTGGCCCTTTGACCATTTTGAGTATTTCTCCCAGAGCAGACATATTCCGTAGGCCAAAGGATACGGAATAGAAATTGAGCGAAAGCCCTTTGCTGCTTTGCGATACGCCTCCAGGAATTGCCGGCTCGTAAGGAGTTCATTATCTACCACGTTGAAGGTTTCTCCATCTACCCCGGGTTTGAGACCCGCCAGCACGATGGCTTCCGCGCAGTTATCAACAAACGTCAATGGCAGAATATTGTTTCTCCCAAGATGAATAAAAATTCCAAAGGTATCGACCCCAATCCGGCCGCTTAACTCCCGTTTGCCGGCTCCGAAAACCGCGCCGGGCCGCACAATCACGTGGGGCAAACCATTGTTCCTGCCGTATTCTCTGACAAGCTCTTCCTGTTTCAGTTTCCCAAAACCATAAGCATCAAAGCGCTCCTGAGGTTCTTCTTCCAAGGGGCAAGTCTCGTCGAGGAGGGCGCCGCGTTTCAGCCTCAGGTTCGAATAGACGGCAAAGGAACTAATATTCACAAACCGCTTGGGCTTTCCAAATTTAAGAAATGCATCCAGCAGATTTCGGGTGGCCAAAGCCGAATTCATGAACGCGCCTGCAAAGGATTTATCAAATCCGGCCGCCAGATGGTAAATAATCGAAACTCCTTCCGTGGCTTTCTCGCAGTCATCGCGCGAAAGGAGATCGCCTATAATCAACTCGACATTCTCTCCGGCATCGAATTGGTCGAGCGCTTTCTCAAGACGGCCAAGTTGGCTGGAGGGTCGAACGAAACAATGGAGCTTCGAAAACCCATACTCGAGAAGGATCTCGACGACTTTGGCTCCGATAAAACCGTTCGACCCTGTGACCAGAATCCGATCACCCGGTGAGGCGATATACGCCAAATTCATTGCAAAATGTAAAAGAGCGGTGGAGGACCGAAGTTGTCAGATGTTAAATGATCAGTCGCGCCAAAGCCGTTTCGGCGGCAGTGCGAGAATGGATGACGGGCCAGGCTAATGCATGTATATCCGCGTCATCCGCGGTGCTATTCGAATTAGAACGGAGGATATGCACCCGTTAAATCGTTGAAACTTAAAGAGTTGAAATGGTAAAAAGAACGAAGACTCAAGAACGGAGGTCATGAATCAGAGGACGGAGGACCAGAGCCCTATCTTGAGCTAGCCGAATGGGAAGAGGTAAAACCTATTTAAGGAATGACCCTAAGATTCTGAGGTGCGCTAGGCGGCACGTCACTCACTAAGGGATGCGGATAAATGTAAGGGCCGGTGTAATCCACTCCATTAAGAGCCGCGACGAATTTGGCAGACACCGCTGAGGGAGTTGAATTCGCGGGAAATCCGTTGCCAAGGTTGAAATAATCCCGGTTCTCCTGGAACGTCGGAAAACTGCTTCCGATAGTCATCCCGCTCGTCCCGGTGTTGTTCCAGTAGTAGATTGGCTCGAGAGCTTGACGCGGCCACGCAACGGTATTTCCCATTGCCGTGTTGATCGGAGTCGCGCCCGCCACTACATCGCCTTTGCCGGCGCCGCCTTGATCCAGTGACCTAAGAATTTGGTGTATTGCGTATCCGTCATTGGCGTCGAAAAACATTGCCGGTCCATAGGTTCCGTCCAAGTGAAAAGTGATTGTGTTAGCCGTATTTGACTCGATGAACGAGCCATAGCGACCAAATCCCTGCGAAAGAGTGACCAGTTGTGTCGTATTTGTAATACTGTATCCGACCCACTGATTCGTAGTCCAATTTTTAGTTGTGTCGACTAGAACCGCAGACCCATTGCTCCCGTGATGCGTTCCACTAACATACAGGTATGGAGGGTGACCCGTTACGTTTGTTCCATTTCCCTCCGTGTCATTTAAATCCCAAGGACTTGTTCCATCTGCCGCGAGTGAGGGGGATGCGGATGTTCCTGCTGTTGCCCCCCAAGTTGAAAATGGCCAGAACTCGCGGTATTGCGTAATGGATTTCATCGGTGTGGCAAGGCCATTTACGACGTTGTCATGGTAAAGAGAACCTCCCCCTCGCAATTGACCGCCGTTGTCGGCTCCGTGCGTGTCATTAACGATGTTATTATAATTCTCATTGCACCGTCCGCCTCGCAAACGACCGCTCGACTCTGTACCGTGGTCGCCCCCGCCGAATGCGCAGTTATTGGCTATGTTGTGCCGGTAAACATATCTCCCACCGCCGTAGCAATCGGGTCCACTCATGTTGGTGTGATTGTGAGTGTTCGGATTGTTGAATACGTTGTCCTCCACAAAGACAAACTTCTCAGTTCCGTAATAGGGATAATCAGCCCACGATCCGTCCCCAAACTGGTTTGTCCCCCCCCCCCACGTCGCATGCATCACCAGAACAGACTGGTCCGCACCGTCGATCCGTCCGTCGAAAAGGCAATGATCTACCACTCCATAAATCCAGCCAGCGACCTGTAAGCAGTTGGATTGATAAAGCTGATCGAAATGGCAATGATCGATTCTGACTGATCGGCACAGTCCGGTAATAGTGCCTACAGTAACGATTCCGTTCGGCCCTTCCGGGGACGTGATAGAGCCTTTTCGGAAAGTAATCCCGCTGAGACGAAATGATTGACCAGCACTCACCTTTACTTTCATAGCTGTTCCTTGACTAGGGGCACCTCTAGTCACGTCATCGAGAATAACGGTCAGGTCATCGCCTGGGTTCGCGTTTGCACCTAAAAGTGTGATGCCTTTAGTAATGGTAAGACCCGACGTCCAACTCGCCGTTCCCACAGGCAGTACGACCGTATCGCCATCTGAAGCCGAGCCGATGGCTGATGTAACGTCTGCGAGCGAAGCGCTTTGGGCGTTGATAGTCGTGCCTTCGGCCTGAGTCGGAACCGTTAAAAGGATGCCCGTTATAAGGATCGCGCAGCAGACAAATCGAAGTCCTCCCCGTAAAGCTACGGCGCCCCCAAGTTTCAAAGTATTATTCACAATAACCATTATTACTATAGCATTATGTGTGCCAAACCTGCGAAGCCCCTCCTGAAGGAACGAAATCACAACTGCCAGGTGAACGTCAGTTCCCGATGGGTCTCGCACCGTGAACCGCGGGAGAAGACGCCGGCTGGCTGACCAACGGATGCGGATACGGGTACGGCCCGCTGTAGTCTTGTCCATTGAGCGCAGCCACATACTTTGAGGACACCGACGGAGGCGTGCCGTTTGCAGCGAATCCGTTGCCAAGATTGTAATAATCCCGGTTGGATTGAATTGATGGATAATTGCTCCGGCCAGTTATTCCACTGGTTCCTCCATTATTCCAGTAATAGACCGGTTCCAAAGCCTGATGTGGCCACGCAATAGTATTCGCAGCTCCCGTGTTGATCGGGTTTCCGCGAAAATCATTTGCCAGTAAATCGCCTTTGCCTCTTCCTGGCTGGTCAAGCGCGGCAAGAACCTTATCAATTTCGTAACCATCACCGGCGTTGAAAAACATTGGCACCCCGTACGTGTTGTCTATATGAAAGGTAATTATGTTAGCAGTGTTCGAGAGAATGAATGAAGCGTACTGAAATGTGTCCCCGGCTTTACTCCTCACTTGTTGCGTCGTGTTTGTAACAGTGTAACCGACCCACTGGTTCGTTGCCCAAGGCATTCCGGCGACTACGAGTGTCGAGGCATTGTCCGAGCCGGTATGTTTTCCGCTCTCATAGGCTCCGTGAGAATCGTTTAAGTCCCAAGGATTCTTCCCATTCGCCCCTCCCCAAATGTGGAAAGGCCAGAACTCGCGGTAACAGGTAAGATTCCTAAAAGGGGTTCCCAATCCGTTAATAGTGTTATCATGAAGAAGCGACGTTCCTCCACGGAGCTGACCACCACCAGCCTTCCCTTGAGTGCTCGTAAGAGTATTATCATACGTCTCGTTACAACGCCCGCTGCGCAGTCGTCCACTGGACTCCGTCCCGTGGGCACCTCCACCTAAGCCACAATTGTTTATAGTGTTATGGCGGGAAACGTATCTGCCTCCACCATAGCAGTCCACGCTCATGTTTGTCTGATTAGGGGCCGGGTTATTCAAAATACAGTCCTCAATAAAGATAAATTTTTCACTTCCAAAATAAGGAGGATCAGCCCACGATCCATCTCCAAAACGATTTGCACCTCCTCCCCATGAGGTATGCATCACCAATATAGACTGGTCAGCGCCAGGGTTTCGTCCGTCGAAAATGCAGTGATCTACCACTCCGTAAATCCAACCGCCAATCTGTAGATAATTATTGGAATAAAGCCCATCGAAATGGCAGTGATCAATTCTAAACGATTTGCATGGTGAATTACCAGTTGAATTAGCTGAAACAGTTCCGTTGTTGGATTGTTGACCCTTTTGGGTGAAGGCGGAGCCGTTCCGAAAAGTTATTCCCGTCATGCGGAACGATTGAGCAGGAGTAAGTGTAATAGCTATCGCTCTTCCCTGGTCAGGCGGGCGTCGCGTAACATCATCGAGAATAATTGTTCGATCATCACCTGGATTGGCGTTTGCGCCCCGTAGCGTTATGCTTTTCGTAATGTAGAGGCTCGAAGTCCAACTCGCAGTTCCCGCAGGCAATACCACCGTGTCACCATCCGAAGCCGAGCCAATAGCTGAACTGACATCTGCGAGCAAAACGCTTTTGGCATTAATGATAGCGCCTCCGGCCTGACCAAGAACAGTCAAGAAGATGCCCGCCATGAGGATGCCGCAGGTAAGTCTCATTCCTCTCATTGGGAGAGGCGCATTTCCCGTAGAGGTGCGGCACCGCAAGGCAACCCGCGAATGCCTATGAGATATTTGCAGATTCCGATTCCCATCCGGGAGATAAGCCAGTTCCAATTCCTCTTCTGACTCGCCGGCCTCGAAAGATGGTTCCATAGCAGGGAAGCGAGGACTCGGATAGTCCATAGCAATGATATAAAAAACAAACCAGACCAGATTAAGCCCTTTAAAGGAGGCCTCCGTCCAATTGTAAGCTACTACAGCGAGAAGAAAACCCAACCGAAACCGGCCCCATTCACAATTCGTCAAAAGCTCTAAACGTATTTTCCGGAAAGTTCCAATGATCACTCCCGCCAGCATAAAAAGTCCAAGCCCCCCCAGATTCAAATACATTTCAAGATAGCCATTGTGAGCTTCGGTGGGATGCCACCAGTGCGTTTCCCATAGCGTTTTCAGCCGGTCGCCCATCCAAAAACTTTCAAAACCTGTACCGAAGATCGGATTCGTCTGGAATGCCAATAACTCGCCCCAGAGGTTTTCCCTTCCGCTTACGGTGCTGACATGGCCGGTAAGCTCCACCACATATTCAAAAATCCCGAACGAGAGTTCCGCCACTACCAACGTGACGGCGGCCAGTATTATATACGTGCCGATTAACCTCTTGTTCACGAACCGCAGGTTAGCCAGTACCATGATTAGCATTGCGATCAGCATCGACAAAAGTGGTGTCATGCTATTCGCCTTCCGAGTAAGGTAACAAATCATGAACAGCAAACCGCCGATTAAGTAAAGTTCTTCTCGTCTAGCTCTGCTCCGTTCACTCCGCCAGGTCTGCAGCAACTGCCAGAAGAAAAAGAAACCGAGGATCAAGCAGACGGCACCCAGTCCGTTTTTCGTATTGCAGATGCCCCTATTACTGGCCAGGCCCGACCACTCATCGAATCGACGGCCTATTCCTTCGTAGTATTTAATGACCAGGATCGAAAAAGGAAGTAGAATGTAAGCGCTTCTTTTCATCAACCGTGCGAGCGACTCCTGCGGGTCGGGCTCAGTTAGGACAATCAATGCCATAATCGGATGACCCAGTATTTTGATCCAGCGCTTAAAGGCGACGAAGGGAGAATCAGCCCAAACAATTGCTACAAAACAGTAGACTAGAAATACGATGAGCCATCCGTTGTTCCGAGCAACCTCTGAAAGGCTGACCTGCCTTTTATTAAGGACGCAAAAGCCCCAGATGATCAACGTGAAGTAGACCAATGCGTCGAGCGGATTTCCCTCTTCCATCGCCGTCGCACCCCCCCAAGACACTCCGAAAGTATTGAGCCATTGCGTGGGGGCTCTCGATCCAAGGAGTAACATCCACAGAAGCGGAAGCCAAAGTGCGCTCGTTACATTGGAACGCTCGCGAAAGTCCCGCCGCCAAAGAAAGACGACGAAGGCAACTGTGAGAAGCAGCGCCAGCGTTGGCGGCAGTTCCACGCCAAAGATGCTCGCAAGAGGGATTTCGATTCGATTCACTAGTACAGATTCTTGAATTACTTTAGCCTGTCGTTGGTTGAAGCCTCGCACTCAGATCGGCAAAGATTCTTGAGCTAAGATTGACATCAAAGCAGTGCATAACCGTCAATCTCGAGCCCTTGCAATAATGCGTGGAATTCAGCGCTCATGAGGTATTTCTCTTCCGCGCGTGCGATTGGATGCGTCATCAGCTCGACATTGCTTGACATCGCCAGTGTTGCCACCCGATCTAGTTTGTTCGCCTCGATGCACTGGGTCAGATCAAAGAAATAATCCGTGAGCTGGTATCTGCGGGCCAGCCAGCCATCAACCAGCCTTCGGTAACCTCTATTAAGGCGGCTTTTTTCGCCGGGCCAAAACGAGAAATTGCGGCGCATTTTTGTGCCGGCCGGAATCACTTTGCTTAGAAGAAGGTTGGCACAAAGGTGCATGTGATGATGCCCGTCGATGTGTGACGGCGATTTCCCAAATAAGCGCACGAACTCCTCCGCCTGTGCTTCGTACGAGTACGAAAACGCTTTTCGCAGAAAGGGATTAAATAAAAGTTGCGAGTACTTATTCCCCATCAGAAACCGAACTATGCTGTTATGGTAGTCTGCAAGCATGCCAGGGTACTTGCTGGCCGTGAATATTTCGGCGAAATTGAGATGTAATCCAACATCCAAATCACTTTCTCCTGCCAGCTCCGCGGCACGTTCGGAATCCGCCATGAAAACCATCGCACTTACAGATGTGATCCTGCCCTCTTTGTGACACATAAGCGCCGCGTTGGTTTCCGCGGACGAACGACCCAAATCATCAGCATTGATGATCAGCATTCGATTAATACGTCAAACGACTCGCGAGTTCGGCAAAAGCAAAGTCCGTTGACCTGCTCTGATCGAAAGCGTCATTTAACGCTAGGTATCTGATTAGTCGCGTGCTGCGGACTCGAATAGCCCAATGCATCTAACACTTCGCTGAATCTTACGTTTAGTTCCGATATCGTCTCAGGTTTGAGCTTTTCCTTATAGTCGCCGGGTGTTACCTTTCGTTTGTGCGACCAGATATCTTCCCCGGCCGGTTTGACGGTTTCGGCATGGCGGCTCTCTACGAATCTATAAGTCTCATCTGTGTCGGGTAATTCAAAAACAGCCAGGAATTTCCTGAGCCAACTACGGAAGTCCAGCACCATTTCCTCATAGGAAATCACCACGGCATTCGGTTTACCTATGATCTCTCTGAGATATGTGATATATCTGTCTTGAACGTTACCGATATATCTGCTGTACGGGGAACCCGTGCCATAGTCCCCTGTATAGCGACTAAAGTTCTCATCGCTCATATCCAAGACAAACTTGTCGATCCCTGCCTCCGCCACCTCTTTGCGGTAGCCCGTATTCGCTTCAATTTCTCCCGGATGCATGAAGCAATAGGAAAAAAACATCGAAGTAAGAACATCTCTTGGATCGCGCAGATGAACAATGATGTTTGCGCTCGCCAAGGCCGCGCTTGGAACAAAGAAGCGAAGTGGCCCGAAATAGCCGTTCCGCGCAGCGATGAAATCCTCGCCGTTAAAGATTCGATCGAAAGGCATCTTGTGGGCGCCGGATTGGTTGGGTGAATAGTATGCGACGTTGTTCTTCTCGCAGATGTCTCGTAGCACCCTGTGAAGCACCATCGAGCCGGCCTTATGTGTGGTGAACACAATCACTTTCTTGTCGAGCTTCTTGGATTTTCTCACCATTGAATTGCAGGTTATCGCCTGAACAACACGCCGCAGATTAGTCACGATGTCGGGAAAGGTTATGGAGCGAGGAGAGGATCGGTCTTCCGTCTTCACATTTAACCGTGACGCTCTGTCAATTGAGCTACCGCGCTGAAAGCGTTTTCCGACTCTTGAGAAAAGTTTTGCATACATTCCGCGACGTAAGCAATCATCTCTTCGCTCATCTCAGGGTAGATCGGCAACGACAAAATGCACGATTGATTTGCATAGGCTGTCGGGAAATCTCCCGGTGCGTGCCTTAGATAGGAATAGGCGGGATAGAAAGGCAACGCTTTCGGATAGTTCAGAACCGTCGAGACGCCGGCATCGGTAAGATGCTTTCTTAAGGCATCACGCCTTTCTGTGCGAATGACGTAGAGATGATAGACATGGTCGCGATCAGGCGCAACTTTCGGTGTAATAACATCGCGCACCCCGTTCAGAAGTTCGTTGTAACGAGCAGCGACACGGCGGCGCGCCTTAGTCCACGCCGACAAATGGGGAAGCTTGACGTTCAAAATTGCGGCCTGGAGACCATCCATGCGGCTGCAAATGCCTTCCATTATGTGCTCTCCTTTGCCGCCATGACGAGCGAATGTCGTCATCCAATCGGCCAGACGGTCGTCATTGGTGACCGCGCAGCCAGCGTCACCATAAGCTCCGAGGTTCTTTCCGGGATAAAAAGAAAAGGTGGCTACATCCCCAAATGTCCCAACTCGCCGGCCTTTGTACTGAGCCATGTGCGCTTGAGCACAATCTTCAATGACCCAGAGTTTATGTTTCCGGGCAATTGCCATGATCGGATCCATGTCGGCCGGTTGACCATACAGATGGACTGGGATGATACCGACAGTTGCCGGTGTGATCTTTTGCTCAATCAGTGTCGGGTCGATCGTGAAGGTGTTATCTTCGGTATCGCAGAAGACCACCCGACCGCCAGCCTGCGTAATTGTTTCAGAGGTTGATATCCAGGAATGGGCCGTCGTAATTATTTCGTCGCCCGCTTTTACGCCCAGGGCGCGCATGGCAACATAAAGCGCATCGGTGCCATTGGCGCAGGAAACGCAGTGCTTGACGCCCAATATCTCCCCCCAGGCTCGCTCGAAGGCCTCGACATGCGTTCCGCGAATGAAGGCAGACCGGGCGATCACGTCAGCAATCGCCGCATCAATTTCCGATTTGATGGTCAGATATTGGGCGTGCAGGTCAACGAAGGGAATGGTCATGAGTGAAACGTTACAGCTCGGAAAAGCTAAATCGGCGTGAGGTTAAAGGCGGCGCAAGAGGCGTGCGGGGTTGCCAGCGTAGATGCCCGATTGAGTAATGTTCTTTGTCACGACGGAGCCGGCCCCAATTACCGCATGGTCACATATGGTGATCGGCAGGATCGTCGCATTGCTGCCAATGCTGACACGATTGCCAATCTTTGTTGACCGCCAGAGGTCCTTGCTCCCCGCCGCCGGACCGCCCATGACAAAGAGATCGTTAATAAACATCACTCCATGCGAGATAAAGCAATCGTCTCCAATCGTAACGAGCTCACAAATAAATGCGTGCGATTGGATCCGGCATCGCTTCCCGACCTTTACTCCGTTCTGAATTTCGACGAACGGACCGATGAAAGACTCATCATCGATCTGGCAACCATAGAGATTCACTGGTTGCACCACGGTAACGTTCTGCCCGAACTCGACGTCGACAATACCAATCGTCCGAAGTTCGGGGTCGTTCACGACATCTGTTGCCCATTTGACCGAAACGGCCGCGCGCGTTCCAGAATCGACACCACGGCGCGCGCATGGCTAAGACCGGTGAGCGGCGTCCGAGAATTAAGAATACAGTCACTAAAATGTTCAGCCTCCACCCGCAGTGGCTCAGTAAATTTCACTTGCGGTAAGAGAATGTCTCCGCTCCGGTAGTTGAATTGTGCAAGCTGCGGCTGATCGAAATCCATGTTCTGGCCGAGAATAGCTTTCCGATCAATCCCCTTGTCATAGATGGCAATTTTGTTCTCTGCCACGTCGTCATAAACCACCATCTTGCGCGAACCGACCACGATCATTTTTCGCACTTTTTGCGGGTCGAGCCAGCTTACGTGAATATTGGCGATGATCTTTCCGGGATACTCGAGACTAAGAAAGACGACATCGTCTATTCCGTCCTGCATGTAAGCCATACCCTGTCTGGAAATGGAAACCGGTTCCGGGTTTCCAAGCCAGTATTGGATGATGCTGATGTCATGGGGCGCAAAATTCCACAGCGCATCGATATCGGCGCGGATGCGGCCCAAGTTAAGGCGTTGACTGTAGATGTAGCGGATCTCTCCCAATTCACCTGCGTCGATCAGTTGCTTCACGTAACGGACTGCAGAGTTGTAAATGAAAGTGTGCCCCGCCATGACGACAAGACTTCGCTCGGCAGCGCACTTTTCTAGTTCGTCCACCTCGCTGGCTTTCGTGGCCAGCGGCTTCTCGACAAAGACGTGTTTGCCGGCCCCTAGCGCCCGCTTCGCTAAGGCGAAATGGGTTTCGGCTGGAGTTGCGATCACCACTGCCTTGACTTCCGGATCGTTCAAAACGCTATCGCATGATTCAATCGCAGCCGTTTGCGGGAAGTTTCTTTCGACAAAGGCGCGTCGTTCCGCACTCGAATCGACCACGTACTTAACAGAGCAATTCGGCAGCGCAGAGAAGTTGCGCAGCAGGTTGGGTCCCCAATAACCGCATCCGAATTGTGCCAAAACGAGTTCGTTCGATGACATAGCAAATTTCGTTAGGAGCGATTAGATGGGTGCCATTTCCTTTGTGGCGATGCTGCTCGGTGGATTAAAGGGCAATTTGAATTTCCCCGGAATTATTACAGACAACGTCAACGAACGCACCATCCTTCTGCTCTGCTCGTCCGCAGCTGGAAGTTTGCCCAAGCGCGGCTTTATACAATCGAACCTTCAGTCCGGGCAGATCGTCATCGTTTTGACTCAACGATACTTTCGCGCTGGCCGCGTCGCCTGCAAAGGTGGCGCTTTCAATCATTGCCGCCCGCCGCTTTCTAAACCACGAAACAGCCTGATTGGCGGTAGCAAACCAAGCTTGTTTTCCTTTCAAGTCCTCGAGTACTCTAACGTATACATCATCCCACAATCTCTCGGGGGCAATGCTGCGATCGTGCCAGTTAACGGTCAACACCCCGCCGAACCGAGCCGCATTTTCAATGAGAGGAGCTACGACAGCTCGAGCTTCCTTTGGAGACAAGTTCAGGTAGGCGGGATAGAATAAAGCCGTATCCATGACGTGCATCGGCAACTCGAGGATCCGTTCTACGCCGAGCGGTTTGAAGGCCTGCGTTGTACCGGCCCGGTAGCCAACTGTTTCGTTGTACCCGATTGTGGAATCGTAGGAGAATCCCACCTTTTCGAGCATCGCCGGCGACTGTTCGTCGAAGAAGAGCCAGTGCATACGCACCCCAAGTTCTGCGGCCCCGGTGACGCGCTGGATCTGCTCAAGCTCCGCACGACCCTTCGTTTCGTCGCGCCACGCATCAATTCCGTGGAGCCCAATTTCACAACGGGCGGAAAGTAGCCGGTCGATTTGGTCTGCAATCTCCGAAACATCATATCGAGCTGCTCGTTTCGACGGAGCAGGACCATCCCTGCCTTGCCCTGGATCCGCCTTGCGTGGCATCACGAAGAATGTCGAAGCAAGACCCTTTTCTATGTCAACATAGCGATCAAATTGAATCCAGAAATCCTTGGCCAGGCCCAAATGGACTAGCGGTAGGGAGAACGCTGCCATCCAATTTATCGCGACGTGTTTCAGCGATTTTCTTCCTCTACACAAATCAATTAAGGAAGCGATGAAAGCACGATACAAGAATCCAAACATCGTGTGGTCGAATTTGTGATTCTTGATTCCGGGATGATCCACGTCATGGGTGAGACAAACGATAAAACTAAATCCCGCCGGAACGGGCGGGATTTCAAACAAAGCAATTCCGCAGCTGAGGATCAGATCACGAACGACAGTGATATGCAGTTCTAGAGCCGGGATGCAGGCTTGAGCCAGTGGCTGACCGCGGGTCAGGAGATGACGAATTTCCTGAAACAAATCAAAGCCGATGCGGACAAACTTTTGTTCGTTCGAAGCGATTTCCAGCGCCGCTGCTCTCTGGGTACTTTCGTGGAGGAGAGTCTGGAGTCCTGTACTTTCAAACGTGAGGCAGCTGCCATAAATTGGGATTCGGCTCCCTTTATATGAAAGGACCGTATTCGAGCGTTCCGAATGTAATTCAATACCTTTCTGCTGATCGAAGGATTGTTGCTCGGCCCCATAAACCAAAACGAGTTTGGCAGAATTGTTTGGCAATCGAAGGTCAGAGCAAATCAGGACCTCGTATTGCGAGTCGCCGCGGTAGAATTCCCAAGGAGTCTTAAATAGTTCGAAGAACTCCCTGACCACGGGATGTTCCGCCTCGCTCGCAAGAACGCCGATCATCCCCCGAAGCAATCTACAAAACTGTCCAGCACGAATAGGGAGCCCGACTACGCCCGGACACCCATAAAACCCGCAAAGCGCGAGCGCTCACAGGAGTTCGCTGATGGGCTTCAGAAGGTTTAGTTTCTCCCGGCTCCACGTGTGGGCCAGATATATCTCTTGTCCCCGTTTCACGATTTGCTCGACGTCATGGGGGTGGAAGAACGCGAATTCAATTTTCTGCGCAAGATCACTGGCGTCTCCGAGCTTAAAAAAGACGAGCTCTTCTTCTCCGAAATAGTCTTGAATTCCTTTGGCTTGTGGAGCGATTACGGGCTTGCCTAAGGCTAAGTACTCGAAAATGCGAGTGGGCGTATTTATCTCGGTGAAGATGTTGCGATGATTTGGTATGATGCCGAGATCGCAACTCTCAATTGCTTCGACAATTTGGTTGAGATTTCTCGCGCCGGCGTACTGAACGTTCTCTTGCAGTCCGCGTTTCCGCGCCGATTCCATAACCTCTTCGAAAAAAGAAGTGCGCTCACCACACACCATAAGCCTTACAGTCGGGATACGTTTTCTCACGATTTCGAGAGCATCCACCGCGAGGTCAAATCCGTTTCGTCGCACCAGCGATCCATGATACAGAATGACAAAGGGCTGGGCAGGATCTCTTCCATTTGAGCTTTTCGATCTCGGACGTTGGAACCGAAAAATATCGTCATCAGGCGAATTGAGGACCACATTTATCTTCTCGGGCGCGCAACTGCGGGATGAGTAGATTTCCTTACAAGCGAGATTGACGGTGAGCACGACATCCGCGAAACGAATGCTCCATTTCTCGAGTCGCTTGAGAAGGCGAACGCTCAGGCTTTCCTCCGGCAGCTTGAAAATGGCCTGCATGAGTTCTGGCATTGGGTCATGGAGATCCAAAATGATCTTTGCTCCCAGCGCTTTCGGAACCAATGCACTGAACACCAAGGCGTCAGGCATATTGTGCACATGCACGAAGTCATATCTCCGAGTCAAAGAGCGCAGAGTAAGGTACGTAAATGATCTTAGGATGAAAGCGGCATACTGGTTGACGTACCGTTTTTTGCCGCCACGGTGGCGTTTTTGCTGAACGCGGAATATCCTGACGCCTTTGATGGTTTCGCGGGCTGGCTCCTTATTACTCGCCCGTAGGCATATCAAATCGACGGTCACACCCTCTTTTGCGAGAGCCTCGGCTGCTCGGCGCGGGCGCGGGTCGGCAGGATAATAAGAAAAGAGAAGAACAGCAGCGCGTTTGCCACGAAGTTGCCACCTGTCGTTGAAACTGTGATTCGGCCGAGCGGTCGCGTATGAATTGGCTGTGGACGCCTCTTCTGCAGGAGTTGGCCACAATTTAGTTGTCGGCGGCGCATTACCGAGATCACTGGCGAGTTTTTCTCCCGGAAAATCCGATTTGCGAGCACTCGGTCCCACCTGGCTCTGGGGTGAGACTGTACCCTCGAGTACATACGCGGCCACTTGCCTAGGGAGAGCGTTCCAATACGCACCCGAGTATTTTGAGCGAACGTAATCGAGAAATCCCTTGTACAATTCGATTGGATACTCTCTAGTCCGTCGCGTTGATCCGTCCGAAGCCATGTAATCGGGGTGAGTGTCGAGTAAGGCCATTCCGCCGTGCTCGGCAATCCAGTCGAGTTTTCGGCACCAGATTTCTGACGTTTCTTCACGCAACAGCAAGAAAAGGGTGGAATCCTGAGGCAGGGTGTATGGCAGTTCGACGTAACCGTTGTGTGTTGACTCCGAGCCGACCCGCGAAGAGGTGAAGGTTTCCGTGTGAGGCACCCAAAAGGGAAAGATTGTGTGGCGCCCTTCAGGCTGCGGTTCGAATGGATCCGTATCGAAGGTGGAAGCGTCATACAGAATTTTCAGATCGTGTAGCCAATCGAGGTTATGGAGCATGAACCCCGACCGGAATCCGACAGCGTCCCATTCCTTAAGATAATGATTGATCTGCCGCCCCTTCTCCGCAAATTCCTGACGTGAGCGATAAAGACGGCCGTCGTGTTTCAGATCGTGAATCCCCACTTCGAAGCCACGGGATCCCAGTTCCTCTCTTGTCTCCCTCGGTACTTTATAACTCCCTTCCGGGATGAAATTGAAAGACGATCGAAAGCCAAGATCGACCTCGAGTTGCATTAGTTGCCGGCAGTTGTTCAAGCCAACACTGCCTTCAACATCGTGAGTCAGCACAAACGCAAACTTCTTGCCGCCTGGCCAGCCACGCCAACCCCTTGGTGGTTGCTCCGATCCAGGCATGATGGGCCATACGTCTGTCACGCGCTTGCGGGTGCGTTGCGCAACGCGACGCCGAACTTCCATTCGGAGGTCGCGCGGGATGAGCGGCTTCAGCCCGAAGTAGATTTTGTTAAAGAGCACGGCACTTGCGGGCAGCTACGCGCCGGCGGCGACGCTACGATTCCGAGCTGAGCCACTTCGGCCCAAAGGATCGGGCTTTGTTGAAGACAACCGAGATGTTGTTGCGCTCTGCCTGCAGCTTTGCATAGCCGCGCTTTACCAGATCGCGATCGTTCTTCTCGGCTTCGACAACCAGCAGCAGCTTGTCCATGAAGGAGCTCATACCCCAAGTGGGGCTGGTCTGGCTTAGCGGCGGCATATCGAAGATGATGTAGTCGTAGTCACTCGCCTTCAAAGTGGGCATGAGATCAAAAAACTTCCTCACTCCAAGCTGCGCAATACCGTTCCGCGCTGAACCGACCGTAGCGAGGTACAAGTTCTCAGAGGCAGGATCCATCGACGCAGGTGAGTTCAAAGCATTGGCGAGAGGATACGCGGGTTTGCCTTTGAAGAATGGATGCACGTCAGTTGGACCGAGATTTGCATCGACTAGCAGAACTTTGCTGTCGTCAGTTTCCGAGAGAGCCGCAGCCAGGCCAGCGGCAATTGTCGAGGTGCCCGCGTCTGGCGAGAAAGCCGCTACGCCGATCAGTTTCGGCTTGTGGGTGAGTTGGTGCAGCTCGAAGTATAGACTAAATCGGTCGCGAATTACTTCGCAGTAGGGACGGATAAAATGCCCGGGAGACCATGGGGCCACCGGAGCTCGCCCGTTGCCGCTTGGCGCTGATCCTCCTCCCGCGTGATTCGCGCCAGACGGAAGCCGGAGGCGCCCGTTGCTGCCTACATCAGGAATCGAGAGCAGAAGCGGAACGCTGAGCTGTCTTTCGAGCTCGAGAGGTCGCTTGACCGTGCGATTAAGCAGCAAGTCTGAAAGAAGCGCGAATGCTATTCCCAGCGCGAGTCCGCCACCCGCCAGGCCAAGCGCGATCTTATCACGCGTCTTCGTGACCAACATTGGCGGCGACGGTATCTGGACCGCGGAGATGTTCGGAATCTTCGTAGGATCCAAGGCTTCGTCGATTCGGGCTTTTTCCAATGCTCCTTCAAAATATTTGTAGTTCGCCTCCTCCAAGTCTCTGCGGCGCTCTAACTCCGCAATCGGAGGACCAAGAGTGGCGAGTTGCGTGACCTTCCCTTGTACTTCCTGCAGACGAGCCTTGAGAGCTCCGACTTTCCCGTTGCAGCCCGCAAGCTTCGCGCGTTCCGACGCGAGATCGGTGCGACCGCGTCCCGCCGCATCCGATGCTTTAGACGCTAGTTCCGGGAACCTGGATTCGAGCGCACGTTTTTGGCCATCTGCCTCAGCGATCTGCGCCTGGTTCGATTTCACAAGAGGATTTTCAGAGGTGTACTTTGCGGATATATCGACTGCGGTTTTCCGCAGCTGAGTCAAGCGGTCCACCAGTATCTGATATTGCTGAATCTCCGCACTACTCGGCGTGGCGTTTGGCGTGGGGATGGCTGCTTCCGGTGCAGCCGTGCTGGCAGGATCGATCGCCGCCGCAGAATCCGGCTTTGGAGCCTCGACCGGCAATCCTTCCAGCTCCTTCACTCGCGCCTGCTGCTCCGCCAGTTCCGTCTCCGCCGCGCGTAAGTCCCCTTCGGTGCGCGCCAATTCCGTAACGAGACTGGTTCGGGTATCGTTCAACGAAATGATTCCGGCCTGCGCCTTCAGTGGCTTCAGCGCGTCCTCAGTTTGGTTGAGCCGGGCACGCACTTGGTCTGTCTGCTGGGTAACAAAATCGAATGCGCCAGCCGACCGATGCACCTCCAAATGTTTGATGAAGTAGCGCTTGACGAGCTCGCTCAGGATGAGCGTCGTCAGCTGTGGATCGCTGTTCGTATAGTCGACGAAGAGAATGTTGCCGCCCTTCGCGGACGTTACCGAAAGCCCGGAACTGACAACGACGGCGGCCGCATCTTCACTGACTGGATCTTTTGCCTTCGGCAAGAGCCGCTTCGGACCGATCGACGCTGCCACCTGCACCGCCAGATCCCAGCTGGTAAGGATTTCAATCTCGGACGCGATCGCGGGCGTGAACAGGCTTGCTTTGCTGGCGGCGCCGGCAGTGTTATCAACAGCATCGACGGCACTCCGCTCCACCACGTAGCGCACCAGCAGCTTCGCGTCTGACTCGTAAGTGGCCGGGTAGAGGAAGTAGACGAGCGCGGCGGAGATCAGGCCGAATGCGGTCAGCGCCCCGATCTTGCCCTTGTGCTTGAAAAGCACAAAGAGAATGTCGTGGACGCCGAAGTTCGATTGGTGAGGCGCGAAGAGGGGTTGATTCGTCTGTGTCGGTTTAGGGCTCATTAATCGAGATGTTGGTAGAGCAGGGATCCGGCCAATCGGTTCAGGACGGGCGGCAGGTTTCTGAAAAGTTTTTTTGTAACGGTAGATGCTGCCGCACGGTCCCCGCTCGTCAGCGGCTTAGCAGTACCGTTGATTCGAACATAAGAAATCGTTTCTTCCATTGTACCCCACGAGCGCTTGAAACGACGCAACCCCGGATTATCGGGCGACGTTCTGCCGAAATGCAAAGTGCTGACGCCATCAGCAATGAGCAGCTTGATTGCTTCCCACATCACGAGGTGATTCGGCCGAAGATGGAGGCTGCGGAGATCCGAAGCTCCGAATTTGTAGAGCGCACTGGTGCCCCAGCTGAAGTAAACCGCAGCAGCCAGACACCGGTCTGCGCGTCGCGCGGAGACTACGAAGCCCAACTGGCGGTCGAGGATCTCCTCTTGGATCGAGCGGAAGAATGCCCATGGCTGAGGCGGAACTCCATGGCGCCTGCGCGTCAGGATGTGAAGATTGTAGAAATCTCTCAGCGCGGACCCGCTGTCATCGACCCGCATCGTCAACCCGCTGCTCTGTGCCTTCCGGATGGCACGGCGGGTCGAACTATGGAGGTTCGCGAAGACCATCTCCTCACCGCCGCGCAGGTCGAGAGCGTGGCCATGGAAAGTGATGCTGCCTGGCGACGACGCCATATGATCCAGGCCACCTCGAATTTCTGCATGCCGCCACTTCCGCTCCCGCACAATTTCGCCCAAGCACCGAAGAAGCTCACCTTCCGAGCCTTGGCTGAACACAAGCGGAGTCGCGAAATCGCTGAAAGGGAGGCAAACGCCACGGCGTCCGGTCAGCCGGCTGCTGACTTCCATCAGAGGAAGCAACGCGGCGGTCCCGCCATCGCTTGTCAGTCGGAGGTAAAACGGCTTGTGACCGTACGTTCTCGTCAGCACACGCGCCCATGCGGAGCTATGGAAGAACGATGCCGATGAATGGGTGAGGACCAGACGGTCCCACTCCGCGTCCGATTGGGGATCGAGGAAGGTCGCATTCATCGTCTGCGCAAGCCCACGCTGCGCCCTTGGATGCGCGACGTCAGACAGGCGCGGGGCGAGGAGAAGAGCACTGGGAGACATTGCTGACGAGCGGGAAGGAAGCCGAGTTCGATTTGCGTGTTCGGAGTTTAGCACATCGACGGTCATGAAGCCTCTCTTAATTGAGAGCGGCGAAGGCGACCGCTTCCTCGACCGCGCCGACGACCGCTCGCACCTGCTCGGTGCTCAACTCCGGATACATCGGCAAGGAGAGAAATTCGTTGGACGTTTGCTCCGAAACTCTGAACGTTCCGCGGCCATATCCAAGACCACGGTAAGCCTGTTGCAGGTGAACAGGAATGGGATAGTGAATGCCGCATCCGATGCCAGCTTCGTTCAGATGCGCGAGGAGCGCGTCGCGCTCCGGAACACGGAGGGCGTAGACGTGATAAACATGCTTCCCCCATTCTGCTTCAGTGGGAGCGATGACTGTCTCAAGCTCCCGGAAAGCGTTGTTGTACCCTGCGGCGTGCTTGCGGCGGAGGGCATTCCCGCGGTCCAGCTGCCTCAACTTCACTTGGAGCACGGCTCCTTGGATTCCATCCATGCGACAATTCCAGCCGATCATGCTGTGGTTATACTTTCTCACCTGCCCGTGATCGCGAAGAACACGAATTTTTTCGTTGATCCGGGCGTCGTTTGTCACGACCGCTCCCGCTTCGCCGAAAGCTCCGAGGTTTTTGCCTGGGTAGAAGCTAAAGCAGCCGGCGTCGCCCAGCGTGCCAGCTTTTCGTCCTTTGTATTCCGCGCCGTGAGCTTGGGCGGCATCCTCGATCACAAACAAGCCTCGAGCACGGGCGAATTCCAGAATCGGATCCATGTCGGCCGTTTGACCGAACAGATGGACCGGAATGATCCCTTTTGTCTTTGACGACAAGGCCAGCTCGAGGCGAGCCGGATCCATCGTGTAGGTGCTTTCATCGATATCGACGAAAACAGGCGTTGCACCGCAGTAAGTGATCGCCTCAGCCGTTGCCATGAAGGTGCTCGGCACCGTGATCACTTCATCGCCCGCGCCAATATTGCACGCCAGCAGCGCTAGCCAAAGCGCATCGGTCCCGTTCCCCACCCCAATGGCGTACTCGCAACCGCAATAGGCGGCGAACTCCCTCTCGAAGTCCGCGACGAACGGTCCACCTGCGAAAGCACCGGCGTCGATCACTTGCGCGATGGCGCAATCAATTTCCGCGCGGAGCGGGGCGTGATGAGCCTGCAGGTCGAGAAATGGCACTTTCATCTACTTCATCAAACTCGACGCGCTGATCACCCGCGCAGGGTGACCGGCCGGCGGGGACGTTTGGTGACAACGTCTCGTCGCCAATCTCGCACCCGTTTTAGGGTTACCAATCCATAAACCTGCACGTCGGGTCCGAGTTTGACATCGGGAGCACTCAGTCGCTAGCAAGCCACGCAGACCGTCACGGCCGCACCGCGTTTGCCGCCAGAGGTTGCGGGCTACCCGGCGCCAACGACACAGGGGCGGAGCGCTGGGCGGAAAGGAACACGGGTGCGCCGTTCGCACGCAACGAGGCGCTCGCCGCCTCAAGAATCTTGACGAGTTCCAGCCCCTCCTCGCCGCTCGTGGCGGGCTTGGCTCCCGTTGCAATGCAATCGACGAAATGCTGCGAAAGAGACCGGAGCGGTTCCTCCTGGTGAATATAAGGGATGTAGCTGTCTCCGTAATGGTATGAATACTGAAACTCAGCAAACGTGTCGTAATGCGGCGGTCGCTCGACTCGCACGTCGTAAATGCGAATTTTTTCGTGCGTTTGCAGGTCATCGTAAACGATCATGCGGCGGGTGCCGACGATCGTCATCTCGCGGACTTTTCTCGGCTCCAGCCAGCTGCTTTGAATGGTCGCAAAACGCTTCTTCCGGAAAGAAAGCGACATATTGGTAACGTCCTCGATTCCCGACGTAACATGCGCATTGCCGGAACAGTTAACGCTAACCGGGCATTCTCCCAAAACATGCAGGATGATCGAAATATCGTGCGGGGCGAGGTCCCAGGCCACGTTAATATCTTTTTGAAAAAGCCCGAGGTTCAAGCGCCGGCAGTTGATGTAGCGGATCTCGCCGATGTCTCCGGCCTCAACCAGGTCGACGATTTTCTTAACCGGAGAAGAGTAGAGGTACGTGTGACCGACCATTAGGATAAGGCCGTTGCGTCTGGCAATCTCAATTAATTCCTCACATTCCGCCGAAGAGGATGCCATCGGTTTCTCGACAAAGGTGTGCTTACCAGCCAGAAGACTTGCCTTCGCGAGTGAGTAATGGTGCTTGACGGGCGTCGCGATCGCCACTGCGTCGACTGCGCTTTCCGCGAGGAAACGCTCGAAGTCAGTCACGGTTTCCACCTCCGGGTAGAGGCTCTGCAGATGAGCCAAGCGCTCCACATTCACGTCGCAGATCGCTTTCACGGTGCAGTCTGAGATCGTGCGAAAATTGCGCACCAGATTTGGTCCCCAATAGCCGCAGCCGACGACCCCAACACGCAAAGGCCCTTTCATGCGGCGCCGCCTCCGTCTGGCGTGCGGGCCAGCACCTTTTGTGGGCCTGTATTCACTTTCGCTAATTTGAGGGCACGCTTTTGCAGCAGCTCCAGCGTTTGCATAAAGAGCACAGCGGGTGTCTTTATCATGATCCAGAGGTCAAGACAGACGGAAGAATGCTTCGCGTAAAAAAGATCCATTTCGATCATCTGCTGAAATGTGGTCCTGTTTTTGCCGTTGACTTGCCAATATCCGGTCAATCCAGGAAGAGCGTTTACTCTCTCCCGCTGCCAATCTTCGTATCTCTCAAATTCGAGTCGGGTGCAGGGTCGCGGTCCGACCAGACTCATTTCGCCGCGTATGACGTTGAAGACCTGCGGAAGCTCATCCAATCCCGTGGCCCGCAAAACGCGGCCCCACGGAATGATCCGTGGGTCACCGGCATCCAGTTTTGTCATCGGCGCTCCACCGCGCATCAGCCGCTCGAAGTGCAATTCATGCCCCGAAGTCTGGGCATGCACTTTCATGCTCCGGAATTTGAAAATCATGAAAGGCCGACCCCGGAAGCCAACGCGTTCCTGCCGATAGAAAATAGGACCGGGCGAAGAAATCTTGACCGCAGCCATGACGAGGAGCATCAGCGGCAACCAGATCGGATAAGTCAGCGCCACCAAAGCGAGATCGAGAGCGCGTTTCCAGCCGGGCGTCCGCATCAAGAGCTGACCAGCAGGTGCCGCAGATTCGAGCGAGGCAGCCTGTAGTGCGGCGAATGAAACCGCTGGCTGCGGCGCCGCAGCCAAATCCTCTTCTGTAACGCCAGCCTCCCGCGCCGCATGCTCGGCTGCGAAACGCTGAGCGAGCGCATCCCTCAACAAAAGCGATACAGTATCATGGCCGCCGGCTCTTGGAGAATTGGCGTTAAACCCTCCGGGACTGTCGGAAGCGGGTAGCGGGATAATTCGGCTTGTGAAATGCGGTTCCGGTGTCGGGCGCGGCTGTGCCTTGCCCCACTTAAAGAGCCGATCTGAGAGGGCGCGGCACTGATGGCCGCTTGTCGGCAAGCTGCCGCCCTTGGTTGATTCTCCCGTCCACCAACTAAATGCTGTCCGTTTCACCGTTTAGTGACAGGTCTCCGTTATGGGCACCGGTCGTAGCTGTCATACCATCTCGATAAAACTATAATTCGTCTCTCCTCGTCAACATATTTCCCGGAACGTATTTTCCCTTCAGCATTTTATTCGCGCCTCACGTGGCGAAATAGACAGGCGACCCTTTTTTCGCGCGGTATGCTAAAGGCGGCAAAAAATGAGGCAAGCCTTTTTCGCACAGAAAACTCTTGAGTGCGACCAAGTGAGAGCAGCATGCGTCAATGATGGACAAACGCAGTCGCGTCGAAAGCCAGACCTGATCGGATTTAATGCGCTTCGCGGGCCCGTAGCACGGCCCCGATTGGATCCGGGTCGCCGCGGCGACGCGAAACATTCGACAAGGCTTGAAATAGGGCTGCGCGCACATCGGCACTCGCGCCCAGCGGGAGGCCTGATCCGGCGGGCAATCGATAGCCCGTTGACGATGAGAAATGGAACCCAGTCTCGTCTTCGAACGCTTCCGGTGCGCGCCGAAGCTGATGGGCAATTGCTGCCAACGATCCGCAGGTGAGGACTAGCAGCCCAAACGCAAGGTTCATAGACTTAATATTGTAGCAATTCGCATGCCGGGCAGAGCGTGCCGATTCTTACCCGGGCACTTTGAGTTCCGCGCTGAGATTCCCGCCATAAGCCGTGTCCGTAAGTCGACACTGGTGTAACGATCCACACCCCTCTCGCCGACCGTGCAACAGTCGGGTCAAGGTGGCCGGTCACAATTGTTGAGCCCTTGGTTACGTCCCCGTGCGCATCCTGGGAGAGATGACTTGAGGCTCATGGACCGCGATTTCGATACCGCGTCCCAAAAACTCAAGCAAAATTCGAACTCGATTAGCGGCCGGCAGAAGTCGTGTCACGACCGCTTCGAAACCTTGGAACGGTCCTTCCGCAATCTTCACAGTCTCGCCGACTTCAAGCGGACGATCGAACGTGACGACTTCATGGCCTGCAGTACGGAAAGCGTCGAGAGTCGTCGCTTCGATTGTCGGCACATGGTCCCCAAAGCGAACGAGTCCCGTGACGCCGTGCGTATGAACCACCCGCCGGTGAAGTTCTGCGTAAATGAATTCCGCGAACAAATAGCCAGGGAACATCGCTTCCACGAACCAGACAGGCCCTCGGCTGGTCAGTTTCCGGAACCGAATGCGCGGGGCGACAACCGGCACCTGGAGCTCGCGGCGGAGAGCTGTAGCAGCTAGATGTTCCCGTTTCGGCGCGGCCTTGAGACAAAACCAAAACGGCCGCCCCGCTTCGGCCAGCTCCGCCATTCTCACCGCAGGTTGCCCTTCCTCAACTGCTCGCGCATACATACACCTTTCGGAAGCGAAGGGGCGAGGTTTGTGGGAAATTTTGTCCGAGCGCGAAAATTTTGTGGAAATGGGAGCGGTTTGTGACAAGTGCCGCCAAGCAAACTGTCGCGATAGAAATCGCGGCCGCCGAAAACAAAAAGCCAACAAGTTCGAATAAGCCGACTTTATCGCAATCTGGCGGCATTCAAAGAAGAAAGGTAACGCAGCGACGAAGAGACCGGCCAATAAGATCGCCGACTCTGGCACGGCCATTACGGGAACGACGTTTCATCTGGCGATACGCGAGGAAAAGGAGGCTGTAGAGCCGCATGCAGGATCGAGCAGGCGAAATTTCCGCAAGTCACACAACGTACCTGGCCGATGCTCTTCCCAGCGGCCTCGATTCTCTCCCGTTCTGGTTTAACGACTATCGGTTCTGCGCCCTTTCCGAATATCGAACTCACTCGTGAAGTGCGCCCCCGAACGCGTGGCGCTCTTCTTTGTCCTTGCTGTCCTCGCAACAACATTCCGAAGGGTTCAGATCGCACCTTGCGTATTGTTCCGGGCCGCCTCGTGCAAGCGGTATGACTCCTTGGGCTTCAGCTCAATCGGGTCGAACAACCGCGAATAAACCAGTGTTGAAATAGCGTTTGCACGATCTCCATAGACGGGTTTTTTTTGAACCAACGTCCCGCGAAATCGGTCGTCGAATTGATGTCGTTTTGCTGATCGGTCCTGCTGTATTTGTCGTCGAGTTCAAGGTCGGAGAGAAAACCTTCGCGGGTGCAGCGATCTGAACAAGTTTGGGATTACGCGCTAGACCTCAAGAACTTTCATAAAGCGAGTCACGCCGCTGCAATTATGCCAATTCTCGTCGCAACGAACGCGGCCTTTTCTTCGTCGATCGAGCTGCAGGTCGACGAGGACGAAGCCTAGCGTCCATTGTCCGTCAGCGTCGAAGGATTACATGTTCTAGGTCCCACCACGCCGAACTTTCCGGCACCTGGATCGACGGCTCGATCTGGTCAGTGGCACCATACCATCCGACACCCACGATCGTGGAAGCCGCAAGGTCGCCTCATGGCAGTATTCCGTCGAAGCAACCGCGTGTTTTGACGCGGGCGCCAAAACGACGCCTGAACTCGCGCAGGATCGAAAAGTTGGTGAACGAAACCAGAGATTACTCGACGCAAGATCATCTGCGGACACCTCTTGGTAATGGTTGACTATCATCGATGTCTATATCGATGGGGAGAGGGATTGTTCTGACCCGTGTGATGGAAGATAATTAGATTCCTGCCGTAAATCGTCGGCGCCGATGCGCAACCGTCGGAAAACCTTACATCCTTCTCATCAAAAGAACCTTCGCAGCGCACGACCGTTGTCGGCAGGGTTCGGTTTAATTATCTCATTACGTACGTCTTAATTAGGCGCCTGGCGGCTGCGGTTGGGGCGACGGAAAACGGTGGCATGAAGGGTGCTGCTTATAAAAACCAGACAAAAAGGCAGTTTTTAACAAAAAATCGATTAACCACAATAAACCTGCATCCGACGGGAAGTATCGCCATGATCAAAACACTATTGAAACGAATTTTGGTAGGAACTCTTTGGGCTACAACATTGGCTCTTTCTTCGGTAAAAGCGACGCCCGTTACGGTTCAAGAAATAGGCATTTCGCCGTACGAGATTGTTAGCATCAGCGTCCCGATTCCTTACGTTGGCGGAGTATACGCGGGCGTGAATCACCTACTCGTAAATGGCGTGCTCAATAATGGCTTCTGCATAGATCCATTCCACTTTAGTGTCAGTGGTCCACAACCATATAACACCGTAGATCTAACCAACGCCCCAAAGGATGATCATTTGATCGGTGGAACACATATGACTGGCGGTGAGGCTGTTATGATTCGAAAGTTGTGGACACTGGCTTATTCACCAAGCCTGACGGCGCAACAAGCGGCCGGTTTGCAGATCGCTATTTGGATGGTTGTGGGTGGCAGTGGCTTTCACCTCACAAGCGGCAATGACTACGGCGCCGGCCTGCTTCTTTCGCAAGCCTCAGCTTATAGCGGCCCCATCGCACATTTGATCGCACTTACTGGCCCCGGTCAGGACTTCGTTATCGCCACTGTCCCCGATAACGGAACAAGCCTATTGCTACTCGGCATGGCTTTGGCGGGCTTGACCACTTTCGCACGGGTGAAGAATAGCCGTCCATGCCTGTCACTCGCCGAGAACGTTAGGCGTTGAAAACAGTTTGCGAGGCAATGTTTCTTCGATCCCACACCAAGTCTAAACGATAACCGCTTTTGAGTGTCAAAGTTTGGGACACTCAAGTTGTTGGACTTACGCGGCCTTTTCTGCTGCGATCGAGCTGCAGGTCGATGGGGAAAATGTCTATCGTCCATTGTCCGTCGACGTCGACAGTTTACGCCATGTTCTAGGTCTCACCACGCAGAACATAGCGGCACCTGGATCGACAACTCGATCTGGTCAACGGCACCATACCATCCGACACCTACGATCGTGGAAGCCGCACGGTCGCTTTATGCGCAGTATTCCATCGAAGCAATCGCGTGCTTCGATGCTGGCGCCAAAAATTTGCGACTGATCTCGCTCCAAGGGGATCGACGCCTCGTCCGCGACCCGCTAACTAGCAAGGCGTGTAGCGCTTGGAACGGGTCGTCGACGGATTCTCCAGCAGCTGGTTGCGGAATGCTGAGAACGAAGGCGCCGTACCTGAATAGTTTCGCTCGCCCCAATGACGCCGAACCCCCCGGCGTCCTGCTCCACGGGCTATGATTCATTGCTAATGAAAGAAATGGCTGGGGAGGGAATTGAACCCCCGACACGAGGATTTTCAGTCCTCTGCTCTACCAACTGAGCTACCCAGCCGCTGTGACGCCAAATCGCAGTTTCGAAGCGCGCGTGCACTATGCAAAATTCCGCAGAGGGAGCAAGGAGGAAGACGAATCGGACTGTCTCACCAATGATGAATAGCTCGATTTACAAGTAGGGATCAGTCGTCGATAAATTTTCGCGGCAAATTCACGGCGGAAGCAAGTCGATGGAGATAATGGTGACGCGGGATTTCGATGGCGCCGAATTTTTGCAAATGCGGCGTGAGCCATTGGGTGTCGAGGAGCGTGAAACGCCGTTCCCGCAACCGTTCCACCAGCGCGAGCAGCGCAACCTTGGACGCGTCCCGCACATGATGAAACATCGACTCGCCGAAAAAAGCGCCGCCGATCGCGATGCCGTAAAGACCGCCCGCGAGCTCATCATTCTGCCATGCTTCGACGGAGTGCGCGTGGCCGAGCCGATGCAAACGCATGTAACTTTCAATGATCTCATCATTGATCCAGGTCTCGGGACGCCCCGCGCATTGCTGCATCACTTCGGCAAAAGAAACGTTTATTCGAATTTCAAAACTCTTCTTTCGAAAAACCCGGTCGAGGGTGCGCGGGATGTGAAATTTATCCAGCGGAAGAATCGCGCGCGGATCGGGCGAAAACCATTCGATCTCGCCGTCATCCATCGCCATGGGAAACACGCCGAGCCGGTACCCTTGGAGCAGGACTTCGGGATCAATCATGGAAGGTCGAATGTCGAAGTTCGAAGGCCGAATGTAAACGCATTCACGGCGCATTATTATTCATCATTCGTCATTCGCACTTCGAACCTCTTGCATTGAAGTGTCATGCCCGTTATTCTCAATGCTTGAAAGCCCTCTCCGCCGCCTTTTGCATCGCGAGCGCGATCCTGGCCGCCGGTTGCGCCGATCCTTTGGAAAAACCGATCGTGCAAGAGGCGGGTGAAAAGTTCCAGCGCGGTATCACCGGGCATGGGACTCTCGGCCCGATCGATCGTTCCGATGATCCGAACATCAAACCGCCTGAACCGGACTCGCCTCATCCATAGCCCGTGAAGACAGCCGCGTCCTCCGCCCATTCCAAGATTCTCATCCTCGATTTCGGTTCGCAATACACCCAGGTCATCGCGCGGCGGATTCGCGAATGCCAGGTCTATTCCGAGATCGTTCGCTTCGACATCCCGGCTGATGAAGTCGCCACGCTGAAGCCAAGGGGCATCGTACTTTCGGGCGGACCGGCGAGCGTTTACGACGAGCGCGCGCCGCACCTCGACCCGAAGGTTTTTTCTCTTGGCTATCCAGTGCTTGGAATTTGCTATGGAATGCAGTTGATGGCGCACCATTTAGGCGGCCAGGTGGAGTTCAGCGCCTGCCGCGAATACGGCGCGGGAATGCTGCACGTCTCAAATGGCTCGCAACTCTTCGATGGTATCGGCGAGCAGATCGACATCTGGAGCAGTCACGGCGACAAGGTCACGGCCATGCCCGCGGGATTTCGAGCGGCAGCACACACCGAAAATTCGCCGTTCGCCGCGATCGAAGACCCCGAGCGAAAACTCTACGGGCTGCAATTTCATCCCGAAGTGGCACATACGCCGCGCGGCAAAGAGATTCTCCAGAATTTCGTCTTTCACATCTGCGGTTGTTCGATGGATTGGACGATGGGCTCCTTCATCGAAGAGGCATGTGAGCGAGTTCGGCAACAGGTGGGCGACCAGAAAGTTGTGCTTGGTTTGAGCGGTGGTGTCGATTCGTCGGTCACGGCAGCGCTCTTGCACAAGGCGATCGGCGACCAACTCACGTGCATTTTTGTAAACAACGGCCTGCTCCGCTCGCATGAAGAAGAGATGGTCCAGCGGATTTTCGGAGAAAACTTTCACGTTCGTTTGAAGTACGTGGAAGCCGCCGAACGCTTCCTGAAATTGCTCGAAGGAGTGACCGATCCGGAAACGAAACGAAAAATTATTGGCAATGAATTCGTGAAGGTTTTCGAACACGCGACGGAGGAACTTCTCGCGGAAGACAAGGCGAACGGGTCGAGAGAACACGGCGGTTATCACTTCCTCGCACAGGGAACACTTTATCCGGATGTGATCGAGAGCGTCGCGATCGGCGGTAATCCGGCGCATGTGATCAAGAGCCATCATAATGTCGGCGGACTGCCGGAAAAAATGCATTTCGAGCTCGTCGAACCCGTTCGCCAATTATTCAAAGACGAGGTGAGGCAGGCCGGCTTACAGCTCGGTTTGCCGAAAGAGATTGTTTATCGCCAGCCGTTTCCGGGTCCGGGATTAGCCGTGCGAATTCTTGGGGAGGTGACGCCAGAAAGGCTTCGCATTTTGCGCGATGCCGACACGATCGTTGTGAGCGAAATGAAAGCGTCAGATTGGTATTATCGCGTCTGGCAATCGTTCGCCGTTTTGTTGCCTGTCCGATCAGTAGGAGTGATGGGCGATCAGCGCACGTATGAAAACACGATCGCGATTCGCGTCGTTGAAAGTCAGGACGGCATGACGGCGGATTGGGTGCGGCTACCCTACGAATTGCTTGCGCGGATTTCCAGCCGTGTCATCAACGAGGTCAAAGGCGTCAACCGCGTCTGCTACGACATCTCGAGCAAGCCACCGAGCACGATCGAGTGGGAGTGAATCCATTTTCGACGCCGAAGTCCTTTGCGTGCTCGCGATCAGTTCGGAGTTGCTGATTTTCGATTTTTGATTGCTAATCGCCGTTGATGAACGCCGAGCAAGAGCGCCTAGCGGAGAATCGTGACGACCAGCGGTGGCATCTGTGGGGTCCTTATCTGGCGGAGCGTGCCTGGGGTACGGTACGGGAGGATTACAGCGCAAACGGCGATGCGTGGAATTATTTTCCGCACGATCACGCGCGGTCGCGCGCCTTCCGCTGGGGCGAGGATGGAATCGGCGGCATCTCGGATTTCAAACAGCGGCTTTGTCTGGCATTCGCGTTCTGGAACGGCCGCGATCCGATCCTGAAAGAACGCCTGTTCGGTGTGACCGGCCCTCAAGGTTCCCACGGCGAGGACGTGAAGGAAGTTTATTTCTACACCGACAACACGCCGACGCATAGCTACATGCGGATGCTCTACCGTTATCCGCAAGCGCGCTTTCCCTACGAGGAGCTCGTGGCGGTAAATCATGGCCGGCCCAAGCACGAGCCTGAATTCGAATTGTGGGACACGGGCATTCTGCGCGAGTACCGCTACTTCGATATTTCTCTCGAATACGCCAAGGTGGATCCGGACGATTTCTTTATTCGCGTGACCGCAACGAATCGCGGTCCCGAAGCCGCGGAGCTCCACATACTCCCGACACTTTGGTTCCGGAACACGTGGTCCTGGGGGCGGGACGATCGGCTGCCGGCGCTTCGGGCGAGCTCCGACCTGGCAGGCCGTTGCCTCACGATCCAGGCCAGCCATCGCGGGCTTGGTGAGTACAAGCTTCACTGCGAAGACGCGCGCGATCTCCTCTTCACCGAAAACGAAACCAACACCGATCGGCTCTTCTCGTCGCCGAACAAACATCCGTTCGTCAAGGACGGAATCAACGACTTCATCGTGCAAGGCTGCGCAGACGCTGTAAATCCCGAGTGCGTCGGGACAAAAGCGGCGGCGCATTATGCGTTCACGATCGAGCCCGGCGCGAGCGCGGTGGTTCGCCTGTGGTTCGGCCGCGTGGGTGAGGCGGTCGAGGAGGATCGTTCGGGCGAGCCTGGAAAAATGCCCCGGCCGGTTTGTCTTCCGGTGTTGGACCAGGAAGCGTTCGAGCACTTCGAGTCGGTCTTCAGAGAACGCAAACGCGAGGCGGATGACTTCTACGCGGCGCTCGAACCGTCATGTTTGCGCAACGAACACCGGCTCATCCATCGGCAAGCACTCGCGGGCATGCTCTGGAGCAAACAGTTTTATCATTACGTCATCGACCATTGGCTCGAGGGCGATCCGGGCCAGCCGCCACCGCCGCCGGAGCGCAAACAAGGGCGAAACGCCGAGTGGTGTCATCTCTACAACGAGCGCGTCATGTCGATGCCGGACAAATGGGAATTTCCCTGGTACGCCGCGTGGGACCTCGCATTCCATTGCCTGCCGCTCGCACTGGTCGATCCGGATTTCGCCAAGAGGCAGCTCGATATCATTTTGCGAGAATGGTACCAGCATCCGAGCGGCCAGGTGCCCGCGTACGAATGGAACTTCGGCGACGTCAACCCGCCGGTGATCGGCTGGGCCGCGTGGCGGATCTACAAGATCGAGGAGAAGCAATCGGGCAAAGGCGACCGCGATTTCCTCGAAACCGTTTTCCACAAATTGCTCATCTCCTTCACCTGGTGGGTGAATCGAAAGGATTCCGAGGGGAAGAATATTTTCCAGGGCGGCTTTCTCGGTCTCGATAACATCGGCGTCTTCGACCGGAGCGCGCCACTGCCCGACGGCGGGCGTCTAGAGCAAAGTGACGGGACAAGCTGGATGGGAATGTTTTGCCTGAACATGATGCGCATGGCGCTGGAGCTCGCCCGCGCAAACCCAGTCTACGAAAATATCGCGACGAAGTTCTTCGAGCATTTCCTCGGGATCGCCGGCGCCATGAATAATCTCGGAGGACAAGGCATCGGACTCTGGGACGAGCCGGATGAATTTTACTACGACGTGCTCCATCTGCCGGACGACCGGTACCTGCCGCTGCGCGTGCGTTCGCTCGTTGGATTAATGCCGCTGCTCGCGGTGGAGACCATCGAGCCCGAGCTGCTCGATGCGATGCCTGGCTTCCGGGAGCGGCTCGAGTGGTATTTGAATGATCGTCCCGATCTCGCCAGCCTCATCTCGCGCTGGCACGAACCCGGCGCCGGCGAGCGCCGCTTGATTTCACTGACGCGCGGTCACCGCCTGAAGTGCTTGCTAAGCCGGATGCTTCATCCGGAGGAGTTTCTGAGCGACTACGGCGTGCGCTCCGTAAGCAAATATCACGCGGGGCATCCGTACGTCCTCCATCAGGATGGCGCCGATCGCGTGGTCAGCTACGACCCGGGCGAATCACAAACGAATATCTTCGGCGGTAATTCCAATTGGCGCGGGCCGATCTGGTTGCCGATTAATTATCTTCTCATCGAGTCGCTCCAGAAGTTCCACCATTACTACGGCGACGACTTCAAAGTCGAATGTCCGACGGGCTCGGGTCGTTACGAAACCCTGGATGGAATTGCGAACGAATTATCGAATCGTTTGATCCAGCTCTGGCTGCGAGACCGGAACGGCGTGCGTCCGTTTGCACGCGCGAGCGGCGATGCGCTCGAGGCCGAGCACGATCGCGATCTCTATTGGTTCCACGAATACTTCCACGGCGACACTGGCGCGGGATTGGGCGCGAGTCACCAGACCGGTTGGACCGGCCTCATCGCGAAATTGATCGAACAGCAGGGCACAGGCGGCACGATCGTAAAGCCTGACCCGTTCACGGATCTATAGCGAGAGCCTGCACTGAGGCGCAGCTGAACGTGGGGCCTGACAAACGAAAACGCTTTTCGACTGGGCTAACTCGTCCATTCTGTCGCGGATAAATTCATTAATTTCGGCAGGGCGAGTCGAATTCTTTGCAAGAGATTCTCGATCCGCTGGAAATCAACTGGCGGAAGATTTCGGTAGGCAGCTTCTGGAAGCGCCCAGCCTGGATCGGGCGCGGGATGGCGCGGGGGATTGTAGATTGGATGCGAGATTTCATTCACGGCGAACCCGCTCTCCTCGAGTCCATCTCTTTTCTCCCGTGGGAGAGCGAGAACCATGACTTCGCGTGTTCCACCAAAGATGTTGTGCGAATGGCCTCTCAAATTGTTTCGATTGAACGGGTCCGTCACATGCCAAAACGCGTCGTACGAAATATCCCGCAAGAATTCAAAAGTTTGCGAAAAGTTTCGCTCGGTCGTTTGCTCAAAATAAATGATGGGACGGAATCGCTCGATGGTGCGGGTCGCCCCGAACATCACTTCCAGCTCCATACCCTCAGCGTCGATCTTTACTAACTCGCATCGCGGCAAATAAAGCTCATCGAGGGCAATGACCGAGAGGGGGAAAAGAGATTGCTCGCCAAGTCGATCATTCGGAGCGGGCGGTTCAGAAGCGGCAAAGGAAAAGGAGGCGAGGTTGCGAGGCGCTGCATCTTCCTCCTGAACCATGCGCAACTCGCATTCCTTCCCGACGATCGCTGGCACGCAACGCACGTTCTCGGCGGCGTTCAGGAAAGTGTTTAAAGTTAATAGCGCAAAGGCGCGTCCCTGGCCATCAATCGAGAGGACGTGCCCGCCTGGGCCGACGAAGCGGCTGAAAGCAATCGTGTGCGTACCGATGTTTGCTCCGACGTCGACGACGGTATCCGCCGGCCGAATAAACGAAGAGAGAAGATAAAGTTCCTCTTCCGCCCATTCGCCGTACTTCGCGAGGGATACGCCGATAGGTCCATCATGTGTGTAATGGCATAGTACCCCATGGCGCCAGGAATGAGCGGTCACGTCCATCGGCGCAGACCTAACGACTAGCTCGCTCGGTCACGCGAGGATTTTCTCCATCCCATCTCCACAACGCGATTACGCCCGCGACGATCGCGAAATCGAGCACCATGTGCCAGGCAAACGACAGCTGATCGCTGATGTGACCAAAGCATCCGCAAGTAATATCAATTCCGCGCGCCTTCGCCGCGATGCTCCCACCGATAAAGACAAGCATGAGTGCTAGGGCGAGCGCGAGCGCGCCAGAATAAAGCCGGCGAAAAATCAGGGCGAGCCCGCAAATGATTTCAAGCCATGGCAAATAAAACGCGAGCTGGACGCCGAGTGCCCATGGCAGTATTTTGTAATTGTCGATGTCGCGAGCGAAGTCCATTGGATCAGCGAAGCGAAGATGCTGGAGGCCTATAACGATATCGCGAGCGAACACGATCGGACTACCGAATCGAACGGGCTGAAAATCGACAATCTTGGTTAGGCTCGCGAAGACAAAAACCGCGCCGACGAGCACGCCGACAATACGCCACGCGAATTTCATTTGCGCGTCCTAAGCCACTCTTCCCAGCCGCCTTTTAACACGCGAATGTCATTCGGAAGCTTGGCTTCCTCGCGCAACCGGCGCGCGACATCGCCGGCTAGATTACAGCTTTGCGAGCTGCAATAAACGACAACCTTCTTTTCCGGCGACCATTGCTGCTGCAGAAATTGCGGGAGCAACTCGTTCCAGCGATCTTCGTTTAACGAAATCGCGCCGGGGACGTGGTCGCGCTCGAAATCAGCGTCGGGCCGCGCGTCTACCCAGATGGCGCTTGCGCCCCAATTGCGCGCGAGATCGACCGCGACCATCTCGGACTCGGCGACGCGAGAGTGCCACGAAATCCTATCGCGGAAATAGAGCGCCTCACCGGCGGCGGGCAGCAATGCGAGGCAGAGAAGCAGCACGCCCTGCCGAAGCAGCGATCTCACGAACTATTGGGCGGCAGTTGCCGGCGGCATCACCCGAGCGCTCGCGTTGAAAACCTTCGCCGCACCAGCCGAACTATCCGGCTTGATGGACAAGTTCGCGGTGATTTGATGTGAAGTCTCACGCGGCTGCACAATAATCCGAAATTCCCCAACGCTGGATCCAGACTCTACTTTCGTCGTGAATTCCGGAGCCGAGGAAGTCACCTCAAGGTTCTTGATCGTCACTCCCTTCCCAGCCTTCGCCAGAATCGTTTTTGGTTTTGGGTCTTCGTTTGCCTGCCAAGAGACAAACACCGGCTGAAGCTCGAGAATTTGCGCGATCATTGCCTTTAACGTCAGGATGGTTTGCGGGTGCTGCGGATCATCGGTTTCCACAGTCACGGTTTTTTGCTGTAAGCCCGTGCGGTCGCCGGTTTTTAGAGTAGCGACAATCTCACCTTTCTCCCCAGGCGCGACGTCATTCTTTTGCAGGGCTGCCGTGGTGCAGCCGCACGAGGTGCGCACGGAATTAATGTGGATCGGCTTGGCGCCCTTGTTTTCATACTTGAAGGTGGCAACGGCTGCGTCGGCGCCGGGCGGCGGGTTAAGCTCGAGTTCGGTTTTCTCCCAGGCGAGTTGCGCTTGCGCCACGGTAGAAATGCACAGGAAAAGCGCGCCGACGAGAGCTTTGGTTGGAAGATTCATCCTTGCATAGAAAAGGCGAACGGTCGCGATGTCAAACCTCGACTGCGGTTGCCACCCAAACTGTGCCAGTTCAGATGGTAAATTTCGACGAGCGCAATACCTGTCGTTTCGTGCGCCCTGCGGACGATCGTTGTGCGGATCCGGCGGTTTCCCCGCGGGTCCACCCTTATCGAGAGAGACGACATGTCGTCGACACGTTACAACAGCGCTCTCGCGCTATGGCGCCCCGCGGTCGTAAACTTCAACCAGTCCAACGCCAGTGCCGTTGTTCAGGCCCGCGAGCAGCGCGGTGTAAAGGCCCGGCGGCAACGTCGCAGCTACGCCAGACTCCAATGGGTTTGTCGGCGCGAGACCCGCGGCAGTGATTTCCGCGGCTTGCGCCGGGTTATCCTGCCAGTCGTTATTCGCGACTAGCAGCGCTCCGTTACTGTCGCGCAGCTCCAGCGTCGGATCCGCCAGCGCATTAGCCACTCCCACCACAGCGAGGCTGGGGCCGATGCCACGGACTACGATTCTGTCATCACCGGTGCTGCCGCCTAGGATGAAGCCCGCGATCACGATATTGTCACCGGTGCTGACAAAGGCCCGCGTGCTAATATTGGCCAGCTTCGCGAGAACTGCCTGACTCAGGTCGTAAACTTCAATCAAGGCCACACCCGAGGTAGTATTGCCATTGCCTCTCACGATCCCCGTATACGCTCCGGGAGCTAAGACGGCATCAATCGCTGATTCAAGATCATTGGTCGGCGCGAGGCCGTCTGCCTCGATCAGAAGCATCTGCACGGGGTCATCTTTCCAGTTGTCGTTGGCTCGAAGCAGGTTCCCGCTGGAATCGCGCAGTTCCAGCACCGGATCGGTGAGCACATCGGGGACGCCGAATTGTGTCAACGAAGGCCCAATGGCCCGAAGGAGCACATGTTTCGGAGCGGTTCCCGTAATGATGAACCCGCCGATGCCAACATTATCACCGGTCTGAACTCGCATCCGAGTCGAGACGTTGATGGCCTGCGCCGCTGGCGTCGGACTTGGGGTCGGTGTTGGCGTCGGTGTTGGTGTTGGCGTTGGCGTTGGCGTCGGTGTAGGTGTTGGCGTTGGCGTTGGCGTTGGCGTTGGCGTCGGCGTTGGCGTCGGCGTCGGCGTCGGCGTCGGCGTTGGCGTTGGCGTTGGCGTTGGCGTTGGCGTTGGTGTTGGTGTCAGGGTCGGCGTCGGCGTGGGTGTTCCGGTTGGTGTGGGTGTTGGTGTCGCCGCGGAGTTGACGGCGGCCAAGGCGTCGACGCGCCCGTATCCGAAGGAATTGTTCGGGATCTGCGTCGACGGCGTGCCACCGCAGGTCTGCGCGCTGACGGCTACTCCCGGGTTAGCCGTGTTCTGCAAGATCGATTTGGTCGCGTCGATGTCGCGGACCAACTCCGGACGCGCCGACCAGAGCAGCGCTACCACGCCGACGACGTGAGGCCCCGCCATCGAGGTACCGCTTAGGAGTGCATAGTCGGTATCGCCGGAGCCGTAGCTCGAGCGAACGTTAACACCGGGAGCCGAGACGTTGGGCTTCAGCAGGTTCGGAGTGTAGAAAGTGCTGGGACCCCGGCTGCTGAAGCTCGCGAGCACGTTGCTGATGTCAATCGCCCCTGTTGAGAAGGAAGCGCTGTAGATTGCCGGCGGGTCAGCCACCGTCGAGCAGCCGGGGCCGGCGTTGCCAGCCGAGGCTTCGACAAAAATCCCTGCCGCTTGAGTGTTATTTACGATCGTCTCCAATTCAGCTCGAGTGACACAGCCTTCGCTCGCCGGGCACGTCCACGAGTTGTTCAGGACATGTGGGCGCAGCGCCGGATTCGGGTTGTTGCCGGCCAGGTCCGTCGGCGCAATCATGAACTGGAAGCACTCGGTATAGGTGGACGGCATGCCGTTACCCTGATCCATGTTGCGGCAACCGATCCACTTCGCGCCGGGAGCGACCCCGACCTGGTTGCCAGCACCGTCGTCGCCAACGGTCGTGCCCGCCGTGTGCGTGCCGTGGCCGTCGTCGTCGCAAGGCGCCATCGTGTTCGGGCCGCATACACCACCGCCAGAGTGAATGGCGTCGTGCCAGTTGAAGTTGTGGTCGGCAGTGACACCATCCCAGCCTCGATACTTGGGCTTGAGTGCGATATGAGTCCAGCGCATGCCGGTATCCAGATCACCAACAACCATGCCTGCGCCGTTAAAGCCCAGCGCCCAGACCGCCGGAGCGTTAACGTTAAGCACACCCCATTCGACGGTATCGGGGGCGGTCTGGCTGCTGGGGGCGACATCGAAATTGGCGACCTCAGGATCTTCGATCCAGCGCGCAGGCTTGTTGGAGTCGATGCGCGCCACGTCAGCGCGAGCGGCGAGCGATTCGACCAGCGAGCGGTCGGCAGTCGCGATGATCATGTTGGCCGCCCAAAATGACTGGTAGCTAGCACCTTGGGCCGTGAGAAAGGCCTGAAGGCTGACCTGGGTGCTGGCCGCGTGCTGAGTCAGGGTGTTGTAGACAAACCAGCCGCGGGCGTCCTGGTCCTTCATTCCATAGGCCGCGCTGACGTCGGCCTGGTCGACAAGGAGGATGACGACCGAGGCATTCTTGCCATCGGCCGTATCAGCCAGCACCTCCGGCGCGATCTTGACGCCGGCGGTCGTCTGCGACGTGGCACCGCGTTGCTGATTTTGCTTTCGATCTTGGGCCAGGGCGGATGCCCCCGAGGACATGCCAAACCCAACCAGCGCCAGGAGAACGCCAACCGAGCCAAGAACAAAACCGAGCAGGACGCGCGGATTAAAGAAACCGCTTTGAGAAGGGCGCTTGTTTTTCATAAGGGATTTTCTCTGTCTATGTTCGGGTAGGCTACGAATCCATTACCTTTTGCCCCCCCGGGGCGAATCCAGTTTGGCTGAAGCAGCGTTGAAACGTCGGGTGACGTAATCGGCCTTTATCCACGTGTCGAGATTTATTTTCGATAGTAAACATCATAGTCAAGGCATTGCTCGTGCAAGACGCATGGCGCGATCAGCGTCGCGCTTGCACGCAAATACTCTCGCTCCGAGTCGCGAATTCAATTCACGGCGTAAAGTTCGACCACCGCGATGCCGGACGACCCCCCCGCGCCACGCACAATCGCAGTGTAGCTCGCGCCATTGGCCGATAGGGTCGTCACGATCGCCGACTCAAGGCCATTGGTCGGAGGTATGGTCGTCGCGATGAGTTCCACCTCCTGATCGTTGCGCCAGTTGTCATTGGAGTTAACAAGTCCGCCATCCGCGTCGCGGTCGCGACCACAGGGACGATGAAGCAAGCGGTGATGTGTTACTCGCTCGCGTTGTGAGAACTTCCCGCCAGCAAAGTCGGATTCGGGCATTCTACGAAGTTGCACAGCTCTGGCGAAATTCAGGACGAAACCGCGCCGTTCTCTTCGGTAACGGGTCGGCGCCATCGCTACTGATACCCGGCGGGGAAAATGATGTTGAGCGCCATGGTTAGAAAGAAATTGAAGATCAAAACCGCGAGTGAAGCGTCAACGACTGCTTCGGTAGTCGCCCTTCCCACCCCGACCGCGCCCTCACGGCTCGTTAAGCCTTTGTGGCAACTGATAAAGACGATAAGCAGCGCGAAGCAAAACGCTTTCGAAAGGGCCATTGTAATGTCCCGCATTTGTGTCCACCGCACCATGTTCGCCACGTAATATGTGCCATTCACATCCAGCAGGAAAATCGCCACAAAATATCCGGCGGCGATTCCCACCCCGATGCACTCCGCCACCAGAAGTGGCATCGAAAGCATCATCGCGAGCGTGCGCGGGACGACAAGATAATCGATCGGGTGAACCGCAAGAGCGCGCAACGCATCGATTTGTTCCGTCACCTTCATCGTTCCAATCTCCGCCGACATCGATGCGCCCACTCGCCCGGTCACCATCAGGGCGGTGAGAACCGGCCCGAGCTCTCTGCAAACCGAAACGGAAACAACCGCACCCACAGCTGATCCCATTCCGAGCTTGTTGAATTGAAAAAATGTCTGTGCGGCGAAAACCGCGCCCGTGAAAGCGCCCGTAATCACGACGACAAGCTGGGAGCGCAAGCCGATCTCGACGATCTGGTGGAG
>PNAS01000027.1 GCA_003169695.1 Spartobacteria bacterium
TTTGCTTCCGAGCTTTTTGACATTGCGACGCTTTCGGTCTTACAGCGTTCCGATCGAACGAACCAGATGCACCAGCGCGCTCGCACTGTTCAAAATCGGCAGGGCGGCTGTCATTACGATAACGCTGAATAAGGCCGCCTCACTGACAAAACTGCGGCGCGCTTCATTCTTAAAATAATCCTGACTGATCGCACGGAACGACGGCCGGCAGCTGCCGAAGCAACGGCCACCGCCGTTCGCAACTGACGCAGCCTGAAAGCTGTTATCCGTTTTGGGGAGTGCGGAGCCTTTGCGCAATTCGCGATCGCTAAAATCGCGGCGGCTCTTTTCGTTGAACTGGATGGTTGGTTTCATATTCTTGTCTTTCCGGTGAGATGCATTCCGCATCTCAATTGGATTCAAAATCTTTGTTGGTGGACGAAGCTATTGCAATGGCCGTGCCATGGATCCAAACAAAATCATAACACCCTATCAATTAACTATTTAAAGTAGATGACCCAAAACCGGTCAGCTCGGAAAAGCTTCGGTTGTGGGATTCCACTGTCCCGATTGTGGGACGAGATTTGCGCGCTGTAGAAGACCTATGTCGGCAAGCGCAAAAGCGCTTCGCAACCCGGTCCGCTGCGATTCGCCAGGGTCAACGATCCACCGTGCGCTTCCGCGATTTGCCGGCTCAGAGCCAGGCCAATTCCAGAGCCGCCTGGTTTGGTTGTGAAAAAGGGGACGAATAAGTTGGTCGGATTCATGATGCCGGGCCCGGTGTCCCGGACAAATACTTCAACGCATTCGGTCATGTCACGCCAGCCGGTTGCGACGGTTCCCGCGGTCTCGAGCGAAGCTTCCGCCGCATTATGTAGAATGTTAATGAGTAATTGTTCCAACTGCGCCGCGTCCGCTTGAATGATCACCTCCGGCCCAGGCACGACCCGGACCGCGATGCGTGTTTCCAGACTAGCCACGCGCCTAACGAGTTCACCGAGATCGACCGGTTCCTTTTGCGGCGGTGGAAGGCGTGCCAGCCGCGCGTACGCCTGCATAAAACGGCTGAGCGATTCTGCGCGCGTCGCGATGATGTTCAATCCGCTCCTGGCGTCATCGCGCCAATCCGCCGGCGGTGGATCGCGCCGGATCAATGTTTCGAGACTGCCCGCGATAGATTTGATGGGCGCGAGCGAATTATTCATCTCATGGCCGATGACACGCACGAGCCGCTGCCATGCGTTCCGCTCCTCCTCGCGGAGCGTGCGGCTTAAGTCCGTCAGGACCAGTAACTCGTGCGGCAAGCCTCGCTCCCGGAAAGAACTTCGACGGACGCCCCATCGCCCGGAGCCGCCTGGAAAAGCAAGTGTAAGCGGCGCGTCTTCGTTTGCGTCGCAACAGACTTCGAGTCCAAGGTCGCGTGCGCGCCGACCGAGTAGCTTGTCCATTGGTTGCCCTAGGAGGTCTTCGCCCGCGCGATTCACGAGCCGCAATCGCCGTTCGGGATCGAAGGTGAAAACTGCGACGTCTATTTCCGCCATGATCGTCCGGAGCAGAGCGGTCGCTTCGAACGCGCCGAGCCGCTGCAAGCGGAGAGTTTCGCCCAGCGCGTTAATTTCGAGCAATGCCTCACCGAGGGCGTCGTCGGCGCGGGCGCCTCGGGCGCGAATCGAATAGTCGCCTTCGCGGAGCGCGGCGAGCAGGTTCGTCATCGTTTGCAAGGGACGAATGACATGCTCGCGCGCGCTCAGGATGAACCCGAGGCCAAAGCCGGCGATAAAGAGTGTCAAAGTCCACTGAACTTTTGCGGTATGATCGCCAAACCAAAGCAGGGCCAGCGCGACGATAACGGCCGGCGCGGCCGCCGCGACAGTCAGCCATGTCAGGCGGCTCTCGTGGGTAAAACGACGGCGCTGTTTTTTGGGGACTTTCATTCGCGCCCGCCGCAATCGCTATAGGGAAAGGCATGCCGCCCCCAGACAGAGCAGCCGGCCCTGCGATCGCTCCAGTTAGAGTCCATACTGCTGCAGTCGCCGATAGAACGCGCTCCGGCTTAGTCCGAGTGCTTCCGCGGCCTTGCGAGCGTTTCCGTCGAAGCGCGAAAGCGCTTTTTTTACGAGGAAAGATTCTACTTCCTCCAGGCTCATGTCTTCCAGGCGGGGCGAGTCGTCTCGTCCACTCGTTAGGCCAAGATCGTTCACCTTTACTTGCTGCCCCTGTGCCATTAGGACTGCGCGTTCCACCACGTGATCCAGCTCACGAACGTTGCCGGGGAACTGGTGCTGGATCAAAACATCGCGCGCGGCTTCTTCAAATCCGGTCAAAGTCTTTCGGTACCGTTTCGCATGCTGCCGGAGAAAACTGTTCGCGAGGAGCATGATGTCTTCGCGCCGTTCGCGCAGAGGCGGCAACGGGATCTCGATTGTGTTCAACCGAAAAAGCAGGTCCTGCCGGAAACGGCCCGCGGCGACTTCCTCATGCGGGTTCGCATTCGTGGCTGAAACGATTCGCACGTTCGCGTGCGATGTTTTCGATGAGCCGACGCGCTCGAACTCGCCGGTCTCAATCATGCGAAGCAGTTTCGCCTGTTGGTTCATCGGCACATTCGCGATTTCGTCCATGAAAAGCGTGCTTTCATCGGCCAGTTCGAAACGGCCTGCGCGGTCCGTTTTCGCGTCCGTGAAGGCGCCCTTCACATGGCCAAACAATTCACTCTCGAAAATCCCTTCGGAAAGTCCGCCCATGTTCACCGTGATCATGCTATGAGATGCACGCGACGAAAGCGCATGAAGGGCCCGCGCCACCAGACCTTTCCCGGTGCCGTTTTCGCCGGTGATGAGAACGTTCGCGTCCGACGGGGCGACGCGTGAGATCAACTCGAGCACCGGCCGCATGCGCGGCGATTCCGCGATGAGATTTGGCGCGTTGCCACGCAACAGTTGATTCGCCGCTTCGAGCCGGCGACCCTTTCGCAAGGCACCCGCGAGCTCGATCTGCGTGCGCACGATCGCCAGAAGCCTCTCGTTATCCCAAGGCTTCGGAATAAAATCACGCGCCCCGCGTTTCATCGCTTCGACCGCGAGATCGATCGTCGCCCACGCGGTCATCACGACTATCGGGAGGGTGCTGTCGAGGGCTTGAATGCGCGGTATCACTTCGAGACCTTCCTGGCCGGACGTCGTGTCGCGGGTGTAATTCAGATCCATGATCAAAAGCGTGTAATCACGTTTTTCGAGCGCCTGGAAGATTCCGGCGAGCGATGTGACGGCGTCGGTCTGATGTCCTTCGCCCTTGAGCAAAATGCGCAATGCTTCCAGCACATCATTCTGGTCGTCGGCGATTAGAATCCTGCTCATCAGTTAACTCTGAACCGCGTTTCGCACGCGCTGTCAATCAGCCAGCGTCAGAGTAAAGAGATTTACTTCTGAAGGAATCCTCAGGATTTTGCCCTGCCAGCGCCTTCGAAAACTGGGCTCAATCAGCCGCCAAATGCATGAAGAGGCACGCATAGATCTCGATGCCATTCCAAAGATTTTGCAGGCGAAGGGTCTCGTCCGCGGCGTGTTGATTGTCGTCGGGGTTCGCGATCGGCAAACCGATCACGGGTGTGTTGTTTGGTTCCTGGAACAGATACATCGGAATACTGTCTCTTACTGTCGGCAGACGGATCGGATCGTTTCCGGACGCCGCCATGATCGCGGCCACCTCTATCGAGAGGGGAAGATCCAGCGCGGTTCGAGCCGACGGATAGCCACTACTCCACTCGACCTTTACGATCTTACCGTACCCGAGGCGGGTTGAAGCCTCCAGTGTCTCGCGCGCAATCTTGTAGCCCCGCGCGACTCAATGTGACGCTTACCTAAGGGCTTCACTGATTCAGGGTTCAGGCGGAACAAGCCGGAAATCGATCGACGCCCGGGCTTCGGTTTGGATTGTGTTCGACGCCTGTGCTCCCACATGTCCCGACTCGATGCCGCGCACATTCAGAGCGGGTCTCGCATCATCGGCTTCCACGGATCGCTCATCCAGCGTGACGCGTCGACTGGCTGCCGATCGTAGTGCGCGTAAAAGGCAATGGTTCGATGTGATTCTGGCACTCGAACATCCGCGACCACGATCGGTGACGCCCCGTTGATCGTAAGCAACTGCGTGGTGGCTCCGCGCTTTTCCAACATTGCGCAGATCGCCTTCACGTTTCGCTCGATATTCGGTTGGTCGCCGGCGATGTTTCGGGATCGCAAGAAGTTCCGCGAACTCCACGAGGATTTCGCGTTCGTGCTGCGTGCGCCACGTGCGCGTTTGTTTGGCAACAACGCCCGGCTCGGCCGCACAAAGCACTGCGGTGCCAAAAGGAATGATTGCGACCAAGACGCGCTTACTCATGTCATGGCTGGCGGCGATTAGGGATACTTCTATACCCAAAGAGTGCGATCGAAGGTCCGGTACTGGATCGCTTCGCTTACGTGCTCGGTCGTAATATCATCGGACGTCTGCAAATCGGCGACGGTGCGCGACACTTTCAGGATGCGGTCGTAAGCGCGAGCGCTGAGATTCAGTTCCGTCATCGCCACGCGAATCAGGTCCTGTGATTCGTCGCTGAGTTTGCAGTGTTGTTTAATCTGGCGCGGGCCCATCCGCGCGTTGCAGTTGATTTTTTTATCGGAACGAAAACGCGTCTGCTGCCGCTCGCGCGCACGACCCACGCGATCGCGAATCGCCGCGGAATCTTCTTCCGTCCTGGTGCTCGAGATATCGCGGTATTCCACCGCGGGAACCTCGATGTGCAGATCGATGCGATCGAGCAGTGGTCCGGAAATTCTCTGCCGATAACGCTGGACCTGAAGCGGACCGCATCGGCATTCGCGTTTTAGATCACCGAAATAACCGCACGGACACGGGTTCATCGCCGCCACGAGCATGAACTCCGAAGGGAACGTAACGCTGCCGGCTGCGCGCGAGATCGTGACCTTGCCATCCTCCAATGGTTGCCGCATCACTTCGAGCGTCGAGCGCTTGAACTCCGGCAACTCATCCAAAAAAAGCACGCCATGGTGAGCGAGACTCACCTCGCCCGGTGCCGGAATGGTAGAGCCGCCCAGCAAACCGACGTCGGAAATTGTATGGTGCGGCGAACGAAAGGGTCGCGTGGAGACGAACGCCTGTTCGCCGCTGAGCATTCCGGAGATGCTGTGGATCTTGGTGCTCTCGATTGCTTCTTCGAGCGACATCGGCGGGATAATCGTGGGAATGCGTTTCGACAACATCGACTTCCCGGAACCGGGCGGCCCGATCATGAGCAAGTTGTGGCCGCCCGCGACTGCCACTTCGATCGCGCGCTTCACGTGCCCCTGCCCCTTCACGTCACTGAAATCGACCTCGTAATTTTGATGCGTTTCGAAAAAAGAAGTCAGGTCGCCGCGGGTCGGCTCCATGGTCGTCTCGCCACGGATGAACTCGAAAGTTTGTCGGAGATTCTGGACACCGTAGACGTCGATGCCTTCCACCATGGCGGCTTCGTGCGCGTTCGCCTCCGGAACGAAGATGGCTTGTTTGCCGCGCCGCCGCGCTTCGAGCGCCACCGGCAGCACGCCTTTCACCGGTCGGACTGCTCCGTTCAAGGCCAACTCACCAACAAAACTGAATTTTTCGAACGTTGAACTATCCATCTCTTCGCTCACCGCGATCATTCCGAGCGCAATCGGCAGATCGAAACTTGGTCCCTCCTTCTTAATATCGGCCGGAGCGAGATTGATTGTCGTCCGTCCACGCGGCCAGAAATATCCGCTGTTGCTGATCGCCGTCGTGACGCGATCCCGGCTCTCTTTCACGGCGGCATCAGGGAGGCCGACAATGATAATGTTTGGATTACCGCCTGCGCCGTTAACCTCGATCTCCACCTCATACGCGTCCACACCATAGACCGCAGCGGAGTAAATCTTTGCCAGCATGGGGGAGAACGTGTGGAAGAGCTTCGGAATAACGGCGCAATTCCGAGGCTGAAATTACCCTATTCGGCGTGGTCCGGCCGCGTCAATACTGCGAATTTCTTGGAGATCGAGTGACCCTGGCCTTACCCGCTTGTAATCAGCGGTTTAGAGTCAGCCAGGAGAAATATTGAACAAGACCCGTCCAAATGCTGTCAGAATTGCGATATTTAAGGTTGTTAACTACTTTGTAGAATGTTAAAACAAAAAATCTACAAACGCCCGCAAAGCGTAACAACCGAAATTTTGTTGGTGCGACCCCTCTACCCTTTTCATGAAAAGTTATATGGCTGCTGAAGATAGCGATACTGGAATAAAAATTTACCTGCGAGAGATCGGGCAGATCCCGCTTTTGACGCCCGATCAGGAGATCGAACTCGCCGCGAAGATCAAGAAGGGTGACCGTGAGGCGCGCGCCCTCATGATTCGCTCGAATTTGCGGCTCGTCGTCAAGATCGCGCACGACTACGCGAATCTCGGTCTCCCACTGCTGGATCTCATTTCCGAAGGCAACATCGGTCTAATGAAGGCCGTGGAGCGTTTCGATCCCGCGAAAGGCGGAAAGCTGAGCACGTATGCCGCCTGGTGGATTAAGCAGTCGATCAAGCGTGCCCTGGCGAACCAGAGCAAAACGATCCGCCTGCCAGTACATTTGGTCGACAAGATCTCGAAGATGCGCCGCGTCTCGCTGCAGATGAGCGAGGAACTCGGCCGCGAACCGACCGATGACGAGCTTGGCGAAGAAATCGGCATTGCGAGCGGAAAAGTTTCGCAACTCAAGACCGTATCGATTCGTCCGGCCTCTTTGGATGCGCCAATCAGCGATGACGATTCAACCGAATTCGGCGAGATTGTTGGCGATGAAGAAGCGCAGACGCCGTTCGAATTGCTCCGCGACAAGAATCTCCGGAACGAAGTCGGTGGATTGCTCGATGTGCTGGACGATCGCGAACGGAAGATCATTTTCTCGCGCTTTGGTCTCGACGGCGGCAAGCCCAAGACTCTCGAGGAAGTCGGGAAAAAATTCGGCGTGACCCGCGAACGGATTCGCCAGCTGCAGAACATCGCGCTCTCAAAATTGCGCCGCGCCCTTAGCAAAAAGGAGCGTCCGGTCGACGTCGAGCTGCCGGTCGAGGCTTAAGCTGGAACGCGGGGGGACGGAACATCCGCGCGCTTTTTGTTTCACGGAGCGTGTAGCGCAGGCGCGCGGTTTGCGCTTAGATTCTGATCTGCTTTGCGCGATCTGTACTCCACCTTCGCCAGGATTGGCGCCGTTACCGACAATGCTACGCTGCGAAGTCTTTACTTCGATCTGCTGCGCCGTCTTCAGCCCGACGTCTGCTGCGACATCGGGGCTCACGACGGACAGGCTGCCTTAGTGGCGAAAGAGGCCGCTCTCGGTTCGGAAGTGTATGCGTTCGAGGCCAATCCGGAGGTCTACCAGCGTCACCGCACCGATTTGGAAAATGTCGGCGTGCATTACCTAAATCTCGCAATCAATGAGCGCTCAGGCGAGGCCACCGTTTACGCGCCCTGCACACTTTCTAAGGCCTGGGATAACGGTAACATCGTGGATGCTTCGATCACCGAGCCCGCCGACACGGGCAAGGCATCGCTGCTGCATCGCAATGAAGCCGCGACCTACCGGGAATTCACGGTCGCTTCCCGTTCGCTCGATGATTTTTTCGCAACCAAAGTACGAGACTTTCGCGCTTGTCGTTTCGCGCTCTGGGTCGATGTGGAAGGAGCCGCTGAGCTTGTCTTGCTCGGCGCGGAAACAGTCCTACGGACCACCGTCGCTATCTTTGTTGAGCTCGAAGGTTATCCCTTCTGGAAAGAGCAAAGGACTGCTGATCGCGTCATCGAATTCCTGATGGAGCGTGGCTTTCTTCCCGTGGCCCGCGACCGCGAGTACGGCGACGATCAGTTCAACGTCTTGTTTGTTCGCACGGCAGATCGAGAAGCGCTTGATGATCTCGTCCGGCGACCGCGAATGTATCCTCTCCGAGACGTTCCTGTCCTAATACCGGTCTTCAACAATCCGACCTATCTGCGGAAGATGATCGAGCAATTGCGCGTCGTCGGATTGCCGAACATCATCGTGGTTGATAACGGGTCCGAGTATCCGCCATTCCTCGACTACCTGGATTCGCTGGAAGGAAAACTGAGCGTCGTTCGCTTAAAAGAAAACAGCGGTCCGCGGCGACTCTTTCGCGACGCAGCTCTCTACAATCAGCTCCCGCAATATTTTTGCCTCACGGATCCCGATCTGGGATTTAACCCCAACTTGCCGTCGGATTTCGTGGAGCGCCTCGCCGCTTTAACGACGAGATATCGCGTCGGCAAAGCCGGCTTCAGCCTCGATATCTCCGAGCCGGAAAAAATGATCGCCGCGCCATTCCAAATCGGAGAGGAACGCTGCAGTATCTGGGAATGGGAGGCGCAGTTCTGGCAGACGCGATTGGAAGAGAAAGGCGATCCAGCTTACCGCGCTTCGATCGACACGACTTTCGCGGTCTACAACAAAGAATTCTTTTGCGCCGAAAATTTCCTCGATGCGATCAGGGTCGCGGGATGTTACACGGCGCGCCACCTGCCGTGGTATGCCGATCATCGCCTCCCTCCCGAAGAGGCGGACTTCTACCGCGCGACCAGCAAGCACTCTTTCTACACCGGCACGCCGCCGAAGTCCTAGAGCGGCCGTCGCTAGTCCATCATCGACTCGTCTGCGCTCGATGGGACGGAAGTCCCTGATTATTTCGCCTGCCGCAACTGCACGGCATCGACCTTCAGGCCACTCGCGAGCATGTCGCTGAGAATCACCAGGTTATCGTTAGGCTCTGTCAGCTTCTTTTCGCGCAGGTGCTTCAGCGCTGCTTCAATCGTTTGGTTCGGATCTTCCGTAAACGCGATCAAGATCGGATGTGTTCCCCAACAAAGCACGATCTGGCGGTAGACCCGCTCGCTCGACGTAAACGCAAAAATGGGCGCCCTTTCCGCCCGCATATTAGAAACAAATCGCGCCATCGTCCCATGATGCGTGAAGACGATGAGCTTCGCGCGCTCCAATGAATTGGCGAGAACGACCGCGGACGCCACCATTTTCTGCCGGTTATCCTCCAGCAGCGCGTCCACGCCATAGCCCGCGCCACCACTGCGCTCGATCCGGCGCGCCACGCGGTCAAAAACTTTCACGCATTCCACCGGATAGCGGCCCACGCTGGTTTCGCCGCTCAGCATGATTGCGTCCGCCTGCTCGAAGACGGCGTTCGCCACGTCCGTGATTTCGGCCCTGGTCGGCAGCGGATTTTCGATCATCGATTCGAGCATGTGGGTGGCCACGATGACGGGCTTACCTATTCGCAAACAACGCTTCACGATTCGCCGCTGGATAATCGGAAGCTCTTCCATCGGGCATTCAATCCCGAGATCGCCCCGCGCGATCATGACCGCGTCGGCCGCGCCAATCATCTCGTCGATTTGCCGCACCGCGGATTGATCTTCGATCTTCGCGACGATCTGCGCAGCGCTGCCGAGGTTTTTCACGACACCCCGGAGTTCCTCGAGATCGCTTTTCTGCCGCGCGAAACTGAGTGCAACGAAATCCACGTCGACCTCCACGCCGAGCGCAACGTCTTCCAGATCCTTTTTCGTGAGCGCGGGCAGATTTACGTGAACGCCCGGTAGATTAATGTGGCGGTGTGAGCCGAGCTTGCCGGGCGTCAGTACTTTGCAGCGAATCCGGTTGCGCTTCTTTTCCAGGACCAGCAGGCGCATAACGCCGTTGTCGACCAGAACGATGTCCCCGACCGAAATATCGTTGATCAGTCCGTCGTAATTAACATCGACGGAATACTTCTCTTCACTCTTCGCACCGCGAACGGTGAACTCGATGATGTCGCCAGGCTTCAGTTGCAAATCTGTCTTCAGTTCGCCCGTTCGAATCGCCGGCCCCTGGGTATCGAGAAGAATCGCCACTGGCCGTGAAATCTCCGTGGCGATCTTGCGAATGCGCGGAACGATCTCGCGTACCCACGCATGTTCCGCGTGGCTCATGTTCAACCGGAAGACATCGGCGCCTTCACGCAGCATTTGCCGTAGCGTCTCAGTCTTTTCCGTCGCCGGGCCGAGTGTACAGATGATTTTCGTCTTGCGCATCGGAATCAGAATTGAAGCTCGCGCGTTAAAAGCAAGGCGGTTTTCATCGCGCGCGTCGTGGCGACCGCATACCCACACGCAAGCAGGCGCTTCCCTGCGAGTTTTAAGAGATGGGTCCTCGCGAAAAAGGCTCGGCGCGCGAGATGGAGCGATGCCATCATGTCCGGCATGACCGTGCGCCGAATATTCCTGGCGGCCTTGCCAAGCGTTTTCGCCCTGGTGATTTTCGGGTTCGGATTCGCGGTCGGCCGGTATCAGGTGGCGCGATCGCTCCGACACCAAATCGTGGATTCTACCCGGAGCGACACCTTGGGTCACATGCTCCGCGAAGACGAAAAAGGCACCTACGCCTTAGCCTATGAGAATCCCGCCGCGGCGGCGCGGGAGATGGACCATTTTTCCTATGCTGTTCCGAACGTCTTAACGCCGTTTGTGGGCACCGGGCCGGAGCCCGGCCGGCATGATAACGCGTTTATCAACTCTTGGCAGTTTCGTTCCAACAAGGAAGTTGCGATGCCAAAGCCTCAGGGCGTTTATCGCATCTTCGTCACTGGCGGGTCGACGGCCTTCGGTTCTGGCGCTCCGAGTCAGGACAAAATTATCGGCCAATACCTTGAGAATTTGTTGAACGCCGAGATAACCCCGTCGACGCATTTGCGCTACGAGGTGTTCACGCTGGCGAACCCTGCCTGGACCTCGACGCACGAGCGCATCATCATAGAGAATCGACTCTCCGAGCTCGCCCCAGACATGGTCGTCTCAGTCTCGGGAAGCAACGACGTCCATTGGGCCGGCGCGGGTCATGAAGTTTTTTGGGTTCGAACGTACTCCGACCAACATTTTTGGGATTTGCTGAATGCCGCGCGAAAGGTCGCCGGGTTCCACCCGATGACGGACGTGATCGCTGGTCCCGCTCCGATTAGTCCTGCCTCCGTGGCAACGCGACTGGAAAAGAATGTCCGCCTGAGCGCAATGGCGCTTGCCTTGACTGGTGCGCGCTACGTATTCGTTTTGCAGCCTGCTCTCGCGATCACGAGCAAGCCCTTATCCACGCGCGAACAAAAACTGCGTGCTCGCTTGATGCCGCCCGCTCTCGAAAATTTCACCAAATCGTACCAGGAAATGAAAGCCCGCTTGTCATCCATCCGGGGAGATCAATTTCTCTATCTGGATCAATCGGATGCCTTTGCCGGTTTGACTGCGAGCGATGAGATCTTCCTGGACTCATACCATTTTGGCGACAGGGGAAATGCGATCATCGCCAAGGAAATCGCGGACGGCATTCGCCAAGGCATAACTCAACACTCTCGCTAGTGTTTTAGACCCGGTGGACCGATTTTGCGAACGAATTGTCTGACGAATACTATCCCGATGTTCCATCACGCGCCGAGGTCCAAAAAAAGCTCCAGTTGGAAACAAGAAAATAACAAATACGGCGGCGGTGTTTGCATCTACCCGGAGCTGTAGGCGGCACTGAAGGTGTCAGCTGAAAAATGAAACTTGCGGCAGATCATTGCCAGCGGGCGGAATTCGCCGAGGCCTCTAGCTTGGCGAACGCGAAAGAGGTTTTGCCGTTAGTTGAAAACTCCGGCAGCCGTGGCGGAACAGCGAGCTGGAAGCCTGGCAAGTTGAGAGACAAGTTAAGGTTGTAGAATGGATCATGCAGCAGCTCGATGCCCCATTTCCGTTGCATGTAGGTCGCCTCGCGCACGAATTGCGCTTGCTCCTCTCGCGTCCGTTGGTGCCCGCGGGACGCGGACTCGTGATGAACCAGATTCGCGTAAGGGGTCCAAACGTTCCAAAACCCGGCAGCCCGTAGTCGCAAACAAAAATCCACGTCATTGAAACTAATACCGAGATTGACTTCATCGAAGCCGCCGGATTCTTGAAATATCTCTTTCCGCACGAGCATGCATGCGCCAGTGACCGCCGAGCAGTTCTGCTGCAAGTACGTGCGGTTGAAATATCCCGCATGACCAAGCGGAACCCCGGGGAACGAGTGTCCTGCAACACCGCCGAGGCCGAGAATTACGCCGCCGTGCTGCAGCGTTCCGTCCGGAAACCAAAGCCTGGCGCCGACAGCGCCGACGCGGGGCCGCACGCCATGGCTCACCATTTCCCGCAGCCATCCTGGCTCTTCAGTCTCGATGTCGTTGTTGAGAAAAGCGAGCAGCACCCCCTTCGCAGCTGCGGCGCCGCGATTGATTAAGCGGCTGAAATTAAATGGGGTGTCGTCGCGCACAATCTGCGCTCCCGTTTCTCTCTGGATCGAGCGCAAAAACTCCAGCGTCGCTTGCTCGGCTGAGCCGTTATCGACAATGACAAACTCGATGGAGGGATAATCCGTTCCCTCTCGGACGCTCGCGACGCAGCGCTCGATCAATTCCACGCGATCGCGCATGGGAATGATGATTGAGACGAGGGGCGGCGGGTCTGTTAATTCGTATTCCACCCGGTGCGATTCGATATTCTCAGGACACGCTTCCACCCGCGCGGAAATGCCGACTCGCCGGAGATAATCTGCAATCGCGCGGCGCGCGGCTTCCTTCGCATAGGGTTTCGCATCCGCGACGGCTGCGAGGCTCCCGACAACCGCACGCCAGTGGTAGAGAATTCGCGGAATATGCCGCACCTGCTCCGGCTCCAGCCGTTCCACGCAGCGTAAAGCAAAATCGTAATCCTGCGAACCCTCGAACCCTTCGCGGAATCCGCCGACCGTGCGCAAAAGCTCGGTCCGATAAACTCCGAGGTGATTGATGAAATTCTGGCCGAGAAAAAGTTCGGGGTTCCAATCGGGTTTGAAGAATGGATTCGAGCGCACGCCCGTTTCATCAATCTTGTCTTCGTCTGAATAGATCAGACCGGCTCCCGGGTGTCGCTCAATCTCGAGCGCGACAAGCGCCAGCGCGTTTTCGGCGAAAGCATCGTCCTGATCGAGAAGCGCGCACCATTCCCCCGTGGCGAGCTCGATCGCGGAGTTCGAACACGCGGAGATGTGTCCGTTCGTCTCACGAAATATAACCTTGATGCGGGGATCGCCACGGCCTTTCTCTTCGAGAAATGGACGCACGCTTGGATCCGTCGAAGCGTCATCCGCGATGCAAAGTTCCCAGCGCTCGTAAAGCTGTCCTTCGACGGATTCAATCGCGGTCGCGAGGATTTTCAGATCCGGATTGTAGACGGGAAGGATGACAGAAATGAGCGGCTGCCTCTGAAGCGCGCGCAGCCGGCGGTGTAAGGACGCTCGACCGCTGGGCGTCACGACATCAAACTGCGCAATCCAATCTTCATAGTTAATTGAGGCGAAGGAACGTCGAATGATTTCCCGTTTGGCGACCGATTCCATTAACCCAGCGAACCGCGTTCCGAAACGTTCGAGCGTGAAGTGATGATCGAAAGTGCGTCGCGCCGTTGCTCCCAATTGCGACACCAGTTTCGGATCGGTCGCACAGCGAGTCAGAGCGCTCGCGAGTTCGTTCGAATCTTCGGGTGGTACGACCAGACCATTCATTCCGTCGCAAATCCACTCGCAAACGCCCCCGACATCCGTGCTGACCACCGCCTTGCCCAGCCCCATCGCTTCCAGGATGGCGATTGGCATTGTCTCGTCACGCGACGGTGAAACAAGGGCGTCCGCCTCATTGAGAAGCGCCATCGCTTGGGAATGATCGAGCGCACTGATCAGTCCCACATTTTGAAAGCCCGCCGCACGAGTCTGGAGCCTTTCGAAGAAAGCGGAATCCAACACACGGCCCGCCAACTTGAACCAGCCTCGATTTGCACCTCCCTGATTGAAAAGCCCAATCGCCTCGAGCAGCACATCCTGACCTTTGCGCGGCTCAAAGCTTCCTAATGTCACAAACGTGCGGGCGTTGCCCTCCTCTTTGAACGCCACTTGCGGCGGAACCGGAATCCCGTACGGCACCACAACCACCGGCGCATCGGTCAAGTCTTGATAGATTTTCGCCGTTCGTTGCGTTGGCGTGATCAGCAGATCTGCCATCCGCAAAGTTGGTTGGATTTCTGGTATCTGGCCCATCAACCGAATCGCAACCAGGGTCTCATGTAAATACCAGATCACCGGTATCTTTAGTCGGAAGGCCGCGCGCACGGCCGCCCATGAGACGATCGTATTCGCGACCACGACATTGAACTCCGCGCAGATTTCTTGCAGCCGCGTTTGAGTGGGATCCGTCAGCAGGGTCCCGTCGATAATGGTGCTAATTCCATCCGCCGCGAGCATGTCGGAAATCGGCCCGGACTCGGGCGCCGCCATTGCCATCGCCCAACCACGGTTACGTAACCAGGGAAGAAGGTGGAGCAGTTGCATCGGGGCGCCGCTCAATGTCGTCTCGTGCGAGAAAAAGAGGACCCGAGGCCGATTTCCGTTCACCCGATTGAGGTCCATCTGCCAGCAGCGTTCTAGGCAGCAGATTCTTTGCCGGCGGCGAGTTTGCTCTTCCGGGATGAAATCACTTCTCTAAATAATTCCACAAAGCCTTCGCCGAAACGATCGAAGGTGAAATGTTGTTCGTAGGATATCCGCGCATTTTTTCTTAATCGACCGATCAGGTCCGGCTCGCGAACAAGCCGTTCGATAGCCACAGCCAGGGCTGTCGCGTCTCCCGGTCGGAAGAATAATCCGTCTTCTTCATTTGAAACTTTCTCCGCCACCGCGCCTACGTTGGTGCTGAGAATTGCTTTTCCTAAAGCGAGCGCTTCCATCAGAATAAGCGGGCCCGTCTCATCCCAGGAGCAGCAAAGCATAACGTCCGTGTCGCGAATGAGAGCGAGAGCCTCGTCAGCGGAGACACCGCCCTCATAGGTAAGATGCGCAGAATTTTTCGCCGCAGTCTCTATCTCGTTGGCGATGGCGAAATCATGGGGTCTTCCTACAATCCGAAAGCGGGCGTCCTTCAAAACATCTTCGGGAAGTTTGCGCAACGCTTCCAAAAGAACTTGCTGACCTTTACGATACTCAATTGTTCCAAGGAGGAGAAAATCCATCGGCCTCGCCGGTTCTCGAATCGCAGGCTCGAACTTGGGTCGTGGATCCGGAATGCCGTAGGACAAAACGCGAACCAACCGGTCCGTAAACGGCTGATAGATTAGAGAACTGCGTATGCCGGGCGTGACAATCAGATCAGCCAGACCAAGCGCTTCACGCAGCCCGCGATCGCTGCCAAGGTAATGTTCGGCCACTCGTCCCTCGTGAATCCACCACAGGTTAGGAATGCCTGCTGAGTGGACGGCGTGGATAATTGGCGCGCCGAAGATCGTGCTCGCGACCACGCAATCAAATTCCTGGGCAAACGCAGTGAATGAAGGATGGCCTGTGGTGATGAGCGGATCCACCAAAAGGGGAATCCCCGCTTCGAGAAATTCCGCCCCGAGCGGACCGTCCGTCGGCGACATTACCGCCACAAAAAAGCCCCGCTCTTTGCACCATTTTACGAGGTGAAATAGAATCAAGGGAGCGCCGCTCCAACTCAAATCGTGCGAAACAAAAAGAAGATCGGGTTTGTTCGACACCGCGTCTGACTGGTTTTGGCCCCACATCCGAATCGGCGTAGGCGAATCCGCATAGAGCCAGTCGCGCATGTTATCCGGATAATAGGGGTCGCGGCAGGTATAACCGGCCCAGCGTTTAAGTAAGTAGACCGATGCTTTGTCGCGGGGTGTGTTTTCCTCCTGTCCCGCCGCCCCGATTGAGGCATGTCCACGGTGCGTCATGGTGACGAACGGTGTGTAAACGCATCGGAATCCGGCCGCGCGGATCTTGAAACAGAGATCGAGATCCGAATGTGCGATCGGCGTATTCACCGCATCGAATTCACCCACGCGAAAGAAATCTTCCCTGCGGATGGCCAGGCAGGCGGCGGACAACGCCGAGACATCGCGCATGGATTGGGCGAGATTCGTGTAATCGACCGAATCTCCCGGCCATTCATGGCACGCAGTGCCAACAAGCCCGCGCACGCCCGTAACTAAACCGGCGTGCTGAATCTTCCCAGTCGCGTAAAGCAACTTCGGCGCAACCGCACCCACCTCCGGGTTTTCGAGCGGCTCGATCAGGTTCTGAATCCAATCGCGTTGGCCGCTCTCCACGTCGTCGTTGAAAAAAATGAGGCGCTCTCCGGTGGCCGCTTGCGCCCCGAGGTTGCATTTGTCAGAAAAATTGAAGGGCTTGTCGTAACGGACGAAACGGAAGCCGGGGTCTTGCGGCGCGGCGTCTTCCAGCACCTCCGCCAGCGCACTGTTCGTCACGATCACAATTTCGTAATTGAGGTAGGACGTCATCTGCGGCAATTGCTCGATGAAGAGTCGGGAGCGGTCCGACGAGTCGGTCGGAATAATGATTGAGACTTTCGGCCACTCCAGAATCTTTAGCCGGGCGCGATTTGCCGTTGGGTATTCGATAATCTCCGCCGCCAGACCGCGCCGCTCCATCGCGTCGGCCAGGGCGGCCAGATTTGTCTGGCGCGCTTCTGGTTTTCCTCCGGCTGATCCTGATGCCGGATGTTCGCGCCAGTGGTAAAGGACGCCAGGCACGTGGCAGACAGCTCGCGCCCGCTCTGTCGCCCGCAAAGCAAAATCGTAATCCTGAGAAAGATCAAATGCGTTGCGGAACCCGCCGAGCGCGTCCATCAAATCCCTCCGATACGTCGTAAGGTGGCCGAGATACATGCTCGAATAGAGAAACTCGGGGCTCCACTCCGGCTTAAAGAAAGGCGCGTGCCGCGTGCCCTTGTCGCTCCAGCGATCCTCATCGCTGTAAAAGACTTCAGCGGCTGGTGAACCCGAAATCGCGCGAACGATTTCATACAGCGCGAAGGGGGCCAGCAGGTCGTCGTGATCGAGGCAGGCGACGAAATCACCGGTCGCGAGCTTCAGCGCTCGATTCGTATTCTCCGCGATTCCGAGGTTCGCCGTGAGGCGCTCGAACCGGATCCGTGACTCGCGGGCGACCCAATGGTCGAGAACCTGGAGCGTTTCCAACTCAGTCGAGCCGGCATCGACCAAACAAAGCTCCCAGTCTTGGTATGTTTGTTTCGCAACGGAAGAAAACATTTCCTGGAGGAACTTCGCCGGCGTATTGAAGACAGGGACCAGCAAGCTGATCCTCGGTTTCTCGGCCCAAAGTTGCGACTCAGCCCTTTGACGTTCCAACGTCGCCGTATCCGGCTCATGTTCCGTTATCCATGCCGCATACCGATCAGCGGGTCTGCCAAGTTCCGGTATTGATGCCGACCCCAGGGCCTTGGGGACAATTTCCGATTTCGACTTTGGCTCTGACGGCTCCCGCCGGCCGAGGAGATTGCGCGGTGCACGCTTGATTTCTCGCAGAATCCTCTCCGAAATCGAACGGGACTTCTTTTCTCCAGCGCCGTCGGGCATCTGAAAGCATCGCCCTTTTTTTTTGCACGCCTTTTTGGCCGCGTTCAGGATCTGTTTTTGCTCTTTGACCTCCGCTTTCAGCTTCGCTCGCTCTGTTTCCAACTGGTGGGCTCTCGCAATCCATTGCTTGAGCTGCTCCAACTGCGCATCCATTACGAGTTGCGCTTTCGCGCGATCCCGGCGCAGAATTTCGAAGTTCTTTAGCAACTCCGTCGCCTCGAGCCGTGCAATGGTGCGTTGTTGATGGTCCATGATTTCCTGGACCTTCCAACGATCGGCGAGCAGTGAATCGATCCAGACTTGTCGCACTTCGAGGGCGATCTGCGCGCGCACGGCTTCGTCGGCGCGGACTTGCGCTTCTATCCGGACCGCGGCCAACCGGTACAGTTCAACCAGCTCGGCAACACCTTTATTCCCTGCAAACAACTGCGTGAGGAGAAACTCCCGAGGCTCACGAGCCTCCGATTGCAACGTGATCCCCAGTCCAATTCCATCCGGAAATTCCGCAGTTGGCCGAGACGCGGTCCACTCAAGCCAGGCGGCCTTGGGGTTATCCGCGCGTTCCAGGGCGATGCCGTGGAAAAGGACAAATCCACTTGGGGCAAGTTTTGATTCCCAGATGGACAAATCGGCGCGGATCTGAGCGCCAGAATCGCAATCGTCGAGCAAGAGCAGATCAACGCTGTGATCGGAGAACTCCCTCGCCGCGTCCGAGCCATTATGGAGACGGATCAGGTCACCGTAAAACTCCTCCCCGTAATCCTTGCCCCTGAGCCAGGCCGCGTCATCGTTCTCTTTCTCGCCGGCATGCTCCCGACGCACCGCGGCGCAGTGGCAGTCGACGTCCTGTTCGCGCGCGGCCTGGCAAAAAGTGAAGAAGGCCTGCCCGTCACCAAACCCCAGTGTCACGATTGACTTCGGCTTTTTGCTGGCGACGAGGTCGTAGAGCAACGGAAGATGAAAGCGCGTCGGTCCGCCGGTATAAAGTTTCGGCTTAAAACCAAGGAGACTCGGAAGTTTCTCGAACATCAAAGAGGCGTGGGATCGGAGCTGAAATTGTGAAACCGTTGTTTGATCCGTTTAATAGAGGACTAAACAAGCGTGCATGTCTAACGATTCGCGAAAATCCTTGTTGCACGTGGGGCTGTCACTGAAAATCAACGCAGATGACCTTCGCTGCGGGATTCTTACTCTTGATATGGGTAGTCGCATCGATCCTGGTGAACGGCATTGCTCTGTTGCATCATTTGACGAAGCTGCGCGGGCTCGAGTTGGTCGGTTATGGCGCCGCGGCGGGCGTTCTCTTGCACGCTCTTCTGGGCTGCGCGATCGCTGCTGTCCCGCCAGTTCGATGGGCCTTGGTCGCGATCCTGATCGCTCTAACACTGTTGAGCGCGGTTTACTTCGTCGCGCGGCAGGTTCTGCAAGAGTTTTCCCTGGCGTTATCAACGCCGAGTAAAGTCTCGTTGGCTTTGTGGGTTCTGCTTCTCGTGCTGAGTCTGGGGCTTCATCACATCGATGTCCGATTTCCAGAGCCCCTGCCCGACGGGGCCTACATTTTTAAGACTCACACCACCAGCGTAAAGATCCAGTATCTAACGTCACTACCTGCCGATAACTACATTCCTTTCGCCGTGGCGGAATTTTTCCTGCGCGGGGTCTCATTCAAAAAGGAGAGACCGATTCTGCCTGGCAATGAGGTAAGCAATCGGACGATCCTGATGTCGCTTGTCGTATTGCCGTTTCGAGTCGCGCTCGGTGCGCGGCACGACCATCCGCATCTCGGAACTTACAATTATGTTGGCCGGGACTGGCCAGACGTGTCGAAGTTAAATACGGGAAACGGCTTCGAACAGTTTGCTGTCATCGGTTTAGTCCTGAATTCGCTGATGCTTCTCGGGTTGTTTGTTTTTTGCTCCAGCCTTGGCGCAAACGCCGTTCTGCCACTGGCCACACTTCTTTATATTACGAATCAGTATTTCATCGCTCAGACTGTTTACACGTGGCCGAAAGCATTGGCTGGGTTTTTTATCCTTCTCGCATGGACCTCCATGCGAAGTGGCCATGGCCCGGCGGTCGTTGCCGCGCTCATGGCACTGGCGTGTCACTGTCATCCGTATGCGATCGTTTTCGCGGGCTGTGCGGCGGTGTTTTATCTGATTCAGCGGCGGGGTGAAAAATCTCGCGTGCCGTTCGCGATCCTTTATCTCGCTGTCTTTGGCCTGATTCTCGCGCCCTGGATCATTTGGACAAGATTTGTCCTGCACATACCTTCCGATTTGGTCATGCAGAACTTCGCCGGACCCGGCACTGAACCCGCTTGGGCCTCCCCAATAGGCTTTTTGTGGATTCGGCTCCACAACTTATTCTACCTGATATGGTCGATGATGTTTACGGTCTACCCTTTTGATTTCAGGGCGGTTCTAGATGCCTGGCAGTTCTCCCTGCCCGGCGTCATCGGGCTTGTCTTGATCTACCCCGCCTTGGCCCAGTGCGCGGAACTGCCAAAACCACGCTCATGGCTCTGGTATGGTTTACTCGGTCCCCCTTTGTTGATTCTTGCCATCTATAGTTGTCCTGCATTGCCTGTCCTTCATGGTTATCAACCCTTACTGGGCGTCTTGCTTTTCTTCAGTGTTTGGTGGCTCTCTCAGCATTGCACGCGAAGAATCTGCGTAGGCCTTATTGGCCTTCAACTTCTCCTCAATCTCTGCCTAATTCTGGCCCGCGGGCTAATCACGGGCGCGCGGTTTTAGTGATTTTCCCCGGGACGCGTTGTTATCGCTTGCGCGCTGACATATTCGGCGCGCCGCGCTATTCTGGCTTGCTGGCATGAGAACGGAGATTATCCACACAGATTTGCCGTCGCGCCACTTCGAACCGCGCATCTACGGAGTGGGAGCGTGGACGAGCCATCTCCATTTTGCCTACGACCTCGTTGCGGTGATGCGGCCGCGATTGCTCGTCGAATTGGGGGTTGATCGCGGCGAAAGTTATTTCGCCTTTTGCCAGTCGGCGGCGGAAAACAAGGCGGGCACCCGATGTTTTGGGGTCGATACGTGGCGGGGCGACCCACACGCGGGTGGCTATGATGAGACGACGTTTGCGCAGGTCTCCAGCCACAATCGAGTGAATTACGAGGCGTTTTCCACCTTGATCCGTGACGACTTCGACGCCGCGCGCGAGAAATTTGAGCCCAAGAGCATCGACCTCCTCCACATCGACGGCCTTCATACTGACGCCGCAGTTCGTCACGACGTCGACTCCTGGCTGCCAAAAGTCCGACCAGGTGGCATCATTCTCCTCCACGATGTGGATGTGCGCAGCCGCGACTTTGGTGTCTGGCGAATTTGGGCCGAGCTGCAGGAACGTGGCCGCTCCTGGACATTTCACGATGGACCCGGCCTCGGTGTGTGGCAGAAGCCGCCCGCGCTGGAATTGCCCGGGTTTCTTGAACAACTCCTGGCGCCACCTAACGAGTGGAACAGCGCGTTGGCGAAATACTACAGTGCGCGCGCCGATGACCTGCAACGCAAGATCGCCGAACATTGGCGCGACGGGACAATTCGCCACGGACCATTCGCGCAGCAAACAATCATTCAGGTCTTCTACACGGAAGATGGCGCGCATTGCGAGGAAAATTCGGTTTTTGCGCGAATTGGACATGAGGGGTGGAAAGAGGTCCGAATCGAGTTGCCACCGGGGGCGGCGGCCTCTCCGCTTCGAATCGATTTCGTGACCGCCCTGACCACCATCGACGTTACCTCGATCCGCCTCGCGAAAGCGGGATCTACTTATTTTTCCGCCCCGGAGGAAACCGGATTCGACACAATCCGCTTGGGCGGGGACGTTGAACGACTGGCTCATCCAACTGACCTGCGGCTGAAAATCACCGGAATCGATCCTCAATTGTACCTGCCGGTTGTCGCTCTTCCCTCCAGCGAGGGGCCGCTCGTGCTGCAAATGCGCCTTCGAGTATCCGCTAACCAGTAGGGACGGTTTCAACGACGAGGCGTCTAGCTCGTGAATGTGCGTTTCCCAACGAAACAGTGAATTTGCCCGTGTCGTCGGGCCTAGCGATCCGGCGCGGGGCGCTCGTAGGACCTCTCCACACGCGCCGCGACATCCCGATAATCGTAATCACTTTGGTAGATCTGCTTCATCGCGGCGATCGATTTGTCCCCTTCGCCCATCAGCTCGTAAACCAGCCCGAGGTTGTAGACGATTTCCTTTTTCATTGCGTCCATCGAGCTGACCTCCTGCGCCGCTTCCTCGAGCTGTTGCGCGGCGAGATCGAGCATTCCGAGCTCACGATAGCAACCGCCTAGCAAATTCATCGCTTTCAAACGCGCGTTCGGATTCTGGCGCGCTCGCTGCAATTCCGGCACAGCCTCCCGCAATCGACCGGTGCGAAAGAGATTTTCGCCCAGCTCAAAGCGGAGTTGGAGATCGGTCGGATCACACTCGGAGCGCTTGCGCGCATCCTCGATCAGGAGTTCAGCGTGGTTCTTCTTCGCCAGGGAGAGCGCCTCTGATCTCTCAGCAAAGAGCTGGTCTTGCGCGCCATGATTTGCGAGAAATTCCTCGTGTTCGGCAATCTCGCGCTCCGATCGTTTCCCGCGCAAATCGGAAATTTTTCGCGCAACCCGCGGATCACTATTGTTCGTGAGATCCGCCGCGTATTGATACCACGCGATGGCGTTCTCGAGATCTCCCTTGAGGTCGTACAGCGCGCCCAACTTCCGCGCGAAATCCACGCTCTGCGGCTCCGCTTGATGACGCGCGAAAGTCCCCTCGATTTGCTGTTCGAGAGACTTGTCGGCCAGCACTAGCCGGCCCTGTTGCTCCAGAGAAACAGCCGCTTCCTTGTCCTTGATCAGATCGCGATAACTTTCTGCCTGAGTCCATCCGCCTGTCTTCATGGCAGAGCGGGCTGATGCATCCTTGCCCAGCCGGACCGCCTTGGCATCCGTCGGATCTATCTCCGCAATCTTGTTGTAGACCTCGACCTCTCTGTCGCTTTCGCCCAACTCGTGATGAAGCTGGCCCAATTCGTGGAGAATTTTTGTGTCGCGCGCTTTCTCCTCGAGTAAAGTCTGGAGCGCAAACACGCCAATCTCTGGCCAACCGGCCGCCAGCGCCGCCTGCTTCAAAACCAGATTGGCCTGACGATTGTACGGTTCGTTCTCCAAGACTTTCTCGATCATTTCCACGGCGCGTCTCGGATTGTTCTTCAACTCACGCTGCGCCTTCATGATCGAGATCGCGGAAGTCGAGATGTTGAACAAAGCTCTCCTTTCTGCTCTGTGTTTGGTAACTTCCGCGCGACGCAAAAGCTGACGGCCCGTAAGAAATTCCGGCTCCTGTTTCAAGACTCCCTGCAACAGCGAGATCGCGTAACCAAAATTGCGCAGCTCGATCGCAGCGACGGCCTTGAGCCAAAGATTCCGCAACGGTTCGCCAAGTTCCTTTTCGGTCTTAACCGGCATGTCTCAGAGCAAATCCAACTGCGGTTTCTCCGGCACGCTGATCACCTTCCTGCTTCGCCGGTTTTTCCCAGGTTTTTGCACGTCTACCGTCCCATTCGGTCTCTCGAGATGCGAAAGGATGTCTTTCGCGCGGTCGAGAATTTCCTTGGGCACACCCGCAAGTCGCGCCACGTGGATCCCGTAACTTTTGTCCGCACCACCGGGAATGATCTTGCGCAGAAAAATGATCTGCTCGTTCCATTCGCGGACGGCGACGTTGAAATTCGCGACTCCTTGGCGTTCCTCGGCCAGTTTGGTCAGCTCATGATAATGGGTCGCAAAGAGCGTGCGCGCCTTGATCTTGTCGTGCAGAAATTCCGCGACACTCCACGCGATCGAAAGACCATCGAAGGTGGAGGTCCCTCGGCCGATCTCATCGAGAATCACGAGACTGCGCTCCGTCGCGTTGTTCACGATATTCGCAGTTTCGTTCATTTCGACCATGAAAGTCGATTGGCCGCGGGAAAGATCGTCGTTCGCGCCGACGCGGGTGAAAATACGATCTACCAGCCCGACCTCCGCGCTCGAAGCCGGGACAAAACTTCCGATCTGCGCGATCAACACGATCAATGCGACCTGTCGGATATAGGTCGACTTGCCGGCCATGTTTGGCCCGGTAATGATCGCCAGCCGCATCCTTTCGCCATCTAGGTCCGTATCGTTTGGCACAAATTTTTCCTCCGCGAGATTTTGATCGAGCACCGGATGTCGTCCATCGCGAATCATGAGCTTCAGCGTCTTATTAAGGAGCGGACGAGAGTAGCCAAAGAGCCGCGCCGTTTCCGCGAACGCGCAGATCACGTCGAGTGTCCCGAGCGCGCTGGCAGTTTGTTGAATCGGCGCCAGCTCCCGAAGCGTTTCGTCCCGCAAGGTTTGGAAAAGCTGATACTCGAGCTGACGTGCGCGCTCATCAGCGCCGAGAATTTTTGCTTCCATCTCCTTCAGCTCAGGCGTGATAAATCGCTCTCCGCCCACGGTCGTTTGCTTGCGAATGTAGCGCGCAGGCACATTCGCGAGATTCGATTTCGTGATCTCGATGAAATAACCGAAAACGGAATTGAAACGGACTTTAAGCGATTTGATCCCGCTCTCGGCAATCTCGCGCTCCTGCAGCTCGGCGATCCAGTTCTTGCCGTCGCGAGAGGCTTGCCGCAGTTCATCCAGATCGGCGTTGAACCCATCGCGGAAAATCCCGCCTTCTTTTAAGACCATGGGTGGATCTTCGACGAGCGCGTGATTCAATTTCTGCGCAAGCTCCGGCATTTCCTGCAGCTGATTTTGCAGCGCTTGAGCCAGCGATTCCGGCCGCCCGATTTCCTCGTCGTGATTCGCCCCGAAGGCCAGGCGATCGAGCAGAGTTTGCAGCGCTTTCTTCAGCTCGGGAATTTGTTGCAAAGAGGTTTTTAAGGCGACGAGATCGCGCGCATTGCCAGACGCCTGGCTCAGCCGGCCAGACGCGCGCTCCAGATCCCGAATCGATTTCAGCGAATGACGCAGAGCGGCGATCAAGTCAGACTCGTGCAATAAATCGGCGATCATTTGCTGGCGCCGTTCCAATTCGTCGAGATTGCGCAAGGGCTGCAAAATCCAGGTCCGCAACTTTCTCCCGCCCATCGGAGTGACGGTCCGGTCGAGCGCCGCCAGGAGGCTCGTGTTCCGTGCCCCTCGCGATTCGACCAGCTCGAGATTCACCTGGGTCGCGGCATCGAGCATCACATAGTCGTCCCGCGCGTCACAACGCAGCGAAGTGAGATGATCCACTTTCCGCCGCAGCTGCTGCTTCAGATAATGAATGATCGCGCCCGCCGCGCCGATCGCGGCGGGCATGTCGGTGCATCCAAACCCGTCGAGCGATTTAACCCCGAAATGCTCGCACAAAGTGAAGCGCGCATGTTCCGCCAGAAATGCGAAATCGTCGTAAGAAAGCGCGCCTTCGATCTCTCCGAATTGCGCGCTCTGCCGGTCGCTGACCAATAACTCCGCGGGAGAGATCCGCGCGAGATCGTCCATCAGCGTGCTGGTGTCGCTCGACTGTGTAACCCGAAATTCACCGGTACTCAGCTCGGCATAGGCGAAGCCAAAAGCGCCATCCTGGAAATAAACGGCGCCGAGATAATTCGGCCGGTTGGATTTGAGCAGATCCATCTCACTGACGGTGCCGGCTGTGATGATTTGCGTGATCTCGCGTGTAACGATTTTTCCCGGCTGCGGTTCGCTCGTTTGATCGCAAATCGCGACACGCCGGCCGGCTTGGATAAGCTTCGCGATGTAACCCGGGGCGGCGTGATAAGGCATGCCGCACATCGGCACGCTGTTGCGGTGGGTCAGCGCGAGATTGAGCAACCCGGAGGCTTCCTTGGCGTCCTCGAAGAAGAGCTCGTAGAAATCGCCGAGCCGAAAGAGTAGCAGCGTATCCGCCGGCACGCTGGCGCGCAGCCGCTGGTACTGCTGCATCATCGGAGTGAGCGCGTCCGCCATTGCTTCAGAATGAAATCAGCGAAGGGCGATTGCCAGCCGGAACTGCTTACGCAAGCTCAAGCGACCTCAAGGCCCTCGTTTGCGGTCCGCTCCGCGAAAAGTCCGCTCAACCGGCGTGTCAACGGTCCGATTTCACCGCTTCCGATGATTCGTCCATCCACTTTGATGACGCCAGCCAATTCGCCCATCGTGCCGGTGCAAAACATTTCGTCCGCGCGATAAACGTCATCGAGGGTCAGATCGGATTCCCCGTGCGGGATGCCGGTTGCCTCGCATATCTCCAGCACCGTTGCGCGGGTGATTCCTTCCGGGCACGCAACGACCCGGCTTGTTGCAACCTCGCCGTTGCCGACCAGAAAAACGTGCGTGGCATTCGTTTCGGCCACGAGGCCGCGGGTATCGAGCATGAGCGCGTCGTCCGCGCCGGCGGTGGTCGCTTCGATCTTGGCCAGGATCGAGTTCAGCAAATTGGTGTGATGGATTCTCGGATCAAGAATCTCCGGCGGCGGGCGGCGAATGCGGCTCGTGATCAAAGTCAGCCCGCTTTTCGCGTAGACCGGCGGCTTGTGCTCGGCGAGCACGATCAACGTCGGACCCGACTGATTCAGGCGCGGGTCCATGCCCGAAGTAGTTTTCACGCCACGCGTGAGCGTGAGACGAATATGGACTCCATCGCGCATCTGGTTTGCGACCAGGGTCCGCTTGATTTCTTCGATGATCTTTTCCTCTTGCGGAATTTCTGGAAAAGCGAGCGCTTCCGCGGAACGCCTGAGCCGGGCAAGATGTTCGTGCAGTTTGAAAATGCGCCCGTGATAGAGACGCAAGCCTTCCCAAACCGCGTCGCCGCCCTGCACCGCTGAATCGAATGGGCTGATGCCGGCTTTGTCTCGATGCACCAGCTCACCATTGATGTTGATCAACAGGTCGCGGTTCTTCTCGTTGAATTGCTGCAGCATTTTGGTTCGTGAGAATTCTTAACCGCGGATGACGCGGATAACACGAATCGGAAGGCGGACTCTTGTGGACGCGAGAGCTTCCATATTCTTCATCCGTGTCATCCGCGCGATCCGCGGTTGACTTCCTTCAGTGTAAGCGATGCTGATAAAGACGCTCATAAGCCTCCCGAGATTTTTCGTAAACATCACGCAAACGCTCCGGAACCGGCGCCGGTTTTCGCGGCGGAAGCCCGCGGAAAGTCGTTGAAGCTAGTACCTCGCCATACCAATGCTTCGCCCAAATTCCGTCTGTCTCGCGCAGACCCGATGGCCAGGAAAGCATCAAGTCGCTGAATTCGACGCCAACGTCGTCACATAACAATTCCAGGATTCTTCGCGGATTCTCGAGGACATCGCGTGCATCAATGACCGTGGGTATCGCGCCGATGTCCGCGCGCACCCAATCGAAAATCTCCGCCTGCTGAACGAAGCCGATATCTTCAAGCGTCGGATCGTTGTTTTTCCTCATGTAAGAGGCGATCACGTCACGCGGATCGCGAATGAGAAAACAGTTCGTCGCCGCGCCGAGCCAGGCGCGATCGATCTGTGGCAGCAGGTGATGGGTCATCTGCTTCTGGTAAAAAATCTGTTTCCCCTCGGGGACGTCACCGGTCAATCGCTGGACAACATTTCGCCAGTCCGTCTCGCCGTTGGCCATTACTTCATCGGCGCCGGGGTGATCGCGGTGCGTCGCTTGCAGGTAATGCGCGTAGAATGGTTCATCGCACACGAACGTATCCGTGCGATTTCCCCATGACCGCATCATCGCGGTGGAGATGTTCCGCGGTCCGGACCACATCGCGATGCGGACAGGTTTATTGGTCGGCATCGGCGAACATTCTAACGCGAAGACGCGAATGACGAGACGGAATTCGCTTCATTGAGGGCCAACTGTCCACTCAGCTTCGAATCTCAAAGAAGACTATTTTGCGAGGCTTGCGCCCGCAGGTGTTAGTCGGAGCGACTGGGAACTCCGCAATGGAATCGTGGAGCCGAAGATGAAACGATTCGTCATAGCTGTTGGACTGGTCCTGCTCTTAGGACCTACCGTTTTTGCACGCGAGCAATCATTGCTCGCACGAGTCACGGTTTATTGGGCCAGCGGGGGTGGCGGTTCCGATCGTTGGTCGCGGCGCCACATCTGTTCCACCGGCGCGCGATTGCGGGCGGGACATTGTGCCGTCGATCCGCGCCGGATTCCTTACGGCAGCAAAGTAACGCTTCCCGATGGCCCTTTGCTGGCGGTCGACACCGGCTCCGCCGTGGTCAGCCGCAAAGCAGCGCGGCGCTCTGGCCGGACAGAGCTCGAACGAAACGCCCTTGTTATTGACCGATTTTTTGAAACCAAGCAGCAGGCGCTCGGCTGGGCGAACAGGAACCCATATTTCATGCTCGTGAGAGTTTCTTCGCCAGATTTCCGGCCGCCACCGATTCCGCGGACGCAGAGAGTCGCGCCAGTTCTTCCCCTAAGTTTTCGGCCGCGATTCATGTCGCGGTCGCAAAAAAGTTAGCGCATCCTTGCCGCGGAAGTCCTCGATCGCTTTTTTTGTTTCGATCCAGTGGCCTAAATGTGGAAACATCCGCCTCTCCTATGAACCGAATTGTCCTGTTGGTTTCCTTGTTTGTCTCTCCACTTTGTGCACTCGCGGCCGATCCAGCGGCAAAAACGCTCACGCCTGGCGACAATCTCGTCGTTGACGGCATCCCGCCGATCCCGGCGGAACTGCCCGAGCAGGTCGGCCGCTACACCGAGTCACGTGCGGCCGGATTGCAGGACTGGCATCCCACGCGTCCGGAGATGCTGATCACGACACGCTTCGGCGATACGAATCAGATTCATCGCGTCACCCAACCAGGCGGTGCACGCACCCAGCTCACGTTTTTCCCGGACCGCGTGGACGGCGGATCGTTCCAGCCGACCGAAGGCGACTACTTCGTTTTTACGAAGGGCGCAGGCGGCAACGAGTTCAACCAGAACTATCGCTACGACTTCTCAGACGGTCAGATCACCCTGCTTACCGACGGCAAGTCGCGGAACTCCGAGCCCGTCTGGAGCAACCGCGGCGAACGCATCGTCTACACCTCCACTCGACGCAACGGCGCCGACACCGACATTTACCTGGAGTCGCCCGCCGATCCGAAGAGCGATCGCATGCTCGCGGAAGTGAAGGGCGGCGGATGGGAACCCGCCGACTGGTCGCCAGACGACAAGCAATTGCTCGTGCTGGAGGGCATTTCGATCAACGAAAGCTACCTCTGGTTGTTCGACACCCAGACCGGAGAGAAACAGGCAATCACAACGCGGCCACCGGAAGGCGCCGAAAAGGTGGCCTACTCGGCCGCGGTGTTTTCGAAGGACGGCAAAGGCGTTTTCGTTACGACCGACCGGGAGTCTGAGTTCCAGCGGCTCGCCTACATCGATCTCGCTAGCGGCATGCATACTTACCTCCTGCCGGACGTGAAGTCGGATGTGGACAGTTGGGATTTGAGCCACGACGGCAAACAAATCGCCTACGCCTTGAACGAGAATGGCATGAGCACCCTGCACATGATCGACCTCTTGCCCGGAAATGGTACTGTGTCGGCGCGGCGGCAGAAAGATCCCACGTTCAACCCACCGCTGCCCGCCGTGGTCATCTCGGGGCTACGCTGGCACCGCGATCCGAAGCAAGGCCTGCTTGCTTTCAATATTGCTGGGGCACGCTCGCCATCTGATGTCTACACTTGGTCGGTCGCAGGCGGTAAAAACACGACCGCGCGCTGGACCGCGAGCGAGACAGGCGGCATTCCCGCGACGCGGTTTGTCGAGCCGGAGCTCGTCCGTTGGAAATCTTTCGATGGCAAAGAGATCACCGGATTCCTCTATATGCCGGACGCCGCGAAATTTCCCGGGCCGCGACCGGTCATTATCAATATCCACGGCGGTCCCGAATCGCAGTACCGTCCTGGTTATCTGGGACGCAACAACTACTTCATCAACGAGCTCGGCTGCGCGATTCTTTTTCCGAACGTCCGCGGCTCGGCCGGCTACGGAAAAACTTTTCTGAAACTGGACAACGGGTTTAAGCGCGAAGATTCCTACAAGGATATTTCGGCGCTGCTCGATTGGACGCGAACGCGCCAGGGTCTCGATGCTCAACGGGTCATGGTCACCGGCGGTTCGTATGGAGGCCACATGACCCTCGCGGTCGCCACGAACTACGCCAACCGGATTCGGTGCGCGCTCGACGTCGTGGGCATTTCGAATCTCGCGACTTTCCTGAAAAATACCGAAAGCTATCGACGTGATTTGCGTCGCGTGGAATACGGCGACGAACGCGACCCGAAGATGGCGGAATTCATGGAGCGGACGGCGCCATTAAACAACGCGCAGAAAATCACCAAGCCGCTCTTCGTCGTGGCCGGCGCGAATGATCCGCGCGTCCCGAAATCGGAAGCCGATCAAATCGTTGCTACGCTGAAGAAACAAGGAACGCCAATTTGGTATCTCGTCGGAAAAGACGAAGGCCACGGCTTCGCGAAAAAGAAGAACGCCGACTTCCAGTTTTACGCCACCGTGCAATTCATTCGCGAGTATCTGCTGAAGTAGCTCGGAAGCGAGGCGTCGGCCTACCGGCTCGGTCTCGCACCCTTTCGAAGTCGCACGCAGGCCCGGTAGACCCATGCAACGAATAAAAATTGAAACGGAAGCCGCGCCCAGAGCAGCCACGTTGGAACAACGTGCCCGGCGATGATCATTCCCGTGTTGATCGCCTGAACGTTCGCGGGAAACACAACGAGCAGCAGCGCGATTAGTCCCCACCCGGACCAAACTCGCGTGCGCGCTGGCAACATTCCCACACCCCCAATGATTTCCGCTCCGCCGCTGATAACGACCAACGTTTCCGGCCACGGAAGGTAAGTTGGAACGATCGACAAATAGATCGAGGGCGCAATGAAATGATTGATGCCCGCCAGGATGAAAAACGCCGCCAGCAGGAGACGAGAAGCATTCACAGAGCGAACTTTTTTGCCATTGCGCAAAGTCACCATACCGTCTCGTCGTTGAAAAATCGGATCACATTCGCGGCCTTCCTGGTGCTTAGTCTGGCAGCTCATGCTCGGGCCGGGGATGACATGATGCCAAACCGGAAGCTCACGCCGGGGAAAGTCGCGCGGAGGGACAAAGACCGGAACGGCGTCACCGAAGAAATGGAGCGGAAAGTGTTCGATCGTTATCACATTCCATGGCGGAGACGGCCGGAATTCAAGGTCGATCATCTCATCCCCGCCGAACTCGGAGGCGCGGATACGATCGACAACCTCTGGCCGCAAAGTCTGTCCACCAAACCTTACGGCGCGCAGCGAAAAGAGTTATTGACGCGACGTCTTTTGGTCCGGATTGCGTCCGGCGAAATGACCCTCGCACAAGCGCAAAAGGAAATCCGAGAGGACTGGATTTCCTGTTTTGTCGACCACCTGGGAATAGTCTATCTGCGCTAAAGTTCGCGTTTCGAGAAGAGCGAAATCGATCCGGCTACGAAGAGAATTTTCCGTAGACCGCTATCAACGGGTACTTGCAGCGGTTTTTCGTCCAGTAATCGCTCGCGAAACCGCTTTTCGTTCGAATTACGACATGGCCCGCGCCATTGCTGCCCTGGGCAAAGACCAGCACCGCGCCGATCGGCGCAGCAAATTGATCGCGCACAGGCAAACGCTTGAACCCGAAGTTGCGGACCAGTTCTTCACCCGCTTGCGATGCGTAGTTGGTTTTCGGGTAGGAGTTGATTACACCGGAGGCGACGAGCGCTTCCTTCACATAACGCCAGCACCGAGCTCGGGAATGCGCATTGGCGCGCTCCTCGGCGATGGTGGCCGCGCGCCGCAGCCGCGGATCGAGGCGCGAATCGACTCGCGCATCCGGATGAACGATCGACCCGCTCCAGTAATGGCGAATGATGCGAGCGGAGCCGGTCCATCCTGACGGTGTCTGATAATAAAATTTGGATGTGGAAGAGGTCAGGCCCTCAGAGCGGACTTCGATCGTGGAAAGTGTGAGTCCCAAGCCGCAGAGGAAAACCAACAGAATAAGACGTCGCACGCATTCTGTGTATGCAAGGCTCGTACCACGGGCGCAAGCCTTTACCCGCTACGACGGCGAATAATTCTCGCCGGTACTCCCAGTTAAGCAAAAAGACTCCCAATTTTGAGAAAATAGAGCAATAACCGTAGACGAACTGAGATTCTTCCTATCGTTCAATGAAGCCCGAATTTACCGAATCTTTAGGACTGAAAGTGCGAAAGCATTGAGGTCAGTTGCGTCATCCGCGGCCGCCACCGAAACTCGAAATTCGCTAAATGTCAGAACGCTTCACGATTCGTCTTGCCACTCCCGAGGATGTGGACGCCATCGCTGAGCATCGCGCGCGCATGTTCGACGAGATGGGCCAGGTCCCGCCAGACGCGTTCGAGATCCTGCGCGCGAAATCACGTGAGCGCCTCCGCGATCTCGTGATTCGGGGCGAATACATCGGATGGCTGGCGATCCCGACGCAGCGTCCAGACATCGTTGCGGGCGGAGCCGGGGTTCAACTCCGCGAGGTTCTGCCGCATCCGCTCCCGCGCGCGGCCGAAGGAAACAAAATCGCGGACGGACGGCACGCTATTATTCTAAACGTGTTCACCGAGCCAGAATGGCGTCGTCAAGGCGTAGCCGTGCTTCTTCTCCAACGGATCATTGACTGGGCCCGGACCGAGCGGCTAGATCGCCTTGTCCTGCACGCTTCGGAAGCTGGGCGTTCACTCTACGAACGGCTCGGTTTTGTCGATGCGAATGAAATGCGCTTGGCGGGCCATTAGATCGGGCCACAAGATATCATTTCGAAAACCTGCGACCAAAGCCGATGGCACAATTTCCCGAAGAACAATCGAAGTCCGGCGAATTCAAGCGCCAGGAAGATGCATTCCGCGATTGGGTGAGGCGGGACGGCTCCACGCCTTACAAACCTGAGCGCGGCCGTTATCATCTCTACGTCTCGCTCGCTTGCCCCTGGGCGCATCGCACCATCATTCTGCGCAAGCTCAAAGGCCTCGAGGAAACGATCGGCATGAGCGTCGTCGACCCCCTGCGCGACGAGCGCGGCTGGGCATTCCGAAACGGCCCCGGCCACTCCGAAGATCCCGTGAACGGCTTCCAGTTCTTAAGCGAAGCCTACCGCGGGACCGATCCCAATTACCACGGACGCGTCACCGTCCCGGTCCTGTGGGACAAGCAGACGAAGTGCATCGTCAGCAACTCGGACGACGACCTTCTGCGCATGTTCAACAGTGAGTTCAACGACTTTGCGACCAACGCTTACGACTTCTGTCCAACCGGCCTCCGCGGCGAAATCGACAAGATCAACAAGCGCGTTTATGACCGCGTGAACAATGGCGTTTATCTTGCTGGCTTCGCCACGGCCCAGCGGCCATACGAACGCGCCGCGAAAAGATTATTCCAAACCCTCGACGAACTCGACGCGTATCTCGCAGCGCAACGCTACTTGTTAGGCCAGCGCCTGACCGAGTCCGACTGGCGCCTTTTCCCGACGCTCATCCGATTCGACGCGGTCTATCATGGTCACTTCAAGTGCAACCTCCGCCGCATCGTCGATTACCCGAACCTTTGGCCTTACTTGCGCGACCTGTACCAGCACAACGGCGTCGCCGAAACCGTGAATTTCGACCACATCAAGCGCCACTACTACATGACGCACGACCACATCAACCCAACCCGCATCGTGCCGATCGGTCCTGCGCTCGATTTAAGCGCGCCGCACGGCCGGGAGCGAATTGTCGGCGTGTAGACGCACTGTCATCCCGAGCCGCAGAGACGGCGAGGGACCTCCCTCCCGCTCTCGGATTACTCAAGAAACAAGGCCGCTGATCCGAAAGAGATCGCCCAATGTAGCGCGGAAGCGCTTCAGCAATTGCGAGGTCCCTCGTTGTCTGCGCAACTCGGGATGACACCCGGCCGCGAATTCCACTCTTCCGACGACGCGTCCCTCGCGTCGCCTACCCCTTGGCGTAAACGCCGACGAGCGCGGCCCGGCATGCGTCCTTCGAGCGGAAATCACTCACGAAACCGGTTCTCGTTCGGATCTCGACATGCCCGGCATTGTTGCGGCCCTTGAAATACACGAGCACCGAACCGATCGGCGCCGCGTACGGATCGCGAATCGGAAGCTTCTTGAAACCATAGTCGCGCACCAGCTCATCACCGGCCTGCTTTGCCAGCGGAGTTTTCGGATAGGACGTTACCGCTCCTGAGGCCATGAGAGCCTCCTTCACGTAATGCCAGCAGCGCGATTTCGAATGCGCGTAAGCGCGTTCATCCGCGATCGTTGCCGCGCGGCTCAACTTCGGGTCCAGACGCGGATCGGTCTTCGCCATCGGATGGACGATTCGGTTCTTCTGGTACTGCTCAACAATTGGCGCCGAGACGGTTTTGCCGTTCCTGTCCTTAAAGACGAACTCTGATTTAGAAGGCTCCGGGGGCGCCTTCTTCTGGGACTGCTCAACGATTGGCGCCGAGACGGTCTTGCCAGTCCGATCCTTAGAGACGAACTCCGATTTCGAAGGCTCCGAGACCGCTTTTTCGGTCCGCTTCTGGAAGACGGTTTGAGGCGTGAAAGACAGGCTTTCGGTTCGAGCTGCGTTTGCCGAAACGGCCAGAGCGCAGCCCCAGACAATAGTAAATAGGAGATTAGTTTTTCGCACGGAAGCGCCCCCTATCCACGCTAGGAGGCACCCGCGCAAGCGATTTTTCGTAATTTTTTCTACAAAAAAAGTAATACTCGGGTGAGATCCGAATTGCCTGACTGATTTCACCGCCAGCCATGCGCCAATCGAGGTTCCTATTCGTTGAAAACATCGGTTTCGCGGCGAATTATCTGGATGAAAAATTGCCCTGGGCTGGTCAGGAGACTGGCGCGAGCGATCCAGCGGATCGCTTTCGTCGCCGCAGTCTTTTGCGCCGTCGCCTGTGCCGGACCGACCAAATCGCTTTACCCGCCTCGGGCCGGTCAGACCGCTCGGACCGTTTACGTGATCAATCACGGTGCGCTTCATACGGGCCTGGCCGTGAAGCGATCGGACATCCCGCGTGGGGTCTGGCCGGAAAATCGCGATTACTCCGGGTTCAAATATGTCGAGGTTGGCTGGGGCGACGACGATGGCTACCGAAAACACCTCACCAGTGGGATCGCGATGAAAGCGCTGGCCGGCTCGAAGCGTACGGTGCTGCTTTCTGATGGGTTCAGTGCGTTGCGAGAGAAACTGGACGCCCCGAGTTTCACGGTGATCGAAGTCGATTTGTCCGCTGGAGGCTTCGCCCGATTGTGCCAGCACATCGAGCAAACCTACGCACTCGATAAAGCAGGCCGGCCAATTCGTTTGGGGAAAGGTTGGTATCGGGCTCGCGGTACCTATTCCGCATTCCACACTTGCAACACATGGATCGCTTCCGCGCTCCGCAAAGCCGGTTGCCCGATTACTCCCGCCTACTGCCTCACGCCGGGTCCGCTTCTCCATCAGGCGCGGCAATTCGGACGCGTCGTTCCATCGGCTGAAGGTCGCGACGATGCAGGCGCTCATCGATGAATCGATCGCACAGCCGCGTTTTCGCACCTGGCTCATTGGCGTGTTCTCGATCTTCGCGCTCACGCTCGCCTGCCTCGGCATTTACGGCGTCATCGCGTATCTCGTCACGCAACGATACAAAGAGATCGGCATCCGCATCGCGCTTGGGGCCACGCACCAGAACATCCTCCAACTCATTCTCGCCCGCACCTTCAAGCTCACCGCCTCCGGAATTCTAGCCGGATTGATCGCCGCGTTTTTCCTCTCGAAATTTCTGAGCACAATTCTGTTCGGAATCACCGTCCACGACCCGCTAACTTTCGTAGCCGTTCCCGCATGCCTGATCACGATCGCTTTACTGGCCGGCTATCTGCCCGCTAGGCGCGCCACCCGCGTCGATCCCGTCACTTCATTGCGTTACGAGTAATTGGAGGTGCTGTGAAACAGCTTTACGAGATCTCTCCGCGTAAGCCTGTTCCAGAAATCGGTACAGGCTCTTGTGGCCGAGATACGATCCTCAATCCGCGCCAGAGGTAGTAGGAAGATGATGACCGATGCAGCACAGTTGGAGGACGAGCCACCAAAGGACCGGAGCGGCCGGCGAAAAAAAGCCGAGTTCCGAGATGAAACCATGAGCCATGTCATTCCTGAGGTTGAAGCCAAATTTCTCGACGAGAATCCCTCGCAGATTGAAGGTACGCTCCCGACCAAATAGAAGCTCCATCTGCGGATGGTAGAGCAGCTTGCCGAGGAGTCTCTCTTGCTGCGTTCCTTCAGATTCCACGGTTGAGGTTACGATGCCGCGCTGCTCAAACACTGAACGGATCGACGCCTCCAATTGCGGCACTAAGAGATGAACAGCGATAAGCCAGTCGCCAACTAGCCCAGCGTGTAACCCTGCGAGGTAGATTCCTTCATGACCTTGCGGAATAAATGGATTGCTCGTTATCAGGAAGCGCAGGTCTTCCATCCTACAGGGATGTTCTTCGTTGATTTGAACTCGCGCCACCTCGATCAGTTCCGCTACGTGGGGCCATTCGAACTGTCGAGCGTGAAAATATGCGCTCTTCATTAACCATTCGTCGCGTTCGGGACCGGGAGAGACTGGCATTGGCCCGATCTGGTCGGCGGTCAACCCGCTTTTCGTTACTGTCGCTGCTGGCATTATGTGCATCCAGACGGACTGCTGGGTCTCTGACTCCACAGAGCGCTTGATATCGTCGGGATCCGGAGCCGGGCGTATGAAGGCCAATTTAAAGAGTGCCTTCTCGAACGGAACACCGCGAACGTGCTGTTTCCCGAGTGCGGCTAATTTTTCCGAGAGAGCTTCAACCTTCTCCACGATCTCGTCACTAAGCGCCAATGGAGCCATCTGCCGCATCCCCAGCTTCTGTAGTTCTCGGAATTCGCGGTGGACTTCCGCCTGGCGCTCGTCGGGAGCTCCAGCCTGTCGGAGCTTTTGAAATCCCATTCCCATCCAATGAGCGGCGAATAGATGGTCCGGCTTCTCACCTGCGAGATTTGCTTTCGCCTTCCGCACCCAGCACTCCGCAGCTTGAATCAGCGCATTTTTGGCAGCGCTAGGATCTGGGTGACCGAACTTCGCGCACAAATCCCAGTATTCATGTGCTTGATCCCACTGTTCGCTTGCGCCGAATTGCTCTGCAAGTTCGCGGCATATTTTTGCGAATTTCGCCGCATCAACGCGCTTTTGGCGCACCAGCATTTGGATTAACCTCGCACAAAGAAAACCAGCCTCCGGCCTGTCTTTGTACTTTAGAATGCTTGCCTCGACATCATTGCAGACGCTTACATGTAGCGGCTTTTTTCGTCCAAGCTTTGCGGATAGCGCAAGTGCCCGCTCAAGCCGTTCCGTGAACAAAGGCCAGTGTTCCACATCCTCCAACCGATGTGCTGATTCAACGAAAGACACCACGGCCATTTCTGCGGCTTCGTGTCTGCGGCGAATTCCCAAAGGATAGCTCCCACGCGCGCCTTGAATTCGGAGTCCTGGATCTCGCCGATCATGTTTTCCAAGGCATCCAGACCGGACGCACACAGGTCGATGGGCCCCCTCCAGCTGGGCTCATATGGATTTCCCCGGTTGGAGTAGTCCGCATGGAGTGAAGCAACCTTCGCGAGAAAGGCAAATGTCCGAAAACCTCGTGGGTCACCTTGCTGCTTCAGGCGTTCGGCTTCGGCCAGCAGTGGTCCCGCGTAGCTGTGGGACTGTTTCCTCGGATGTTTTGAGATGACGTCTTGCCACTTGTACAAGCGCAAATCCTCGGCAGTGACTCCCTCAGGTGTAGCTTCGTTGTCCATGTTTGCTAGCGCGGTCAACTATAGTTGCCACTTTATTACTTGCTCTGACAAACACGGCGCTGCCATCGTGTCCTGGCGAACACATCGAGCCCGACGCCCTTGTCCCACCTCCTTCTTCCAAGGAGCTACAGTCAAAGCAAGAGCGTCTCTTCATTCGCCGAGGGCACTGTGACATTCGCAAACTTCTTCATTAGCTCATCGAGTTTCGCCGCGTAATAGTCGATGTTTTCGTCGCGGTTCTCCGGATCGAAAGCTGAGGCGAGTTTGGCGTTTTCGTAGGCGGCGACCTTCTTGGTCGTGCCGGTGATGTAGTAGCTGACTTGCTCGCCGGGTTTGTAGTCGCGGCCGCTCGCCAAGGCGAGCTCGTAGGCGGCGGCGCGGTTGCGAGCGGAGCCGGCGATTTTTTGCCGATACTTCTCCAGCGAATCCTGGAGCGTATCGGTCTTCATAAGCCAGGTGATTGGCCATGCGCGTTCGCGGATTTTTCGTTCGAAGTCGGTCCGCAGGTCATTGATCCCTTCCGGCTTTCCTTCCATGAGGAGCTTGATCATTTCCTCGAGGAAAACGCGCTGGAACTTTTCGAGCCCGCGCGACTTGAGGGCACCGCCCTTGATGATGACTTCGCCATCGCGAGTGAGGAGCGCGTAGTTTTTCGCTTTGTAGCTGAACATCGCGTCGAACTGTTCGTCGAATTCGACCTCGATCCCGGGCGGCAACTCTTTTCCGAGGGCGTCTCGCAATTCGTCCGCGTTGGCGTTCGGCGGCGGAACGAAATAGATGCCGTCAGTGTCGACTTCGATGACCTGGGCGCCGTGCGCGTTCAGCCAATCGATCATCTTCTGCAAGAGCTCACGCCCGATCTGGGTGACGCGGGCGGCCGCGTCGAAATCGGCAAAGTTCCCCTGAGCGAAACCAAGGTAGCCGTAGAAGCTGTTGATCAGAATCTTGAAGGTGTTCTGGAGCGCATGGAGGTGATGCCACCTCTGGCGGTTGCTTTCCTTATGCGTCGATTGCATCTGCGCCTTGGCTTCGAGCCGGAAGGTGCGCAGATCGGTCAACAGATGGCGGAAGATCTGGAGCTGGTCGGTCACGGGGAAGCAATCGAACTGGAGCATGACGGAGGGATAAAGCGATGCGATGTCGCAATGCCAGACGTTGCGCGCGACGCCCGTGAAAAAGATCGCGGTGTAACCGCCCTCGAAGCCGCGCACCATCGGCATCTCCGGAATGGAATGGCGCTGCCGGTAATACTCGCGGAGGAAGAGCGCGTTGATGCGCGTGGCGTTGCCCCGCACGATCACGTCCTGATAATTGTAGGGAAAAATCTGCGCCTGAATGAAGTAACTGGGGCTCAGAAGATCGGCCACGGCCCGTGTTTCGCGCACCGCGCAAAGGGCGCGTTGTTGGAAGCAATCGGAATTTTCGAGATAGGCGCGCTGGAGTTCCTTGCCTCCGAGCGATGAGATTTGCGCTTCGTCGGTGATTCCAAAGTGTTGCGCCACATCAATCCGCTCGAAGCCGGACAGGCTGCGCATGCCGACATCGTAAAATTGCGCGAGCAGAAATGTGTCGACGAAATGCCGGCCATCGACCGTGAATTTTGGATAATCGATTGTCTTCTCCGCGATCTGGAGCCGTGATGGACGCGAGCGCAAAAAACCGCCGCCGCGTCCCCAATCGAGTTTCACTTTCGCTTTGCGCGCGCGCGCGACAAGATACGGCAGATCGAAGCGAAAGAGGTTGTGGCCTTCGATCACATCGGGGTCGCGTTCCTTGATGATCGCGGTCAGACGCTTGAGCGCGGCACGCTCTGATTCTTCAGTCGTGGCCGGATCGACCACGATCACTTTTTGCCATCCGCTGTTATCAGAGAGAGCAATGCTCATGATGTGATCGGACGGCTGCGACGCGTCGGGGATTTCGGTTTCGCCGCCGACGAAGGAAAGAACTTCGAGCTGGAGGCGGCGCAGCTCTTCGAAAGGAAGACCTTTAAACAGAGTGCGTCCCGTCGAGGTCAGGTAATGCTGCACCGGATCGCTCAGCGCGAAGAAACTGCGGCCAGCGCTTTTCAGGCCGTTGCGGAGGGCGATCAATTCCTTCCAACTGTCGACGCTAACCCGCCAGTTATAGCGCAAATCGCCCTCGAGCTTTTCGGCATCGATATTAAGATCGGTGACGTCGGAATCGCACCAGACGAAGGGGTGGAACGGCTCAATGTCGACGGTGGTCGATCCGTCTTCTTCGCGCCGGTAAACCTTGACGGTCCCAGTGTCGCCGAGCTCGATCGCGACGATCCGCGGAGTTGGGTCGGAGCCGAAGAGGAGCTGGTTTTCCTCGAAAGCCATGGGCCAGCAACTACGCGGCATTAGACGGGACAATCAAGTAGTGGCCAATACCCGTATGCCTTTTCGTCGCCGCTCTGGTATAGGTGCGAGATGAAGATTCTTTACTTCTCTATTGCGCTCGCGCTCATCACTTCGCCGCTTCTCGCACAATCAAATCCAAAATCGCTCGCCGACGCCGAGTTGCCGTCACTCCTAACGATTTATAAAGATCTTCATGCGCACCCGGAGCTTTCCATGCACGAAGAGAGATCGTCCGCGGTTGTAGCGAAGGAATTGAAGGCTGCGGGTTGCGAAGTCACCGATCACGTTGGCAAGTATGACAAGCCAGGCCTGACTGGGTACGGCGTCGTGGGGATGATGAAAAATGGTCCCGGCCCGACGGTTCTCGTCCGCACGGACCTGGACGCGTTGCCGGTGCACGAGGAGACAGGCCTCCCGTATGCGAGCACGGTCATGACAAAGGATGCCGATGGCCGGGATGTCTCGGTGATGCACGCGTGCGGACACGATATTCACATGTCCACGTTCATTGGCGTGGCGCGTTCGCTCGGGAAATTGAAGGACCAATGGCATGGCACCATCATGTTCGTCGGCCAACCGGCTGAAGAGGCCGGCGCAGGTGCACGCGCGCTCCTGAACGATGGGCTTTACACACGATTCGGAAAACCAGATTTCGCGCTCGGATTTCACGATCGCGCGGAAATGGAGGTCGGCCACGTCGGTGTGACCGAAGGTTACACCTATGCGAACGTCGATTCGGTAAACATTACCGTGCGCGGCCTGGGTGGACACGGCGCATATCCACACAAGACCAAAGACCCGATTGTGGTTTCAGCGGAAATCGTCCTCGCATTGCAAACCATCGTCAGCCGCGAAAATAATCCGCTTGATCCGGTGGTGGTGACGGTCGGCTCGATTCATGGCGGGACGAAGCACAACATCATTCCCGACGAAGTGAAAATGCAGCTCACCGTGCGCACCTACAAAACCGAGGTGCGCGAACGCACGCTGGCAGCGATCGAGCGCATCGCCAAGGGGATCGCAGCGACGGCCGGGATTCCGCCAGAGAGCGCGCCGATTGTCGAGGTCCTAAAAAATGAATTCACGCCAGCGACTTACAACAATCCGGAACTGACGAAGCGGCTCGTGGCCGTTTGGAAGAAGACGTTAGGCGCGGAGAACGTCGAAGCGACCGATCCCACCATGGGCGGTGAAGATTTTTCCGAATACAGCCTGCCCGATCATTCCGTTCCGGCGGTTGACTTTCACGTCGGCGCGGTCGATCCCGCGAAAATTGCCGAGAGCAAGAGAACCGGTGTGCCATTGCCGAGTTTGCACTCGAGTAAGTTTGCTCCGGTGCCGGAGCCAACTATTCGCACAGGGTTGATCGGGATGATCAGCGCTGTGCTGGACGTGATGAAGAAATAATCAAGTAGGGATGGCTCTCCGAGCCGTCCGTCGAATTGCCTCTCTTTTTTCCGCATGGCTCACACCAAAACAAGTCGGACGTTTCGGAGAAACGTCCCTACCTGTTACTTCACCCGAACGTTCTTGCGAAGAAACGTCGGGATGTCGAGATCCTGGCCTTCCACGATGGTCGGCTCGCTTTTCTCAAACCGACCGCGTGTCACCGGCTCGAATTGCAGCACTTCTTGTTTCGCATGAAGCTTTTTCTCCTCGACCGGTCTCGGTTCCTTAAACGGAGCCGGCTTCTTTTTGGGGAGGATCACGCGCGGCTGTGGCGGCGCCTCTTCGATCACCCGTTCCTCCGGCACATATGCAATCGGAGTCGGCTCACCCTCAATCTCGACGGCAGGTTCTTCCATTTGAATCAACTCATCCGCAAGTACCGGCGACTCGGAGGCTGCGGCCGCCGGCTCTTCGCGTTGTTCCCAGATCGGCGGAGCTGGCTCGTACTTCGGGACCGGTTCGGGCTCGAGGAAGTTCGCCGGTTTTGCGGGCGCGGGGGACACTTCTTCCTCAGTCGCAAGTGAGCTGATCAACGTCACGCTCAACCGATTTCCCATCCGTCCGTCGACCGACGTACCAAAAAGGATCTGCGTGTGATCGTTGATATGCCGGCCGAGTTCCTGCATCAGAATCTCGACTTCAGAAAGCGTCATCGCGGGCCCACCTGCGACCTGGACCAGAACGTGGGACGCATCGGCGAGCATGCGGCCGCGATCCATCAGCGGGTTTTTCAATGCCTGCGTTAGCGCATCATGCGCGCGATTATCGGAATCCGATTCACCGAAGCCGAACAGACATCGACCGCTCGGGCTGCGGAGAGCGGAGAGCAGATCGTCGAAGCCGATTCGAATGAGGCCGGGGCGCTGGATCAAGTTCACAATCGAGCGGACGCTCTGGCTGATCATGAGATCGGCCACCGCGAACGCCTGATGAATTCCCGCTTTCGGCGCGACCATGTCGCCCATGCGATCGTTCTCGAAACAGATGACGGCGTCGGCATTTTCGCGCAATTTTGCGAGGGCTTCCTGCGCTTGGGCCAGGCGACGTTTGCCTTCGAAAGCGAACGGCAAGGTCGCAAAAACCACGACAAGTGAGCCCAATTCGCGCGCGACCTGCGCGACCGCCGGCGCGGCCCCCGAGCCCGTCCCGCCACCCAGGCCGGTACAAACAAAAATCATTCTCGCGTCCGTAAGCGCCTGCCGGATTTCATCCGCGGATTCGTAAGCGGCATTGTAGCCGAGCTCAGGATCGCCACCGGCTCCGAGGCCACGCGTAACGGTTCGTCCAAGCTGGACTTTGTGTGCAGCGACGGAACTGGCGAGGGATTGGACATCGGTGTTGATTGCGATGAGGTCGGCCTTGCTCAAGCCATCGAGCACGATCCGATCAAGGACATTCGAGCCGGCGCCGCCGACGCCGACGATCTTGATGGGAATTTCCTCCTCTGCCCTTTCCGGCAGGCTGTAATTGCGACTGAGTTGGATCATAGGCGTGCTGCTTGCGTTTGTAGGGCGTTTCTGTGAAACGCCGCTGCATGTGGCGTCTGACACAGACGCCCTACAATTCGTTTTGGAATGCCCCGCGTCATGAGCGCATCCCGTTGAAAATTTTTCCGAACAAGCGGCCGAAGCCGCCACGCGGGCGACGATCGACCTGGACCGCTTGCGCATATTTGATCAATCCGATCGCGGCGGAGAACTGCGGGTTCTCAAAAGCGGAGGTCAGACCAGACATAGTTTGCGCGTGAGCGACGCGTGCCGGCAATTCAAAGATGTCCTCCGCAAGATGGTCGATGCCATTCAAATGGCTGCATCCGCCGGTGATGAAAATGCCTTCGCCGATATAGTTGATGAACGGTTCTTCTTCCAGTTTCCGCTTCAGCAGCTCGAACGTTTCGCGCAGCCGCAAATGAATGATCGTGTTGAGCGTTTCGCGTTCGATCTCCTTTCCGGCAAATCCGGAGTCATCCTTTAGCAAGACCGTATCGCCCGGCAAACAATTGCCCAGAGTGACGCTGCCCTCCTCGATCTTTAATTTCTCCGCGCGCGTCATCGGAATGCGCAGGCCCATCGAGATATCGTTCGTGATGTGATCGCCGCCGACGCCGAGGACGCCGCTTTGTTTGACTGCGCCGTCCACATATAGAATGTAATCCGTCGTGCCGCCGCCGATATCGATCACGAGCGCGCCGAGATTTTTTTGATGCTGCGTGAGCACGATCTGCGCTGAAGCGAGCGCGGTGAAGACAACGTCCTCCACTTCCAGCGGCAACTCTTTCACGCAACGGATCGTGTTCTGGATGCGCGTGCGCACACCGTGGATAATGTGAAAATCCGCTTCGAGTTTTTGTCCGAGCATGCCCACGGGGTTGAGGACGCCGTCCTGCCCGTCGACGTGATAATGCTGGATGATGGAATGGAGAAAGGCGTTTTGCGCGGGAATGCTCACTTCGCGCGCGTTGATCTTCACGTCCTCGATGTCCTGCTCGTCCATTTCGTCGCGATCTTCGGGCAGCGTCACGCAACCACGATTGTTGAAGCTTTGAATGTGCGAACCGGCGACGCCGACATAAACGCTGCGGATCATGACATCGCTTTTTGTCTCTGCGTCCACCACCGCCTCGTGCACGCACTTCATGGCGGTTTCGAAATCGACGATCTCGCCTTTACGCACGCCGCGCGACGGAGCCTGGCCCACGCCAAGAATCTTGATCGTGCCATCGGGGCGGCCTTCGCCCACGACGACGCAAATCTTCGATGTGCCAATTTCGAGACCAACCATGAGATCACTGCTTGCCATTTCGCTTAATCCTTTCTGTCACGCCGGACGGGAATTGCCTTGCGCACCGGCGGTGGCGACGCACGCGCGCGCGACTTCGCTGACACGGGCGGAGGTTCTGCTTTTGCCAAAGGCTGAACCGGAATCGCCTTGAGAATTCTCGGCTCCGAACCTTCCGGGTCGATCGTTTCGTTGATTACTTCCGAGGGCAATTTCGTAAAGGTCACGGGGATGTTTCGCTGCACCAGAAGGTTCACTGTCTCGAGCTCGCGCTTCGAATCGTCGGAATAAACGAGAAACTGCTCGAGTCGCTGCAATTGTGTGTCGAGATTATCGAAGCCGAAGGTCACGCGCGTGTGGTTCTTGTCCGAAACGAGCAGACAGTAACCCTTCGAAACATCGATCTCGCGAATCTGAAAGCGCGTTTGCATGAAGCTGCGCGTGCTCAGACGCAGGAGCTCGAGCGCCGCCTTCGCTTCGGACGACTCGACGATTTTGCCCGCCTCGAGCGACTCGCTCGTGCATCCCGCGATCAGCGGCAGGCCGAGATATTCAGGCAACAATCTCTTTTCTTTCATGAGAACACCGCGCGCGTCCACTAGAAAAGCGACATCGGACACAAACGGATCGGCGATTTGTTTGTCGGAAGTGATCCAGGCTATCGGCTTGCGCTCGACCAGGCGAATGTCGATTTCTCCCGGCATCTTCCGCATCACCTGCACGTCATCCACCTGCGGCAACTGCTGCAGGCGATCGTGTACAAGCGCGAGGTTTATCCCGAAAATATTTTCGCCCTCGCGCAGGCCGGCGGCTTTCAAAATCTGATCGCGCTGCAAGGTTCCATCGGTCTGCACTTCAATTTGGCTCAGTTGGTAGTCCGGGTTTTCGAAGAACAGACGCTTCGCTCCCAGCTGGACGCCAAAATAGACGCCGGTGCAAATGCCCGCGGCAAGCACGACCTTCGAAACGATGACCAGAACGCGGCGATTGCGATACTGCGTCGCCTTATGGGATCGGACCCTGACATCGAGAAGATGTTGCTGGCGGCGCTGCCGTGGATTCGAAACGCGCTCGTTTCGCGCGCGCGGGCGTTGATTCGTCGCTTTCATCGGTCTGACCTGGGTCTCCGCCGCGAAAGGTCGATAATCCGCGCGCACAATTCCGCGTAGCCGATGCCGGCGGCGGCCGCTGCCTCAGGCAGCAAACTCGCCTCCGTCATCCCTGGAATCGTGTTCACCTCAAGAACAGCCGGCTCGCCCTCTTCGGGTAACATGATATCCACCCGCGAATAAACCTGCAGCCCAAGCGAGCGATGCGCTCGCAAAGCGAGATCTTGAATCGCGCGCGTTCGGTCCTCTGGAATTTTCGCCGGACAAACATGTTCGGCGCCGCCACCCGCGCTCGGATTCAGAAACGGATACTTGTTCGTGAAATCGTAAAAGCCGCCCTTCGGGATAATTTCCAAAATCGGCAACGCCTGCTCACCAAGAATGCCGATGGTCAACTCGCGACCTGGAACAAACTTCTCGATCAGGAGTTCACGATCGTATTTGCCAGCATCCAAAATCGCCGCATCAATTTCCCGTTCATTCTTAATGATATGCACCCCGACCGTCGAACCCTGCCGGGGCGCTTTGATGACGAACGGAATGGGAATCGTCGGACGTTGGCCAATTGTCACGATCTGCCAATACGGCGTGGCAACACCATGCTGACGAAACGCCTCCTTGGAGCGAATCTTATCAAAAGCCAGCTCACTTTCCGCAACCCCGTCTCCGGTGTAGGCGACGCCGCGATGCTCCAGAATTCTTTGCACCTGTCCGTCTTCACCAAACGTTCCGTGCAGCGCGATGAAAGCGAGGTCGATGCCGTGCGGCAATTCGAAGTCCGGACCTTTGACGTCGACCTCCGCCACCTCGGCGCCTAACGAGCGTAAAGCTTTGGCGACTCCGTTGCCCGTGGCAAAGGAAACATCCCGCTCTGAGCCAGGTCCGCCCATCAGCACGGCGATCTTTTTCACGCGGAGTTTCATGTCACGACGCGCTTGGGGAGCGCGGGCCTCCAGCCCGTTCCCGCCGACATCCTGCCGGCGGGCTGTGCTAACGCGATAATTGGTTCGCCCTGCGAAAAGGCAGGGCGTGCCAGCGAAATTCCGATGCCCGGCAGAATGCCCCGCCCTGCGGGATGGAAGCCCGCGGTCCCCATCCGCTCATCTACGTGTTGCGACAAATGGAATGCGATCACGCTGGTTCTCCGACAATTTGCACTTCGGTCTCCAATTCAACTCCACGTTGCGTACGCGCGACGTGCTTGATTCTTTCGATCAGCTCGAGCACTTCTGCCGCCGTAGCGCCGCCTTCATTGATAATAAAGTTCCCGTGCACTTCGGAAACACGAGCGTGACCGACTCGCGAATTCTTCAGCCCAAGTTCGTCGACCAGTTTGCCCGCGGGGCCACTCTTCGGATTCTTGAAAATGCAGCCCGCGCTCTTCGCGCTCGGTTGTGTTGTCCGACGTTTCTCCTGCGAATCGTCCAGGCGTCGAGTGATTTCCTCCGGCGCTGAAGGTGCTCCGCTAAACACTGCGGAAACCGCAAAATTATGGTCCAATGAGGGGACGTGACGGTAATTAATCTCGAGCTCCGCCGGGGTTTTCGTATGCGCATTTCCCTCGCCATCCAGGTATCGAACGCGCACGACGTTCTCAAAAGTTTGAGCGCCCATGGCGCCAGCATTCATTCGCAAGCCGCCGCCAACCGCGCCCGGAATTCCCTCCATCCATTCAAGACCGCCGAGACCGGCGGCCTTGCCTGCATAAGCGACTTGCTTGAGTTTGGCGCCGACTCCCGCCGTAATTTCGTTTCCGGAAACGTCCACCTTGTCGAACTCACCGCCGCACGGATGAACCACCACGCCGCGGATCCCCCCATCGCGGACGAGCAAGTTTGATCCTCGGCCAATGACGAAAAGCGGAAGATTTTCGCGACGGCAATAGCGGATCAAGTCGGCGAACGCAGCTTCGTTACGCGGCTCGACCCAAAACTGCGCGGGGCCGCCCACACGTAGCGTCGTGTGCTTCGCGAGCGGCTCATAAAGAAGCACGTCGCCTTCTTCACCGACAATCTCCTTCAACCGTTCAGCGATGACCAAATCGGCAGCGAGAATCGAAAGCTGCTCATGGATATTGCCAGCCCCAAGGCTCAAAATCAGATCGCCCGAAGCGATCATATTTCCGACATCGCAATGGAGACGATCCAGCCGCGGCTGGTAAGTGACGCCGCGATGGCCGTGCGCAATAATCTCATCGGCGATCGTCTGTCCGCTGATGCCGGGAAGCGGCGCTTCGCTGGCAGGGTAAATGTCGGTCACGACGACGCAATCGGCATTATCGAAGGCGCGCCCGAACTCGCGCCGCAGTGCCTTGGTGCGCGAATATCGATGCGGCTGAAACATAGTGAGAACGCGATTGCGCCCGGCCGATTTCGCGGTCGCGAGCGTCGCGCGAATCTCGGTGGGATGATGCGCGTAATCATCCACGAGCAAAAAGCGATCGCTCTCGTACTTTATTTCAAAACGCCGCCTGGCGTGCTCGAAGCGGCGCAGTGAAGCGACGATCTTCGCAAAGGGTATTCCCAGCTCTGTGGCGAGGGCGATCACGCCGAGAGAATTACTCACGTTGTGGCGGCCAGGAACGTTCAGGACGGCTTCGCCTAACTTCTCGCCCCGGCGAAAGACACAGAAGACGGACGCGAAATCCTGAAGATCGATATCAGTCCCGCGATAATCCGCATCCGGTGCAAAACCGAAGGAGATGGAACGCGGGCGTGCACCACAAATTCTCCCGGCGTGCGGATCATCCGCACAATAAAAAACCGATCCAGATGTCTGATCGAGCAGTTGTGAAAACACGCCTTCGATCGCGGCGAGGTCCGGGTAAAAATCGAGATGCTCTTCCTCGATGTTTAGAACGAGCGTGTGTTCCGGCTTGAAAAACCGCAGCGTCCCATCGCTCTCGTCGCCTTCCGCCACGAAATACTCGCCGCGTGGATCCCAATGCGCGTTCGAACCGAGCAGCGGAATTTCCGCCCCAACATAGTGCGACGGATGCAACCCTCCTTCGCGCAAAACATGCGCCGTCATGGCCGAAGTCGTCGTCTTGCCATGCATGCCCGCGATCACGATTCCACGCTTGCCTAACATGATCGCGGCCAGCGCCACGGCGCGGCGGACGAGCTGCTTGCCCATGTCACGCGCGCTCACCAGGATCGGATTTTCCTCCTTGATCGCCGAAGAAAAAATTACCAGTTCCGCGTTATTCGCATCTTCCGCTCGATGCTGCGCATGGAAGCGGAGTCCCAACCGCTGCAGGCGATCGGTCTCGAGCGAGCCGACCTTGTCGGAGCCGCTCACGTCGTGTCCGAGCTCGAGCAAAAGCGCCGCGATGCCGCTCATCCCACTCCCCGCCACTCCCACCAGGTGAATCCGGTGATGCTCGCGCGTGAGTAGTTGTCGAAGATCGACTTCAGAGGTGAGCGTCATGATTGGGTTGCGTATATCTTTCCATCGTTTCCACGACGAGGGCGGCTGCGTTTTTTGGCGCCAGCCGCGCGGAATTCTCCGACATGCGAAGCAGTTTGCTCGGGTCGCCGGTTAACTCCCGGATTTTCCGTGCGAGCAGATCACCCGCGAGATCGGACTCCTTCAAAATGACGCCGGCATCGGCGCGGACGAAAATCTCGGCGTTTCGCGTTTGGTGGTCCTCCGCCGCGTAGGGAAAAGGAATCAAGATCGCGGGCAGTGAAAAGGCAGCGAGCTCCGCGAGACTGGCCGCGCCCGAGCGGGCGATCGCGAAATCCGCGGCGCTATAAACTTCCTCCATAGCGTGATGAAAGGCCGCGACATGGGCCGGGATTTTTTCGCGCTGATAATTGTCGGCGACCAGCCGTTCATCGCGCGCTCCGGAAAGGTGGATCACCTGGATGGGCGCGCCTTGCAGCTCCGGCAGCGATTTGATCATCGCCTGATTGATGCCGCTCGCGCCCTGGCTTCCGCCCATTACCAGGAGCGTAAGCAGATCTTCCCGCAGACCCAGCCGTTGCCTCGCGATCTTTCGATCAAGGCGCTGGAGATCCTTACGGATCGGTGTGCCGGTCACCTCCGTGCGCACTTTTGGAAAAAAAGGAGCGCATTCTTTAAACCCAAGCAGAACCGCGCGCACCATTCGTCCAGTGAGCCGGTTCGCCTTTCCGGGAATCGCATTGGATTCGTGAATGAAAGTCGGAATGCCGCGCATCTTTCCCGCGAGCACCGGCGCAGTGGAGGTGAAACCACCCATCCCGAGGACGACGTGTGGCTTGAATTTCCGATAGATGCCACGGCAAAGCGAAAGACTTTCGTTGAAGCGGCGCAGGAACCCGAGAATCGCGGGTGAAAAAGGTGAAGGAAGACCAATCGTTGGCAGTTTATGGAATCGAAAATCGGACCGACCGGAGAGCGCAAGTGCGTCGATCTCCTTTTCGGAAATGAAGATCATCACCTCGTGACCGCGGGCGCGCAGAACTTCCGCCACCGCGAGACCAGGAAATAGATGTCCGCCCGTTCCTCCGCATGCGATCACGGTGTTCATAGCGAGATTGCAGATTGGAAAATGGGGGATGCAGGTATCTGTCCCAGTCTGAAATCTGAAATCTGAAATCTGAAATGACTCATATTCTGGGCGTCGTTCGCGCCTGGATCATCGTCCGTTTCCGATTCGCCGGCTCGAGTACTCCTTGACGATAAATGTTCAGCAGCAATCCAATTCCAAAAAGGCACGCGGCAAGATTCGATCCTCCGTAGCTCACAAACGGGAGCGGCAAGCCTTTATTGGGCAGGAGCGATGTCGTGACACCGATGTTGACCGCCGCTTGCAGTCCGAGAAGCGAGACGATCCCGCAGCCGAGAAGCAACCCGACGCGATCCTTCGCATGCAGCGCGATCATCATCCCGCACACAATGATTACAACAAAGAGGAACACGACGACCAAACTCACCCGCAAACCAAGTTCCTCGCCGATCATCGGGAAGATGAAATCGGTGTGCGCATATGGGAGGTAAAGCATTTTCTGCCGGCCGTTCCCGAGGCCGAGACCTTCCATTCCGCCACTTCCCCACGCGATCAGAGCCTGCATTTGCTGCAAGCCGGCGTCGTCTTTGAAGCGTTCGGGATCCATAAACGCCGAGAGCCGGGCCATACGTTCCGACATGTGCGTCGCGACGAAGAGAATGCCGGCCAGGCCACCTAACGAGAGCAGGCCGAGGAGCACCGGGTTGGTTCCCGCGACGAACATGATCACGAACATCGTTGCGCCGATTAGCGCGGTCGTTCCGAGATCGACTTCCGTCACGATTAGCAGCAAGAGTGTGACGACGATGGCGAATGGAATCATGAAACCCTGCAGGATACGGCCCGCTCCCTTTTCATAACGGGCGAACCACCAGGCGAGAAAAAAGACGACGGCGATCTTCGCGATTTCCGACGGCTGAAATGTAACCGGACCGAGTCCGATCCAACGGCGCGAACCGTTGATGCGCATTCCGAGGTGCGGCACGAAACAAAGCAAGAGAGCGATGAGGGCCAGTCCAAACCAGATCCACCACGTCCGCTGCCAGAAATGGTAGTCGACCAGCGCTGCCACGGTGCACCCAATGAGACCGACGCCGAGCCAGACCACCTGTCTCTTCACGAAAAAATAGACGTCACCGTGACTGTCGCGCGCGAACGCACTCGTGCTGAAAAGCATAACGATGCCGATGACCAGCATGCCGAGAACTGCCAGGAACAAAAAGTAGGCGCTCTTGCGATGCATCTAGTTTCGTGGCGGCGGCGGCGGCACGGGTGGACAAAAGCGTTGCCCGTACGCGCGATTAGCGCTCGCCGCGGCGAGCGCCTTTATATTCGTTCGATGTTTCACTAGTCGGCTTTCTTCGGCTTCGTGGGTTTGGTTGGGATGATCAGTTTCTGTCCGATTTGAAGCTTGTGCGGATCCTCGATGTGGTTCGCCGCCATGAGGTCGTCGTAGGGAACTTTCAACTTTCGCGCGATCGAGACGGGGTTGTCCCCTTTCGCGACGACGTAAGTTTTCGGGGCATCCGATTTTGTCGAATTGTTCTCCGTTGGTTTCGCGTGGTCGCTCTTGCGATCGTCTTTCGCGACTGACTTCGGCGGCACTTTCGCCATCCTCGATTCGTCACTCCGTGTCGAAGCGAAAACGGTCGAACCCTCGGATTTTGCCGAGGTAATTGACGCAACTTTCGCGCTTGCGCTTTCACTCGAAATCGGCGGAAGAGGACCCTGCCGCGTCTTGATGGTGTTGAAAGCGATGATGCCGGCGACGGCCACAACGTGAAGCACGAGCACAATGAGCAGCGCGCGAGAGAGCTTCATGTTCGGTTCGGACATCTCTTCATAGTCCATTTCCGCCGCGCCGAGAGCGCGGCGCGCAGTCGTAGCGCGCAGTTTTTTGCGAGTGAAAAGCTGGGGTAGTTTCATGATGTTATTTGGGCAAGGCGTGCACCAGGGCACGAAATTGATCGCCGCGATCGGCGTAGCTCTTGAACATGTCGAAGGAGGACGTGCCCGGAGAAAAAAGGACGACTTCACCGGGCTTTGCGATCGCGTGCGCACGCTCGACTGCGTCGGCCAGCGAGTGCGCGATCTCGCAGGGAACCGCAGCCTTCCAATCCTGCGCGATCCGCTCGGCCAGCTCTCCGATCAGAACCGCGGCCCGAACTCTCTCGGAAACGAGCGGCCGCAGCGTTTCGAAGGTGAATCCCTTGTCCTTTCCGCCCGCGATCAAAATCACACTCTTGTTCTGCGCGAGCAGCCCCTTTTCGACTGCGTCGAGATTGGTCGCCTTGGAATCGTTGACGTAGGTCACGTCGCCGACTTCCCGCACGAATTCACACCGATGCGGCCGCGACTCGTACGCAGAGAGCGGCGGGATCATTTGCTCGAACGACAAGCCACGCGCGAGACCAACGGCGAGCGTGGCCATGATGTTTTCGATATTGTGCGAGCCGCGCAACTTCGTTTCCGCCATGCGGAGGACTGGCGCGTTTTGAAAAACGATCGATCCACCTTCGAGGCGGAAATCCGCGTGATCCGCGTAGGCGCTGAAGGTGACCGTCCCCGCCGCGATTTTCGGCAGCGTTTCGCCGGCATTTACAACCGCAACGTCGTCCGTCGTTTGATTTTCAAAAATGTGCAGCTTCGCCGCGCGATATTCTGCGACCGAGCGATAGCGATCGAGATGGTCGGGGGCAAAATTCAGCCAGACGCTGATCGAAGGCCGGAACGTCCGGATGGTTTCGAGCTGGAATGAGCTCACTTCCACGGTGAGCACGTCGAGGTCATGCTGTTCCAGCGCGACTTCGCAGAGCGGCTTGCCGATGTTGCCGCAAGCAATCGTGCGCTGTCCGCACGCATTCAACATCTGCGCGAGCAACTCCGTGGTGGTCGTCTTTCCGTTTGTGCCGGTAATGGCGATGACCGGCACGTTTACCGAACGCCAACCCAGCTCGAGCTCCCCCATCGTCTCTATGTTTCGCGACGAAAAATTCGTCGCGAGTGGTGAGATCGAATCGATGCCCGGACTCAGGACAACAAAATCATACGCGGAGGAATCTTGCTCGGCCGCGGGACCGCAACGCACCTCCACTCCGCGCGCGCGCAGGTTTTCGATCGTAGATTTCAGTAAAGTTTTTTCATCGGCGCTGTCCAGAACGGTGACATCGGCGCCCTCACTTCGGAGCAAAAGCGCCGCGGCGGTCCCGCTCAATCCCGCTCCCAGCACCGCAACTTTTTTGCCCTGGTATTTCACAATTTACCTCAGCTTCAGCGTTGCCAATCCGAGGAGCGCGAAAATGGCCGACAGAATCCAGAACCGCACGATCACGGTATTTTCCTTCCAGCCACTCAGCTCGAAATGATGGTGGATCGGCGACATCAGGAAGATGCGTTTGCCGGTCAGTCGAAAACTCAGCACCTGAAGGATCACGGAAACGGCTTCGAGAACGAAGACCCCACCTACGACCGCAAGGAGCAGTTCTTGTTTGCAACAGATCGCGATGACCCCGATCACTCCGCCGATCGCGAGCGCTCCTGTGTCGCCCATGATGATTTTCGCGGGATGGCAGTTGAACCAGAGAAACCCCAGACAGGCTCCAACGAGCGCCGAACAAACCACGGCGAGCTCTCCGGTGTAGGGATAAAACGGGACCTGGAGGTATTCCGCGATGCGAAAATTTCCGGCCGCGTAGGAAAGCAACGCGTAGGCAAAAGCGACCGTGATCGTGCAGCCGATGGCGAGGCCATCCAGCCCGTCGGTGAGATTGACTGCGTTCGACGAGCCCACGATGACGAACGCGAAAAAAACGAGGGTCATCCAGCCCATATTCGCGATGACCGGAGCCTTGAAGAACGGCAGATAGAGCGAGCGGGCCTGAACTTCGATAAGCGGATTAGTCAGGAAAACCGCTGTGACGATGGCCGCGAGAGCGATTTGAAAAACCAGTTTGAACCGACCGCTGATGCCATCGGATTTCTTCTTCGTAACCTTCAGGTAATCATCCGCAAACCCAAGCGCCCCGAGATAAACCATGCTGAAGAGGGCCAGCCAAACGAAGCGGTTATCCGGTCGCGCCCACAGGAAACTCGAGAGCACAACGGTGCCGATCACGAGGACGCCGCCCATCGTGGGCACGCCTTGTTTGCTGCTGTGCAATTCAGCCAGCCGATGCACTTCGTCCGCCGTCCGAATCGGCTGACCAGCCTTGAGCGCAATCAACTTTCGAATGACGTAATTGCCGAAGGCAAGCGAAAGGACGAAAGCCGTGACCGCCGCTGCGACCGCGCGAAACGTCACATAATTAAAAACGTTGAAGCCTTTTATCTCCTCACTCAGGAGATGGAGGTAATACATCATGTCGTTACCTCCGCGGTTGACTGGCGTTTCGAGAACGCTTCCAACACGCGCTCCATCCGCGCCGAGCGGCTGCCTTTGACGAGAATCAAATCGCCAGGCGAGGCCGTTTCCCCGAGCAGCTCAGCGGCATCGTCTGGTGAATCAACGGAGAGGCTCTTCTCCAAACCGGCGTTCTGCGCCGCGCGCGCTATGGCCGCGCCTGTCGCGCCGACCGCGATCAACTCATCGATGCCGAGCGCCGCCGCGGCCTCACCCACTTCCCGATGGCCACGGTCCGATCCTTCACCCAGCTCGCTCATCTGCCCGAGGACGGCGATGCGCCGGCCGTCTGCGTCCAGTTCGACGAGCGTGCGGAGCGCCGCTTTCATCGAATCGGGATTCGCGTTGTAACTGTCGTCGATGAACTGAATGCCGTTGATTTCCCTAATTTGCAGACGCGCTTTCGTGAGCGGAGCGGAGGCAAGGCCAGCAGCGCAATCCTCCAACGAAAGGCCAAACGCGCGGCCCGCCGCGACGGCCAGCATCGCATTTTGCACCATGTGAATTCCCGGCACCGGCAGTTGTGCGCGACATCGGTGTGCGCCTTCCAATATCGTGAACTCGCATCCGGTCGGGCTTTGGCGCACCTCGCTTGCGCGAACCGAGCCGTTCTCGATTCCAGCAAGAATCACTTTTGCGCGGGTGCGTTCGCTGAGGGCTTGGCTAAATGGATCGTCCGCATTCAAGATCACCGTCCCGTCGGCGCCGACAGCTTCCGCCAGAGCTCCTTTCTCCGCGGCGATCGCTTCACGGCTGCCCATGAATTCGATATGCGCGAGACCAACGTTCGTGATGATCGCGGCATCCGGAGCGGCGAGCTTCGACAGCGTAGCGATTTCTCCCGGATGATTCATTCCGATTTCCCACACGGCGATTTCGTCGCTCGAAGATGCAGCGAGCATCGTCTGCGGAAGACCCACGTGGTTGTTGAAATTCCCTTCTGTTTTTGTGACCCGGAATCCGCGCGAGAGGGTCGCGGCGACAAAATCCTTTGTGCTGGTTTTGCCGTTGCTACCCGTAATGACGACTACCTTCAACGGTAATGATCTTCGGTAGTTTGCAGCGAGGTTTTGATAGCCTGCGAGCGTGTCGGGAACACGAATAAGAGCGAAGGTTTTAGTGGTCGTGCCTTTCCAACTCTCTTCGACCATCGCGCCCACGGCGCCACGCTCGCTGGTTTGCTCGATGAATTTATGCCCGTCGAAGTTTTCGCCTCGCAACGGTACAAAAAGATCGCCTGGTTGCAGCGTTCTCGAGTCTGTGCTGATCTTCGAAACGGTCAGTGCGGCGTCGCCGGCACTAAGCGAGCCCTGCGCGAATTCGGCGATCTTGCGGAGTGAAAGCGGATCCATGATCAGAATTCGAGCGGATGATTTTCCAAAGCATGGCGTGCCACCTGGATGTCGTCGAACGGCACTGTGTGATCGGCAAATTCCTGGTAAGCCTCGTGGCCTTTGCCAGCGATGAGAACGATGTCGCGCGGCTGAGCCAACTCGATGGCACGGGCGATTGCTTTCGCGCGGTCGGGAATTTTCTCGTAGTGATCCGAGCGAAAACCTTGTTCAACTTCGGCGATGATTGCGTCGGGATCCTCTTTCCGCGGATTATCCGAGGTGATGATGCCGTAATCGGCATTTTGATCGACCACGCGACCCATGAGTGGACGCTTCTGCCGGTCGCGATCGCCGCCGCAACCGAAAACGACAATGAGACGCCTCGGCGAAAGTTCGCGGAGTGTCTTGAGGACGTTGAGCAACGCGTCGTCAGTGTGGGCGTAATCAACAAAGACCTGAAACTGTCGTTTCGCCGGGACTGCTTCGAGTCGTCCCGGCACTTGGGGTGATCGCGACAGACTGAGAATCGCTTCGCGCAAGTTAATCCCCAAGCTGCAAGCAGCGGCGAGAGCAGCCATTGAGTTTGCGACGTTGAATCGGCCGATCAATGGAACGCGCACGAGATAGCTCTTCCCCCGTGCGTCGAGCTGATAGGACGTGCCTGCAAACTCCGCGTGATAATTCGACGCGCGAAAGCCAGCGCGGGCACTCATTCCATAGGTGATCACGGGAGTTTTGTTGTCCAGCCGATCGATGAGTTGCGCGCCGTAGCGATCATCGATGTTGATTACGGCCGCCGGGTTCGTCTTCGTCTTCTGTTCTGCGAGTCCGGTGAAGAGTTGCGTTTTCGCTTCGAAATAATTCTCCATCGTGGCGTGAAAATCGAGATGGTCCTGAGTCAGATTGGTGAAGACAGCGACGTCCCATTCGAGTCCGCGCGTTCGATCTTGCGCGATCGCGTGGGATGACACTTCCATGGCGACGGCTTTGCATCCGGCGTCCGCGATTTGCGCGAGGAGTTCCTGAATGTCGAGCGACTCCGGGGTCGTGCGAACCGCAGGCAGAATGCGATCGCCGATTTCATAGCGAACGGTCCCAAGCAATCCGCAGCGCAGTCCCCCTTTTTCGCAAATGTGTTTCAGCAAAAACGTCGTGGTGGTTTTGCCATTGGTCCCCGTGACCGCGGCAAGCTTGAGCCGGCGCATGGGCCGTTCATAAAAGGCAGCGCCGAGATCGGCGAGAGCGTGGCGCGTGTTCTCGACCACGATGCACGTGGCGCGCGCTTGTTGAACCTCCTGCTCCGTCACGATGACCGATGCACCTTTTTCGATGGCTTGCTCGATGAATTGATGGCCATCGCTTTTTTCGCCGCGCAATGCGACGAAAAGAAAGTTCCTTTGCACACGCCGCGAGTCATACGCGATGCCTTCCACGACGCGATCAAGCGGCCCGGTGACTTGGCGGGGGGAAATCGCCGAGGCGAGAATTTTGAGCTGCATGAGGTGGCAAAAGGCGGGCGCAAGGCGCTCAACGGCGTGAGGCATTGGTTAAGGCTACTCGCCCCGCGACGGACGGTTTCCCCACTTCCTCATGCGGCTCAAGATCGAGATAACGCGCCGCCTTCTCCGCAATGCGCGAAAAGATGGGACCCGCGACAAGGCCGCCGTAGTTCAACTCCGGCTTCGTTGTGTGCGCGTCGTCCAGCACAACGAGTCCGACGAACTCCGGATGCTCGGACGGCAAATAACCTGAGAACGAAACGACATACTTCCCGCGCTCGTATCCGCCTTTTGGATCCACTTTTTGCGCTGTGCCGGTTTTGCCTGAGATGGTGAAACCGGGCACCGCAGCGGCGGCGGCCGTGCCCCGATCGCTCACGACGCCGCGCAACGCATTCCCGATCTGCGCTGCTGTTTCCGGTGAGATGACCTGGCGCAGAACTACCGGCGAAAATGTGCTCACCGTCTTGCCGTCTTCCGTGGTGATCGACCTTACAATGCGCGGAGTGACGAGTTTGCCGCCATTCGCGATCGTCGCCATGGCGGAGGTCATTTGCAGCGGCGTCACGCCGACTTCGTGGCCCATCGGGATGCGCGTGATCGAAATCTTGCTCCAGGATTGCGGCGGCCGAATCACGCCACCGATTTCGCCGGGCAATTCGATTCCGGTGCGCTCGCCGAATCCAAAGCGCCGGATGTATTCGTAGAATTTCTGGTCGCCGACCGAGATCGCCAGCTTCGCCGCGCCGATGTTGCTCGATTTCACGAGAATGTCCCGCACGCTCAAGTCCGCGTAAGCCTTGTGATCATGCAGCGGGCGTCCGCCAAAATTCCAAAGGCCGTTCTCGCAAAAAATGGTCGTATCGGGTCGAACCTTATGCTCATTCAGGGCCGCGGCGGCGCAGACGATCTTAAAAGTTGAGCCGGGCTCCATCATGTCGATGATGGCGCGGTTTTTCATCTGTTCAGGCTTCGCCTCCGAGCGCTGATTCAGATCGAAGTGCGGGCGGTTCGCCATCGCGAGAATCTCACCGGTCTGCGGACGCATGAGGATGATCGTGGCCTTTTGCGGCGTGTATTCGCGCATAGCAGCGTCGATCTCGTTCTCAACGATATTTTGCAAATTGAGATCGATCGTCAGGTGTACCTGATAACCATTGCGCGGCGTTCGCTCCTGTCCGCGATAAATTACTATTTCCTGACCAGCGCGGTTGTGCTCGATGTAACGGTAGCCGTCCTGACCATGGAGATATTCCTCCATGGACGATTCCACACCTTGAATGCCGCGATGCTCGAAGTCCGTGAACCCGATCACGTGACAAAGCATCGAGCCATTCGGGTAGATGCGCGTGGAATCGCGCTCGAAATAAATGCCGCGCAGGTTTTGGGTGCGCAGTCTCTCTTTCAGCGCGACGGCAACCGATTCCGGCACTTCACGCTTCAGAACGATGTAACGCCGGTCGCCCTCTAATTTTTCCGACAGTTCGCCGGCCGGAATTTCCAGCGCGTCACGCAGCAGTGGGATGAGCGACTCGCGATTGTTCAGGTGCGTCGCATCGGCCACGACCGTCTCGACGGGAGTGTTGTGAGCAAGGACCTCGTTGTTCGCGTCCAGAATCGAGCCGCGCTCGGCGTAGATCGCTTGTTTGTAGACGTGTTTTTCAGCAGCGAGCCCGGCGTACTCGTCGTGCTTGATCATCTGCAGATAAACGAGCCGGAAGGAAAAGGCGCTAAACAACGCCGTGAACGCGAGGCAGACCAGCGCGCAACGAATCCGGCTGTTCCACTTCATCTGCCGGCACGTTTGTTCGCGACCGGCTGGACGGCGTCTTCCCCGCGCGGGCCCGATGGTGCGCTCAATCGCACGATGTTGTGCTCGGAGACCGGGATCATCTTCAGATAGCCCTCTTTGAGCCGGCGCTGCATCGCCGAGCGCGAGGTCAAAGCTGCAATCTGCACGCTTGCGACGTCATTTTGCGCACGCAAACTGGTCAGCTCATTCTCGAGCGTCTTCTTGCGATCGCCCAGATGATAGAGTTGCAGGCTGAGATAAACGTAAATCAATCCGGTCAACGCCAGAAACGCCGTGATCACTATCCAGCGCGCGAGCGAGGCAGCATTGACTGAATTGAAAGCTTTTCGGCGCGGTGCGTGCATTAGATTTTTTCAGCGACGCGCAACTTCGCGCTCCGCGAGCGTGGATTGACGCGTTGTTCATTTTCACCAGGCTCGACCGGCTTCGAAGTGATGAGGCGCAGAGCGAAATCCGGATTGGGTCGTGGTTCCGGCCACTCCGGTCGATCCAGCAACTGGCGGCTGCGATCGCGGAAGAAATTTTTCACAATCCGATCCTCGAGAGAATGGAAAGTGATGACCGCAATGCGCGCACTGGACTCGAGTCGCGCGGTCAGGATGCGCAAGCCCTCTTCGAGTGCGCCAAGCTCGTCGTTCACTTCCAAGCGCAACGCCTGGAAAACTTGGGTCGCGGGATGACGCCGTCCGTGCCGCCAGACGATTTTCTCCACGGCTTTCGCCAACTGCATCGTATCGTGGAAGGGGTTGACCTTGCGCAGCTTGACCAATTGGCTGGCAATGCGCCGCGCGGCGGGCTCTTCCCCAAACTCACGAAAGATCCGGGTCAGCTCTTCTTCTGTGTAGGAGTTGACGATGGTCGCGGCCGTGAGCTCGCGCCGCGGATCCATCCGCATATCGAGAGGTCCGTTGCGCATGACGCTGAAACCGCGCTCTGCATTTTCCAATTGGCGCGATGAAACGCCGAGATCGAGCAGCGCACCACCGATGCCCACGATTCCGAGTTGGTCGAGGGCTTCTCCGACGTTGCGGAAGTTGATCTGCCGCAGGGTGACGCGGCCGCCATATGACGTAAGCCTTTCGCTGGCGTGCTCGATGGCGTCGGGATCTTGATCGAGCGCGAGAACATCGGCGCCGGTGCGCAGAATTTCCTCGGTGTGGCCGCCGCCCCCGCAGGTGGCATCGACGACCAATGCGCCGGCGCGGGGCGCAAGCAGCTCGACGGCTTCCGTCACGAGCACCGGACGATGATAAGTAATGTCCTCCATTTCCTGCGCTTCCTCCTCGAACTCCAGCGGACCCGTCGCGAACCAGATGGGCCGCTCAAACAGCAACGCGTTCATGATTTCTTCGTCACGATCCCTACAGTCCGATCACATTCGCGACGTGTTGGTAGGTCGGCGTTTCGTCCTCGTGAGCGCGTTTCCATTTCTGTAGATTCCAAATTTCAAAACGGCCGCGCCCGCCGACGAGTGCGACCTCGCCCTTCAAGCCCAGCTCCTTGCACATATCCTCAGGCAAGACCAGACGCCCCTGGCGGTCGGATGCACCGTGTTCCGCGCGCGAATGCAATTGGCGTGAGAAAATCCGGCGGTCGCGCGCCGAGATCGTGCTGTCTGACTCGGCCCGCGCGCTCATGCGGGCGAACTCCTCCGCTGACATGACAAGGAGATACTGGTGGCTCGGTTCGGGCAGAATGATGAAATCTTCGCCGTCGCTTTGGCGCCAGCGGGAAGGGACGGTGATGCGGTTTTTTTCGTCAATCGAATGACGAAACTCGCCGGCGAAGAATTTTTGGGGTTGAGAGTCGGAGTCCATGCGCCAGCGGCTGATCGTTCCATTCTAATCCACTTTCCTCCACTTCTAACCACTTCTCGTACCAGGGGTCAATAAAAATTAACGCCTGTTTGCTGGGACACGCGTCACCGACCTCCCGGGCCGTCGAACCAGCTTCCCTGCTTGCCACGGGCGGCAAAGGCGGCTAAGACAACTCCAGATGATCGACTACATCCAGAAGGGCGGCTTGCTGATGTGGCCGATTCTGGCTTGCAGCGTTATCGCCATCGCTGTCTTCGCGGAGCGGCTCTTCTATTTGCATCGCGCGACCATCCACGTCGGCGAGTTCTTGCAAGGGCTCTCGAATCTGGTCCAGCGGCGCAACTTCGCCGAGGCGCTGCATGAGTCAGCCGGCACGCCGGGACCTGTCGCCCGCGTCATTCACGCCGCGATCATTCACCATGACGCGCCCCGTGCGGAACTCCGTGAGATAGTGCAGGAAGCGGGGCAACTCGAGGTACCGAAGCTGGAGCGCTTTCTCGGCGTCCTCGCGACACTGGCTTATCTGGCGCCGTTGCTTGGCCTGCTCGGCACGGTTGCCGGAATGATCGATGCCTTCGGAACGCTCTCCTCGAACGGCGGGTACGCGACCGTGACAGAGCTTTCCAATGGCGTTTACAAGAGTTTGCTCACGACCGCGGCCGGGCTTGTCGTCGCGATGCCGACCTTCGTTGCCTACAGTTACCTATCTTCCCGAGTGAACACGTTGATGCACGAAATGGAGCGGGCGGGGATCGAAGTAGTGCATATGTTGACCAACCGCGAGCCGACGAGCGACATCATCACTTTCCAGGCGCCGGTTGAAGAACAAGGCCGCTAAGTTTTCGTCGGCCGGCCGGCCGCGCATCGCATGAAGCTTTCCCGAACGAAGGAATATCATTTCGGCTGGCTCGGCGTCATCCCGATGCTGGATGTCGTTTTTCTTTTGATCTTTTTTCTGCTGCTCAGCTCGAATTTCATCCTGCAGCCCGGTATCTCGGTTTCGGTGCCGCTGTCCCGCTTCACACTCGGTCCGCAAATCAATCCGCAAATCATCAGCATCACAGGGGGCACTGCTCCCGCGATTTATTTTCGCGATCAGAAAATCGCACTCGAACAACTGGGACCGTTGCTGGACGCGGCGAAGAAAGAGGGGCGACCAATCATTATCAAGGCGGATCGCTTGACTCCCTACACGCTCGTCGTTGAGGTCACGAACCTGGCTCTCGAACACGGAATTGCTTCCGTGGCGCTCGCCACCACTCCTTCGAAGTGAGCGCTCCGCTGGCTTCCGAGAGCGATTTCGGCCTCGTCTTTGCCTGGGATCAGCCACGCCGTCGGAAACTGGCGATCACGGGATTTCTTGTCGCCTCCGTCGTGCTGCACGCCCTGTGCTTCTACGTCTTTCAAATTATCTATCCGCCGGCGGTCGCTCTTTTGCCGCCGCCGGGACGCGTCACCGTGATCGCACCAAACACCGAGGAAGGGCGCGTTCTGTTGCGTTGGCTGGAGGCCGAAGATCCGGCGCTGGCCTCGACCACGCAGTCGCCGGAGGACGGAAAGTCGCTCGCAATGCCTACGATCCAGCACGCGCCTTCCTACCTGATGCGGCAACCCACGTTAAGAGACGTGCCACCAGCACCGCCTGATCCTGCTGTGCCCAGTGCGCAGCCGCCCGCCCCAGTTGAGCCGCCGCACGCGCCAATCCAAATGGTGGCGACGATCGCGCCGACGATTGTGCGCTTGTCTACGGAACTCGAAACGCTCGGCGCCATGCAAAGTCCGCAAATGAAATTCACGGCCGCCGGTCATGAATCGCCGCAGGCCGCGCAGTTTCGCGTCGCCGTGGATGAAAACGGAGCTGTGCGTTATTGCTTTCTCGAGAAGTCCTCGGGTGGCACCGCGCTCGACGAACAGGCGAGAAAATATCTTGTGCTCTGTCGGTTCTCCGCAATCCGCAATCCGCAATCCGCAATCCGAAATGGTTTCGTTTGGGGGACGGCAACCATCGAGTGGGGGAATGACGTCGTCGCACCGCCTGAAAGTGTTGCGCCGTGATTCGGGTCAGCCTTTCCGCCCTGGTCACGATCTATTTGCTGGTTTTTCTTGCGGCAGTTTTCCTCCTCTGGATAGTTGGAGAGTGGAATCGTCGCCGACGCGAGCGCCGCGCTTTGCGCTATCGGTTGCGTTGCGTGATCTGCGCGTTTGAGTTTGAAGATCGAACGCCCGCTTTGCTTCCGCGGTGTCCACGCTGCGGAAGTTTGAACGAAAGATTTAAACCGGAACAAATTTAATCATGGGAATGTGGATAGGCCGAAATCGAAAAGCCCGCGTGACTTACGGTTTCGACGAAATCGCGCTGGCGCCGGGGCGTATCACGATCAATCCGAACGAAGTTGACATTGCCTGGCGTTTACCGCGACGAAACGCAGAACCGCTTGATTTTAAAATTCCCATCCTGGCCAGCGCGATGGATGGCGTGGTGGATGTGCGCTTCGCCATTGAAATGAGCAAGCTTGGGGGCCTCGCGGTGCTGAATCTTGAAGGCGTCCAGACGCGCTACAAAAACCCTAAGGAAGTTCTCCAGAAAATTGTCGAAACTGACAAAGGGGAGATCACGGGGCTGCTCCAAAAAATTTACCAGGAACCTGTGCAGGAAGATTTGATCGCGGGGCGCATCCGGCAGATCAAGGACAGCGGCGCGACCGCGGCGGTCAGTTCCATTCCGCAGCGGGCCGCGGAATTCGGAGCGATCGCGCAGGAAGCCGGGGCGGACGTTTTCGTCGTGCAAAGCACCGTCTCCACAGTCCGTCACATTTCGACGGAATATAAATCACTCGACCTCGAAAAATTCTGCCGGGAAATGAAGATTCCGGTCATCGTCGGGAACACCGTCGGATACGACGTCACGTTCGAGATCATGGAATGCGGTCCCGCGGCGGTGCTCATCGGCGTCGGGCCAGGAGCGGCATGTACATCGCGCGGCGTGCTCGGCCTCGGCGTGCCGCAGGTGACCGCCACCGTTGATTGCGCTGCGGCGCGCGACGCCTATTTCAAGAAAACCTCGCGTTACGTCCCGATCATCACCGACGGCGGAATGAGCAAGGGCGGCGACGTTTGCAAAGCGCTCGCTTGCGGGGCGGACGCGGTTATGGTCGGCAGCGCCTTCGCAAGAGCGCACGAAGCGCCGGGGTGCGGTTACCATTGGGGAATGGCAACGCCGCACGCAAATCTACCGCGCGGAACCCGCATTAAGGTGGGCGCCACTGGTTCTCTAAAGCAGATCCTCTTTGGCCCCGCCGAGGTCGACGACGGAAGTCAGAATCTTGTCGGCGCGATCACGACTTGCATGGGGAATGTCGGCGCGCGAACGGTCGCCGAGTTTCAACAAACCGAAATCATCATCGCCCCCTCGATCAAGACCGAAGGCAAACTGTTTCAGACGGTGCAAAGCGTTGGGATGGGAACGCGGTGATCCCAGCTCACTCACTCTCTAAATGATTTCCGATCGTAGAGTTGTCATCACCGGCCTTGGGGTGATTTCCCCGGTCGGGAACGACGTCGAGACCTTCTGGCGCAATCTCCAAAATGGGGTCAGTGGCATTGAGCGGGTTCAGGCGTTCGATACGACGAATTACGATTGCCGGATCGGCGGCGAAGTTCGGGGGTTTGAGCCAAAGCAATTTTTTAAAAACCCGAAGGACGTTCGACGCACGGACCGTTTCGCGCAGTTGGCCATGGCGGCCGCAAAAATGGCGATGACCGATTGCGGCGTCGATTTGGACAAGATCAACCGCCACCGCTTCGGTGTGATCGTGAGCAGCGGAATCGGCGGCCTGAAGACCCTTGAGGATCAGCACGCGGTCTTGCTCGCCAAGGGTCCCTCGCGCGTTTCCCCCTTCACCATCCCGATGCTGATCAGCAACATGGGAAGCGGTTTGATTTCCATGGAGTTCGGATTGAAGGGCCCGAACCTTTGCATCGTCACAGCATGCGCGACCTCGAACAACGCCATCGGTGAATCATGGCGGATGATCAAATTTGGCGACGCGGACATATTTCTCGCTGGCGGTTCCGAAGCGTCGATCGTCACGGTCGGTATGGCTGCTTTTTCGGCGATGAAAGCGCTCAGCACGCGCAATGACGACCCGCATCGAGCGTCGCGGCCGTGGGATCGCGATCGCGACGGATTCGTCATGGGCGAGGGCGCCGGTGTCGTCGTGGTGGAAGAATTGGAACACGCCAAAGCCCGTGGCGCGAAAATATATTGCGAACTGACCGGGTACGGACTTTCCGCCGACGCTCACCATATGACCGCACCGCCGCCGGATGGCGAAGGCGCCGTGCGGGCGATGCAGATGGCACTCGATCACGCGAAGATTAACTCGAACCAGGTGGATTACGTGAATGCACACGCAACCTCGACCGGCCTCGGCGATGTCTGTGAGACGCGGGCTATCAAAACGGTTTTCGGCGAATACGCGCGAACGGTTTCCATCAGCTCGACAAAATCGATGACCGGTCACTTGTTAGGCGGAGCCGGTGCGGTCGAGATGGCAGCCTGCGCGCTCGCGATCCGCGACTCGGTAATTCCGCCGACCATCAATCTCGAGGATCCCGACGAAGAGTGCGACCTGGATTACACGCCGAACGTCGCAAAGGAAAAGAAAGTGCGCGTCGTGGTTAATAATTCATTTGGCTTCGGCGGCCACAACGCGACGCTCGTCGCCGCCGAATTTACCCGGTAGGGATGGCGCGCTGCGGCGTCCGCTCGAGTCAGTCTCGTGATCTTACACCGCGGCCGGCGCAACGCGCCGTCCCTGCCTACTGGTCGGCAAAGACCGGGGTGGCGGTAATGTCCGAAGCGTCGAAGGAAAATCCGTGGCCGGTATTCTGCAGCGACTTTAGAAGTGCGGCGACACTTTGTGCCGTGCTCGCGGAATAGAATCGCACCAAACCAACCGTCGTCCGGCGTCCGAAAACGGTAATCATGATCGTATCGTCGTCGACCGAATTCATGAAAATATGATTCCCGTTACCCTGGTGATAAAGCGCATTGAATTCCACTTCGCCGATGCGCCGCGCGAGTTCCTTCGTGGCGGCGAATGAACCCGCCGCCAGCGCCGCAATGATCGTAACGTCCATCGCGGTCATGTCGCCGAATTGCGAGATCACATTTCCACCGCGATCGATCACGACGGTCAGCTCCGCTTCGGCCTTTGTCAGAAAATTACCGAGGACACCGTCGAGATTCGCGACGTCTTCGATCGTCAGGCAAGGGATCGCGTTCATACCGCAGCGCTCTGTTTCTGTGTGACCGGGGGTTCAACGGGAATCGCGACGGGCGCAGGCGTCGTCTTCGGCACATCGCTTTGCTTGCTGAATTTGTGCAGCAGAATCTGTGAGACCGCGTTGAGTGACGCGAAAACATTCTGTCCGGTGCTGGAGATGACTTCGAAACTCTGCACGCGCCTCTTCCGGTTGTTCAGGACGTACTCGAGATAATTGACCGGGGCGATGTTTTCGAGGTCGCGTTTGTTGTATTGCAGGACGTACGGAATCTCGTCGATTGAGATGTTCTGTTTCGCGAGATTGTCTTCGAGGTTCTTAAAGCTCTCGACGTTCTCCTCCATTTTTTCCCATTGCGAATCGGCGACAAAAATGACGCCATCCACGCTGCGCAAAACGAGCTGCCGCGTCGCGTTGTAAATCACCTGTCCCGGCACAGTGTAGAGCTGAAACTTCGTGACGAACCCTTTGATCACGACCGCGTTCAGCGGCAGGAAATCGAAGAATAAAGTGCGATCCGACGCGGTGGCGAGCGAGACAAGGTCACCGCGATTCTCGGGATTAATCCGCTGATGGATATAACCCAGGTTCGTCGTCTTCCCGCACAGCGCCGGACCGTAGTAGACGATTTTAAACTGAATCTCGCGGCTCGCGTAATTGATGATCGACATACAAAATCCTCCTAGACCGGATGCGAATATTTTCGTGAAACCTCGTGCACGACGCGCGCGAGCTTCTCTCGTACCTCCGACGCCAGCTCGCCGCTCGCATGGAACGCGGCGAGGCATAGATTCTCGTGCATAAAAAATGTGACGGCGCCTTTCACACAGGAAAGCGTCATGCCTCGGAGCGCGCCGAGTTTGGTTTCGACCATGTGGTTCTCGATGCGCTGCATCAGTGAAGGCGCCATGGCGCAAAGCCCCTCCGTCTCATATTCGGCCGGCAAACTCCCTGCGAGACTAAGACCGTCGCTAAACATGAGCGCGCAGGCCTTCACTCCGGCGAGTTTGTTAACGTGTGCGACCACACCCTTAGCATCCAGCTTCTCATCGGTCTCAAGCGCGACTTGCAATGAGTTCCGAGGCAGCAGATCGAACGGGTTTCTCACTGGCACCGCGGCGGCTTGCGCTTCCTCCACCGCTGCGACCGGCGTTGCGACCGGCGTTGCGACCGGCGTTACAATCGGTTTCGCAACTGCTGTCCCGGCTATATTGAAACGTTTCGCGTCTTCTTCTGCTTTCGCGGAAAACGGCGTGGCAAAATTTGCTCCTGCGTCCTGTTCTTCCTGGTCTTCGCGCATGCGCAAGGAAGCCGTGGGTAGGCTCTTCAGGACTTCGTGCAGCGGCAGCATGACATCCGCAGCCTCGCCGTCCTTGAAGAGGCTTCGATATTCCGGCGGCAGTCCCGCTGCAAAAACCTCCGGCGTCACGGTGATTCGTCCGGCCGCGAGCTGTGGTTCGATCAGGGAAAACGGCAGTTCGATTTGCGCTTCGGCTGGAAGACTGCCGGAGTCGCCGCTCAATTGAAATGGCGGAAGCGCCTGCAAGATCGGCTTGAGCGCGAGAGTGATCTTCACTTCGGCCTTGCTCTCCGTCGCCGGGGCAACCGCTGTCTCGGCCGAAGCCGCCAGGCTTTCCGCGGTCAACCACGGTTCATGTTTGGGCCGCAGGTCGTCCGAAGGAGCCGTCATCTTGAACGGAATCCGCGTGGGCGCCGGCGCGGATGGGAAACTAGTCGGAACGGACGGCCCGCTTGAGGCTGGAACACTCTCAGGTGCGGGGCCGCCCGTTCCATTCGGTGAAAGTTTGAAGGGGATGCGCGTGGGCATGGCCGACATGTTTTCGCTCCTCGGATGCTGCATGAACCCGTTCCCGGCGGCCTCTGGCTCGGCGGCGGCAAACGCTTCCGCCGTGGGCGGCTCGACCCGCACCGGCGGCAGATCGGCAGTCTCGACCGCCTCGGTTGTCGTGCCGAAACGGGAGTTGTCCTCGAGTGTGACCCTTAAGAACGGCGTCTCGACTTGAGGAACGGCCTGGTGGCGCTCCTGATTGCTGCGGACTTGCAAGCTCGTGAATTGCTCGAGCACCTTCTTGAAAGGAAGCTGCACTTGCGCCTCATCGGTCGGGGCGATTGAGCGCAGAAAAATTTCCGGCACCTGCTGGTAAATAGTGGCAAGCGAAACGGCCGGTTTCCCACTCGCCATTCCTCTTTCAACCTCGGATGCCTTCAAGAGAATCCGGCGGGTCCCGTCGATGCTTTCAATCGGCTTGATGTAATCAGCGGGCATTTGCGCCACGAGGTCTGCGAGCTCGAGCGAGATCACGCGTTCAACCCTCGGTTCGAGCGCCAATGCGACGGCCGGCGGCAAATCGCGTGGGCGGACGGGCGCAAGTACGCTTGCGTTCGACATCTGACCGCCCACGACCGGCGAACGCGCCGCCATCTCAAATGGATCCTGGGGTGGCAACACCCGCGTCGCGTTCGGCATCACCGTCTTGCTGAAGCGTTCGCTGCTTGGCTTCTCGAGCGGCGCCAACGGCTTCGGTGCGGCGACGGATCGCTCTTTCGTAGCCAGGGCCTGGTCCTTGACCTTCTTGAAAAAGCTTAGGAATGGAATCGTCATGGTCATTTAATGGTCCTCTCCCGTGACGCGCCAGATTTCCTCGAGCGTCGTGACCCCCTCGAGCGCTTTGTCGAGTCCGACCATACGCAGAGTTCTCATCCCCTCCGCCATTGCTTGATTTTTCACGACCGCGGAAGAGGCGCGCTTGATGATGAGGCGGCGGATTGACTCGCTCACGGGCAGCGCTTCGATAATCGCCACGCGGCCGAGATACCCGCGGCCCTTGCATCGTTCGCAACCGCTTCCGTGATAGAAAACAGCGCCCTCCGGCGCCTTCATCGAAAGGCGTTCGAAGATTTCCGGCTCCGGCACAAACTCCTCGCGGCAGTTCGTGCAAATTCGCCTAACGAGTCGTTGCGCGCAAGCCATGATGACCGAGCTGGAAATTAGGAACGGCTCGATCCCCATATCGTCAAGACGCGTGATCGCACCAGCCGCGTCGTTCGTGTGGAGCGTGCTCAAGACCTGGTGACCGGTCAGCGCCGCTTTCACGGCAATGTCGGCTGTTTCGTTGTCACGAATCTCACCCACCATCACGATGTCCGGATCCTGCCGGAGGATGGAACGGAGCGCCGAAGCGAAATCGAGACCGATGTCGTTGCGCACCGAGACCTGATTGATGCCCGTGAGCTCGTACTCGATTGGGTCTTCGACCGTTACGATGTTGTATTGCGGGTTGTTCAGCTCCTGTAGCACGGAGTAGAGCGTCGTCGTTTTGCCGGAACCAGTCGGGCCGGTCACGAGAATCATTCCGTGCGGTGCGTCGATCGCCTTCTTGAATTTGTCGAGCGTACCCTGGTCCATGCCCATCTGGTCGATGCTGCCGGTGAGCGCCGCTTTATCGAGAATACGGATGACGATCTTCTCGCCGTACGCGGTCGGCAAAATCGAGACACGCAAATCCACTTCCTTGCCGATCACCTTGATGCGGAAGCGCCCGTCCTGCGGCACCCGGCGTTCGGCGATATTCAGGCCCGAGAGAATTTTGATGCGGGATGTGATCGCGAGCTGAAGCGCCTTCGGCGGCGATTCCGCCATGATCAGTTCGCCGTCGATGCGGTAACGCAGCTTTAGCGTGCGCTGGAACGGTTCAATGTGAATGTCTGACGCCTTTTCCTTCACTGCCTGGACGAGAATCAGGTTGACGATTTTGATCACGGGCGCGTCTTCGCTGTCCGTCGCGAGCCGATCGAGATCGATCTCCTCGTTCTTCGCCGACTGCACTTCCACCTCGCCCGCATTTGCCACATCTTCTGCGACCTGCTTGAGCACCTGGCTCATGTTCGAGGCGCCATGCACCCCCGCGAGCGCGTCGCTGACCGCCTTCTCCGTCGCAATCATCGGAACGATTTCGAGCTGCACACGCCGCTTCACGTCGTCGACCGCGAGCACATTTGTCGGATCGGCCATCGCCACGAAGAGCTTGCCGTTGAGGCGCGCGATCGGGACGAGCTTGTTCGCTCTTGCCATTTCGCGCGGCACCAGCGACATCACTTCCTCCGGCACGCGCAACTTCGAGAGATTAATCAGCGGCGTATTGAGGCAACGGCTCATGCTCACCGTCATGTCCTGGTCTGTCACGAACTGGCGGTCCGTCAGAATCTTGAGCAGCCGACCACCTTCCTTCTGCTGAATGCCGACCGCTTCCTCGAGCTGGTTCGGCAGAAGAAGACCGTCCTCGATAAGGACATCAGCGATGCGTTCGGCGAAGGATTTGCTTCTCATCGTCGTCGCGCGCATTAGACCCGGCTTTCCAACCGGTAGATGTCCTGCAGAGCTTTGATGATCGCGTCCGGCCGCGCGAGATACCACGTCACGGTGTAATCGAGCGATTGCTGCACCGCTTCACGGCCGGCCGCGTCGAACGGGTTACAGCACGCCACCATGATCGTGCGGCTAATCAAATCGAACGGCACATAGAGGCGGCCGAGCGTTAAATGGTCCGGCAACATCCGCGCGATCTGCCGGTCGATGTCGTAATACTCGAGCGGCACGTAGGCAAACTTTGTCCGGTCGATCAAGCCGGAGAGCGACTGGTCCACCTTATCGACGTCTTGCCGGCAAAGTTTGTCCAGAAGCGATGCTGCGAGCGATTGCCCGCTCAAATCCTTGTTCAGATGCTTGACCGTTTCGACAGCCTTGGTCACCTGGTCCTCGGTAAAGAGTTGCTGCATCACCAAAAATTTGGCGAGATGCTCGTCCCCGCGATCTTGCGAATGCTGTGCGTTCTTCCCGTGCTGGAGGTCCACGAGACCACCCTCGTGCGCCCCATTCGTGCTTGCCGGCGCGATCAACCCATTTTTCGAGCCGGTCGTCGCGATTGCATGACCGGCCGCTTGCAAGCGCGTTTCGATATCGCCGAGCATCGCGAGAATCTCCGGCGCGTTGGGTTCCTTGAGCAAAATGACCTCGCACTCCTGGATCGCGAGGGTGTAGGAACCGACGTTAAAATAGGCTTCGGCCAGACGGCGCGAAGTCTTGAGCGATTCGGCCGCGCGGCCGACCTTTTGATAAGCCTCCTTGAGGATTTCGAGCGACTGATAATCGTCAGGCTGTGTTTGAGTTATGACCTCAAACATCTCGATCGTCTGAACGATCTGACTATGCTCCTCCTCGGATAACGTGTGTTCCAGCACAACCCCCTCATAAAAGCTAGAAGCGTGCCCCCATCTCTCTGTCTCGGAAAACCCACGTAAAAAGTTCAGTGCGCTTCCTGCAGCGGCGGCCCGGGACCGTCGAATCTCCCTCTGAACCGCTGAATTGACCGTAGATGGTGGGGATGCAGCGGATTGATGATTTTTGAAATCGTTAAATCACTGATTCGCTCAATCGCCAAGTTTCTTTCGAATCTGCCCTATTTTTCGTCTTCCGCTCCCGCCCGCGATGCGATATTAGTTTGTCGACAACGTTCCGCTGTTAGACTCGTGATTCCCCCACCCAATCACAACCTGCACGCTTTCACCTTAATCGAGCTCGTCGTCGTCATTGCGATCGTCGCCGTCTTGACCGCATTCCTCGTCCCGGCTTTCACCAATCTTAAAGGGGCGAATGACCTCACAAACGCCGCCTATACCATCAAAGGTGTTCTTGAGCAGGCGCGCACCTACGCGAGAGTAAACAATACCTACGCCTGGGTTGGATTCTACGAAGAGAACGGCTCAATCGCATCAACAAATCTACCGACCGCAGGGAACGGCCGGCTTGTGATGTCGAGCGTCGCTTCAACAGATGGAACGACGGTGTACGGTTCGACGCCCGGTGCGATTGATCCAACAAAGCTGATGCAAGTCGCCAAGTTAGTTAAGATCGATAATTTACATCTTCCGCTCTTGGCAATTGGCACTGGAACGGGAGACACATTTGATACTCGTCCTGCACTTCAGTTCGAGCCTACCGCAGGTTATAACTACTCGCGGTTTGGAGAGCTTAACGCTGCATCTCCCAATGCTGCGCCATATACTAATTCGCAATATCCGTTTCAGTATCCGGTAGGAACCCCTGTCCCCACTCCGCAATACACTTTCCTGAAAACGCTCCAGTTTAGTCCGCGAAGCGAGAGCAGAATCAATGGTAACAATTATGATGTTCGACGAGTTGTCGAGATTGGGTTGCTTCAGACCCATGGTAACACTGTCCCGGCTGCTACCACCGGTGCGGGCACATCCACAGCCACCTATAACGGCAACATCATCGCGATCCAAATCAGCGGGTTCGGCAGTATCGTAAAACTTTACAGGCGATGAGCCGACGAATTCATTTTTTCGCGGGATTCTCCCTTGTCGAAGTGACGCTTGCCCTTGGTGTCGCCGCGTTCTGCTTGATCGCCCTGTTCGGATTGCTCCCGCTGGGCGTTCAAACAAACCAAAGCTCGATTTCGCAAACTGCGGCGGCTTCATTGCTATCGAGCGTCGCCGCAGACCTCCGTGGGACACCTAGAACAAGCCTGACGTCCCCGCAATATGGCATCTCGTTTGGTACCGCGAAGTTCTTGTACTTCGACGGCCAGGGAAGAGCCGTGACTCCGACAGATCCGAATGCGACTCCCCGCTACCGGGTAACGATTACATTTCCGGCCAGCCCAGTCGGTACATTTGCGCCGACGTTCGTTAGCCTAAAAATCACTTGGCCTGCGTTGGTTGATCCGGCGACAACAATACCAGCGGGCTTCGTGGAAACGTTCGCCGCATTTGATCGGCATTGAGTTATGCGTTCGACGCAACGAGCAAATCCCGCATTCACCCTGGCTGAAATGCTGGTCGCGATAAGTGTGCTAGCGCTTCTCGTTCTTCTGGTCACGCAGCTACTCAATAACGCCGCTTCCGTTATGACTCTAGGCAACAAGCGAATGGACGCAGGCGCTCAGGCAAGGCCGTTTTTCGAGCGTATGGCGCTGGATCTTGCCCAAATAGTTAAAAGGAACGACGTCAGCTATTACGTAAAGACTGCTGGAACGCCCATGACTGGCAATGATTTGGTGGGATTTTACAGCGCTGTTGAAGGATATTACCCCACAACACCAAGCCCGATTTCCATCGTGGCCTATAGGGTCAATTCCGATTCTTCTAGCTTAGTTGCTTACAATTGCTTAGAGCGCATGGGAAAGGGACTGGATTGGAATGGTGCGTCCGCGACTAACATACCAGTTGTCTTTCTTCCGCTCACTATTCACGGCACTTGGCCCTCAGTGGCAAGCAGTTCCGCGTACGATGACACTGATCCTACCAAAAGGACTTACGAGACAATTGGACCTCAGGTCTTTCGTTTTGAATATTATTATCTTGAGAAAACAACGGGCAGCCTTGTTGCGTATCCCACCGCTTGGACCTCGTTGTCCGCGGTAGCAATAAAGGATGCCGCCGCAATCGTGGTGGCAATCGCAGTCGTTGATCCCAAAAGCAAAGTTTTATTGTCCCATTCACAGATGGCGACACTGGTCGAAAGCCTGCCCGATTATGCATCGGGATGGGGCCCCGGCGAGCTCTTGGCGCGATGGCAATCCGCGCTCGATAGCATTACGAATATGCCACGCCCCGCGATTTCCGGTATCCGTCTTTACGAGCGCTCCTTTTATATTTCCGACCAGTGACTTGTTCATCTTCGGCCGATCAGGCCTCAAACAAGGGCGTGGCCCTCATCATTGTTCTCGCCTTTGTTGTGCTCCTCAGCGGGCTGATGGTGGCGTATCTAACCCGCGCCGGGATCGATCGCCAATTGGCCCAATCAAGCTTCCAGGACACAAAATCTGATCTTTTGGCAAGGAGTGCCCTCGATATTGTCGTCACCGATTTCAAGCAGGAAATTGCCGACCGGGCGATAGTCACGGCGACCAACATTCAGCCGCAACGGTGGGGCACACCCCTTGCCGGCGGAACACCGTTTCCAAACTTAATTCGGCGCAGTGTTCAAGGAGACCCAACCGGGCGCACGTCAAGTCTCAGCTCTGGGCCGGCGCCGTCCGCAAGCCCAAAGCGCGGCGAAATCACATCGACACGTTGGAATAGCCACTTTTTACTTCCGCGCGCCTCTTCGCTAGGAAACGATTCTACGCCAGTCTCCAATTTCGCTGCACCGGATTGGGTATTGCTGACGCCGCAGGGGCCGAATTCGGCGCCCGTTCCGAGTTCGGTAATCGGAAGATATGCATACGCGGTTTATGACGAAGGAGGGACGCTTGATGTGAACGTCGCAGGTTTCCCATATTATACATCATCTTCCCCATGGCCCACACCAGTGCCTACGCCTGGTTTGGCACTTAGCGACATCGGTCGAAAAGGGAGTGTTGCGTTCGCAGATCTCAGAGCCATACCGACGACCGCAGGCGGCGCTCTACTTAGTGCCGGCGGTATAAACGCCCTCGTCGGATGGAGAAATTATGCCACGGTCCATCCTTATTCCACTTTCCCAAACTTCACTTTCGACTTACCAAGCTTCATAGGCGGCACCGGATCCCGTTTTGTAAATTACTTTGCCGGCAATCCTCAGATCGGTACCAGTCAGGATTTCAGAACGGTCTCGCCGACTGTTTATCTCAATCGAACCGATCAAGCTTTCATCACCAGGACTGAGCTTATCAAGCTTCAACGGGAAGCCGGCTTTGGTGCGGGTGCGATGCAATACCTCGGAACATTCTCGCGCGAAAAGAACACTCCTACGTGGAAAGCCGGCACGGCGGAGATCGCTCAGAGGTTTTATGTCGGTAACTTGAATCTAATTAAACCGGATCCATCTACGACTCGGATTGCAGATATCCAGAGGTACTTTGGTCTCAAATGGGTTAACGGCACAGCAGGGGCAGTTTCCCCGCCAACCCCCGCAGTCCCCGGTCACTGGCAATACATCGGAGCTTCGGGAAATGCGATGCAAGATCATATTCCCGCTTTCACGAGCAATCCGGAATTTTTCCAACTCTTAAACCATGCAATGAATCGGACGAATGGTGATGATCCCGTCCACATTTTAACAACCCTCTCGGTCGGAGCCGCCCTGATTGATCAATATGATGACGACACTGCTGCAGATCCGTTAACAGGGACCACGACCACCATGATAGAATACAACGGCGGCTGGGCTATTGGCCTGGAAAACATAGATCCCGCCAGGCCCAGCGCATCGCCTTCGCCGACACCATCGCCTTTTCCACCCCCTGCTGGTATGTCCCCCACTCCTCCCCCTGCTATATCCACCTACGCGATGCTTAATCGGCCATTTCGCAATGTTGGGGAGTTCGGTTACGCTTTCCGGACGGCGTCAGGTCCAACTCCGACCCCTTCGCCAAACCCCAAGACACTCGACTTCTATACTGCCACTAGTCCAGACGCTCCCATACTTGACCTGTTTACCTACAACAGCGCACCTATTCGATCCGGCATCGTCAATTTGAATACACAAGACGTTCCCGTTATTACCGCACTTTTGACCGGAGCTTTTCAGACCGAGCAAAATATCGGGCCATCGCCGAGCGCTTCTCCGGTCGCAAGCCCCGCCGCGAAAACCGCGGCGACAACTATCGTGAATGCGACCACAACTCAACCCGCACTGAGTCGGGCCGAAATCACGCGTCTGTGCAGCGTCGTCCTTAATACACCTTTCACGGCGAGCGAAGAAACAAGGGAAACAATTTCGCGCGCGCTCGCCGAGGTCACACAGACACGTACTTGGGGGCTACTAATTGACTTGATCACCCAGACGGGACGGTACCCTCGAGGAACTACGGACCTCACGCAGCAATTCGTCGTTGAAGGAGAAAAACGCTATTGGTTGCATATTGCGATCGATCGCTTCACCGGCGAGATAATCGATCAGCAGCTCGAGGCCGTTTCCGAATAGCCAACGGTATTACCGGGCGAGGCAGATAGAAATCGCGGCAATAGATCCCTCATCGCCATTTCAAATTGGGACACCACCCCGTTTACGGCCGGCGCCCGCGCTACATCTAGGAAAACCGGTCCTCGGTCCAGGGATCGGCGGTGTTGCTGTAGCCGCGCAGTTCCCAGAAACCGAGCCGATCCTCGGACGCGAACTCGATTGAGCGCACGAACTTCGCGCCTTTCCAGGCGTACAGTTTCGGGATGATGACGCGCGCCGGGCCGCCGTGCTCGCGTGGAATTGACTGGCCGTCGAAATGTGTGGCGATGAGAACGTCGTCGTCCATGCAATCTTCGAGCCGGACGTTGGTGCTGTAACCGTCATAGCTCGTGAAGAGGACGTGTCTTACTTCGGGCTTCGTTTTCACGATCTCGGCAAGAGTGAAGAACGCGACGCCGCTCCAGCGGCAATCGAATTTGCTCCAGGTCGTGACGCAGTGGAAATCGCTCACGTCCTCGAACCGCGGCAGCGCGTTGAATTCTTCCCAGGTGAAGGTTTTCGGATGTTCGACGAAACCGCTGACTTCGAGCCGCCATTTTTCCAATGAGATGTCCGGGCGAATGCCGAGATCGAGGACAGGAAATCCGGAAGTGAGGTGCTGACCGGGCGGCAACCGGTTCTCCGAGCGGTTGATCGGTTTCGCTTTACCGCTCATCTTGCGCGCCCAACGCTCCTTGCGCTCAATGATGTTGGGATTAGCGCTGCTCACGAAGAGGAAGGTATCCGCAGATTACGCAGAGGAACGCAATTTTGTCAGCGAAGCAGCGGCGGATTATCAACTGCCGTTTCATTTTTGGCGCGCGTCGATCTGTCTCTGCGCCCGCCTTAGGTTGTCCGAAGCGACCGTGAAGTTCGGTTTCAGACGTAGCGCCGTGGAAAAATGCGGAAGACTCTTTTCGGGCTGCCCCGCCATTAGAAAAACGAGTCCGAGATTGTTGTGCGCTTCGGCGCTTGTCGGATTGAGCCGCAATGCCTCATTCAGCTGTGCGGTTGCTTCCGAAAGCTTGCCCTGACGCGCCAGCATCAGCCCAAGATTCGTGCGGATATCAGGGTCGTTCGGGGCAAGCTCCAGCGCCTTGTAGAACTGCTGCAGGGCGTCATCCCCCTTTTCCTGTTTGACCAACGCCAGCGCGAGCTGCATATGCGCTTTGGCGGAGTCCGGCTCAACGCCCAGGGCTCGATGGTAGTAGGAGATGGCCTCGGCCGGCTTGCCTTGTTCCAAGAGAGTGACGCCCACGTTGATGAGCGCGTCGAAGAAGTCGGGCTTAATTCGCAATGCTTCCTCGAAATGTGGAATGGCTTCATCGTATCTTCTTTGCTGACCCAGAACGTGACCAAGATTGTAGTGGACGACCAGGTTGTCGGAAGTGACCGACAAGGTATATTCAAACAAGGTCATACTATCACGCCATCGGCTGATCTGGAGCGCGGTCAGAGATCCAGAGAGCAAGAGCACGGCTATCGACACTACAGCGATGCTGACGCGCCCGATACACCATGCGATCGCCAGATCCGCGAGGCCGAAGACGAGAGCCACGAAGAGTCCGATGGAAGGAATGTAGTGGTAGCGATCTGCCATCGCCTGGCCACCGACCTGCACCAGCCCGATCACCGGAACCAATGTCCCCAGGAACCAGAGCCATCCCATGATGAGATATGGCCGTTTCCTCGCCTGTTGAAGCGCCATTGCGGTTATGGCCGAGAGGAGAACCAAGGCTGCGGCAACTTGCCAGCCCGGCACACCCGCTGGAGAAAACGGATAGTAGACACCCAAGCCGCTGGGCCAGACCGTCAAGAGAAGGTACTTGGCGTACGATACAAACGCGTTAGACAGACGCAACGAAAGCGGCGCGTCGACAAGTCCTCGAACCGCTCCTCCATGCGCTTGCGCCAGGTAGGTGACGACCATCGAAGCACCGACCAGACAGAAGAGCGGCAGCTTTTCGCGAATCAGCGGCAGCCAAGCTCCTGCGAATCGCCTGATCCCATCCGCCGGCCGCCACTCGAGGCGGCGGAACGGCCAGTAATCCAATAAGAGCAAGACGAAGGGCCACGTCACCAGCATGGGTTTCGCCATGAGGCCTAAGCCCAGCCAAAGCGCAACCAGGGCGTATCGCTTCCACGAAATTGCCTCCGCATAGCGAGCGTAGGCCAGCAAACTCAGCAACCCGAAGAAGGTCGCCAATGTATCTTTGCGTTCGGCGGCCCACGCAACCGATTCGACGTGCAGCGGATGCAGGGCGAAGAGGGCCGCCACGATCGCGCTTCTCCAGGTGGCCCCAGTTACTCGCTGGAAAAAAAAGAAAAGGAGCAACGTATTCGAAACATGGATCAGCCCGTTCACGAACAAGTGTCCACCTGCGTTCAGACCAAAGATCTGGCTGTCCACCATATGCGACAGCCAGGTGAGCGGATGCCAGTTTGCCGCATGAAAAGTCGTAAAAGCCCAGGCGATCCCTTTCAGGGTCAACCCGCCGGCAACCATCGGGTTGTCCCGAATGTAGACATCATCATCCAGGCTGATGAACTGATGACTGATCACCTGCCCGTAAACCGCGAGAGTGGCAACGGCCAACGCTGCCGCTATCAATAGTTCACTCCGACCAAAGCTCCTCGCCGCCTGCGCAGGCCTAACGATTCGCGGCCTCTCGCCGTGACGAGCCTTGCGGCCGCCAACGGACACACGGCGTTGCTTTTTCATTCCGCCAGTTTTCCGAGCCACACGATTCAAGTTATCCGCAAATTACGCAGATGAACGCAGATTTTCTCGGCGAACCATGTGGCATGGCGTTTGATACAAACGCCCTGCAAATGTGCGGACTACTAAGCTGCCGTGTCTGGAGTTTTCAGTAGCTTGATTGCGTCGCGCAGCTCGGCGGCGCGCTCATAGAGTTCGCTTGCGATAGCGACCTCCATCTCGCGCTGCATGATCTCTAGCTTCGAGAGCGGACGTTTCGAGCTGACTTCCTCGAGCCACTCCTCAAGAAAGGCGAGCTCGGAACTTTTCGTCGCCAGCTCCGGAAAATTTGATTGCTGAAAGAATTCCTGAATGGCATCGCGGCCCCGCTCGATCTCGCGCATGGCGTCGCCAAACCGGCCTTCGCCGAGGAGGATCGAAGCTTTGGCGCGCGTGTTCATCATCAACACGTAGGGACGAAATTGCTGGAAGCTCCAAATAAGCTCGTCGCGGTCGGCGTGCTCGGCGACGAAGGCGAAGAGATCGAGGTTGCGTTGCGTGTCACGAATCACGCCGGGGAAATCGTTGATCTGAAAAAGACTAAGGTAACGGTGATAGTACTGAATGCCTTCCTGCTGGAGCTCGTTGCATTGCTCGGGCGTAAGCTCGTAGTTCTCGCCGCGCGCTTCGGCTCGCTCGGCGCGGCGTTGATGATAAACGAGCAACGACTCGCAGTTGTGCGGCCGCTGCCCATCGGGCCGGCCGGTCACTTCCATCTGCAGAATGCCGAGGTCGATCCGGAGCTGCAATTTTTCGTTGCCATCCAGGCCGACGATTTTACGCACTTTGATCGCGCCGGTTTCATGGGGCCAATCTTTGAGGAGCGAATTGAGATCAAGACTCATTATGTGATCAACGTTCGGAACACACTCTCTCTTTGTCAATCCTTCGAACGTCGAATGGCGAATGAGGCGACTCAAAGATCGAACTTCGCACTTCCAAAATCACCCAATCGCTGATTCGCTAAATGCCTAAGTGGAACAGGAGATTGATTCGTTTATCCGTTTCCTCGCAACGGAGCGCGGTCTCTCGAGTAATTATCAACTCTCCACGCGCCGGTCGCTGACCGAGTTCGCGGCCTGGTGTTCGAGTGCCAGAAAAATTACGGTCCCCTGGGAGGTGACGCAGCCGCTAATCAGTGAGTACCTTTCGATACGAAAGAAGGGCGGACTCTCGGCGTCGTCGATCAAACTGGTCGTCGTGGCGTTGAAGATTTTCTTTCGGTTTCTGAGCGGGAAGGGCGCGCTCGAACGCGACCCAACGGAAACGCTTACGCTGCCACGAATTGAACGTTATCTGCCGGAGACGCTGAACGAGCTTCAAGTCGAATGCCTGATTGAAAGCATCGATACGAAACATCCGCTCGGGTTGCGCGACCGCGCGATCGTGGAACTGCTCTACGCGAGCGGGCTGCGAATTTCGGAATTGGCGGATGCACGCCTCGAGAATCTGAATTTCGAAGAGCGCATTCTGCGCGTGACCGGCAAGGGAAACAAGATGCGCCTGGTGCCGGTGGGAAGGAAAGCGTGTCATGCACTCACCTCCTATATCACGACGGAACGCCCGAAGCTGGTGAAGCGCCGCAGCGGGAGCGAGATTTTTCTGTCGCGCCGCGGGACGAAGCTTACGACTGTTCGCATTTGGCAAATCGTGAAGACGCTCGCGCGGCACTCGGGACTGGAGATGAATATTTATCCGCACCTGCTCCGCCATAGTTTCGCGACGCACCTGCTCAGCAATGGCGCGGACCTGCGAATCATCCAGGAACTGCTTGGCCACGCCGATATTTCGACGACGCAGGTTTACACGCACGTGGACCAGCAACGGTTGAAAGCCGTGCACCGGAAGTTTCATCCGCGGGCTTGATGGGCGGCGCGCGGCGCCGTCCTCTCAGCTAAGGTTCGCGGCGGTCCGACCACGAACGAACACCGCAGCGCGGCCTGCCCGGAAAAATTCGCGGCGGCGGTAGACCGCGCTACAATGTCCGCCTATGAAACGATTTCAGCTGCTCGTCATCGTGTCGATGATCACGGCGGGCGCCATCTGGATGGGCCTCTACCGGTCCCGCCACACTTCGAGCGCCGCAGTCGCCGCGCTCCTTCCGAAAGACACTCTCGCGTTTGTGCACATGCCGGATTTCAACCGGTCGCGCGCGGAATTGCATCAGACGGATCTCTACCAAATCTGGACTGAACCGGCCGTGGAGGATTTCCTGCAAAAACCCCGCGCGAAAATTCCCATGAACGAGGCCTTGGCACCAACTCTTCAGGAATGTGAATCCCTCCAGATGAAGGACGCGTTTGTCGCCGTGCTCACTATTGAATATGGCGCGTGGAAAATAGTGGGCGGGTTCCGGTTCAAAGGAGACCCTGGGAACGCGGAAAAAATCGTGGCGAACTGGAAGGCAAAGTTGCTCGGCAAGACGCCGGATTTCAAACGGGAAACCGTGGATTACCAGGGCCATCAGATCCAGGCCGACACCGCGGGTATCGTCCATCTCTCCACAGTGCGCGACGGTCAATGGTTCTTTGTCGCGAACGATCCCGAGCAGTTGAAGTCGCTGTTGGATCGCGTGGATGGCCGGGTCAAAGACCCCAACAGTGCGCTCGCGGCGGATGACGTTTTCGCCGCGGCAGCCAAGCGAATGCCCTCGAGCTACACGGCGCTGGCCTTTGCGCGGATCGATCGAGTGGTCGAGAAGCTGATGCCTCTCGCGGACAAAGACGCGAATGAATCAGCCGATCAGCTGAGGGCGATACGTCAAATCCGCAGCCTTTGCGGTGCGACCTCTTTCGATGGCGGAAAAATCCGAGACACGATTTTCGTTGGCATGCCGAAATTGTTGGACGCGGGCAATCTTATGCGCGTGTCGCTTCCGATTGCGACGAAGGACACATTTCTCTACGCTGCCGGCTTTTTGAATTTGACGAAGCCGGTGCCACTCCCGAGTTCGCAGGGCGCCCTCGGGTGGATGGGTGGTTTGCAGAAAATCACCAACGCCCTTTCGTCGAATGGCATAACTCTGGAAGGTTGGAACAGCGCCTTCGGGCCGGAATTGAGTTGGGTGGGCGATTGGCCGGCGAACTCTCACTGGCCTTCGCTCTTTGCCACCCTTCCCGTGAAAGATCCGGCGAAGGCGAACAAAATTGTGAGCGTCATCACAACGGCGAATGAGGACTCCGCCGCCTGGACGCATCAGGAAAAAGATGGCGTACAATATTTTTCCACGCGCTCGGGCGGGCAATTCTTCTCCCTTTCGCCCACGATCGGATTGTCGGACCGGATGTTGGTGGCGGGTGCGGACGCGGGATCGGTGGAAGCCGCGATGAAGCGAAGCGCGAATGGAAATTCCGAGCTGGCCACTTCAAAAAATTTCCAGAATGCCGAACGTGCGGTTCCCACAGCCAAGCAGGCGTTCACCTACATCGACCCCGCCCTTATCTACACCCGAATGGATGCGACTTTGCGACCAATGCTTTTCATGAGCGCGGCCTTTCTGCCCGGGATCGCCGAGACGGTCGATCTGAACAAGCTGCCCGCCCCCGAAGTCATCACGAAGCATCTTAGCCCGATTGTGATGTCGCAAAGTTATGACGGAGACGGATACATCGCAGAGTCGGTCGGTCCGGTCACCGTCTACCAAACGATCATCGGTGTGGGCGGGCTTGGCGGAGCGGCAGCGGTGCTTTATCACTACCAAACGCGCGGGCAGACTCGCGGACCGGCCGGTTCTCCGGTGGCGCCCGCAATCGCCCCGGCGGCATCGTCGTCGGTCTCTCCCTCCTCAGGCCCGGACGCGTCGCCGGAGCAAATGGCGCGCTGGGATCGCGCGCTGAGCCAACCCTAAACGGCTGGGCGGGAGAAATCTGCTGCGTTACGGGCAAAATGTGATATCATTTTCGCCTTATGGCTATTCTCAAGAAAAATGCATTCTCGCGCCGAGTTCCTGATCTTGTGACAGAGGAATTAGTTGCGGTGCTTTCCCGGCGTGCATCGTTCGAGTTCAAGCAACTCTTCGATATCGTGCACGAAAATCTGCGCGCGCGAAATGCGGCCAGCGGTGGCGAGGAGATGCTTCGCCTGCGAGCGTATGAGAAGCTGCAAAATCTTGTGGCGCGTGGCGCGGTGAGAAAGACCGGCAAGAAATACAAAGGGCTTCCGGCGGCTCTCGCGGCAGCGATCGCTCCACAGAACGGACATATTCCCGCCGCGGCCGCCGCGGCCGCCAGCGCCAGGACCGCCGCCATCGCCCGGGCCGCCGCCGCGGCCAAGTAAACCAGCGCTTCAGCCCGGCCGACCGCGCTTGCCTGAACAATCATGATTCACGATTATCTTCCATTGCTACTGCACATTGGGGTCGCGATCGGCTTTGCAGTCTCCGCGCTGCTCGTCAGCGTGCTCCTCGGCATGGCCGGCCGACGCACACGCGTGAAAGATACCGCATACGAGTGCGGGATGGTGCCGCAGGGCGAAACGCAGCCGCGCTTCAGCGTGAAGTTTTACCTGGTCGCGATGCTTTTCATTCTCTTCGATCTCGAGATCGTGTTCATGTATCCGTGGGCGGTCGTTTACAAAGAGATGGTCGTCGAAAGCAAGCTGATCCTTTGGAGCATGTTGAGCTTTATCACGATCCTGATGGTCGGATACGTCTACGCACTGAAGAAGGGCGCACTGGACTGGAAGAAATAGCGGCTGGTTTCCAACCAGACGGCTCAAGGGACCTTCGCTAAATCGCCGGTTTCCGGCTTGCCTGCCAGGCGCTCTCCACCTAAAGCTAAGCCCCCATGGTGCATCACATCGTCTTATTCAAGCTCAAGCCCGAGGTCACTCTTGCGCGGATCGAAGAGATGATGATGAACACGCGCATGCAACTCCTGAAGATTCCAGAGGTGCTAAGCATTAAATGCGGAAAACGGATCGATCCGGAATTGCCCTGGCCCTTCTTTATCGCGATCGATTTCGAATCGATGGACCGGTACGAGATCTTCCGCGAGGATCCGATCCATGTGAAATTTATGGAGGAAGTGATCAAGCCAAACACCTCTGATTCTCTTGCCCTCGATTTCGAGATGGATCCGGGGAAAGACGTCCGGTTTTCGTAGGTGGGATCGGCCGGCGGAGTCGAGCGACCCGCCCGACAGTGCGTTGCTATTTAAGCGCCGTGGCTTGATCATGCCGCGAAAGTCCAATGCGACTCGCTTATCTCTACTCGCGTTATCCCGTTCTCTCGCAAACTTTTTGCGACACGGAGATGCTCGCGCTCGAACATCTGGGATTTGCCCTCATGGTCGGTTCGATCCATCCGCCACTCACGAGCATTCGACACGCGCATGCCGGCAGGCTGCAGGCCCCCATTTATTACGCGCCGCCGCAGCCGATCCTGCGGCTCTGGGAAGAAAAAACTCGCGCGGAAAATCGATGGCCGGAGGCGCTCATCGCGACGCACGAACGAAAATACGGCAACGGGGTCAAGGCCGCGACGCGTGCTCGAAACGCCAGCTACTTCGCCGAACTGTTTGCGCGAAACAAAATCGACCACTTTCACGTGCACTTCGCGAACCGCGCGGCGCATACCGCCCTCTTTCTGAAAGCGATGGCGAACATCCGGTTCAGCATCACCGCGCACGGTCAGGATTTTATGGCTGATCTCGGCAACGACGATCTCCTCCGGGAGATTTGCGACGCCTCTGAGTTCGTCGCGGTTGAGACCGAATACAGTCGCGGCTTGATGGCGCAACGCTGTCCGGGGTCAGCGGATAAGATTCATCGCGTGTATAACGGAATGAACCTCGCCAATTTTTTCCGACCCGCAGCGACCGTTCAAGTCGCTGGGTCCGTCCAAATTCTGAGCGTCGGGCGGCTGGTTGCGTTTAAGGGTTTCGAATACTTGATCGAAGCGTGCGAACAAATGCGGCGGCGGAGCGTCCAGTTCCGCTGTGAAATCGTCGGCGACGGGCCGTTGCGCGAAAGTTTGCAACAACGGATTGATGATTTGCGACTCGGCGGCCTTGTGACGTTGCACGGCGCCTTGCCGCAAGACCGTGTCATCGAGAAACTCCAGCGGTGTGATGTTTTCGCGCTGGCCTCAACCGTGGACGATGCGAACGCGAGCGACATCTTTCCGACTGTGATCCTGGAGGCGATGGCATCCGCGCGCCCCGTGGTCTCGACTACGGTGGCCGGGATTCCTGAAGCGGTGGTCAATAAGGAAACGGGATTGCTGGTCCGGGCCGGCGAGAGCGGTCTTTTCGCCGACGCGTTGGAGATTCTCTGCCGGGACAGCGAGCTGAGAGCACGTTACGGCTCAGCTGGGCGCACGCGGATCGAAGATTACTTCAAAGTGGAAACGACGGTCCGACCGCTGATCGAACTCTTCGAAAAACACGGACGCGCCGCGGCCCCGGCGGCGGAGAGCCCGCCAAATTCTTCACCTCGAACAAGGATTGCTTACCTGATCGACCGGTGGCCCGATGACACGTCGCCTTCGATCGAAACGGAATTGTTTGAACTTCAGAAACGAAACCATGCAGTGACGGCATTCGTCTGCGAATTCACGCCCGGCCTCCGGCGGACGGCCGGGATGAACCGATTGGCGCTTCAGCTCGAATTTCTCCCGGACGCGATGGCGATCGAAGCCGAATGGCAGGCCAATCGAAAGCTCGTGCTCGCCTTGGAAGACGATCGCGCGAATGAAACCGCTCGCGCACCGGTCGACCTCTTTTTGCGGCAAGCGCGTTTTGCGATCACTTTGCGGCGGATGTTTGCCCAGAAGAATATTTCCCACGTGCACGCGACCAGCTCGGGCGCGTTGATCTGCGGAGTTCTATTGAAGAAATTGCTCCGGGTCACTTTGAGCGCATCGATTGAAGCGAAGCCGCTGGTCTCGCGCGAGGTCATCGAGAATGCGCTGCGGCATGCCGTGGGTGGTCGAATTGCCGATCGCAAATTAAGCGAGCACCTGGGCGATCCTTTCGTCTTCGACCGCGCCGGCAGCAATCGCGTCTGGGTCCGAAGCCTGCGTTGGTTGAAACCGGTGAGCAGGATCGGTTTGACTCGCCGCGCCCGTTTTTGGCAGGAATGGGCCGATCTGCTCGATCGCTGGAGCTCCGGGGCGTGATCGCCTTTTCGCATGAATAAAAAAGCAATTCTTCTCGCCGGGGGGGCAGGCACCCGCCTCTATCCGCTGACCAAGATTGTCTGCAAACAGCTGCTGCCCGTTTACGACAAGCCGATGATTTGCTATCCGCTCGCCACTCTGATGCTCGGCGGGTTGCGGGAAGTGTTGATTATCTCCACGCCAAAGGACCTACCGATGCTGCAGGATTATCTCGGCGACGGCTCACGGCTCGGAATCCGGATCGATTACGCCGCGCAGCCAAAGCCGGAAGGAATTGCCCAGGCGTTCCTCATCGGCGCGAAGTTTCTCGGCGATTCCGGCGCGTCCCTAATCCTGGGCGACAACATTTTCTACGGGAAACTAGACTTCTTTCGCGAAGCGCTCGCCCTTGAGCGCGGCGCCTGCATTTTTGGTTATCAGGTGCGCGATCCCGAGCGCTATGGAGTAGTGGAGTTTGGCCCCGACGGTCGCGCGCTTAGCCTCGAGGAGAAGCCGAAACATCCCAAGAGCCACTTCGCGATCCCCGGGCTGTATGTTTACGACAACCGCGTCGTGGAATTTTGCCGGGATCTGCGGCCGTCAGCGCGCGGCGAACTGGAGATCACCGATCTCAATTTAGTTTATCTCAAGCAAAAAGGACTTCACGTAAAGTTATTGGGGCGCGGGATGGCGTGGCTGGACACAGGAACGCAAACCAGCTTGCTCGAAGCGGGAAATTACATCGCGACGATTGAACATCGGCAGGGTCTGAAAATCGCCTGTCTGGAAGAGGTCGCGTTCCGAATGGGCTTTATCAATGAGTCGGAACTGGAGCGAATCGTCGATGGGTTGCCGAAGGGCGAATACCAGGAATATCTGCAACTCGTCTGTGCCGAGGGACCGACCGCGTATCCGCCCGAGCCAGCGGCGTGATTCAGATTATTTCGGCTGTTCGCGAAAGAGATGGTTCGCGTCGGCGAGTAACTTTGTGACGGCATCCGGCGCCAGCGCGTCGTAGTAGCCGCGGATTGTGCCGTGCCGATCGACCAACACGACGCGAGTGCTGTGGACCGGCATCCCTGTTTCGTCACTGCCTTCCGAAACGGCGAGCTTAAATCCGTCGCGCGTTAGCGCATAGATTGCGGGGCGCGAGCCAGTCAGAAAATCCCAACGCTTTGGCTGGGCGTGCAACTTTTCCGCGTAAACGCGCAACACTTCCGGTGTATCTTTTTCCGGATCGACAGTGAAGGAAACGAGATGAATGTCGGTCTTTTCAAGCGGCTTCTGCAATTCGCTCATCCGGCTGCTGATGATGGGGCATGGACCCGGGCAACTCGTGAAAATGAAATCAGCGATCCAGATTTTTCCAGCCAATTGCGCGGAACCAAATGGCTCGGCGTCTTGATTAACGAGCTCGAAAGACGGGAGAGCTCCATAGGAGGAGATGGTGCGGTTGGTCAGCTGCTGCACCTGTGCCTGACGCAACCAAAGGAGCAGGCCAGCGGTCACGATCGGGATGAGAATCAGAGTCGCCTTCCACGCCGTCGAACTTCTCGGCGTCGGGTGCGTCAGGGGGACGGTCGCGGTTTCCGATTTCATGATTTGGTCAGGACGAGTGCAATGAGAAGCAAGGGCAGGTAGACGATCGACGCAAGAAAGAGCTTACGCGCATCGGCGGCCACTTGTGTGCGCAGAAATCGCATCGCAACGAATATGAACAATCCATTGAGGATCAGCTCAACCAAGAGGTAAATCGAACTGACGACACCGAGGAAAGCGGGGATCCCGCCGACGAGAAGGAGAACAATGCAAAAGAAAACGCTCTGGCTCGCGCTACGTGTTCCGGTCTCGTCCCCCCTCGACACCATCTGAAATCCAGCCCGAGCATAATCGTCCCGGTACATCCAGGCGATGGCGAAAAAGTGTGGCAATTGCCAGAAGAAGAGGATGGCGAAAAGACTCCACGCGCCGGGATCCAGTCGTCCGCGGGCGGCAGCCCAGCCAATCATCGGTGGCAACGCTCCTGGAATTGCACCCACCAGCGTGTTCGCCGTGCTGATGCGTTTCAACGGTGTGTAACCGAAAATGTAAATGGCTATCGTTAGCGCTGCGAGGACGGCGCTCAGCCCGTTGCATGCGATCGTGAGATACGTTACTCCGGCGATCGCCAGCAGGCTCCCGACAATGAACGCATCCCGCGGGAGCATGCGACCGGCGGGAATTGGTCTCGTTCTTGTGCGCTGCATGAGCGCGTCGAGCCGGCGTTCCCACCATTGATTCAGCGCGGCAGCCCCAGCAGCGGCGAGTGCAGTCCCGCAGACGGCGTGGAAAAGCGCAACGTACTTGATTGAGCCAACCGCACCCAGATAAAAACCGACCGCAGTGGTGAGTAGAACCAAAAGAGTCAATCGCGCTTTGACGAGTTCCGCGAAATCCGAACCCACGCGCCGGTGCGTTTCACTTTCGATGACTGTTGACTCAACATTTACCGGAGGAATCGCGGCAGTTTTCATGACGCGTGCAGGTTTTCGGAGACGAGATAGCTGTGCTGCGTCGGCACCGCTTCCGAGTTTTGCGAGAGCCGCAGGGAGATTGTTGAAATGGCGACGCCCAAGGCAAGCATCGTTGCGCCTATCGCGACGTGAGCCGTCGCAATGTCAGCCGCTTTGTTGCTCCAGATAACCCATGCCCCCAATGTGATCTGACAGGCCAGGAGCAGGAACCACGCGTCTGACAATCGCGCGAGTGGCGTGTCGCGCAGTTCCGCCGCGCGTGCCCGGATCAAGCACGCGACCACGCCGGTGGCAATGACCAAAGCGAGAAAACGGTGAGCCATTTGCAACCAGATGTGAAACGGCGCAACCTCCGATAAAGCGCGTGCGTTCCGCCATGCGTTAATCTCGGCCAACCTCGCGGTCGTCAAAGTAGGAATGGCCTGACCGTAGGCGGTGGGAAAATCAAGAATCGCGAGATCACGATGTTCGTGCCGCATCGTCGCGCCGAGGGCAAGCTGCGCGTAGATCACGCTCGTTGTAAGAATGGCGACGCGCGCCAAAGATTGCGCGGCGCCGGATGGGAAACCTTTAGCGGAAATACGCTGCCATAATCGCGACGTCGCAAGTGTGATGACGATGAGCAATCCAAAAAAACCCTGCGCAAGGCAGGCATGAAAGACTCCGATCTCATCCTTCAACAAGGTAACGCGCAATCCGCCGAGCACGCCTTGCAAAATCACCGCACCGAGCGCTGCAAAACCCAGATTGCGGAGCCAGCGGCGACTTTCTCGGCGCCACAACCAGATGGCCAGAATGATCGTGAGAAAACCGACGGTCGAAGCAACCAGCCGATGGATGTGCTCGAAAAATATTCCGCCGACCCATTTCGAAATAGGAAAGAGAAACATGTTGTAACCGAAAGTCGTTGGCCAATCGGGAACAGCGAGACCAACTCCTTTGCTCGTGACCATGCCGCCGCTGCAAATAAGAAAGAGCGTGGCGATGGCCGTGAAGAAGGCGAAACGATGAAGCCATCTTCTATAGGGGCGGTCTATGACCGTCGCAGGCATCGAGGTTGGTTCGGCCACGTAACGCAAAAGTGCAAGAATTCGGTGGTCATAGACCGCCCCTACCGGAAGAAATTCAGGCGCAAGCCGGCAAACCTAATGTCCGCTGGGGCTCGGAGCTTTCGGGGGCTCGCCGGGTTTGGCGTCGGGCTGGCCGCTCGGGTTTGCGGTTTTGGGAGCGCCGGGTGGCGCCACGGTTCCGGGTGTCGGACCGACTGGAGGTTCAACGGGCGGTCGCTCGGTGGGCGCTGGCGCCGTTTGCGATCCGGAGAGTTCCACACGTTCCTTCAACCAGGCTTGATAATCCGCCGGATTGTCTACGACAAGCATCCCTTTCATGCTGTAATGACCGAGTCCGCAAAGCTGGCCACAGACCACTTCGTAGCTGCCGGTCTTGATCGGTTTAAACCACATCGGAATGATCTGGCCGGGAATCGCATCCTGTGCCATCCGCATGTGCGGGAGAGCGAAATTGTGGATCACGTCCTTCGAGGAAAGCTCGATAATGACTGGTCGATCGACTGGCACATGCAGTTCGCCAAGCACCACGATATCATCCTTCGACGCCGGGTCTTTTGAGTCGAGGCCAAGCGGATTGGAATTGGAAACGAGCGCGATATCGCGTCGGCCGAACTGGCCGTCCGGTCCGGGCAAATGAAAATTCCAGTTAAACTGTTGACCAATCGCGTGGACGAGAATCGCGTCTTTGTCTTCCGGAAACTGATTGACTCGCTTCGCCCAAAGCGGGATGGCGAAACCGATGAGCAGGACGGCTTCGATCAGCACCACGGCAAATTCCAAATGCGTGGAAATACCGCTCTTCACACCTTCGTGATCCGCGACCGGATGCCGGCCTTTGCGGAAACGCAGGAGCACGTAAATGAAAAATGCCGACCAGCCAAGAAAGAGCGCGCCCATGAACCAATGGCTGAATTCGATGATATGATCGATTTGATAGCCGTGCTCGGAAGCATTCGGCGGCAGCCCGATTAGTTCGTTGAGCAGCGCGAGCCTAGTCATATTGATCCAAATCCTCGTTGGTCAATTCTTGATGCGGCTCGAGCGGCGTGTGGGCATGCCGCCAGAGATGGAAACTGAAGGCTCCGACTCCGCCCATGACAGACATGACGACCCCCATCAGAACCCAAATCGCGACTGCCATATGCTCGGTGGTCTTGCCATCTTTCGCGCCATAACAAACCGAGCAGGCGAGCATTTGCCCCATTTGCGAACCGAGAAAGAGCGTAAACGCAACGAGCAACTTCGTTCTCATGTGATAATCCGAAGGCGTTTCATTTTCCGGTAAAACCAAACGCCGTAAGCGATAAGCGCCAGTGCGGCGACAAACGAACAAATCGCGCCGGCTCGAAAAGCCGGGGCGCCCTCCATGCGCTCGACCCAGATACACCACGCGCCCACACCGAGCGCCAGCAGCGTCGAGACGGTGATGAAAACGATATGGAATCCTTTCAGCGACATTTAGCGAGTGATTGGATCGTACCAGGCCAGATAGATGAGCCAAAAAAGTCCAGAGACGAAGAAGAAGGTGAAGATCAGGATGCGATAGATCATCCTCTTCTCGGAGGAGAGATGCATGAAGATCGCCGCGACGAGGCCTGCCTTAAAGGTGGCCACGAGCAGCGCGACCGCGACATTGGCCTTTTGCGTTCCGAAATTGACGTAGGAGAGAAAAACGGTGATGGCGGTAAAGAGGAGGAGCGTCCCGCCGACCATGAGGTAACCGCGGATGTGTTTCGAAACATCGTGGGCGGCGTGCTCGTCGTGCGAAGCATCTCCGGTGGTCGCGGCGGCTGTCTCGGCGATGAGCGGTTCGTGCGATTCGTCCATTGATTAAAGTAGGTAAAAAAGCGGAAAAACGAAAATCCAGACCAAGTCTACAAAGTGCCAGAACAAGCCGGCGACCTCAACTCGATTGGCGAGATGCTCGGGGTTGCGCTTGTAAAGTTTTGTCCCGACGGGCAACCAGAGGTAGGTGAAGACAATCACGCCACCCAGCACGTGCAATCCGTGAAGGCCAGTGATCGTGAAATAGCTCGCGAAATAGGCGCTGTGCTTGGGCAGAAACATGTTCGCGTACTCCACGTCAGCCTTCTCGATTTTCGCGAGCTTTTCTGTCGGCGGGACGTAGAGGAAATGCGGGCGATCCATTAGCGGATTGGTCGGATCCGCGTTCACTGGATCGAGCGCGATCTCGTACTCCTTCACGTTCTCGTCGTGGAGCGCCTCGTGATTATGCAAATGACCGCTGATCTCGGTCCGCGGCGCAAGTCCCTTCTCGGCGAGGTGGTGGTTCCCAAGATAGGGCTCATATTTCTCAAGCGCGTCTTTCTTGATGAAGGCGCCGAAGTGCTCGAATTTTTGGGGCCACTCGTAGATGAGCTTTACTCCCAGAAAGGTCACGCCGCACAAGATCGTGACGAGCATGTACCACCAGTAGGCGCGGAAGCGGCGCATCTTGAGCGACGCCCACGCCATGACGACCGTGACGGAAGACGCGATTAGAATCGCGGTGTTCATCGTGCCGACCGGCACGTTCAATAATCCATGGGGCCACGCGCCCGGGGCAGCATCGAGCCTTAGAAAAACGTAAGCGGAGAAGAGTCCGCCGAAGAGCATGACTTCCGAAGCGAGGAAAAGCCAGATGCCAACCTTGGCATTCCAGAGGCCCGTATCCGGGCGGGCGGTGACCGTGTAGGGAATTTCCATGTCGCGGTGTCCTTGGCGATTAATGCACCGCGGCCGCGGCTTCGTACGCTTTGCGGTCGCTTTCGCGCATCGGTTCGCTTTGCATCGTAAAGTCGTTCTCGCGGCCGGGGAGGCTGTATTCGTATGGGCCACGATAAACAGTAGGCGTCGTGGCGAAATTCCCGTGCGGCGGCGGGGAAGGCGCGGTCCATTCGAGGGTGGTGGCCTCCCAGGGATTATCGTTCACTTTCTTCCCATGCTTCATGCTCCAGAAGAAATTGATGATGAACGGAATCTGCGCCAGGCCCATGACCCAGGCTGCAATCGAGATCGGCGTGTTCCATTGGAACCCGCTCAAGCCCCAGACTTTTTCGCCGGCCAGCGTCCAGCCCTGCCCGCCGTCATACCAGCGCCGGTGCATGCCGAGCATTCCCTGTAGAAACATCGGCAAGAAGATCATGTTCATGCAGATGAGCGAGGGCCAAAAATGCACTTTCCCCCAGAATTCATTCATCATTCGACCAGTCGCTTTCGGGAACCAAAAATAAATTCCAGCGAAGACGGCGAAGATCGTTCCTGGAGCGACGATGTAATGAAAATGCGCGATCACGTAGTAGGTGTCGTGCAGATAAAGATCGGCCGAATTAAAGGCCAGCGGGATTCCAGTCAAGCCGCCAATGCCGAACATTGGCAAAAACGCCGTCGCGAAGAGCATCGGGACATTGAACCTGATCGATCCGCCCCAGAGCGAAATGAAGAACGCGCTCAAGATGATAACCGATGGAATGGAAATGATCATCGTGGTCGTCTGGAAAAAAGCGCTCACGACCGAGCCCATCCCCGTCAGCCACATGTGATGCGCCCAGACGATGAAAGAGAGGAATCCCAGGACGAGCGCCGCGAAGACGAGCGACTTGTAACCCCAGAGCGGCTTGCGCGTGTTGTTCGCGATGATCTCGGCGACGATCCCCATGCCCGGAAGGATGAGCACGTAGACTTCGGGGTGGCCGAGGAACCAAAACAAATGCTGCCAGAGCAATGGGCTGCCACCGCCGCTGTTATGCAACGGTACGCCGTTGATGATCAACCCGCTCGGCATGAAAAAGCTCGTCCCGGCCACGCGGTCCATCAGTTGCATCACGATTGCGGATTCGAGTGGCGGAAACGCCAGCAGAAGCAAAAACGCGGTCACGAATTGCGCCCAGACGAAGAAGGGTAAACGCATCCAGGTCATCCCTTTGGCGCGAAGCTGAATGATGGTCGCGATGAAATTGACCGCGCCGAGGAGCGATGATGTAATCAGCAAAATGAAGCCGATCAGCCAGAGCGTCTGGCCGTTGAAAATTGGATCGTAAGCTGGCCCCTTATCGGCGATGACCGCGAGCGGCGTGTAGGAGGTCCAGCCGCCTTTCGCGGCGCCACCAGGAACGAAAAAGCTGATGAGCATGACAACGCCACCGAAAAAGAAAGCCTGGTAGCTCGCCATATTGATTTTCGGGAAGGTCATGTCCGGTGCGCCGATCTGGAGAGGCACGACGAAATTTCCGAAGGCGGCGAATGCGATCGGCACGATGCCGAGAAAGATCATGATCGTGCCGTGCATTGCGCCTAACGAGTTGTAAAACTCGGGCGTCATCTTGCCGTCCGGCATGCTGCCTGGTCCGAAGACGTGACCGATCCAATTCCCAATCACAGGCAGAGCCTGGCCCGGGTAAGCCAACTGCCAACGCATCAGCATCATGAGCGAAAAACCGAAGAACAGGAAAATCAATCCGGTAATGCCGTACTGGATCCCGATGACCTTGTGATCGGTCGAGATAATGTACTTCCGCCAGAATGGAAGTTCGTGGTGGTCGTGCCCGGCATCGTGATGATGCGGATCGTGTTGGGCGTGCGGGTGAGGAGCGAGGCCAGAGGAAGCGTCCATATGCGGGAATCTGAAACTGAATATCAGGGCAAAGTTTTCAAGAGAAAAGCGCCTTTTTAATCAGAATGCGCCCTCTCCCGGATAGGATCGCAGCATCGGCTCACTCTGCGTGTGACGTTCTTACGGGTTATCCACATCCCTGCTGGGCACAATTCTCGCTAAGTTATCTCTCCAGCGTCTCCGGCCTTGTGAATAAAGAACTTATTGATGCTCTGCTTTCAGCGATGATCAGCAGCAGCGAAGGCATTTCCGATCTGCTCTTCGCTGTTGGCCGGCCGCCTATCGTGGAAGAGCACGGCGTCCTTGAGGAATTTCCCGTCGAAACGGCCACTGGTGTCTTGGATTTGACTCAAATCGAACAGATCGCGGCCCACCTGATGGGTGATGACGACCGGCTGAAAAACGAGTTTGCGACCTACGGTTCGTGCGATTGCAGCTACGCCCTCCCCAAGCTCGCTCGGTTTCGCGTTAACATTTTCAAGCAAAATGGCCGGCAAGCCATCGTCATGCGCAAGCTCCAGACGGAAATCCCGACGCTCGAACAACTCGGGCTGCCCCCGATCTTCAATGAAATGGTCAAGGAGAAAAACGGGATCATTTTCGTCACGGGCGCCACCGGCAGCGGAAAGACGACGACGCTCGCTGCGATGTTGAATGAGCTAAATGTGACGCAAAAGATTCACATTCTGACCCTGGAAGACCCGATCGAGTTTCTGCACCCGCACAGGCAAGCACTTTTCAACCAGCGTCAGCTCGGCAAGGATTTTCCCGATTTCGCCAGCGGCCTGCGCGCAGCGCTCCGCCAGGCGCCGAAAGTAATTCTGGTCGGCGAAATTCGCGACCGCGCCACAATGGAAATCGCGATGACCGCGTCCGAGACCGGTCACATCGTTTTCACGACGATGCATACGATCAATGCGGGACAAACGATCAACCGCGTCCTCGGAATGTTCAGCAAGGACGAGGAGCAGCAGCTTCGGCAGCGGCTCGCGGATACAGTTCGTTATGTGGTGAGCCAGCGGCTCGTAAGCAAAATCGGCGGTGGCCGCCTGCTCGTCTCGGAAATCATGGGCAGCAGCTTGCGCACGCGAGAAACCTTACTTTACGGTGAGAGCGAGAATCGGACGTTCCAGGAGATCATCGAAGCCGGCGACACTCTGGGCTGGCACACCTTTGATCAATCACTGCTCAAAGCTTATAAGGCCGATCTCATCACCGACGAGACCACGATCATTTTCTGCGCGCACAAAAACAAAATGCGGCGTGACATCGACATGGTGAAGAAGTTGCGGAACCGCACCTTCGACGAACCGTCCGGGCTCCGAATGGACGCTGAAGCCGAAGCGACGACGTGGGCCGCGGCGTGATCATGGAACATTAACGAGCAAATGAATCAAACTAACGAGGCTAGACCTCTGCCGCCCGAGTTTGAGAATGAAGGGACCGCTGTCCCGGATCATTCGGACCGGCAGAACTCCACGGAACGCGAATTCCGCGCGGAGTTAAGTCAGAAACTGCGCACGCCGCTCAACACGATTATCGGGTTCGCCGAGCTGGTGGCAATGCGTCCCGGGATCGCAACAAAGGACCCAGACGTGCAGCACATCCTCAAGGCCGCGCGTGACCTGCTCGAAATCATCAATCGCGAATTGGCGGATCCCAATGTCCCGCCGCCGAAAAGCGAGCCAAGCCTGGTTCCGCCCATCTCAGTCGACGTTCTCTATATTGAAGACGATCTCGTGAATTTCACTTTGATTGAACGAATTCTGGAATTTCGGCCGGCGCTAAAGCTGCTCCATGCGGCGCGAGGTGAGACGGGCGTCGAGCTGGCACAGATCCATCATCCGAAGTTGATTTTGTTGGATCTCAATCTTCCCGATATACACGGCTCGGAAGTGCTCCGGAGGTTGCAAAGCGATCCCACGACAGCCCAAGTGCCGGTCGTGGTGTTGAGCGCCGATGCCACACCGAGCCAGATCGAGCGGTTGCTAACGGCCGGGGCGCGGAATTACCTCACGAAGCCTTTCGATATCGATCCGTTCCTCGCGGTTGTCGACGAGATGGTGAGCGAACAGACGCCGGCTTCACGCTCGTAAGGCGACCGGCTTTGCTTTCGTCGTACCCAAGGCGCTCCGTCGCCGTGCCTGTCTCCACATGAAAGCGGTCCGACAAAGCGGGGCGGCTCCAGCGTTCGCCACCCTCACGTGTTTATGAGCTGGCGGTAGTGTGTAAGTTGATTGCCCATGTTCGCAGCATCCGATCTCAGTAACTCAACCAAAGCGGAGCTCTATCGCGAGCTGGCGGCGCAATGCCGGGCTCTGATCGACGATGAGACCGATCCGATTGCGAACATGGCAAACTGCGCGGCGCTGATTTTCAATTCGGTTCCGCGCTTGAACTGGGCGGGCTTTTATTTGTTGAAAGGTGGCGAACTGGTTCTGGGCCCGTTCCAAGGACGGCCGGCCTGCGTCCGAATCGCGATCGGGCACGGCGTCTGCGGGACCGCGGCGGAAAGTCATTCAACGCTTCGAGTCGCGGACGTGACGAAATTTCCTGGGCACATCGCTTGCGACAGCGCGTCGAGATCGGAAATCGTGGTGCCGCTCCTGACCGACGATTCTCACCTTATCGGCGTGCTCGACGTCGACAGCTCGGAATTGGATCGCTTTGATGCGGAGGATGAGGCGGGCCTCTCGGCCCTCGCCAAGATCATCGCCCGCAAGGTCTAGCTACGCCTTTTCCTCCGCCTCTTCACCGTGGTCGACAATGTCATCGCTCTCGAAGAGCACGCCCGCGCAATCTCACGCCACAGCGGCTTCGATCGCAAAAGCCGTTCGAGATCCATCGCGAAATGTTTGAATTCTTCCTTCGGTGCATTCCGCACGATGGCGCGTGCGCTCGTTCTTCCCGAGCGAATTCCGCTGCTCATATCAATTGATCGCCTCCGCTTTTTCCGTTAACGAAACGATCATGTGCGCGTCTCAGCGGAAAGTTCGCTCGCGGGCTCATGATATTGTTCAAATTCCATTATTTCTCTTTTCTTTTCGCCAGGAGATGTTTGACACCCTTTCCGGGACTGTTTTTTCATCTGCCAATTGCGCATCGCGAAATCGCCGCAACGAGTGCGTCGCGAGACTCTCGTCAAAAAGATCGCGATTGATCGCCTGCGCGGCAGCGGCGCCCTGACCGGCAGCGATTATCATCTGGCAATTCGCCGGCGTCACACACCCAGCGGCGTAAAGTCCCGGCACACTTGTGCGCATGCATTGATCGACTTTGATCTGGCCGTGTGCGTCCAGTTTCGCGCCCAGCTTTTCGGCCAGCCCGGTGTGAAAAATATCGCCGCGCGTGGTGAAAATGTAGTTGATCTTCACGCACGTCCCGCCCGCGAAATCAAGCGCGTGAATCTTGCGCTTCCGATGGTCAACGTTGATGATGCGGTTGCGCTCCACTGGGATTTCATATTCGGCTAGCCAGCGTGCATGCCGCTTGTGCCAACGGGGTTGCTTGCCGTTCGTCGCCACAATTACGCACGCGGAATAATGCAACATCCCGAGCGCGTACTCGACCGCTTCGTTGTTCACGCCAATGATCGCGATCCGTTTTCCGCGCACCCGAAATCCGTCGCAGTCTTTGCAAAAAAACATGCTGTGGCCGAGGCATTCCGTTACGCCGGGAATCTCCGGGGGCAGATGAAAAATTCCCGTGGCGAGGAGCAGCCGTTTCGCGCGGTAGGTTTTGTTCTTCCCCTTCAGAACAAAGCCCGACTTTTTCGAGGAGACCGTTCTGATCTCATCGTGCGCGAAACGCACATTGTGCCGTCTTGCTTGTCGACATCCGTTCTTCAAAAGCTCTTCGCCTCCGACACCGTTTGGAAAACCGAGATAGTTCTCCACGATCGGCTCCCATTTCGCCATCGAGTGTCCTGAATCGATCACGAGCGTGTCGCGTTGCGCGCGCCCGAGGTAAATCGCGGCGGACAAGCCCGCAATGCCACCGCCGATAATAGTGACTTCGCGGGTTTGGGGATCGTCGAGGTCTTTGTGCTGGATCATATGAGTTCGACGAGGAATCGCGCAGGACGTCACGGTAAGATGCCTTTACTGGAAAGGCATTTGTAGCCGCGGCGCTCTGTCGCTGCGTGAATCGAAGCACGACGCGCCGATAGAAGCGCCGGCGGCTACATAAACGGGATGCTACGCTTTTGGAGGAGCTGGCGCGGCGCTGGCTTGGGGGTTCGGCGGCTCGCCTGGTTTCGTGGCAGGCGCCTCGCCGCCTGGAAGATTTGCGTCCTCTGGAACGGCTTTCAGGTCGGGCTCGGTAAAGGAATCAGGATGGTTCGCAAGCTCTTTACGAAGGGCAGCGATGGCTTCCGGTGTCACAGGCCCGCCCTTGTTCCCCCACTCCTGGCGGATGAAGGTGAGAACGTCGGAGATCTTGGCATCGGTCAGCGTTTTCTCCCATGGCTGCATCACTGCGGAGCCGAACGCCATTCCTTTGACAGTGAGCGGGCCTTGCAGGCCTTTCAGCACGATCATGCCTAGCCGACGGGTGCCACCATTCACGTATTCTGACCCAGCCAGCGGCGGATATTGGCCGGCGACACCAGTGCCGCTCATCTGATGACAGGTGGCGCAATTCGCCGAGAAAATCTTTTTGCCGCGGTCGGCTGGTGAGAGCTCGGCTGTTTGAGCTCCACCGCCCGGGCCGGTCGCTCCAGATTTGGTCGGACGCGGTGCGCCGCCGAACGGATCAAGACCATCGCCGCTGAAATTTCCGGAATAGCGCCCGAGGTAAGCGCCGCCAAAAAAGATGGCAAGCCCGTAGATCGCAATCAACCAGAGTGAGAGAGGCTCGAGTCCGACGGCCGGTTCCCGCTTTTCGCGCTGGATGGCGGCGTGAACCTGATGGACATCCTCGGTTTCACCATAGTCCATCCCCTGCCGGACCCTGCGCTCTGGAGCGGGTGAGTTCTCGTTCATTTCGCCTCCTTCGTCGGCGCTGGCGCTGGTGATGCGGAGGAGGCCGCCGGTGAAGGAGCGGGTGCAGATGAGGGTGGCGCGGCTGTCGCTTTCACTTCTTTCAAGGCGTGTGATTGGTCGAGCGACATCAGATACGCGACGAGACATTTCGCATCGTAGGTCGGCACCACTTCCCAACCTGCCGGAACTGCATCTCGCTCACCCAACTTCAAAGCATCGGCCGCCCGTTCGCCGCTGATGGGTCGTTTCTCATAGAGGAAATGATAAGCCGGCATGTTGGAATCCAGGACAAGGCTGCGCGGACTGTAAAGGTGACGATGATGCCACGCTGCAGTGTAGGGAGGCGGCGTGCCATTGGCGGTGGCGGTTGTGCCGGCCAGGGTCGCGGCATTCGCTGCGGGATTCGGAGAAGCTGCGGTCATAGCAGGACTTACCGAAGCAGGAGCGGGAGATGTTACGGCGGCGACCTTTGCGGGTGAAATGGCCGGCGAAGCAGCGGCAACAACCGGCGATGGAGAAGGCGCGGCAGTAGTTGCGGCGGAAGTTGCCGGAGGCGCGGACGCCGCGGGCGCCGGAGGTGTTGACGGAGAAGCTCCGGGCGCGGGATTGCTCGCAGGTGATGCTTGAGGTGTCGTCGGGCCAGCCGGGGTTGGGTTCCCGGCAGGCGAGGCGTTTTCCTCCTCAACTGGCGCGCGTTTTCCAATGTTCGACAAGTCCGGTCCCAACCTCATTTTGCCCAGCATAATGGGGCGTTCGAAGAGATAATCACGCGGCGCGCTGCGACGCTCACCCCATTTGCGATCGATGTCCGAAGCCGCGTAATCGGCGCGCACTTGCTGGCTATGACAGTAAACGCAGCCATTCGCGGCATAAATTCGACGGCCACGGTCGGCCATTCCCGACTTCGGCGCGGGATAAGGGTCATTTCCGTCTTCGTCCATTTGCGGATCGAGGTGCCCGATTTGGTAATTCGGAATGAGGATCAGCCCCGTCCATGAGAAAGCGAACGTGCCGAAGATCCCCAGAAAGAGCGCTACGATCCCCTTCATAGGCGCGCCTCGAGGGCCTCCCCTTCCTGTGGATTGAGGAATGTCGGAACACTCGCCGTCCGGCCCAAACCAAGAAGCATCAGGCCGAAGTGAAATGCGAAAACGAAATGCGCGACGGTCAAAAGCAAACCGGAAACGCTGCGGCCCCGCAGATACGGCAGAATCGACTCAGTGCTCTCACTGAAAGCAATCGACGGATCATGCATGCTGGCTCCCTGCGAAAGACCACCGGCGAGCAGCATCAGCACCATCAAACCGACACCATACGTCGAGGACCAGAAGTGGAGTTTAATCAGCGAGGCGTAACGCCATTCACGCCCGACCAATCGCGGCACGATGTAATACATCGAGCCGAACATGATCATGGTAAAGAACGCGTACAATCCCATGTGAGAATAGGCGATGCTTGCCTCGGTGAAGTGCACATAACCGGCAACCGAACGGAGTGAGAGCAACACGCCGACCAGGCTGAAGACGGTGTACGAAATCGCGCCGAAGACCGTGAAGCGCAGCGTCGGGCTATAACGAAGCAGACCAAAGTACCCGCGCATCGTCATGTGATGATTCAGCCCGACGGTCGCCACCGGGATGATGGTGAGAATCGTGGCTGCGATACTGGCGGTGATCATCCACGCGGGAAACGGTCCGTCGACTAGCCGTTGCATTCCGGTCCAGCTCGCGAAAAGCGCATAAGTCCAAAATCCGATTGCCGCCAGATGATAACTGTAGACCGGGCGCCCGATCACTTTCGGAATCATGTAATACGCGGTGCCGAGTCCGATCGCGCCGAACCAGAGGAAAAGAAGATTATTTGCGAACCACCACGTCACCGCTTCCTGCATCACACCCTGTAGAGGAACCAGGAAGAGCATGACTTGCGTCGCGCCGTAGACCCACGGGAACCAGAGAAAGGCGCCGAGCAAATACCATTGCGTGATGTAAATGTGGTCGCCGCGGCGAAAGCGGAACATGAGCATCGCCCAGGAAACGACCAGTGAGTAGGCGACGAAGAGAACGATGGCGGCGTAAGGCGGAAACTCGAGCCATTCATATCCGGTGCTGTCGCCAGCCAGAATTCCACCCACTCCAAGAAGAACGCCGAGATTCCAGAACGCAGCGCCCCCAATAAGCAGAAGTGGATGGCGCAAAGTGGTGCGACATAAACGAGCCATCAGCCAGATCGCAGTGCCAATGCCGGCCATCGAGGCCCAACCGTAAACCATCACGTTCATGTGCGCGGGCCGGACGCGACCCCAGGTGAGAAAGCTGACATTCGCGAGCAAGTCTGGAGCGTGGAGTTTGAAGGAGGTGAATCCGGCCAGCAATGTGCCAAGCAGGAGCCAGACGATCGCGGAACCGTAGAAGAACAAAACGGGCAGGCGGGTGGACGCGTCGATCAACGCGCGTTCGACTTGTTCGACCTCACGGATCGTTACGTCCGACTCCGTGCTCGTTGCAACCGGAACGGTCGTGGGCGGTGTTAGAGGTATGTCAGCGGAATTCATCCGAAGAAATTTAGGTGTTGAAGAGCGCTCATGGCGTTTTCGCGCGGACCGGTAATGGAGTGGCCGGCGCGGAAGGTGAAGGCGATGCGGAAGATGACACTGGCGCCTTAGCCTCGGCGGAAGGTGGAGAAGCGGCTGGAGCGTTAGACGGACCCGGCTGTGTTCCAGGAGGAGCCGGCCGCGGATTGATGGCACCCGCGGGTTGATTCCGACTCTCGGAATTCGGGCCGGTAATGGAAGTGGGCTTCGGTGTTCCGCTCGCGCTGGCGGTTGGTGACGGCGCGGGAGGCGCGGTAGCTGGCGCGGCGCCTTGGGGAGATGGATTCGCTGCCGGTGTTGCAATCGGGTTTGCCGGCGCGGGTGTTTTCTGGGACAGCTCGGCCAGGGTTAACTTCATCGCGTCAGTGATCGGGATACGCACCACCCCTTTGTTCTTATCGACCCAGGCATATGTTGTGAGCGCCTTGGTTGTTTCGTCACGCGTGGCTTGCAATTTCTCGGCACGGACCTTGGCCCGTTTCTTCTCATAGCTGTTTCCGCGCGGCGATGCGCCAATGACGACCAGCGCCAGCAATCCGAAGAAGGCGAAAAGAAGCACCACTCCGATCCAAGTCGAAAACATGGAGCGTGGCTGGAATTTTTGCGATGGGTCGTCGTGCGTCACGGCTAATTGGTTGTGCGGAGAGATTCAAGGAGGCGGGGATCGCGATTCGGAAAGAGCGACGTCTTGGCGAGAATTCGCAGATAGAAAAACCCGAGCGTTGCGCCAATTGCGATCAGAGACACGAAATCCCAAATGCTCAGGTGCAGACCGACACCATGCAGCGCTGGCAGAATTACGATATAGATGTCGACGGCCTGCATGAAGACCAGCCAGCCCGCAATCAGGCAAAGCTGCCGGGCCTTCCTCTTTGGGCTGCGCACAAGCAGAAGGATAAAGGGCACAAAGAACCGGCCGATCACCAGGAACAGGCTCAGGCTGTTCCACGATTCGGTATTTCGCCGGATAAAATATTCCGTCTCTTCCGGCATATTGGCGTACCAGATGAGCATGTATTGGCTGAACCCGATGTAGGCCCAGAAGACGACGAACGAGAGCATCCACTTACCCATGATGTGGTAATGCTCCATCGTGACGATGTCTTTCAAGTATCCCGCGTTCCGCAAAGCGGTGATGACCAGAACCAGCAAAGACATCGAGCTGCCCGCGGCGCCCGCGAAAATGTAAACGCCCCACATGGTCGAGAACCAGTGGTAATCCAGCCCTAGGAGCCAATCATAGGCACCGAAAGTGAGCGAGAGCGCAAAAAGCGGCAGGGCGGTGAAAGCGACCCTACGCATCTTCAAGGTATACGCGGGATTGCCGTCGCGATCCTGGCGGACCGAGAAACGCCGCAAGAGAAATGCCGCGCCGGTAAAAAATGCGAAATAAAAAATCGCGCGGACGAGAAAGAAGTGCCAATTCAGGTAGGCGCGCTTGCTGTCGAGAATGGGATCATGTCCGGGAGCGACGTTCATCCACTCATACAGATGATGGCGGAAAATCAGCACCGGGATGAAAAACACCGCCATGACCGGTATGAGCATGGCCAGATTTTCCAGTTGTCGCCGCACTACGACCGACCACTCTGCGTCCGTCACATGATGCACGATGATCCAGAAAAAGCAGCCGGCCAGGAGCGTAAAGAAAAAGGCAAAGGCAAAAAGCCACGAGAAACTGAATTGGTGGCGATTAACGGAAGCTCCAACGGCACAAAGCGCCAGGCTGAACAAGCCAACTACAGCCAACAGCAACGACAAACCCGCAAAACGGTTTGTTTCGAAATATTCGCCCTCGGGCACCGGGACGAAATCAGAACGCTCGCTCATTTTTTTGGCGCCTCCGGCTTCGGCTCGGCTTTGGTTTCCGCCGGTTTGTTCAGTTCTGCGCGGCGTTCCGGAGGCACATCCGCTTCCGTGGCGTTTTGGCTGCGTTGCAACGCGCGGAGATAGGCGATGATTGCCCACCGATCGATGACCATCACGTTCGGTCCGTAGGGCAGCATCGTGTTCTTGCCGTTGGTAATCGTGTTGAAGATTTCGCCGTCGGCCATTTTTCGAATCCGCTCGTCCTGCAACGAGACGACGGTCGCAAGGCCGTATTGCTTCGTGATTCCGTCCCCGGCTGCTGTCATCCCGTGACAAACGGCGCAATTGATATTGAACCGCTGTTTCCCCCGCTCCATCAAATCGCCCGTCAACGTCATCGGCAACCCGGTTCCCCAATTCGCCCCCATCTTGCCAGTGTCGTAATAATCTGTTCCTTCGCTGAACCCGAGACGGGGTTGCGCATTCATCTCGGCAGCGACCGGCGCCGCACCCGGGCTCGGCTCGCTCGCCTGCGACATTTCGTAACCCATCGGAACTGTGCCGGCGACCGGGACGCGAGCACCACGCCCGTCAGCAAAAAATCCGAGCGGCGCTTGCGCACGGACTTTCGGTTGGCGCACCATGTCGGGAAAAACTTCAATGGGCGAACCAGTGCTCTTTTGCCCACGCAAGCCGAAGACGGCGACGATGGCGACGCCGGTCAGCAGAAAAATGAGGAAGAAGCCGCGGAGCATATTTAGTCTTCGTGGATTATCGTCACATGCTGGCCGCCGCTTTGTTCCAGAAGTTCGCGTGCCTCCAATTCGGTAAAGCGGGGATCCCGCGCTTCGATCACCAGGAAAAATCCATCGTTGGTCGCACGGCTGAACCGTTGCCAATTGAAAACCGGGTGATACCAGCGTGGCAGGCCGTTCATGAGGAGCATCGCGAAGAACGCGGAGAAGGCGGAGAAAAGAATAGTGAGCTCAAACATGATCGGGAAAAACGCCGGCACCGTCGCCCAGTTGGTCGGTTTTCCGTGCACAATCAGCGGGTAAATTAACCAGGATGGCCCGAACTCCAGGACCGCCGCCGTAAGCAATCCCGTCGTCCCGCCAGCGAGCACAACGGCGCTGAGCCACGACTTGCCGAGCCCCATCGCTTCATCCATGCCGTGAATCGGAAATGGGGAATGCACGTCCCAGCGCTTGAACCCTGCGTCGCGCACGCGTTTCGCTGCTTCGTAGAGCGCGGTGGCGCTTGGGTATTCCGCGCCCATTCCGTAGACTTTGTTTCCGGACGGGGTTCTCATGTGCGCTCCTTCCCGCCAGCGGCGACGGTGTGATGTTCACCAGGGAACGCGTGGTGCGGGTTGGCCTCGGGCAGCACGATCTTCACTTCCGACATCGCAATCATCGGGAGGTAGCGAATGAAAAGAAGGAAGAGGGAGGTAAAAATTCCGAACGTGCCGATGAACGTCCAGATGTCTACCCAAGTCGGGTAAAACATGCCCCACGACGAGGGGAGAAAGTCCCGATGCAGTCCGCCCACGATGATAATAAAACGCTCGAACCACATGCCGGCGTTCACGCACATGCAGACAAAATAGACGACGTAGACGTTTTGCCGGAAGCGTTTGAACCAGAAAAGTTGCGGCGAAAGCGTGTTGCAAAAGAGCATGCCGACCCACCAGTACCACCAGTAGGGCCCGAAGATGCGATTATAGAACGCAAACTTCTCGTACTGATTTCCGCTATACCACGCGACGAAGAATTCCATCGCGTAGGCGTACCCGACGATCGAGCCGGTGAGCAAAATGATCTTCGCCATCTTGTCCACGTGCTGCGGCGTGATGATGTCGTGGAGTTTGTAAATGGCACGCGCCGGGATGAGAAGCGTGAGCACCATCGCGAAGCCACCGAAGATCGCGCCAGCCACGAAGTAGGGCGGGAAGATCGTGGTGTGCCAGGTCGGAATAATCGATGTCGCGAAGTCGAAGGAAACGACGCTGTGCACCGAGAGAACGAGCGGCGTGGAAAGGCCGGCCAGTAATAGATAGGCCATTTCATAATGACGCCAGTTGCGGTTCGAGCCGCGCCAGCCCAAGGCGAAAATTCCATAAAGGAATTTCTTGATTTTCGTCGTGGCCCGATCTCGCAGCGTCGCCAGATCCGGGACCAGGCCGGTATACCAAAAGAGGACTGAAACCGAGAAATAGGTCGAAACCGCAAAGACGTCCCAGAGGAGCGGGCTGCGGAAGTTCGGCCAGATGCCGTAGTTGTTTGGCAAGGGCGCGAGATACCACGCCATCCAGACCCGGCCGACGTGCACGCCGGGAAAAATCGCCGCGCAAATCACCGCAAAGAGCGTCATTGCTTCGGCGGAACGGTTGATGGACGTGCGCCACTTTTGCCGGAGCAGGAACAAGATCGCGGAAATGAGCGTACCGGCGTGACCGATACCGATCCAGAAAACGAAGTTGGTAATATCCCACGCCCAGCCGACCGGATGATTCAAACCCCAGGTGCCGACGCCGGTGGAAATTTGGTATCCGAGACAAAAGAGACCGAACGTCGCAACCATCGATGTGATCGCGAACGCGACCCACCACCAACGCGGCGCGCGTTCTTCGATTACCCCCGAGATTCGCTCTGTGATCCAGCTGAAGTTCCTCTTGTTCAGGACAAGTGGCACCCGCGCCAGGGGCTTCTCGACCGAAGCGGATGCTTCGCTCTCAATCACATCTGGAACTGTTGTCGTGCCGTCCATTATAAAGAATTTGAAAATTTAGAATTCCTCACGGCCTCTCGTCCGGTTTCACCGCGCCCTTGTCGTGCTGGTGGGTATCGTGCTCGGCTTTGGCATGCCCAGGTCCTTCGTGGCCGAGACTCGCCACCGCGATTCGTCCGGCATCAGGCATTTTCGAATTCGGGTTTCTTATCCGCGCCAGATAACTCGTGCGGGTACTCACATTCAGATATTCGAGCAGCCGGTAATTGCGGTCCTGCTTTTTCATCTTCGAGACGCGGCTCTCGGGATCAGCAACATCGCCAAATACAATCGCTTCGGTGGGACAAGCCTGCGCGCACGCGGTCGTGAAAGAGTCGCGCGGAATGAGCGTGCTGCTGGACGCACCTGCGCGCACGTGGGCAGCGATCTTGGCCTCCTCGATTCGCTGAACGCAATAAGTGCATTTTTCCATTACGCCGCGCATTCGCACAGTCACGTTTGGATTTTTCTGCAGCTTCACCGTGTCGGGCGCGCCCTTCTTCGTCAACGGCCCGAGGTATTCCTGATAAACGGTAGCGCCCAGGATTTTCTCCTTGCCGACCGGCCGCTGGTTGTAGTCGAAGAAATTAAAGCGGCGCACCTTGAACGGACAGTTATTCGCGCAATACCTTGTGCCGATACAACGGTTGTAGGCCATCACGTTTAGACCGTCCTCGCTGTGCACGGTCGCGTTCACCGGACAAACGGTTTCGCACGGCGCGTTCTCGCAGTGCTGACACATCATCGGCTCGTGCACGATCTCGGGGTTTTCCGGATACTCGCCCTTGTCCTGGTTGAACGGCTTCTCGCTCGCGTAGTAGCGATCGAGCCGCAGCCAGTGCATCGCGCGGCCGTGACCAGCCTGCAGTTTCCCGACAATGGGAATATTGTTTTCGCTCTGGCAGGCGACAATGCATGCGCTGCAGCCGGTGCAGACATTCAGATCGACCGACATCCCCCACTGCTGCGCGGCCTTGAGCGGCGGATGGCTGTAAAGCGACGGCAGCTTGGCCGGCAATTCGTCGTCCCCCGCGATCTTCTTCACGAATTCGTTGTCTTCGCGATAGTGCTCGACCGTCGCTTCGCGCACGAGGCCACGGCCCTCGATGCTCCAGTGATCCTGCGTGATCGAAAGCGCGTACGTCCCGCCCGCTTTCGTGACTTTGACGGCTTCGACAGTCTTGCCGTCGGCGGTGATGAAGTGCGGATTCGAGCTGTTGCGCAAGAGGTAGCCGTTGAAGCCCGCTTCTTCGCCCACGGGTCCAGTCTGCTTTCGTCCGTAGCCGAGCGGAACGGTGATGGAATTATCCGCGTGACCGGGCGAAATGAGCGCGGCGATCACGAGCTCGCGTCTGATATTCTTCTTCTGCGCATCCAGGCCCTTTTCGGTAATCGCAATCTTCACGAGATCGCCGGTGTTAACGCCGAGATGTTTCGCGAAGACCGGACTCATCAACGCGGCATTGTCCCACGTGAGCTTCGTTATCGGATCGGGCAACTCCTGGAGCCAGCCGTTGTTGATGTAACGTCCGTCGTCCATCGCATAGCTGCGGACGAGAACGATCTCGGGAGAATTGAGCGTCGGCACCGGGGGCGGGGCCCAAAGTGTGTGCGCGACTCCGCCCGCATTGTTTGCATTGAAGGTCGGCGTTCTGTCTTTGAGCGCGACATGCGAAGCAAAACCGTCCCGCAAGAGTCGGGACCACGCCGTCGCAAAATCACCCGGGGGAGCTGTGGCGCGAAATGTTTCCTGCACGAGCTCTGGTCCCTCCATTTTAGGAGCGCCCAGCATGGCGTTCATCAGCTCGATTTCCGAGAGACCGCCGAAAAGCGGAAGAATCACCGGTTGAATCGCGAGATACGCGCCTTCGGAAGTGAGCGCGTCCCCCCATGCTTCCAAATAGTGAGCAGCGGGGACGTGCCAATTGCTCAGCGCCGACGTCGCATCCTCATAATAACCGACGCGCACGACGTCGGGCACTCTCTTCTGGAGATCGGCCCAATCGACCGGGCCTTTCGCCTGTCGATCCTGCGTAATACCGCGCGGCGCATTGTAAACGGGATCGCCGCCGAAGATGAAAAGCTGCTTGATCCGGCCAGAACTGATCTCCCCGGCCAATTGGAGAATGCTGTTCGTTTTCGAGTTTCGAGCAAATTCTCGCACGATCAGCGTTGCGCCGATGTTCTTAAGCGCGAAATTGACGGCGTAGGCGAGGAACTGCACAACGACCGGCTGATGTGACCCGGCCAGGACCAGGCTCGCGCCGGGTTTCGAGAGGAGGTCGTTGGCAACCTCGGTTAACCACTGTTCGTCGAATTTCTCGACAGCGGCCTCCGGCGGCTTGAGCGTGGCGATCGTCGAAAACAGACCGGCGTCCTTCGTCGCTGCGGCGACTTTTCCGGCAAGCGCGAATGCGAATGCCGAGATCTGGCTCGCAGGACAACGCAGGCGATGATCCGCCATCGCGCCCGTGAGCGTGAAACGATTCTCGACTACGTAGAGGCGATTCATCGTGTCCTTCGCTGCGCTCACGCGACGACGCGAGGAGAAGGCGCGGACGGCCGCGAGATCGCCGTCGCCGCAATCAAGAAAATCGTTGTCGAGCGCGAGAACAACATCCGCGCGATCAAGCCGGGGGACGAGCCGCGCGTTCTGGCCGAAGCTCATCTGAGTCGCAAAATTCTGCGCTTCGGTCAGCAGCGGATCATAGACGCACCAACGCATCTTCGGGAAAGTCTTTTCCAGTTCCGCGCGCAAACGTTCACGCGTGGGCGAATGCACTTCCTCGACTAGAAACGCGAGACCCGCCCCGCCATCGGCCGCAATCTTCGCGCGAAGTTGCGCGAGATATCTCTCAAAGGCCGCCCGATCCCGCGTCTCGAAGTTTTCGACTTTCTTGCCGCCTTCCATCTTTTCGCCTTTTTCGACGAAGCGTTTCGAGCGCGCCGGATCATAAAGATCGAGGATGGAAGCTTGCGCGAAGGCGTCGGTCGCCCCACCACTCGCGGGGTGGAGTGGGTTGCCGTCGATCTTTGTCGGCCGGCCGTCGTACGTCGTGACCACGAGTGGAATCGCACCCGTGCGCCGCGGCATCGCCGTTGCATAGAAGAGAGCCTTGCCGGGGATGGCCCACTCCACGCTCTTCGTAAACGGTACGAGGTGCGCTTCGGGGCGGCGACAGCTGGTAAGGCCAAAGCCGGCCAGCGCCATCGATGCTCCCATCAGTTTCAAGAAACCGCGACGTGACCAGTCGTCGCCTTCGAGCTGCGCCGCGCCCGCGGGAAATTCCCGCTCGAGCCAGCCGCGAAACTCCGGTGTGTCGCTCAGCTCGCCGAGGCTGCGCCAGTAGCGCTTCCCGGTCAGCTTCTCAGGTGGATGCTCGAAGGCTCGTTTCATCGGTGGCACCCCTGACAGTTCAACGGCGGTTGAATGTCCCAGCGCTCTTTCAGCGTCTGGCCGATCTCCTGTTGAGTCAGCTTCTCCTTCTTCGACCAATCGTCCTTCGCGTCCTGCGGCTGCCCGTACCTGGCAACAAAGGCGGAGACATTTTCTCTCTCCGGTTTCCAATCAAGATTAAAGACTTCGGTCTCGGGCCGCAGGAAATTTTCCGGATGCCGATGGCATTCGAGGCACCACGCCATGCTGTGCGGTTTGGCATGATAGACAACCGGCATGTGATTGACCTGCCCATGGCAGCTCGCGCAACTGATCCCGCGATTCACGTGCACGGCGTGATTGTAATACACGTAATCGGGCGTGCGATGGAGTTGCACCCACTCGATCGGCTGTCCGGTTTTCCAACTCGCCCGCACCGGCTCAAGCTTCGGATTGTCTTTCTGCACCTGCGAATGACACGCCATACACGTTTGCGTGTTCGGAAGATTCGAATGCGCGGCCACATCGACAAAACTGTGGCAGTAACGGCAATCCATCCCGAGTTGCGAAACGTGCAGATCGTGCGGGAATGGCACCGGCTGGATCGGCTGATAACCGACGCGCGTGTACTTCGGCGTGATGTAATACCAAGTCCCCGCAGTTAGGCCGCAAACAATGAATGTGCCGCAGATCGAGATTTTCAGCGGGAGCCAATTTGCCCAGCGTGGAAAAAAATTCGCCATAGCGCTTAGCGAACTGTGCTTCCCCGAAGGGCCAGCCGCCAAGATAAAAACGGCGCAAAGTTGCTGTTAGGATGTGCGGCGCTCAGAGGTCGGTGAAGTTAAGGTTAATCGCCGCGACACAGCGAGAGTGCGGCAACTCTATAAATCGACATTCGGTTGGCAAAAGAAATTTGTTACCATTTTGCTTCTCCTCGGAAAAACCTGCGACTTCATCTTGATACGAAGAAGAGGCGGACAAGCAAAACCATAAAAACAGAATTATTCGCTACGCAGGACGGCACGAACAGCGCTCGACGATCACGCTACGACTGCGAAGATTATCAGATGAAGGCTTCAAGAGCGGTCTCGTCTCTGATCGCGGTTTGCTGCGCCGCGTTGGGCACTTTGAATGCAGAACCGGCGGAAACCGTTTTTATCAACGGCAACATTCATACGGTAAATGACCGGCAACCCCATGCGGAAGCGATCGCGGTAAAGGGCGGCCGAATTGTTTTCGTCGGCTCGAATGCAGAGGCCGCGAAATACAGGACCGAGGCGGTGCGCATTGTCGATCTGCAGGGGCGCACCGTGGTGCCTGGGATGACGGATGCGCACTGTCACATTTTCGGCATCGGCGCGCGTGAGATGAATCTAAATCTCGAAGGCACAACCAGCCTTGAGGATTTTCTCACGAAGGTGAAGGAACGCGTCCAGCAAACACCGCCTGGCCACTGGGTCACGGGCCGGGGTTGGATCGAGACTTTCTGGAAACCACAGATCTTTCCGACGAGCATGGACCTGGATAGAGTATCGCCGGACAATCCGGTTTTTCTTACGCGCGCCGATGGTCATGGCGTGGTCGTTAACAGCGCGGCGTTGAAAATCGCTGGCATCAATAAAGAGACGCCGAATCCATTCGGCGGTGAAATTCTGAGGGACAAGAAAAGCGGCGAGCCGAACGGAATGCTCCTCGACAACGCACAGGAGTTGGTCGCGAAAAATATTCCCAAACCGACCGAAGCGGAACGCGAACAGGCATTGCTGCTCGGCATCGACCGGGAGATCAAGCTCGGCTGGTGCGAAATTCAAAATGCCGGCAGCTATTACGACGATGTCGATCTTATCAGGAAGGCGTTCGATGCCGGCAAAGCCAAGATCCGGGTGTTCAATTGCGTTTACGGCCCGGGCCAGGATGCCGATCGATTCTTGGGCGAAGGATCGACAATCAACGCTTACGATCACCATTTCACCCAGCGCACCATCAAAGTGGTCCTCGATGGCGCTCTCGGTTCTCGCGGCGCGGCGCTGCTCAAGCCATATTCAGATGCCCCCGACACGTCGGGATTCCTGCGAGAAAAAGAATCAGATCTGGCGCCGATGTTCGAGCAGGCTTTGGAACGTGGTGTCCAGGTGGAAACCCACGCGATCGGCGATCGCACGAATCGGATCATTCTGGATCTCTATGAACGCGCGCTGAAATCGGTGCCGCCCGAACAACGAAAGATCCGCGAGCCGCGGTGGCGGGTGGAGCATGCGCAGATTCTCAGCCCGCAAGACATCCCGCGCTTCGCGAAACTCGGTGTCATTCCGTCGATGCAACCATCACATGCGATCAGCGATCTGTTTTTCGCGCCGAGCCGTCTCGGGAAAGAGCGTCTCGCCGGCGCTTACGCGTGGCAGAGCTTGATCAAGTCCGGAGTCATCATCCCCGGCGGGTCGGATGCGCCGGTGGAACGAGGCGAACCGATGATCGAGTTCTATGCGGCGGTGGCGCGCAAAAGCGTGAAGGGTTTCACTGGCGAAGGCTGGCATCCGGAACAGGCGGTTTCGCGAGAGCAGGCGTTGAAGATGTTTACGGCCTGGCCTGCTTACGCTGCGTTCGAGGAGAAGGACAAGGGATCGATTGAGGTTGGCGAGCTGGCTGATCTTACCGTTCTCTCGAAGGACATCATGAAAATTCCCGCGCCGGAAATTCTCACAACAATCTGCACAATGACAGTAATCGGCGGCGAGATCGTTTTCGAAAAGCAGCGCTAATCTCAGATCGGCGCGCCCGCTCTGTTGCTGTCATCCCGAGCCGCGCAGACGGCGAGGGACCTCGCATAACGTATGCGCGTCTGCTCTTAGGACGGGTGACCGGAACTTCGGCCGCAGGGTCCCTCGGCGTCTCCGCGCCTCGGAATGACAACTCGATGGGCGCGACTCGCGCGGGAGAGCACGCAACACTCAGCACCTACGAATACAAATACTCGTCGTGATATTCGCGCTGGGGCGCGAATTGCACGGTCTCGTCGCCGCCGGTTTCGGGATACTCGAAGATCTTTCCCTCGTAGTTCCGAATCACGATCTTCTCGTTGTCGTGATACAAAACGTATCCAGGATTGATCGGCACTTTTCCTCCGCCGCCCGGTGCATCGATCACAAATTGCGGCACGCCATAGCCTGTCGTGTGGCCGCGCAATCCTTCGATGATCTCAATGCCTTTCGCGACGGACGCCCGCAGATGCGATGAACCGTTGATCAGATCGCACTGGTAAACGTAGTACGGCCGAACGCGACACATGAGCAGCTTCTGCACGAGCGTTTTCATCGTGTCGATGTTGTCGTTCACGCCTGCGAGGAGCACGCTTTGATTGCCCAAAGGGATCCCGTGATTCGCCAGACGCTCGAGCGCCTCCTTCACTTCCACCGTGAGCTCGCGCGGATGATTCACATGCACACTCATCCAGAGCGGATGATATTTTTGCAGCATCGCACAAAGCTCGGGCGTGATGCGCTGCGGCAGGAAAATCGGAACACGTGTTCCGATGCGCAGAAATTCGATATGCGGAATTGCGCGCAGCCGGCGGAGAATCTTTTCGAGCTTGGCATCGCTGAAGATCAGGGCGTCGCCGCCGGAGAGAAGCACGTCGCGCACTTCCGTGTGCTCTTCCAGATAACGAAAGGCTTCCTCGAAATCGGTGTGCAGCTCCTGCTCGCCTACCCCGCTCACGACGCGGCTGCGCGTGCAGTACCGGCAGTAACTCGCACAACGATCTGTCACGAGAAAGAGGACGCGGTCCGGATACCGATGCACCAGCCCCGGCACCGGCATGTGCGAATCTTCGCCGCACGGATCGATCATATCGTAGGGCGAGGCCCATGTCTCCTCGACCCGCGGAATGACCTGGCGCCGGATCGGGCAATCCGGATTGTCGCGCTCGATCAGATTAAAAAAGTGCGGCGTGACGGCGAGAGCGAGCTTCGTGCCGGAAAGCAAAACGCCGCTGCGTTCTTCATTCGATAATTCCAGGTGCTGCTCGAGTTGGGCGAGCGAAGTCACCCGATTCTTGAGCTGCCATTTCCAGTCATTCCAGAGTTCCGCCGGAACGTCCGGCCAGTAGCCAGGCGCGTGCGTGACGAACTCTTTTCCATCCATTTTGCCAGGGGCAAGAGTGAGCATTTTTGTAGTGAAGCGAAATGTTAATGGCCTTAACAATCGTGTCAATGCAGGCACCTTCAGGTGTGCACGGGCGAGAGTTTCTCTGGCGAGACGCCTCGCAAAACGCCAATTGAACAGCTATTGTAGACTTCGTGTCCAAGTTCCCAGTCATGCGCAATGTCATTCAAATCTTCACTCTTTTGCTAGCCACATCATCGTTGCGAGCCGCTCCCCCGCTCGCTCAGCCAGAGATCTCGCCCACCGCTACTGTCCCTGCGGCCGCGGCCGAGGCGGGCAAGGATGTCGTCCACCAACTGAACAGCGCCTTTACGAAGGTTTTCGAGGTCGTCGCACCGAGTGTCGTGATTATTGAAGTCACGAAGAAGAACGACGCGGGCGAAAACCCCACCCTCGATGATCTTTTTTTCCAAGGTCCCCAGGATGAAGATGCGCCCCGGCGGAATCCTCTCAATTCTCAACCGGTGCAAAGCGAAGGCTCTGGATTCATCGTGCGAGCCGATGGCTACATCTATACTAACTATCACGTGCTGGAAGGCGCCGATCGCATCGATGTGAAACTCAAAGACGGCCGCGAGTTTCAGGCGAAAGTTGTGGGCACGGATGAAAAAACGGATGTCGCTGTTATTAAGATTGAGGCGACGAATTTGCCCGTCGCGCAATTCGGGGATAGCGATGCGGTGCGGGTGGGGCAGTTTGCCTTCGCCATCGGCGCGCCATTTAAGCTCGATTACACTTTCACCTACGGCGTGATCAGCGGGAAAGGCCGGAGCAAACTTCTCGCGACTGGGGGCTACTCGATCTCGGACTATTTGCAGACCGACGCGTCAATCAACCCTGGCAATAGTGGCGGACCGCTCTGCGACATTGACGGAAAAGTGGTCGGCATGAACACCCTTATCAACGGGTTGAACCGCGGTCTCGGTTTCGCGATTCCGAGCAATCTCGCCAACGAGATCGGACAACAACTTATCGCCGGCCATAAAATCGTCCGGCCCTGGCTGGGCATCCGGATCGAATCGCTGGGCGACGACCCGTCGATCCGCGATTTGTTCAAGGGACTCGACAAGGGCGTCGTCGTGCGAACGATCGAAGCCGATGCGCCTGCCTACAAGAGCGACTTGCGCCCCTTCGATGTCATCACGCAAGTCGACAACTCGCCGGTAAGCAGCGACACGCAACTCCAGCGCGAGATTTTGAAAAAGAAGGTCGGCCAGAACGTTGAGCTCACGGTTTGGCGGAAAGGCCAGACCCTCAAGATTCCGGTCACGACCGGCGAACTGCCTAACGACATCTCCCGCGCCTCGAATGAACTGACTCCGCCGGCGCCGCCGAAGCCGGAAGACGCGAACAAGTTCGGCTTGCAAGTGCAAGACTTGACCAGGGAGGTCGCCGCCCGCTTGAAACTCAGCGTGCAGCAAGGCGTGATCGTGACGGACGTCGCGGATAACAGCCTCGCCGCTGCCCAGGACATTCAGCGCGAGGATGTCATCACGGAAGTAGACGGGAAACGGGTGACCAACGTCGCTTCATTCCGCGAGGCGCTCAACAAAGCCGATTCGCGCAAAGGCATTTTGCTCTACTTGGATCGCAAAGGCAGCAAGACGTTCGCGGTCCTGAAAGCCGGAAAATAGCCCTTAGCACCAAGCCGCAGGGACGGCACCTCCGATCGCGAAGCGGAACAATCAACGCCTCAACCAATCCATGCACAGGCCCAGTCAGCTCTTTTTATTCCCAGCGAGAACAAGGATTATTCCGCCAACGAGACAAATGCCCCCAAGGAGTGGCGGCAAGGGAATGGTTTTGTGGCGATCTGCGCTCACTTGGAGCGGACCGGCGTCGATCACTTTTTCTCGCGTGGTGTAGCTAAAGCCGCCGTAGGCGAGCGCAATAATGCCGATCGCGATCAGAATGATCCCGATGATTCCAGCTGGTTTCATGGGTCGGACAGCGCCTAAAGCGTACGTCTGCCTGAGATCAGATTAATGATCAGAACGACGACCGCGATAACGAGCAGCAAGTGGATGAGCCCGCCGCCGATATGACCGATGACGCCGAGAAGCCAGAGAATCAACAGAACAACAAAGACAGTCCAGAGCATAAGGTTTCCTTTGGGTTGAAGTTTCTTTTGCTTCGTGCACGGAGGCGCCGGCGCGCTTATAGATTTTCTCCGATTGGCCAGATTTTCGACAATCCTGCCGACTTTTACATAAATTCGAATAAATCTTCTGGCGGCTGGGACTGAAAAATATTACAAACGTTTTCCGCTTTTCGTCGTCCTTTCAAACCTCGTTGTTTATGCGTTCCAATCTTCTTGCTTCGTCCCTTGTTGCCATGCTGCTGGCCGGTTGCGCCTTCGAAGGCACTGTCGTCGAAAAACGTTCGCGGCAACTGCCCGATTCGAGCATGATCGGAACCGAAGGCGTTGATTCCTTCGCTTTCCGCGGCCCCACCGGGACTTCGCGCCCGCCCATAACGGTTCCAAACCCCCAATTCTGGACGGAGACTAACGGCATATACTCTTTTCTGCTGCGTGATCAGCAGGGAAACGTCCGTTCGCAAATGGTTACGACGGAGGTTTTCTCCCGCTACCGGGTCGGCGATTACTTCAACGATCGACAGCCTCCCTCCGAAATGTCCGATTCAAAGGACAGCAGGACTGTCGCGACGGTCATTCATCACAGACGACACCACCGGATGGCTCAGACTCGCCGAACACACCGCAAGGTGGCGATGCATCATCCGCATCATTCTTCGAAATCGCGGAAGGCCATTACGCTTCGAGCCTCACATCCCGTCCCCCAGGGTTGAGTCCTGGCGCAACGTCGCGCGAAGATTCCACCCGTTTTTTTGAAGGCGCTCGCACGCTTCGACATAGTCGCATTTCCCGAACTCCATGACGAGACGCGCGGCGCGATCGCGAAGTTTCTCGTTCGTAATCGCGAGATCGACCATCAAGTTTCCGCGCACCCTGCCGAGGGCCACCATTGCGCCCGTGCTGAGAATGTTGAGCGCAATTTTTGTCGCGGTCCCCGCCTTTAACCGCGTCGAACCCGTCAAAATCTCGGGCCCCGTCGCGAGATCGATCTCGAGCTCGAAAGCCTCGGTGCGTATCCGCGTCGGATTGCAGGTCAGCAAAATGGTTTGCGCACCGCGCTTCTTCGCCCCGGCGAGCGCGCCGAGCACAAAAGGAGTTCTCCCGCTCGCGCTGATTCCGCAGACAATATCCGCGCCGGTCACGCCGCGTTCCTCGATCGCCAACGCGCCACCGCCCGGTTCGTCTTCCGCTCCCTCGACGCTGCGATGAAGTGCACTCACTCCGCCGGCCACAACGCCTTGCACCATCTCGGGCGAAGCACCAAACGTCGGCGGAATCTCGCTCGCATCGAGCACGCCCAGTCGTCCGCTGGTCCCGGCGCCGACGTAAAATAAGCGGCCACCTTTGTGCAAGGCCTTTGTAACAATTTCGATTCCGCGCGCCAGAGCACCAACCTCTTTGCGCAAAGCTTCCTGCACAAATTTTTCTTCGTCGACAAAGAGCTCGACCAATCCCTGAGTGCTTAACTTCTCCAGATTTTCCGAACGCGGATTCCGTTGCTCTGTTAACGCCCGGGCGAGATTCTCTGTTTCGGCCCCGCGTGTCTCGAACGAGAAGGTCGTGCGCTCCTCGAGCTCCGCCGCCAGCCACGCGGCGCCGAGTTCGGGAGATTGCTCGCTCATCGCGACTCGCGCATCCGAGAGATTCTTTTTTAGCTTCCTTCGAAAAGCCGCCACATAGAGCGAATCGCGCTTAAACAAACCGCCCAGAAGTATCACTTTCGGCGCAAGTAAACCAAGACGTGACGCGACCGCCGCGGTGTATTCGGACAGAACTTCCGCGCCTTCTTCGATAATTCTCACGACATTCGAATCACCATTTCTCGCCGCTTCAAAGACGATCGGACTCAACGTCGCGATCTCCATCTTATCGGCAGTCTGGGCCCAGCGGACGAGCTCATCGCGACTGTTCAGAGACAGAGCCCGCAAGATGCTGGCGGTGAATTGCGCTTCTCCCCGATGCAGATCGTATTCGCGCAAAATGAGACGGAGCGCTTGGACGGAAAGGAAATAACCGCCCCCGGCATCGCCCAAGATGTGGCCCCAGCCGCCCGCTTTTTCGATCCGTTCGCCGCGACGACCGGTTACGGAAGCGCCGGTGCCGGCGTTCACCGCGATCCCATCGCCGCGGCCCAGAGCGGCCGCGAGACCGGAATTCCGATCGCTCCCCGCAACGATTTTCGCGCTCGGCCAGATCTCAGCGCAGAGCATTTCGAGTGAGTGCCGATCATCGGCGCCGCAGCCAGCGAGAAACATCCCGACGCGATCTACCTTCTGCGGCAGCTGGTGAAAAATGAAGCGAAGACGATCCGGCGGCGTCAGCCGAAAATTCGAAGAGGGGAGTTTTCCTTGATCGACGACGCGCAGACCATCCGTGACGCGTTCGACCAGGGCCCACGCGGTCTTCGTTCCTCCACCTTCGACACCGAGGATTCGCTCTGAGGCTGCCATCGCAGTTACAAACCTGTAGCGGCGGTCTATCACCGCCGAATCTCTTCGCGACAAACTACAGCTAAAGTGTCGACGGTGATAGACCGCCGCTACAGATATTCCTGAGCGCGATTGCGAGTCTGTGGCTCGTTTGTATGATGCCGCCATGGAGGAAATTGACATTACGACGCGCAATCGGATCGCTGAGCTGCGGCGCGCGATCGAAGACCACAACCGCCGCTATCACGAGGAAGCTGCGCCGAGCATCAGCGATCGCGAATATGACCGCCTCTTCCGCGAGCTAAGCGATCTCGAAACGCGGTTCCCAAACTTGGCAGCGCCTGATTCGCCGACCCAACGCGTCGGCGGAAAACCGCTGAAAGCCTTCGGACAAATCACGCATCGAATTCCGATGCTCAGCCTGGACAACACCTACTCGGAAGAAGAGGTGACAGATTTCTACCGGCGCATGGAACGCCTGTTGCCGAACGAGAAGATTCCGGTGGTCATCGAGCCCAAAGTGGATGGAGTCGCCGTCTCACTTCTCTACGAAAAGGGCGAACTTCGTTACGCTGCCACTCGCGGCGACGGCAGTATTGGTGACGACATTACGCAAAACATTCGGACAATTCGGACAGTGCCGAAACGATTGAGGGGGGACGCGCCAGACATTCTGGAAGTGCGCGGTGAAGCGTTTCTGGACAAACGCGGTTTCGCGAAGCTGAACGCGGAGCGAACAAAGGCGGGATTACCCGAATTCGCAAATCCACGCAATGCCGCGGCCGGCTCACTAAAACAACTCGACCCAGCGATCGCGGCGCAGCGTCCGCTCGGCGTAGTTTTTTATGGAACCGGAGTGATTGAAGGGGCAGTGCTCGAAAAGCATTCAGAACTTTTTCCTTTGCTCAAGACGCTCGGCTTGCCTTGCAGCGAAGGCTGGCGGCTGGCCGATTCGGTTGAAGGAATCTTGCGCGCGATTCACGAACTGGATCGGGTCCGGCATGATTTCGCTTATCAAACCGATGGCGCAGTCGTAAAAGTCGACGCGTTCGCTCAGCGCGACGTTCTCGGATTTACCGCCAAGTCACCTCGGTGGGCGATCGCGTTCAAGTATGAAGCGGAACGGGTGGAAACACGCCTGCACGACATCTTGATCCAGGTGGGCCGAACTGGAATTCTAACGCCAGTGGCAGCGCTTGAGCCTGTAGCCGTCGGCGGCAGCCGTGTGGCAAGAGCCACGCTGCATAACGAGGAAGAGATCGAACGAAAGGACATCCGGATTGGCGATGTTGTCCTCATTGAGAAGGCCGGCGACGTGATTCCAGCCGTGATCAGCGTGCGGACCGATCTGCGCACCGGCAGTGAGAGAAAATTCCGCATGCCGAAGAAATGTCCGCAATGCGGAAGCCTTGTCGTGAAGGATAAAGGACAAGTCGCGGTGCGCTGCGTGAACAGTCAATGTCCGGCGCAGTTGCGGCGGCGTATCGAACACTTCGCCTCACGCGGCGCCATGGATATCGAAGGACTTGGAGAGGCGATGGTCAGCCAACTGGTCGAACACAAGATGCTGGGCGACGTGAGCAACATCTATGAACTGAATGCCGCCACGCTCAGCGAACTCGAGCGCATGGGAGAAAAGAGCATTAGCAACCTGCTCAACGCGATCGAGCGCAGCAAATCGCGCCCACTCTGGCGCCTCATCTTTGGGCTCGGAATTCTGCATGTCGGTGTGAGCGCGTCACGCGCGCTGGCCGATCATTTCCCAAACCTCGACGCGATCATGAAAGGCTCCGTGGAGGAATTGCAGCGGATTCCTGATGTGGGCGAAGTGGTAGGGCGGAGCATTTACGATTTCTTTCGCGAACCTGGAAACCTCGAGATGATCGAGAAACTGCGGGGGGCGGGTTTGCAATTCAAAGGCGAAGAAAAAACGCTCGACCATTCCGGGTCGAAAATGAAAGGGACGACTTGGGTCATCACCGGCACGCTCGGTCAATCGCGCGATGAAATCGCAGAGATGATTATCGCGCAGGGTGGAAAAGTGAGCGGAAGCGTAAGCAAGAAAACAAGCTTCGTCCTGGCAGGGGAAGATGCAGGAAGCAAGTTGGAGAAAGCGAAAAAGCTCGGGATCCGGGTCGTCAACGAGGCGGAGCTTCGGAAGATGATGGTGTGATGAGGCGACGGACGCGCCCTCTCGTTACGGCGTTCGCTGCGCCGAATCGAGCCGAAACGGGATCGATTGATTCATGCCCGGGGCCGCAATCACGGGCGGATGGTGACTGGCTGGATGAAAATCAGCCTGGATATCGAACGTCAGCTTTTTGTCCCCCCGTAAAACGGTGATCGGAATAGTGTCCCCAGCTGTAATGAAAAATGACGCATCAATCACGTCCTCGGGCTCGTGCACTTTCGTCTTGCCGACCTGAAGAAGAATGTCGCCGGGTTTGACGCCCGAGCCAAAGGCTGGCGTGTCTTGCATGATTTCTGTCATCTCAGCGCGGGAGCCTTCCTTGAATTTCTCCGCCTCGGCGACGTTGATGCCGATCCAGCCGTGCCGCGCTTCGCCGAAACGCACGAAGTCATTCCGAATTTTCTCCGCGGCATCAATCGGCAAGGCATAGCAAGCGGAGCCGTTCTCGATGCTGCTGACGAGAATGCCGACGACTTCGCCTTTGAAATTCAAGATCGGAGCGCCGGCTTCACCACGCTGTGTCGGAACGTTCACGCGTAGATGCGTTGTTGAAAAATAACGCCCGAGAAATTTTCGATCAAATCCGGCGATCATTCCGAAACTGGGCGTTTCCGGAAGATCGAGCGGATAGCCAATCGTGATAACGGGCGTCGCCACTTCGATTTGTGCGGATTTGCCGATGGGCAGTGCACGTGTCGCGATGTCCGCTTTCAGGATCGCGATCCCGCTGCGCAAGTCGGTTAGCATTACGCGCGCCGGATACTTCTTACCGTCGAAATCAACCGTAAGGCTTTCGGCGTCACCGCCGACGGAGAAGGCGGTATAGAGCATGCCCGCGGGATCGATGAAAAAGCCCGTACCCGCGAATTCACCGTGCTCGTCGGTCCCGTGGATCTTTACGACGGCTTTCGCCGCCTTGTCGAAAACGTCTTTAACTTCGCGGCTGATCGAGGTCGTCGACGGCTCCTGCGCGCGGGCCAGAGCGGCAGCAGCGAAAAAGGTGAGCGCGAAGGAGAACCGGGACACCGCACCGCGAAGCGACCCGGAAAACGATTCCGGCGCCAGACTAAAATCTGAAAGCGGCCTCATAACTCACTGGCGTACTATCGAGAACGTAACGCGGAAGCGTCGCGGCCCGGTGAGTGTGGGAGCTGTAATTGGCGGTGCGCAGAAGCTTCGGACCCAGATCACGCGTCGCGACCGGAGATGAGAGACTCCATGCCGTATCTTGAATCGCCGTGGCAATCACTGGCGTTTGGTTCTGGGCGGCGACATTCTCAGTCCCGGGCCCTTGGTAGACCTTCAATGAAATGACTGCCGCGCAAACCAGCACGGCCGTGATCGCCGCGGGATAGGAAGTAAGCGCCGGCACGTTCAGGCGGAACATGAAGTCCTGAGCCCGCTGGAGGCAAATGCGCCAGAGAGGTTGTCTCAATAATTCGTCGCGCTGCCGGCGATGAAACTCGTGCAGAAAATTATCGAAATAGCCCGGCGGGGGCTGCTCGTGCCGTTTTAAGCGCAACAATTTGCCGATATCGTTCTCGTTAAACTCGTTCATGCGGCGTTCGTTTAAAATTGATGAGGGGGCTAGGAAACAGGATTCTTCCGGAACTCTTCCAAGTAATTTTGCAGTTGTCGGTTCGCGTAAAAGAGCCGTGAACGTACCGTACCCTCGGAAACACGCAAGATCTTGCTGATCTCGGCATGGGGCATCCCTTGAATGTGAAACATCGTGACCACGGCTCTGTGTTCATCAGACAGTTTCATCATGGCCTCGTTCAATCTTCGCTGCAGCTCGGAAAGGTCCGCTTCGCGGACTGGACTGCTCGTGGCGGTGAGCTCGAGGAACTCTTTGTCATTCTGAATGCTCGCATCCATGTCATCAAGGCTGAGATGAAACCGGCGGCCGCGTTTCTTGAGGAAGTTCAGCGTCATGTTCACCGCGATGGAATGGATCCAGGTGTAAAAGGACGATTTGCCGCGAAAGCCGCCGATGGATTTATACGCCTTCGAAAAAACGTCCTGGAGTAGATCGTTCGTGTCCTCGTGGTTTGAGGTCATGTTATAGACGAGGCCGTAGAGACGCGGCGTGTATTTGACGACGAGCTCATCAAACGCGGCTGCCTCGCCGCTCTGGGTGCGCGAGACAAGCTGCTTGTCTTCATCAGATCTCGGCTGTTCCATCGCGTCGCGCTTAGGCTTAGCACGCGACCGAAGACCCGACGACAACAAATCGGTGAAGCGACGCGGAGACGGCAATGCGATGGCGGAATTCATCTTTTTCGTCTCGCCGGGGCGCATCAGCGGCGATCGCGGACAGACATGAGCCAGAGCAAGTTTCCAAGCGTGGCGATGAATGCGGCCACATAAGTCAGCGCGGCCGCGTTCAGGACTTTGTTCACACCCGCGACTTCCTCGCCCGGCTGCACGATGCCCATCTGTTGCAAAATAATTTTCGCCCGGCGCGAGGCGTCGAACTCCACCGGCAGCGTGATCAACTGAAAGGCCAGTAAGATCATGTAGCAATAGATGCCGAGCGTGATGAGTCCGGTCATGTGGAAAATGAACCCGCCGAAAATGATGAACGGCAACATTTGCGAGGCGATCTGCGTGATTGGGACGATGGCCATGCGCGCCTTGAGTGGCGCATAGGCTTTCGCATGTTGGATGGCGTGTCCGGTTTCATGCGCAGCAATGCCGAGTGCGGCAACTGATGGTTCATTGTAAACCTTAGTGGACAAACAAAGGCGTTTGCTCGTCGGATCGTAATGGTCGCCGAGGTAATCATTCGTCTCGACCACCTGGACGTCACTGATTTGCGCCGCCTGCAAAATCTCACGGGCGGCTTCGGCGCCTGTGATGTTCGAGCTGGCGCGCACCTCGCCCCATTTCTTGAAGGCATGTTTCACGCGAAACTGCGCCCAAAGCCCGATGATCAGCGGAATGCCGACCAGCAACAACCAGTTGCCGCCGAGCATTCCGCCGCCGTAATTGTAATAGTATGAAAGCATGTAATGAAATTCGTTTTGTCGCGTCCTATTGACCTAAGTGCGACGAAGCGAAACGAAGTCGAAGATTCTCCCGCCTTGTGTAGAGATTCTTCGACTCCGCTGCGCTTCGCTCAGCATCGTTGTCTGGAAGATTAGACGCCCGAGCGAGCGGTTCGTTCAGATTTCAAGTCGCTTCTCGAAACGCGACAGCATTCGAGTCCCGTTCTTCGTCAAAACAACGACATCCTCCAAACGCGCTCCGCCGATGCCCGGATAATAGAGACCTGGCTCCACTGTGAGCACTTGCCCCGGCTTAAAGACGGTTTTTTGGAACCGCGGAAACTCGTGGATCTCGAGACCGAGGCCGTGGCCCGTTCCGTGAAAAAATCCGACCTGTCGACCTCCCCGCACTTCCGTCGGATAGCCGCGGTCGGTGAAAAGCTGCTTCACTTCGGTGTGCAGTTTCAATCCATCGACGCCGGGCTTCATTTTCTTCAGCGCCAGCGCCTGGCCTTCTCGCACCGTTTCCCAAAGCCGGCGTTGCTCTTCGCTGGCGCGGCCGCGAACGACCGTCCGCGTCATATCGCCAAAATAGCCGCTCGTCGCGTCGCGAGGAAAAATGTCCAGGATGATGAGCGAATCCGCCTTGAGCGGTCCAAAGCCGCGCTCGTGCGGATCGCACGCTTGGTCGCCGCCGGCGACGATCGTGTTCGCCGGCAGTCCTCCGGCACGCAAGATCGCCGAATCGATTTCGGCGCGCAGAATTTCTGAAGTCAACGTCCGTCCAGACCAGACAAGCTTCTTCCCGGGACCCGTTTTCGACGCGGCCAGCACTTCCATCGCGCGTGCCAATCCTTTCTCGGTAATTGCAAGGGCGCGGCGCATCTGTTGCAGTTCGTCCTTCGATTTGGCTTCACGCTCCGGCCAGAAAAGTCCGTTGGTGGCGCGCACTCGAATTCTCTGGGTCGCCAGCTCCTCCGCATAACCGAGGGGAAAATTCGCGGGCACAGCCGCGAAACGCACACCGCGCTTCCGCAGAAAATGCGACATCACCTTCTCAAAGGCCGGTGCTTTCTTCTGTGTCCCCTGCACCTCGCGCTCGACTTGGCTGAAGGAAACGATCTCGTCCGCCTTCGCCTGCTTGCGAGCGCGGTCGATCTCGAGGTCGCTCAGAACGATGGTCCGTTTACCGCTTTGCTCGAGAAAAATGAACGGGTCCGGCACGAAGAACTTTGTCGCGTACAGCATGTCTGGGTCGTGGTCGCTCGCCGCGACGATGAGACGAGTCTCATGGGTCGTTTTCTTGCTCATCTCACATTCCTAAGCGCTAACCACTTGCTTGTCATCCGGAGCCGTGCAGACAAGCAATTGCGGCGCGCGATGTACGCTCAGTTCCTGCGCACCTCGAGCTGTCGCCGCAGAACCCAATGGAGCAGGCCGAGCAGGCCGAGGGTCGATCCGATCAGCACGATCGTGTTGAAAACGAAGACATTTACTTTCATCCCAAGGTACCATTTCTCTTCGCCGAAGAAAACATTCAGCTTCCCGCCCCGCCGGTAATCGCTCTGCTCCATCTCCGCGTTCGAGATTAGATCGGAGACCTTCTGGTTCACGTAAAGCTGCTCGGCCGTCACCGGACCGACCGCCTCTTTGAAAAGCTCGCGATCGAACGGCCGCTTCCGATCCAGAATCTGGTCGATCGTCCCAAGGTACCGATCCAGCTCATCCGGAGTCTTGGCCTCCAAACCGGAAAGGACGGCGAGCGTTTCCTTCAATTCATTCAACCTCGTTGTCGCCTCAGGATTCTCTTCCCGCTTGGCCACGAGACGATCGATCTCATCCTGTGTCCGCTCCTGTCGCCGCGTGAGCGGGTTGAGCTTGGCCTGCGCGACCACCATCTCTTCATACGACCAGCGCATCGCGATAAACTGGCAGACAAATGGGACCTGCAGTCTGCTGTTCATCTTCTTCCCTCGCTCGGTATCAGGATGCTCGGAGAACCAGCGACTGAAAGTATAGACCAGCGCGAGGTTGCGGTTCATGTCCTCATATTTAATGAGCGCTCCGCCCATGATGATCTGCGGAATCAGCACGAGCGGAACGATATTGGCCGCCGTCTTCGGATCGGCCACGAGCGACGAGATCACCAGTCCCAGGGCTACGCCACCCATCGCCGTCATCAGCATAATGCCGAGATCGATCCAGAACATCCCCCGGATCGCAAGAATGTAATTCCCAATCAGGACAAAAAGGATGCACTGAAAGAGTGCGAAGAAACCCAGCGAGACAAACTTCGCGAAAACATAATACGGCAACCGGACGTTCAGATTTCGTTCGCGCTGGAGGACGGCGCGGTCGCGAATAATGTCGTCGGCGCTGTTCGTTAGGCCAAGAAACATCGCCACGATCAAGCTAAGAAAAAGAAACGTCGGAATATGATACGCCGATGCGAAATCGTAGTGACCGCTGTCGGAATAACGCAGGAGCGTGGAGATCAGCAGCGCCAGGACCGGCGCGACGCCGATCGTAATGACGAGGTTCGCGCGGTTGCGAAGTTTGCTCATGAACGAGCGTCTGAGCAGCGTTCGTAATTGCGTCCATTCATCCCGCCAACGGCCGAAAAATCGCTTCTTGTTTGCCGGCGCCGCTGGCAGTGTCGGCAGCGGACCGCGGCGCAACGACACTTGTTTGACGTCCTGGATCAGGCGGAACGCCTCATATTTGTCCCGCCAGAACTCCGGGGAATAACGGCGGGCCGCGATCAGTTGCCCGCGGCTGTTCTCCTCATAGATAATGTCGCCACTGATGTCGCGCAGGGGCGTCTCCAGTACATCGAAAATGAACTCAGGCCGCGTCGTTCCGCACGAGGGGCACGCACCAAGTTCGGCGCCGAATTGATGCTGATGTTCGGCCTCGGCGAAGTAACGCAGCATGTCCGTCGGCGTGCCGAAAAAAACGAGGCGCCCCCCTTTGTCGAACAGGATCGCCTTGTGAAACATCTGGAAAAGTTTCGAGCTCGGTTGGTGGATCGTGACGATAATGATCTTGTTGTGCGCGAGCGCCCGGATGATCTCGATGACGTGCTCGGAATCTTTCGACGACAATCCGGACGTCGGCTCATCAAAAAGGTAGACGTCGGCCGATCCGATCATGTCGAGCCCGATGTTGAGCCGTTTACGCTCGCCGCCGCTCAACGTTTTCTTAACCGGACTACCGACAATGCTATCGCGACGTTCATTTAAACCGAGCTCGATGAGTTTGCCTTCGAGCCGGCGGGTCAGATCGCGACCCGAAAGATGCGGTGCGCGAATCGCCGCGGCGAACTGCAGATTCTCTCCGATCGTGAGGTGCTCGTCGAAAGCATCCTCCTGCGGAATGTAACTGATGTACCCCTTGAGCAGATCGAGGTTTTCATAGAGCGGCCGATCGTTCAGGAGAACCTGTCCCTGCACCGGCTGAAGCTGGCCGCCCAAGACCTTCATGAGCGTGCTCTTTCCCGAACCGCTCGCGCCCATCACGCAGACGAGCTCGCCGCGATTTACCGTGAAGGAAATCCCTTCGAGCGCGATCTCGGAATTGGTGAAGCGATGGTTGACGTCGACCACTTCGAGCGACCGAATGATGTTGCGTTCTTCTTCGATGATTCGTTCGGAAAAATTGCAGCGCAGAAACTGTCCGACGTCGATGCGGATGGTGTCGCCATCCTGGAGCAGCGCCGTGCCACGGACGGGTGTCTCTCCGACCATGATCGGTCGATCGGCGTCGATGACTTCCAAAGTGCCGACCCGTTTATCGTAATCGCACAGTATTTTCAGCAACACATCGCCGCTCGTTCCCGGCGAGAGGAGGATGTCGTCTTCTTCGAGCAAACTCGGATTGTTCGAGACTAGGTATTCGGATTTGGAGGCCTTGAGCTGAAAGCGGCCGCCCATCGCCCGGGCACGACGACGCAGATCGAGCAGGTCCATCTCGCTATCGTTGTGGAAAACGATCTTGTCTTCGAGCGTCGCTTCAACCTGCGTGCCGGACTTCAGCGTCACATTGTTTAGGACAGCATCCACGTCACGCAACGCTTTGATCCGCACTTTCAAACCGAACGTCACTTCCAAGGCACTTTCCCGCGAGCGCGAGCGCTCGAGCTGAACTTCATCGGCATCCTTGTGCACGCGCACAAAAATCTGCGGCAGCGAGACGTTTTTTTTCGCGTTGAAATATGCGGTCAATTCCTGGTAGGTGAGAAATTGATCACCGACCAGAATCCGCTGTCCGGGATAGATGCGGCAAAAACCGCCGCGCAAAAGTGGCCGGCCGCGAACCGAGATTGTCTGGCCGGTGTAATTCTTGAGCAGGATCAAATCGTGATAGCGGAAGGCGAGGAGGCGATCGCTCCCGCTCAGGCTTTTCAGGGTCACGTCCGCAGCGCTGTCCGTCCCGAAGGAAAGCGATTCGAGAGGCGACGCCCCGCGCTGGTAGATGGAAGCGTCGGAATCCTCCGAGGCGTTCAATTGGTAAACGATGTCGATCGCCTGCGCCGCCATGCCGAGCTGCGACATAAAGGAGTAAAAGGCAACAACCTGTTCCTGCTTCAGGCCTGCTTGTGAAATCAAATCGTAAAGCTGCACGCCGAGCATGATCTTGCGATCGGCGCCAAGCTGCACCGACAGCTTCTGCGCCATCGCGGACAGATCCTGCTGTTCGTAAAGCGCCTGCCGAAAGAGCTGGCGTAGCTCCGAATACACCGCTTCCGGATAATCGTAACGAAGGAATCCAAGGCTCGAGTCGATTTCTTCCTCGAGCAAAACGCCGTCCGCTTTCGAAAAGCTCGCCAGCACCTGAATGAGAAGCGGCAGTAGATTCGGTCCCTCCGAAACGCTGCGGGGTTTGCGCAGGGCACGGCGCATCCAACGGCGGCTTCTCCGCTGGATTCGGTAGGCAAACGGCGTCACGCGCTGCACTGCGCGGTCAATTTTGTCTGCAACCAGGTTGAGTGCCGTCATTTTCAGGAACTTGCGGATCAAAATTACCGCAGCGCTGCCGCAACGCAATCGAGAGGCGATCTTTGCGCATTACATGAGAGAAGAGTCGAGTCTCTAAGCGGGTATTGACGTTCCCCCCGGCCCGGCTCCTGCTCTTTGCATTGCCAAAGCCTTCATGTTAGCCTTTTCGGGCTCGCCAATAGCGCGCTCTACGCCTTATGCCCCAACCTGATCGCAACTCCCAAAAGGAGAATAAGCCCCGCGGGAACGAGCCCAGTTTTAACTGGCGCGGCGTCGTTCTGATCGCCATCGCCTTCGCGCTGATTGGCCTGGCGGTCCTCTTCCGTGGCGGCGCCTACGCAAACATCGAGGACGTGCCCTACAATCGCTTCCTGGAATTGCTCGAGAACAAACAAATAGCGATCGATAAGAACTACCCGCTTCAGCTTGTGGTCGAGGAAGGCCGGCCCACGCAAACTTTGCGCGGCTATTACCTTAAGCAGGGCGTTGGATCTTCCGCGACCCAGCCGGTGCTGTTTCGCACGACCATCTTTTTGAATTACAACACCGACCTGCAGGAACGCCTCGCGAAGGCAAATATTCAGCCGGCGATCAAGATGGAGTCGAATCTGATGGCTCAAACGCTCGTCGGTTTTCTCCCGATCGCCCTTTTCCTCCTTGTGCTCTATTTCCTTTTCCGCCAGCAAATTCGCATGGCCGGCAAGGGCGCGCTGAACTTTGGCAAATCGAAAGCGCGCATGCTCGCGCGGGACAAGAACAAAATCACCTTTAAGGACGTCGCTGGCGTTGAGGAAGCCAAGGACGAAGTGCAGGAACTCGTCGAGTTTTTGCGCGACCCGAAAAAATTCCAGAAACTCGGCGGGCGTATTCCGAAAGGCGTTCTGCTCGTTGGGCCCCCCGGCACGGGCAAGACGCTGCT
>PNAS01000059.1:0-15418 GCA_003169695.1 Spartobacteria bacterium
ACGGGCAAGACGCTGCTCGCGCGGGCCATTGCAGGCGAAGCGGACGTGCCGTTCTTCTCGATCAGCGGCTCGGACTTCGTGGAGATGTTCGTTGGTGTCGGCGCCTCACGCGTGCGCGACATGTTCGAGCAGGGGAAAAAATCCGCGCCCTGCATTATTTTCATCGACGAAATCGACGCGGTCGGCCGGCATCGCGGCCATGGCGTCGGCGGCGGCCACGATGAGCGCGAACAAACACTCAACGCTCTGCTCGTCGAAATGGACGGATTCGATACGCAGGAAGGCGTCATTATCATCGCGGCCACGAACCGGCCGGACGTGCTCGATCCGGCGCTACTGCGCCCGGGTCGTTTCGATCGCCAGGTTACGGTCAATTTGCCCGACGTGAAGGGCCGCGAAGAAATTCTGCGGGTGCATTCGAAGAAAGTGAAGCTGGCTGAAGGCGTGGATCTCCAAGTCGTCGCACGCGGCACGCCGGGTTATTCCGGCGCGGAACTTGCAAACGTAATCAACGAGGCGGCGCTGCTCGCCGCGCGCCGCGGATTAAAAGGAATCACGCTCCACGAACTCGAAGAAGCCCGCGACAAAGTCCGCTGGGGCAAGGAACGCCGGAGCATGGCGCTGAGCGAAAAGGAAAAAAACAACACCGCCTATCACGAAGCTGGGCACGCTTTGCTGCTCGAATTGCTTCCGCACACCGAGCCGCTGCACAAAGTCACCATCATCCCGCGCGGACCGTCCCTCGGCTCGACCATGTGGCTGCCGGAGGAAGACAAATATACCAATCGGAAGAACGAATTGATCGCCGGTCTTGCCGTCGGCATGGGCGGACGCGTCGCGGAAGAAATCGTCTTTGGCGACGTCACGAATGGCGCGAGGGGCGATATCAAAACGGCCACAGCCATCGCACGCCGCATGGTTTGCGAATGGGGCATGAGCGAAAAAATGGGCATGGTCGAATACGGCGAGCATGAGGATTACGTGTTTCTTGGCCGCGATATTTCCCGTGCTCGTGATTACAGCGAAGCGACCGCCGAGCAAATCGACGGAGAAGTCCGCAAGCTGATCGATGACGCCTACCAAACCGCGAAAAGAACGCTGACGGCCCATCGCCAGACGCTCGAAGTGATTGCGAAAGCGTTGCTCGAATACGAGACACTAGACGGCGTCCAAATCAAAGAAATCATGGAGCACGGCCGGCTAGTCAATCCACCGCCTGGTCCTACGCCACCAACGTCCGGTCAGACGATGGCCGACAAACCGCCCAAGCAAATAGTCGTGGCTCCCGAGGCGCCGCCGCTTCCCGGCGGCCTGAGTGGCGCACCAGCGTAAGCTCATTTTCCGCAGAATCATCGCGTCCTCCGCGGCGCTTCGGGGGAATCGCCCCCTACTCGCGGCGTTGCTTCTGCACAAGATGGCGCAATTGGCGTTCCATCGTTTTGAAAGCGTCGTGGATAACTTTGGTCAGCGCGCCGTGCGCGCCGCTGTCCATCTGCTTTTCGTCGGCGACGAGTTCGTGGCCCGGCGGCACTGTGACATCGATACGCACTCGAAACTGGTTTCCTTTGTGATGCGCATGATTGGGCTGCTCGATTGCAACGTCACATCGATTGATGTGATCGCAGAATTTTTCAAGCCGGGCCGCTTTCTCCAGAATAAATTGGTCGATCTCCTCGGACTTCTCGACCCCACGATAGGTAATGTTGACTGGCCGTTGCATAGCTGATCGGAACGTTAAGCCATCCTGTTGCACGAATCGACCGTTTGTCGCAAACCCTCTCGTGTTGCGCCGACTGCGAGAAACCAGGCCTCAACTTTCAATTCCTACACCGGCTGTAAGGAGCGAAAATGCCCGGGCAATTTCGCCGGTTCGATTTTAACCAAGTCCGACTTCACGTACTCGACAATCTTCTCGCGAAGGTCCTCCGGAAGCAGCTCGACGACGGCGGAATGAATCGAAGCCGGCGCGGCGAAAGACCAGCCGTCCCTGCCTTCGCGTTCGGCGATTTCAGCGATGCTGTCAGCGAGTTGCTTGCAAATGCGTCGATCGTTCTCGGTGTCAATCCCCGTCCGTTCGGCGATTGAATTCATCTGTCCGGGAGTCGCTCCGCCTGGGAAACTGCCGGCTTGGTCCGTGAGCTTGTCTTGATAACGTCCGTGCGCATCCGTGGTATCGAACGCCTGTACTAGTTGCAGATGGGGGCCGCGGTTTGGAGTCTCGGTCACTTTGTAGGCCTTAAGACTGCCGCGATCGGTCACAATGATAAGAGAAGTCGGTGTCATAGAACTGTCCGCAGAATTGTCAGAACTTTTGATCGCAAGATAAGTTCGTTTGTCGCGCTGCGATTGCGCTGAAGAAGTCTAGATGCCTTCTCACTTTTCGCCAACCCAATGGCTCATCCGGCGAGCGGTGACTGATAATAGCGATCGAGCAAGTCAGCAGCATCGCGAAAAATCGCACAGGCCCCGACGTCACGCAGATCGTCCTCTGGGCAATCGCCGCAGAGAAGCGCAATCGTCGACAGATTTATCTTCTTCGCGGCCTCGACATCGTACGATGTGTCTCCGATCGCGATCGCCTGCTCCGGCGGCAGATTTCCCAGTGTGCGCAACGCGGCGATAAAAACGTCAGCCTTCGGTTTCGAGTGCGCCACGTCATCCATGGTCGTCTGTGAATCCACCAATTCCTCCACTCTGGCGAGCTTCTTATCATTGAGAAACACCGGCAAGTACTGATCGCCGCCCTTTCCGATCTGTTCGCGGAGTCGTGGTGACGGAATTTCCATCCCAAAGTGCCGAAACGTTTCCTGCCACGCTTGCACGGGGAGATCGTTTGAGTCGACGAGCGTTCCGTCGAGATCAAAAATCGCGGCTCTGATCATCTGGTAGAGCGACGCTCCCACGGAGCCGCGGTATGCGGCGACCATTTTCTCGGCCCGAAGCTACGGCTAGTCACTTTTCGTCGGCGGGCGCATCCGCATTCTTTTTCGATGCTGCCTTCACCATGACGGCGGCTGGTTTGAGCTCATGCGGCAATTGCACCTGACGTTTCTTCCAGGACTCGTGACGAGCCTGCGCCTGTGCGCCCGACGCCAGTTTAAGCAATTTCACCCCCCGTCCGATCACTTCCACGTCGTCGCCCGAAGCAAACTTCTTCGGTTCCGCCAGGAACCCATCTTCCTCCGCGGTATCAAGGAGGAGCATCCATTCGAGGTGTTCCTGTCCCGGCAGCACAAAAACAATCGGCTCAAAATGCGCGTTGACGAGAAACAGGAAGGTCTCGTCGCGGATCGGTTCGCCCTCGAAACTGAGCACGTCAATCGTATCTCCGCTCAAAAGCACTCCGATGCAGCGCACGAATGGCGACGCCCATTCTTCGTCGCTCATTTCATTGCCGCCCGGATTGAACCACATCACGTCCTTGATCTCCGAGCCGCGGATTCGCCGGCCTTGAAAGAATTTCGGGCGCCGGAAAACCGGATGATCGCGCCGAAGCCGAATCAATTTCTTCGTGAACGCCAAAAGCTCTTTCTGCTCGGCGTTGTGTTCCCAGTTGAGCCAGCTCAACTCGTTATCCTGACAATAGGCATTGTTATTCCCGCGCTGGGTCCGCGCCCATTCGTCGCCGGCGTAAAGCATCGGCACACCTTGCGAGAGGAAGAGCGTTGTTAGAAAATTTCGCCGCTGCCGGGCTCGCAGTGCGTTGATTTCTGGATCGTCCGTGGGCCCTTCAACGCCGCAGTTCCAGGAGTTGTTATTGTTGTCGCCATCGTTGTTGTTTTCGCCGTTGGTTTCATTGTGCTTGTCGTTGTAGCTGACCAGATCGTTCAAGGTGAACCCGTCGTGCGCAGTGACGAAGTTGATGCTCGCGTACGGGCGGCGTCCGCTGTGTTGGTAGAGGTCGGGGCTGCCCGTCAAACGGTACGCGATCTCGCCGACTCGACCTTCGTCGCCTTTCCAAAAACGTCGGACTTCATCGCGGTACTTCCCGTTCCATTCCGCCCATAACACCGGAAAATTTCCGACTTGATACCCGCCTTCGCCGACGTCCCAAGGTTCCGCGATTAGTTTCACCTGTGAAAGGACCGGGTCCTGGTGAATGATTTCGAAGAACGCGTGCAGCTTGTTCACGCCTTTCTCGTCGCGCGCCAGAGTCGACGCGAGATCAAAACGGAAACCGTCCGCGTGCATGTCGTTCACCCAGTAGCGCAGGCTGTCCATCACGAGCTGAAGTGTGCGCGGATGGAGAAGATTGAACGTGTTTCCGGTTCCGGTGAAATCCATGTAGAGCCGCGGATCGTCCGGCGACAAGCGGTAGTAGGCCGGGTTATCCACGCCGCGAAAACTGAGCGTCGGCCCGAGGTGATTTCCTTCCGCGGTGTGATTGTAAACAACGTCCAGGATCACTTCGATGCCGGCCGCGTGCAGGTTGTGCACCATTCCCTTGAACTCCGAAACCTGCTGGCCCATCGCACCGCTGCTCGAGTATTGCGCTTCCGGAGCGAAGAAGCCGATCGTATTGTAGCCCCAGTAATTGCGCAGCCCGCGGTCGATCAAACCTTTGTCGTCGATGTGCGCGTGCACCGGCAGGAGTTCGACCGCCGTTACACCCAGTTCTTTCAGGTACTTGATCGCACCGGCGCTTCCCAACCCGGCGTACGTTCCGCGTAATTCAGCCGGTACATCTGGGCAGAGCCTCGTGAAACCCTTCACGTGCATTTCGTAGATCACCGAACTGTGCAGCGGCGTGCCGGGCCGCTTGTCGTTGCGCCAGTCAAACGCGTTATCGATCACGACCGCTTTCGGCATTCCCCAGGCGTCTTCACGAAAATCGCGCGCGAGATCTTCCTCAGGGCCGCCGACGACGTAACCAAACATCTCGTCAGCCCAATTCACCTGCCCCACGATCGCCTTCGCGTATGGATCGATCAGCAACTTTGAGCTGTTGAAACGCAGGCCACGCTCGGGATCGTACGGCCCATAAACGCGGAAGCCATAGAGCTGCCCCGGCCGCACATCCGGCAGAAACACGTGCCAGACCTGGTCCGTGTGCTCCGTCATCGGGATGCGAATGTTTTCCTGCGGTGCGTCGATGTTATCGAAGAGACAGAGGTCGACCGAGGTCGCCATTTCGGAAAAGAGCGCAAAATTAACTCCGTGGCCCAGCCAGGTCGCCCCGAGCGGGTACGGATAGCCCAACCAAATCTTTACCGGCGTCATAAAATGAGTCGTTCATATCCTCTACGCTTTTGCGCTTGGCAACGGATTAAGAATTTCTGCCCGCGTTTCGTTCTTTGAAACGATTTGAGACTACGAAATGCGCTTTCGTAGCCGGCGAAGAGACTCTCCGCTACAGCTCGCGCAACACTGCCAGCGCAGACTCCATGTTCGACGGACGCAGAATTAAGAGCCCTGTATTAGAGCGAACGCTCGTCGCAAGATACGCATACTCAATATTCACGCCCGCCTTTGCGAGGCGTTCAGCAATCGTTGCGAGCGTGCCGGGTTCGTTGTCGCTTTCGATCATCAGCACTTCTGCTTCGAGCGCAATCATTCCGCCTTCGCCTAGCAGCATCAGCGCTCTCGTCGTGTCGCTTACCACCATGCGAACGATCGAATGATCCACCGTGTCGGAAATGGAGAGGGCATGGATATTTATTTCCGCTTTAGCGAGCTCCTCGCAGACTTTCGCGAGCGCGCCCGGCCGGTTGCTGAGAAAGAGGGCGAGCTGAGTCGCGGGTTCCAGGGAGATGTGTGGGTGTTGATTCATGGCGGGATCAGATTGGTGTGGCACGGCACTCCTGACAACCCCTTCGCTCCCCGTGCCTACCGGAATCGCCCAAACCAGCCATACGGAAACGCGTCGCCCGGACAATCAGTCGCCCATCGCGGGGGGTTTACTTCCCGATGCGGACGCACGATCAGGGAACGTCCATCGCTTTTTCCGCAGCGCTCCCGCAGATACTGAATCAGCTCCTCGCACGCTTCGAGTTGCGCGCGTGTCGGCTGGTCGCGATTGAAATCGCCCACGAGACAAATACCGAGCCCGATGTTGTTCATATAATCGCTGTGGACGTGGCCGCCGCTAATCTGGCGGCGCCAGCGATCGCCGATTTCGATCTGGCCGTTGCGCGAAGAAGTTCCGTTTCCAATAACGAAATGGTACGCCAGTCCATTCCGCATTCGCCGAATCTTTCGGTGATAGTAATCGAAAGCTCGTGCGTTGCCCTGCCGCGTGCCGCTGTTGTGCACGATGATGAATTTCCAGCGCGCGCGCTGCACGGGCGCTCTCCGAAGCTCGTCGATGTTCGCGCTGGTGAGGTAACGATAGTTGGCCGGCTGCCGCGACCACGGCCAGAAGCCACGCCGCGGTGGAGGTGGTGGCGTTGGTTCGAGACCCTGCTCCTTTTCGAGACCGGACTTTTCAACTGTGATATCAGAAGGCAGGGCTGCCTGAGGCAAAGAAGGTGTAGAAGCCGGACGCGGGTGCGCGGACGGTTCCGGGGCCGGAGTCCGTGTTGGTTCGGGAGCAGTTATAAGCGGCTTCTCGATGGGCGCGGGCGTTTTCGCCGGCTCAGCTCTTTCGATCCGTTTTGGAGTAGCCTCCGTTTTCGCCTCTGTTTTTTTCTTCGCGTCGGATTTTGGGCTGGGTGATTCGTCCGGGTCGGGTGTTGGGCTCTTCTTGGCGCCAGGCTTTTTTTTCGGTTCAGGAGATTCATTCGACTCAGCCTTTTCCGCCCGCTTGGGCTTCGGTGTCGCCTCTTTGTCTCTCTCGCTTGATTTTTTTGTTCCAGATTTCGCTTTGCTCTTCGCCGTAGGCGATTCATCTGGTTCCGGCGTTGGGCTCTTCTTGGCGCCCGGTCCTTTCGTCGGTTCTGGAGATGCGCCCGACTCAGCTTTCTTGGCATGCTTCTGCTTCGGAACTGCCGCCTCGTCTTCCTCGCCCGATTTCTTTGCTCCAGACTTCGCTTTGCTCTTCGGCGTCGGCGATTCGTCCGGTTCCGGTGTTGGCGTTTTCTTGGCGCCAGGTTTTTTTGTCGGCTCCGGAGATTCGCCCGACTCAGTCTTCTCCGTCCGCTTCGGCTTTGGTGTCTCGTCCTCCTCGGCCGACTTCTTTGTCCCAGATTTCGCTTTGCTCTTCGGCGCGGGCGATTCATCCGATTCCGGCGTTGGACTCTTCCTGGCCGCAGGCGCGGTCGGTTTCGGCTTCGGAGTGGGAAGCTTCTTGGATTTGGCTTTGCGTTTCGCCGGCTTTGGTTTCGCGGTCGGCTCCGGCGTTTCCGTTGGTGTCGGGGACGCGATCGCGCGCATCTCCTCGCGCGCCTTAATGCGGGCGTCGTGCCTTTTCTTTTCTTCGTCGGTCAACTGCGCATTGACGAAGGTGGCGACGATTGCGCTGAGCGCGAGGGCCGTGCCAAGAAAAAGGCGAAAACGGATCACGGCAGGCGAGCGTAACAGAGCCGAAGGTGCGATCAAGCGGGCTGTGGCGTTGCCGCAGCATTGGCAACATGCTCCCGCTCCCGGCGGAGAATCGCATTCAATTTTCCGCCCAGCAATAAAAGCAAACAGGTCAGGTACATCCAAGTCATCAGCACGATGATGGACGCCAGCGCGAGATAAGTGGGATTATAGCGATCGTATTTCGCGACATAAAACTGGAACAGTTTTGTGACGATGATCCAACCGATCGAAAAGAAAATCGCGCCCGGCAAGGCCTGCCGGATAGTCAGATAATTTTCCGGAGTCAAAAGGTAGAGAGCGAGTGCGAGACCGACCAGCGCCAGCGCGGTCAGCGGCAAATTCAAGAAGGCGACCCATTCCTGCAGCGGGATGGTCAATTGGAAATTCACCTCGGCGATACCGGCGAGGGTTTCGCCAAAGACCATCGCGTTGAAACAAAACAGAATCGTGATTCCGAACCAGAAGAGGAGGAAAAATGAGATGATGTACTTGGACCACCAGTTCCGATCTTCATGCACTCCGTGAGTGCGGCTGAGGGCGTGCGAGATCGTAGAAATGAAGAGCGTGCCGAGGTAGATCCCGAGGATAATTCCTACGTTCGCCAGCGTCCCGCTCGAGCCGGTCACAACCACACTGGCCGCCTGCGTATCGAGAATCTCCTGCACCTTCGGGTCGGAGGGCAAAAAGCTTTTCAAGATCCCGAGCATTTGGTGCAGCTTCGCCGGGTCGGTGCCGAAAAGACCGAGCAAATGCCAGAGAAAGAGCAGGCCGGGGGCAAGCGTGAAAAGGAATTGATACGCCATCTGGGCGGCCAGTCCCGTCGTGGTATCCATGGCGGTCTCATAAACCAAACGCCGGAAAATTCGCCCGACGAACCTGAGGTATCTCATCTGCGCGCAGAGTTTACTTTGCCGGACACAAATATCCATTAAACTCTCCGACAACTTCCGCCCGAGCCTGCCGGCCTAACGAGTTTGAAAAAGATCTTGATCCTGACTGCCGGGTTCGGCGAAGGACACAACAGCGCCGCCCGCGGCATCCGCGATGGCATTCGCAAGATCTCGCCCGAGGGCGCGCACGTGGAGCTTCACGATCTTTTCGCTGAGACCTACGGTTTCGGAAACGATTGGGCGCGGGTCCTCTACATGGGGATGATTAATCGCACTCCGCGGGTCTGGCGCCTGATCTACCGGTGGCTCGATCGACAGAAGAAATTTGCCGGGGATTTTCGCATCTTCTTCGCGCTGAAGAATTATCTGGGCCAAATGCTGGCGCGGCTTCAGCCGGACGTGGTTGTCTCGGTCTACCCGGCCTATCCACACATGCTCGACGAGTTGCTGGGCTGGGAAGGAGCGTCTCACCACAAGCGCGTGGTGGTCATCACGGATTCGATCAGCGTGAACGCGATCTGGTATCGTTGCAGCGCGGACTATTTCCTGCTCCCGAACGAGCAGAGCGCGGCGGTTCTTCTCGAGGCCGGCATTTCACCGGAAAAGATAAAGACGTTTGGCTTTCCGGTCAGCCCGGTGTTTGCGCAGCCGGGTGAAGTGCGATTGCCTCCTTCGGACGAAGCCGGGCGGCGCGTCCTCTATATAATCAACGCGGCAAATTCGGGTGCGCCGCAGTTGGTCCGTCGTCTGGCCGGGCTGCCTGAAATCCAATTGACCGTCACGGTCGGTCGCAATGCCGGGCTAAAGGTTTCGGTCGAAAAAATCCGCCGCACGGTCACGCAAGAGTTCGAGACCGTGGACTGGAGCGATGAGCTGCCGCGCCTCCTACGCGTCAATCATTTGGTCATCAGCAAGGCCGGCGGTGCAACCGTTCAGGAAGCGATGTCAGCCGCGTGCCCCATGATCGTCAATCACATCATCCCGGGACAGGAAGAGGGGAACGCCCGATTTATTGTGGAAACAAACGCAGGCACGGTCGCCACCACGCACGATCGCGTCATCGCGGCGGTGCAACAGGCGTTTGCGAATGACGCTGCGCAATGGCGCGAGTGGTCCACGAATATCAGCCGGCTCGGTCGGCCAACCGCGTCACTCGATATCGCGAAATTCTTGTTGTCTTTGTAGGGCGTTTCTGTGAAACGCCGCGGGGATGATGGCGTCTGACACAGACGCCCTACAATCTGGATTTGTTTCGGTAAACCTCTCCTCCCGCGACGAACGTCTGAACAACTTCCAAATCCGCGGAGAGCACGACGAAATCCGCATCCGCGCCCGCTTCGAGTCTGCCTTTCGTTTTTGATCCGAGCGAGCGCGCCGGGTTCGCGCTCGCCATTGCGACCGCTTCGGGCAGCGGAATCTTCACATCATTCACGGCTACGCGAACAAGATCGATCATTCGGGATGCGCTCCCGGCCAGAGCAGAACGATCGGCCAACAGACAAACACCATCGCTGACCATGCAATCAAGCCCAGAGAGAGAAAACCGCGCGCCTTCCGATAATCCCGCGCCGGCTGTTGCGTCAGTCACCAGGCAAATTCCGGTCGGCCCCTTCGCGCGATACAACATTTTCATCAAAGTGGTCGAAACGTGATGACCATCCGCGATCAGCTCGCACATGATTTCCGGCTCGCTCAACGCGAACTCCAGCAATCCGGCCACCCGATAGACGCCTCGCCGTCGCGCCGAGGACATGCCGTTGAACGTATGCGTCACATGCCGGAGGCCGTGGCTGAAACCCGCGCGCGCTTCTTCGTCGAAGGCATCGCTGTGACCACCGCTTACCGAAATGTCTCGCGCGCGTAACTGATCGATCAAATCGAGCGCACCCGGTAATTCCGGAGCAAGCGTAAAGCGTTTGATTACGTCCGAAAATTCGAGCAATTGATCCATCGATTCGGAATCTGGATCGCGGATAAACTCCTCACGTTGAGCACCGCGTCGCGCCTTTGAGATAAAGGGCCCTTCGATGTGCACGCCCACGATTTGTTTAATCGGGCGAGCGGAGTTTCGCACGGCGCGGAGCACGTCGACAATTTTCGGAATCGGCGCCGTAACTGTGGTTAGCAGCAGCGACGTCGTGCCACCGGTTGCGTGATAGTCGCAGACTGTTTGAAACGCTGCCGGTGACGCCTCCATCGTGTCGCGGCCAACCGCACCGTGAATGTGAAGATCAATAAATCCCGCCGCGAGATAGTTCCCGTCCAGATCGATGGCTTCAGCGTTCGATCGTTTGCGGACCTCGGCGATCTTTCCGTCCGCCACGACGATCTCCAGACCGTCGCAAATTCCATCCGGTAGAATGAGTCGCGCGTTTGAAAAGATCATCACAGCAGGGTGGATCGAGCGCTCCGCCGCTCGATGCCAAAAACTGGCGACAAAGCCGCACCAAATAAACATCGCGCGACGGAGCGCACCATCCACCAACTCAGCCTTCCTGTCCTCATGATGATGCCCGCTGGTTCTCCCGCCGCAGCAGTCCAGTCGCGCGGGTCGCGATGTCGTCCGGGAAACCGAGCGCCTGTTTGAATTGCCAGTCGCGCTCCAGCGGATTGCGCACACTTTGGCAGCGCCGAAAAGTCGTCCGGTCGATCCAACCTCGCAGCCACATCCGATGCCCGAGCACCGGCACCGGGAAATCGCTGCCGTGCAGAATCCGGGGAGCTATTTCGCCGCGACGACAATCGCGCAAATGTCCACAGCGGTTCAGCGAAACCATCGCGCTGATATCGCCGTAGAGATTCGGAAATTCGCGCAGCAGTTCCGCCCAGGCGCCAAAGTGGTCGTGATCGAAGCCGCCGCTGCTGGTACCGCAATGCGCCGCGATCACCGTCACACCGCATTCGAGCGGAAACCGAAGCAGCCTCGGGTCGGCCAGCGCGGCGTTGATTACCGGTACGGTATGTTCGCCCCCGGTATGTGCGAGGAGTGGCAACCCCGATTCCGCCATTCGCTCCCAAAACCGTCGAAAACGTGTGGCGGAGAAATCGATGTTCTGACAATTCGGAAGACATTTCATCAGCACGGCGCCGCCCTCGAGGCAGCGCTCGAGCTCGTCGAGCGCATCGCGTCTTGCCGGGTGAATCGAAACGCCCGGAAGAAACTCGGGAACGGTTTTCGCCAAGTCGAGCACGACGTCGTTCGGCACGAACATGGAACCGAGATCTCCTCTGGGAGTTCCATCCGGATCGTGCACCCGCTCATGTGCGAGAAGGACCACGGCATCCATCGAAGATTCGCGGACAAGTTTTCCGAGATGCTCGGCGTAAATGGCTTCGAGATCGCCTTCGAGCGCGCTGGCGGGAATTCCAAGTTGGCGTAGCATGAAACCGGCGAGCCAGCGGTGCCAGCCCGTCAAACGAAGCCAGCCGCCGGAACCGGCGAAGCCATTCCCCACCATGTGCACATGCGCGTCGATTCGCCCCGCGCATCGTTTGTCGGAAAGAGGAGCCGTCATCAACCGGGAAGCGTTGCCTTTGGTAGGCCCTGAGTCCATTCTCTTTGCTACGATGAAATTCGACTACGACGCCGTAATGGTGGGCGGCGCGTTTTCCGGAGCGGCGCGTTGACAGGAGAGCACGCTGAAGCCGGTGTCGTCCCACGGGCACTTGACGCTCCTGCAAAAAATCACGCAACAATTGTAACTGTGAGGTTCTTCGCTTCGCACAGCATGACAATATGCGGTGCTGCTTCGCAGATGGCGCGTTGCACTTGATCCGCAGATCTCACAGATGAACAGAGATTATTTAAAGGGCAAAGATCAGAAATCAGAGATCGAAAATTTGCGTCAATCTGCGGATAAGAATGGCCATTTTCTGCACCGCTTCGCCGTGCGTGGCGTTTTTTGGCGCCAGTATCTGGACTGGGCCACGATCAATATGCCCTTCTACACTTATCCGGTCCTTCATTTTTTTATGACGTTCTTCTTTTTCTTTTTCGCAGCGCCTGCCCGCCGGATCGTCCTTTCCAACCTGGCGATAATTTTACCGGGCTCCTGCCGCGCCGTGAACTATCTGCGCGTCTTTCGTACGTTCTACAACTACGCGTGGACGATTTCCGAGGCGGCAATCCAAAAGCTAAATAGGGAGGAGTTCGCCTACGAGATAATCGGCGCCAAATGGCTCGAACAACTTGGCGTTGCGCAGGGCGCCATCGTTCTGACCGCCCACATGGGGAACTACGATTTGGGCGCCGCTCTGTTTGCGGAGAAATTCAATCGTGAAATCCGACTGGTTCGCGCTCCTGAGCCAGACCGACAGACTGCGCAACACCTAAGTGCTTCGCTGGAAAAAAGCGGCGCAGGCGCGGTCAAAGTCGATTACAACACCGCGGGCGCCTTGCTGTCGTTCGACCTTCTAAACGCACTCCGTCTCGGCGAGATCGTTTCCATTCAAGGAGATCGCATGGATGGAGACCTGGCAGGAATACCGGCGCATCTTTTCGGCAGGCACATCCGCTTGCCCAATGGCCCCTTCGTTCTCGCGCAGGTCGCGAAGGTGCCAATCTATCCACTCTTCATCGCCAGATCGGGTTATCGCAGTTACCAGATTATTGTTCGCGAACCGATTACCGTTCTTCGAAGTAAGCGCGACCGCGAGGATGACATTGCGCAAGCGGTCGAAAAGTGGTGCCGGGTCCTGGAGCAATTGATCGCGGAACGCTGGGACCAATGGTTTGCGTTCGCCCCCGGCTTCCTATCCGATGAAGAAGACCGATAAGAGACAGTTCTATTTTTCTTTGCTCCGCGTCATGGCGATGCTTCGCGGCGGAGACACGAGACGCGGCGAGAGTAACGGATTCGAAGCCTGGCTGGTTGGTCTCACGATTTACTCGATCCACTATCTTTTTTTTGCAATGCTGGTCATTCCATCCAATCTCGAACCGTGGCTGACAGCGCTGCTCCTGGTCGCCCTCGTATTTTGGATTTGGCTTTTCTGGCTGCTCCTTCTCTACGTCAATTCAGTGATCATCCAAGCGTTGCACGGGTGCGGACTTTTCCGCATGATCCCGACCCGCCGGGTCCAAAGTATCTTGTGGGGAATTGCTACGACGGCGATGGCGGGCGTGTCACTCAACGGCAGCCCATCGCTGCGCGAGCTCGGTGCCATCTGGTGGGTGGCGGTCGCGATGAACCTGACCGCCGCGGTGGTTTTAGCTTTTAGCGATGCAGCCCGCAGTCCCGAAGAATAACTCGCGCTGGACGCGTCGTGTGCTCCTGGGGTTTGCATTCGTGGCGCCCCTCCTCGCACTTTATCTCAGCCGCACCAATCTGGTGCTCGGGCTGACGCCCCTCTTCAGCTCACATCTCCTGCTCCTTTACGCGACGCTCGTTCCCAATTGTCAGTGGTGGGGACCGGTGATCCGATCTTTCCACACCACGCAACCGGAAGTGTGGATCACGATCGACGACGGCCCCTCACCCGCTCACACCGCGAAGATCCTCGATCTCCTCGAGCGCTTCAACGCGCGCGCGACCTTCTTCGTCGTCGGGACGCGCGCGGAAGAATATCCACACCTCATCACGGAAATCCTCAGTCGCGGTCACGAGATCGCCAATCATACCTATACGCATCCAAGCGGGATGTTCTGGGCGGCTGGCCCAGCGAGAATCGCTGCGGAAATCGATCTCTGCGCGGAATTGCTCCGAAGCTCGCCGGATCGTCCGGCGCGGTTGTTCCGGGCGCCGGCGGGTTTGAGAAATTTGTTTGTGCATCCCGAGCTGGTGCGACGTGGATTAGCGTTGATCGGCTGGACGGTTCGGGGGCTGGATACCGTCCGGCGCGAACCAGTGCTGGTGGCCGAGAAAATCCTGCGGGGGGCCAAAGCCGGCGCCATCATCCTTCTTCATGAAGGACATCGCGTTGCAAAAGATCCGGGATTCAATCTTCGGTGCCTGGAGTTGACCCTGAGCGGGCTCACCGAACGCGGCTATCAGTGTGTCATTCCGCAGCCGGAACAGTTGCGAACACACGACGCCTGAAAATGAAGAGCTGATTGTTGAATGGCGATGTCCCCCAAAGCGGCCGGCTTTCGCGCTCGAACTCAATTTCGTTGAACGCCTCAGCGATGCGCTCGCGCGATGGAAAATGAAGTGGGGTGTTCAAGTTCCACGAAACAGTCTGCGCGAATTTCTCCGCGACGTAGGTCATCCAAAAACGCGGGCCATGGTCACGCGGACAATCGCGAATAACGAGCAAGCCTCCCGGCGCGACGCATTGTGCGAGACGCGATAAAAGCAATGTCTGCTGTGCCAGGGGCAAATAATGAAGCACATCGAATAGAGCAATGTTGCCCGAGAAAGCTGGAATCGATTCCTGAACATCCTGATAGCGAAGATCGATGTCCCGATAGCAGCGAGACGCGATGCGACTTCCCTGTCGCGTTTTCCGCGCATCGACATCGAGTCCGAGGATCGGTTGCCGACACCCGTGTTCACGTAGATAAAACGCGAGCAGGCCAAGCCCGCAGCCAATATCCAGGATCGGCTCGCCTGAACCACGAAACAGTTCGTACGCGACGCGAAAAATGGGATCGCGACGCAGTTTGCTCTTTACATAGATGCGCAGCCAGAGCTGCGGAAACTGGGCGGCGACGCGGGCGCAAGCCGGCTCATGTTCGCTGATATCGCCTCGCCGGTTTTCCATTTGATTCGAATTATCGCACTGCCAGACTGATCCATGGGCGATTTCTTCTTCGACTATCAAGTCGGAGATTTTTTCGACGAAATGTTCGCCGGGCCGGGCGTGGTGCGCCCTCATTACAGCAAGTTATTCGCACGCTTCAAGGAAATGGAGCGCGAAGAATTCGAGCGCAAGCGCGCACGCGCCGTCTCCACCTTTCTCACGCAAGGCGTCACCTTTACTGTTTACAACGACGACCAGGGGACGGAGCGCATTTTCCCGTTCGACCTCGTGCCCCGCATCATTCCCGCGGAAGAATGGGAACTGGTCGAACGCGGACTCGTCCAGCGAATCACGGCGCTGAACTTGTTTCTGCACGACATCTATCA
>PNAS01000059.1:15439-58576 GCA_003169695.1 Spartobacteria bacterium
TTCGATGTGCCGCGCAATGTTTACATTCACATTTGCGGGACCGATCTTATCCGCGACAAAGATGGCACTTATCTGGTGCTGGAAGACAACGCGCGCTGCCCTTCCGGGGTCTCCTACGTGATCGAGAACCGGCAAACAATGAAGCGCGCTTTCCCGAGTCTGCTCTCTCAATATCGCGTCCGAGCCGTCGAGGATTACAGCCAGGAATTGTTAAACGTGCTGCGCCATATCGCGCCGGGCGGAAAGACCGAACCGACTGTGGTCCTCCTCACCCCAGGCGTTTATAACTCGGCCTACTTCGAGCACTCGTTCCTCGCCCGCTCGATGGGCATCGAGATCGTGGAAGGGCGCGACCTCGTCGCGCAAGGTGGCAGAGTTTTCATGCGCACCACCAAGGGGCTCAAGCCGGTGGACGTGATTTACCGCCGCATCAACGACGATTTCCTCGATCCTCAAGTTTTTCGGAAAGACTCGGGCCTGGGTGTGCCCGGTTTGGTAGACGCTTACCGGGATGGACATGTCAGTCTCGCGAATTCCATCGGGACCGGCATCGCCGACGACAAGGCGGTCTACCATTTCGTGCCTAAGATGATTCGCTACTACATGAGCGAAGATCCCATCCTGCCAAACGTCCCCACCTACCTCGCCACCGTAAAGGAAGATCTCTCTTACATTCTCGACCACATTCCCGAGCTCGTAATCAAAGCGGTGAACGAGAGTGGCGGTTACGGAATGCTCATTGGCCCCCAGGCGACGAAGGCAGAATGCGAGCGCTTTCGGGAAAAGGTAAAAAAGAATCCGCGCAATTACGTCGCGCAACCAGTCGTCCCTCTGTCCCGCGCGCCAGCCTTTTGCGACGACAGCATGCAAGGCCGGCACGTCGACCTGCGCCCTTTCATCTTGTACGGAGAAAAGATCACGATCATTCCCGGAGGCTTGACGCGTGTGGCCCTTCAGGCCGGTTCGCTCGTGGTCAACTCCTCCCAGGGCGGCGGCAGCAAGGACACTTGGATCCTCGAAGAAGATGATAGATCCGACTCAATGCCCAGATCATAGAGGATGAGAAAACTGGGCGCTTTCAGGTGGATCGCGCGCTCCGTCGCGCGATGGCAGATTTTATCCCCGAAAGCTTTCGGGGCACTTCAGCATCGCGCGGCGGAGCGCACGATCCACCTCTCATGTTAAGCCGCGTCGCCGATTCCTTATATTGGATGAGCCGCTACATCGAGCGGGCGGAAAACAACGCCCGGATCGCGGGCGTGAATCTCCAGTTGCTCCTCGACCTAACGAGTCCATCCGGGACCGACCCGCACCAGCAATGGGATCCAATCATCAGTTCGCTTGAGGAAAACGAGCTTTTTGCCTCGCTCTATGACAGCCCCGACGGCAAGGCGGTGATCGACTTCGTTAGCCTCCAAAAAAAGAATCCCAACTCTATCCATTCCTGTTTGACGCTCGCGCGCGAAAACGCCCGCACCACGAGCGAACAGATCTCGAGCGAGATGTGGGAGCAGATCAATCGTCTCTATCTCTTCGTGAAAAGCGACACGGCGAAAAGATTGGTGCGCACGAGCCCTTACGAATTCTTCAAGCGCATCATCGCCGGATCGCACCTGTTTCAGGGAATCACTGATGCAACCATGACCCACGGCGAAGGCTGGGATTTCATCCGAATCGGCAAATTGCTCGAGCGCGCGGATTGCACGTCGCGCATCCTCGACGTGAAATATCACATCCTCCTTCCCTCGGGCGAAAAGGTGGGCGGCAACGTGGACACAATTCAATGGATGTCGGTCCTCAGGTCGTGCAGTGCGCTTGAGGCCTATCGCAAAATTTATGTCGGCCAGGTGGCTCCGTGGAGAGTTGCGGAATTTATCATCACGCATTCCGCCTTTCCGCGATCAATCCGGTTCAGCGTCGATTGCCTTGACGCCGCCTTGCATAATATCTCCGGTTCGCATGAGACGAAGTACGCCAACGAAGCGGAACGATTATCGGGGCGGCTCCGATCGGATCTCGATTACGTAACGATCGGCGACATTTTCAAACTCGGGCTACACGAGTATCTGGAACAGATTCAGGAACGGCTCGTCGAGATTAGCAATGCGATGCACGCGACCTACTGCGCGAACAGCGCCCTCGAGAATTTCGCTACGGATTGAGCAGGCCCATATACCAGCTCAGGAGCGATTGGCCGAAGAACATCCAAAGCAGTCCACCGAAGGCGAGGTACGGTCCGAACGGCAACTTTGCCGACCAGACGCGCCGCCCGACAAGCAGCGTCGCAAGACCGACGAGCGACCCTAGCAGCGAACCCGCAAAAACGCTGAACAAAACCGCGCGCCAGCCCAGGAATGCGCCGATGGCCGCGAGGAATTTCAAATCGCCGCGTCCCATCGCTTCGCGCGGAATCTGAAGTTCGCGCACCATGCCAGATATTTGTTCCAGCGTGTCGAGGGAAATTTCTTCGCCCTCGATCGTTACCCGGTTGTAATGAAATCGGAGATCTGTTTTCCCGACGTTGCGAATGTCCACGACCGCTTCGTCGCAAAGCAAAATAAGAAGATCGTTTTCGCGCGAAAAGTAATCGCTCCACAAGCCCTGTTCTTCGCCCACGACAAGGTCCGCATCGTCTCCCTTTCGCGTCCAGGTAAACGCCGTCGGTGCGTCCAGCCGGATCTTCTTTTTTCCGAAAACCTTTTTGCCTGCTTCGAGGACGATCCACAGAATCGCATAACCAAGGAGCGCCGAAAGCGCCGAGGTTAAGAGCGCCGCCCATCTTCCTTCCACTGACATGAGGGCGGGCACAAGAAGGCTCGCGAGAATACCAGCGATTGTTCCTCCAATCGTCACTTCGTCCGGAATGATGAAGTGCTCGAGGTCGATGAAGATCCCAACGATGAGCAGCGAAACGAAAACCCAATACGCGAGCGCAATCGGCCACGGAGACTGGAGCCAGACGGCGAGAAAAAGAAGGGCTGTCACGAGTTCCACGACAAAGTAGCGGAAGGCAATTTGGCTTCCGCAGTTCGCGCAGCGCCCCCGCAGAAAAAGCCAGCTCAAGAGCGGGATATTCTGATACCACTTGAGTTGTTTTTTGCACGCTGGGCAAAAAGAGCGGCGCGGCTCGTTCACCGAAAGATCGAGCGGCATTCGATAAATGCAGACGTTCAGAAACGAGCCGACCACCGCGCCGAGAACGAACGCGAAGGTTGCGCAGAAAAAATAGTAACCGGCGAGCGAGTTATCCATGCTTTCAGTCGTTCAACGCCTTTGGCGCCTTCCGCTGCATAAACCACGCAATCCAGATGCAACTCTCATAGAGCAGGCACATCGGCAGACTCATCGCGATTAGCGTTAGAATGTCGGGCGTAGGAGTGATGATGGTGGCAAGGATGAAAATCAGGACCATGGCATAAGGCCGTGTCCGCGCCATAAATGGATAAGTGACGAGTCCGAAGCGCACGAGCGCGAGCACCACGACGGGCAACTCGAAGGCGAGACCAAAGCCAATCGTGAAGCGCGTCACGAAAGAATAATATTCCTGCACCGTCCACGCGGCCGTCCAGCCGAGCGATTCCGTGTCGTGAAAAAAGAACAGAATGGTCTTCGGCAGAAGCCAGTAGTAACAGGTGAGCACACCGGTGAGAAAAAGAGCGAAGCTGACGAAGATCGCGGGTAGAACGAACCGTTTCTCCATGGCCGTCAGCGCCGGCAGAACGAATTCAGCGAGGAAATAAAGAAGCAGCGGAAACGACAAAACAATGCCCGCGTAGAATGCGAGGCGGAACGAAATCGTAAGCGAATCGGTCACGCCCATGGCCCGCAAAGCGCCGATTTTGGGATCAATCTCATGCAGCGGCCGCTGCATGACCTGAACGAGCAACGAACGGAACGCAAAGCAGATCACCATCGCGATCAGGAGCGTGATCGCCATCTTCACGATCGCCCACCGGAGGTCCTCGAGATGTTCCAGGAACGGCTTCGACGTTTCGCTCTCCGGCAATTCGCGGAATTTGAAAAGGTTGCGTAACGCCATACGATCGAAAACCTACTCACGATCCAGCGAGAGAAGCCCCCGCGCCACCAGGCGCGCGCAAATGCCAAGCGTATTCGCGTCACGGATTTCGTTGGCGTCGATCATGCGGCTCAATTCATGGGCGCTAAACGCCTGGCAATCGAGAATCGATTCCGACTCGTCGCGGGTAGGGCCCTCCGCACTCGGCCGAACCGGGCGCGCGAGAAAGAAATATCCACGCTCGTCGGTAAACCCTGGCGAAGTAAAATAGTCTCCGAGCGAGATCAACTCACCACCGTCGGCGAGCTCAAACCCGGTTTCTTCACGCATCTCGCGCAGGGCGACCGCCTCGATGGTACCCGTGTCCTGGTCTGTGGCTTCATCAATTTGGCCGGCAGGCATTTCCCAGATCGCAGCCCGGACTGGAATGCGTTCCTGGCGAATCAAGATGATCTTTCCCTCCCGAGTCATTGCCGCGATCACCACCGCTCTCTTCCGGTGCACCACTGTCCAGGCTCGAGGTGCAGGTCGAGCGGGAGTTCGGGTTTCCTCCGTCGCCACCGTGAGATGATCGTTTTGGAAATGCGTTTCGCGCGAGACGGTTTCCCATCCGTCACTTTCCGCAACGTGTCTGCTCTTCACGCCGGAAGATTATGAGGAGAGACCGGAAAAGCGAACCGTCTTTCTGTAGCGGCGGTCTATGACTGCCGAGGGATCACCTTCAATGGAATCCACATCTTCGGTGGTCATAGACCGCCGCCACAGCAGAAATTGCCACCGCAGTTTTTCGCATGGCTTTACTTCGTAGAGCGATCTCGCGTCACGGTCACGGACACAAAATCGACGTCCGGCAAAATGAATTTGCGCAATTCGATCGTAATCCTTCGTATCTCAAAAACCTCGAGCAAATGGCTCGCTAATGCGTCAGCTAGAGTCTCGATCAGGCGGTCAGAACGGTTGTGCACAAAGTTCTTCGTTTCGGCGCACACGGCAGCGTAGTCTACCGTCCGGCCGATGTCATCGCCTAACTCAAGGCCGTGCTTGGTGGGCCAAAAGGTAATGCTAATCGTCAGCCGCTGCGGCTGGGAGCGTTCGTCATCAGGCACACCGATGTGCGCAAAGACTTCGATTTGCTCAATGTGAATAAGATCGCTGATTTTGTCCTTCTGAGTCATTGAATACGTCTCCCCATTTGTAACTGCACCTCGGCAACACCAAGCGTTTCAAATTCTACACCAGGCTACGCCGACAACTGGGATTTCTGTTGCTAATTCCAACTACGTGCCCGCTGCGAAATCCGCAGCTCGTAATCAACATCACTGTGGGCTTGTGAAGGCATCCAAAAAATATCTGAGAACTCTTCCGACCAAGTCCCGGAGAAGGATGCTGAAATGCCAAGTCACTTCAATCAAAAACAAGAATCGATCAGCGCAACCCAGCCCGCTGCGAGCCTTCTAGGAATCGAATTTGGAAGTGCTCGCAGGGATTGGCTTCACAATCCGACAGGTGTGCAAAGAAGGTGTCTTACCACTTTCCTGCTGATGGGCGGTGTTTGCATTACGCTCGCCAGCTGCGCTGGACCAATGGGCGACACCGGTGGCAAGCACGTTCATCAGGAATGGGTGGCCGCCCTCCGGAACTCTGGCATCCCCAGCGACGCGCCGAATGGCTTGGATGCTCCTGCCACCGACGCTCTTGTCTTTCGAATGAAAGCTGTGAAGGATTACGAGTTTGGCAATTATGTCCGCAATCTCCGGCGCGCTACAAGCTGGGGCGAATTCGCCTCCGATTCAGTCAAGATCATCCTCGACTCACTCGTCGCCGTCACCGGCGGCGAAGGAACAAAGGCCGCTCTAGGCGCAGCCTCAGCTGGCGTCACCGGCGCGACCACTTCTATCAAGAAAAACGTCCTTTTTGACCAGTCGATCACGACGTTTATCACAAAGATGGATGCGTTGCGTTTGAACAAGTGGAATGACATCCTTTGTAAGCTGAACCGTTGTCCAAAGGTTCCGGCACCTGCGTCTTACACAGTAGCCGAAGCATTCACCGATTTGGAGGAATACGGTCGATGCGGAACCCTCGATGCCGCGCTAAGGGATGTGGACGCCAAGGCAAGCGCGGAAAAGAAGAAGGCTGAAGATAACAACGACACAATCACTCAAGTGGAAAAACAAAAGAAAGATTCCGGGCACTGATCGAGATCTGTTCGGCTCATCTGACTAAAGCTTATTGCCATAACCGTCCCAAGGCGCGTCTTAAGACATTTTTCGGCCTGTGAAAAGAACTTCGTCCCCGAAATCCCGGAAAAGAAAGATGAAGACTAATCTTACTCCGGGCGAGAGAACAACCGGGGCTAAGACACCAATCCTACCGCCGTGATTAACACCATCATCGACATCTACCACGGCAATAGCATCGACCTCGAGGAGTGCTTCGCGGGTGGCATTATTGCTATCATTCACAAGGCCACTCAGGGAGCGAGCATCCGCGACTCCAAGTATCACGAGCGCCGCGAACGCGCCAAGGAGCTCGGCTTCCTGTGGGGAGCATATCACTTTTCGACTGGGGGTTCGGTTTCCGATCAGGTCGAGAACTTCCTCGCCTATGCCAGGCCCGAAGATGACGAACTCATCTCGTTGGATTGGGAACCGAGCGACGGCCCGGACATGACCCTCGATCAGGCAAATCACTTCGTGCAGATGGTCAAAGATGAGACGGGCCGCTGGCCGGTCATTTACGGCGGCAACCTCCTTCGCGAATCCATCGGGCACAATCCTGATTCAACTCTTAGCAATTGCCCACTCTGGTATGCCCGCTTTGCCAACTCGCCCGTCGGCATACCCACACAGGTCTGGCCGACCTACACTCTATGGCAATACACGGACGGCGATGTTGGTCCTCAACCTCATGAGACGCCAGGCACAAGCGGCGCGGACCGGAACATCTTTCAAGGCACAACCCAACAGGTGAAAGAGCTCTGGCCTTTCACACGACGTGAGGAAGGCGCGACTCACGGTGCAGGCTTCGCACACATATTGAATTCCGAAGAGGAAGAGCGGTAACAAGTAGCACCGCAAAAACGCTTAACCAGGCCCATGCAGGCTCCTAACTACAACGGCTGTGAGGCTGGTGACAAGCGGCCTCTGGTCGACCGATCATGATCGCCACATCCAATCTGTATGCCGACTGCGACGTGACTAGTTCTGTAGGCGCTTACGCAAGTTACATTCACCGGTTGGTTCAGCGGGGCGGCCCGCGTGAAGTGGATTACGCGGACTTGGATCACTGGGTTATTGACGTTTACGACGGCATTCGCGCCGGCCAGCTTTCGACGGCGGACATCGCCGAAATTCGAGCCGCTTTCGGCGAAGCACTATCATCGAAGACAATGCAGGGCTTCGCCCTGACTAAACCTCACGGGTACGCGGGCGACTTTGAAAATGATCGATCGCATTTATCAAATCCATATTGCGCCATGGCGTCTGCGGCCACCTCTGGGGAGATGGCGCGGGGGCATTCCTATTGTGGCTTATCGCTGCGCGTTCTCGCTCTAACGACGCGCGGACATGGCGATGAAGGTCGCGGACCTGATGCTGTTTATCTGAAACCTCGCGGTGGTGGCCTGCGCATGCCCGCCGGCGCCGATGTATTTCGCCACGCTGTGGAGTGCATGTGCGCAACGGCGAGAGCAGTGTTGGAATCAACCGGGCTGACGATCGACGCGATGCGGTATTTCATCCCACACCAGGCAAACCAGCGCATCACGGATCGCGTGGCCGAGCGACTCGGGTGCAGGCCGGGCCGCGTCGTTTCCAACATCAGTGGTTACGGGAACACCGGCAGCGCCGGCGCGGTGCTCGCACTCGCAAGCGTCGCGGGCCAACTACAGCACGGCGAGAATGCGCTCATTGCTGTATTCGGTGGCGGCTATTCGAGCGGCGCGGTAATCCTCCGTGCGGAGTAAAAATGGCGCGCGATTGCCGCGACCGTTCGAGCGCGGACGTGAAGGGCGGTGCGCAAGGGGCCTGACGCCGACTCGACCGTGCGTTCCGACCGCTCTTTCGCAACTGGCCCGTCTTTTCATAGGATTTTTGCGAACTTCGCCCAGTGGATTCCGGAGAACGATGGTGAAAATGGAGATTGCGGAAAGTTCGACCGAGTTTGCGGCCAACCATATCCCTCCCAACGGTAGGGCGGATCAACAAGCCTTCAAAATTTGGCGCGTGGGATTTCCTTGGAATTTGGTGCCCGATCCGTCGGAGGTGGCTTGGAGTTTCATCTTTCGATTAAGCTTGCCTAACAAGTACCTTTGCAAAATGATCTGCGCCCATGACAGCGGACCCCGCTACCGGGCGCGGGCAAGCCCCCGATCGATTCGCCACCACGCGCTGGAGTGTAATTCTTTCCTGCGCCAATTCCGGCACGAACGAGGAAAAGGCGCGCGTCGCGTTGGCCGAGCTTTGCCGGATTTATTGGCGTCCGATTTTTTCATTCGTATGCCGGCGCGGTCATTCCGTGCAGGACGCGCAGGATCTTACCCAGGATTTTTTTCTTATGGTGCTTGAAGGTGATCTACTCAAGCGAGCTGACCGGAACCGGGGACGTTTTCGGTCGTTGCTGCTCAAGTCGCTCGGAAACTTCCTGAACGATGCCGCGGACAAACGGCATGCACGCAAGCGAGGCGGCGATGTCCAGTTCGTCTCGTGGGATGATTGGATGGCGGAGGCGCCGTCACAATTGACTGTGTCCGCACAAGCGTTGGAATCGTGGCCTGCCGAGCGTCTCTTCGATCTGCGCTGGGCGGCCACAGTCGTCGAGCAAGCGTTGCGGCGCCTTCGGGAAGAATGCGAAAGCCAGGGGAAACTGCGCGCCTTCGACGCGTTGCGCTCCTGCCTGGGGGCAGAGCGCGAAGATGTATCGTATCCGACATTGTCACGGACGTTGGGTGTACCAGAGGCGACCGTTAAACGCTTGGTACATCGCCTCCGTCAGAGGTACCGCAGTCTTCTTCGCGACGAGGTCGCGGAAACCGTTGCAGATCCGGCGGAGGTAGACGACGAGATCCGCCATCTGTGCGCAGTCCTAGCAGCCGGTGCCAGCGAGACCCCATGAAGCATTTTTCCCCCGGACTTTCCGACTCGATCGCGAGCGTGATCGTAGATCCGGCGCAATGTCCCCATTGCGATTCTTCATCGCGCGTCGGGGGCGGATTGTGTGTTGGTTGTCTGCTCAAGGCTGGACTCGAGCTGGACGACGAGTGTGCGCCTGAAACGCTCGGAAGCGCTCTCGCCGAAATTACCCTGCCAGACAAGAATTGGCGCCTCGGGAACTACGAGATCCTCGAGGAAATTGGGCGAGGCGGAATGGGAGTGATCTACCGCGCGCGCCAACGACATTCCCGTCGCATTGTTGCCCTGAAGCGGGTCTTGGGTTATCACGCCGATTCCCGTGAAACGCTCGCTCGCTTCCGCCGGGAAGCGCAGGCGGCCGCGAGTCTCGATCATCCGAACATTCTCCCCATCTATGAGGTGAGCGAGAGCGAAGACGGCCTTCCGTTCTTCAGCATGAAATTCGCGTCCGGCGGAAGTTTGCAGGAAGTAGGCCCCGCGCTCAGGAACGAGCCGCGGCAATGCGTGGCGCTCATTGCCAAGATCGCGCGGGCCGTCCAATACGCGCACGGCAAAGGAATTCTCCATCGCGACCTCAAGCCGGGAAACATCCTGCTCGACGGCCACGGCGAACCGCTCGTCAGCGATTTCGGCCTGGCCAAATGGCTCGACACCACGAGCGACCTCACGCGCACCCTCACGATTTTCGGAACGCCGGGTTACATCGCGCCTGAACAAGCCAGCGGCCCCGCTGCTCAATTGAAACCCGCTGCTGATATCTACAGTCTCGGCGCAATTCTCTTCGATCTCCTCGCCGGCCGCCCACCGTTTTTGGGCTCGCATGCTCTTTCCGTCATCCGGCAGGCCGCGGAAACTCCCGCACCTAAATTGCGCACGCTGTCAAAGATCACCGACCGCGATCTGGAAACCATCTGCGCCCATTGCCTGGAGCGCGAACCCTCCGCCCGCTATCGCTCCGCCCACGATCTAGCCGAAGATCTCGAGCTCTGGTTAGAGGGCTGTCCGATTATCGCACGGGCCGTTTCAACGCCGGTGCGCATATGGCGTTGGTCGAGGCGAAATCGAAGGCTTACATTAAGTCTTGCGGCATGTTTGTTGTTGGGTGTTATCGCAGGTGCCTGGCGGTTCCAAAGCCGGGGCTTATCAGACAAGCTGCAAGAAGAACAACTGCGAATGCATTCTGTTGCGGTTCTTCCATTCCTGGATCTCGACAATCCAAGAGACCAGACGCAATTCGCCCAAACGGTCACTCGGGCGTTGGGCGAGGCGATGCGCCAGTTGGGACCGGGTTTGGTCGCATCCGCTCCAACGGTTGGTCACAATTTTTCGAGCGCTGCAACGATCGAGGATCTGCAAAATTCGGCGAGAATCTGTCAAACCCGAACGGTATTGAGCGGTACTCTCCGCGAGGTAAACGGCAAAATTCGAATCTCTGTGCGGTTACAGGATGCTGCTAACGGGCAATTGTTGATCAATCGAATAATCGCGGACCAGGATCCGCCCGGTGATATGACTGATTTTTGTCGGCGTCTGGCCAGAGACCTTTACGCTGCACTGAATTCCAACGACCTGTCGGCCATTGCTTTGTCGAGACGGGACCCTTCGTTCAACAACGAGGAAGCACGAGATTTTATGCTCGCTGGACGCGAATTGGAAACTCACCGGACGACTGTCGATCTCGACCGAGCTATCGAGTGTTTTCAGAACGCATTTCGAACCGAGCCTTCTTCTGCTCTGGCAAGAGCGCATTTTGTCATGGCAGTGATAAGCCGGTTACATCAGGGTTCATGGAGCCAGGACTTGTTGCTTAGGGCGGAGCTAGAAGCCAACAAAGCGATACAGCTGAATCCACGGATGCCTGAAGCTCATCGCGCCCTAGCGAGCGTGCATCTACAGAAAAGTGAATTGTCCAAGGCAGTGGAAGAAGTGCTCTCGGCGATAGAACTAGGTGGTGTGGAAGAGCGGCCCGCTCTCTTCATGGGAATGCTGGCACGTCGCCTTGGCGAGCCGGGCAAGGCCTTGGGTTGGTATGAAATCGCTAAGCGGTGGCAGACGAGACCCGCAAATAACGAGTTTATTATCGGTGACTGCCTCGTCGATTTGCAACAAGACCAGCGTGCCCAGGCCATTTATCAGCGTGTTTCCGAACTGCACCCGGAGATACCCGAAGGATGGATCGGGCTTTGCCGGTTGCTAATGCTTCATGAGAATTTCGCTTCGGCGCGTCAGATTTACTTGGAGAATCGCGATCGCTACAAAGATTTTGCATTTACCCGGCAGATGGGCGCTCAAGTCGCATTCTTTAGTCGCAATCTCCCTGAGGCCACAAAACTCTACGAAGCGCTCGCCGGCAGTGACCCAGACGGAGGCGGCGATTTCTATGGAGGGGTTACCTTTCAGTCGGCGTTGGGCCGTCTCCATATCTTAAACGGACATGATGCTATCGGGCGCGCGTTGTTAACTAATTGCCTTGCCCGAGAAACTCGTACACTTGAGCAGGCCCCTCAAGATGCGGGCGTTCTCTATCGGCTCGCGGCTATCGAGGCCTCGCTCGAAGACAGACTTTCATGTTTGGATCACTTGGATGCCGCAGCACAAGCCGGCTGGATCGACTCGCGCTCGTTATCGCTTGATCCTCGGTTCGACAGCGTCCGAACGGCAGCGCGTTATAAAAGCATTTTCGAGACGATCGTCGCGCGTGTGGCGGCGTCCCGACGGAATAAGTCATCCGAAAGTGACTCTACCCATTAAACGAAAGAAAAATATGAATGATTGGAACGCAAACGACGACGCAGCAAACAAAGCAAAGAAACTAGCCACTTACAAACTCTGCGAGCGGCTCGACAAGGATGCGGACCCAAAAGGCATACGGGATGCTTGCCGAAACGACCCCAAAGCGGCAAGAGATGCCCTCAGGCAGGCCGGCGACTTTATCAATATGCCAGCGGATCTTCCCGTTTACGTCTGCGAGGAGAACGCTCAAGACAGAGGCAAAGTGGTGGCCATCGTGCTTCCAGCCAAGGGCCAAATGCCGACTTTCGACGCCTTTGATTTCAAGAAGACATGGATCTGCACTTGGACTCCTTACGCGCAAATTCTGCAACAAGCGCTGAAGCCAGGGACAAAATAACTCTAGAGATACGTCGAGGCGGTTAAGAGAAAGCCCTCCGCAGGAAGACATGGCCTTGCTCAAGCTCCGCCGAACTGGGCGTTCGGCGAAGCTTTGATGCTTTGCCGAAGAAGTTGGGAATATCCGCGTCTTCAAGTGCCAATACTTCCTGTCTTCTTCGCGTGGCTGGCGCCTTCCAGCATGAAGCGTGAAGAAACATGCTTCGTTTCAATCCGTCTCGCAGCATGTCGGGCGCAAGGGACTGCTGAAGCATCATCCAATAATGCATCGACGGGCGGTGAACATAGCGGGTAGCTTGTTGCTCTAAGCATGAAACTGTGTCGCTGAGAAGCTTGCCCCCGCTTTCACGACCGACGAATTTGTGCATGGCAGAAAAGCCGGCGACTGCGGAATTGGCGACATCCGGGCAGTTAAGGGAACCACGATATGTCTGCGCCTTGCCTACTTCGGACAACCCACCTCCAAATTGATTCTGATCAAAATCACCATTCGACATTGGCAGCATTCCGGTTCGAGCTAATGCTTCGGTTATTTCCATGGCGCTTCCAGGAAACGTCGTATCGGGATGCAATAATGTTTCGCAATCGATCAGAACCGGATTTTCCCCATCGGCAACAATGTTCTCGGCATGAAAATCTACGCCACGTAGCCGATATAGTAAGTACAGCAAAGCGCCAGCTCGGAGAAAATAGCGGACCGCCTGCGAGTGATTATGGAAGGGCCGAGTCGGCACTGCCTCTATCCAACAGTGGCTATCTTTCGAAACAATCCTAGGTATTTTGAACCTCGGCAAAAACCCAGTGCGGTTGATTTTGCTCAGCAACCTGAACCATATCAGTTCGTGTGCCCCTGAACGCGGTTTGTAGTACCAGTTCTCTCCGCTGGCGAATCGCACTTTCATCACCGCACGATTTCCTTCATGAAGGTCTGATAAATCCGGTTCCAGAGATCGAATGACGTGCTCCCCTGAGATGTTTTCGGCAAAAGTGGACGCGTGGCTCAGAAACTCGCGCGCGAATTGGTTCCAATTTCGGCATTGCACCATCCACAAGCGAGCCAAAGCGGGGTAACTGTGTAACAAGAGTTGCGTTCCCTTTTCCAAGTGGTTCGCGAAAACTTGTTCGCGGTCTGACGGTCTGCGTTCGATTCGGTTGCGCTTTTCTCCAAGTCCGGAAAACTCAGCCTTAGCAACTTGGGTTGCGGCAAACGAGAGCCGTTGCAGAAGACCTCGCTCCAAGGAAGTCGCTACAATGGGGCAAATATCGTGGCGTCTGTAGCCACGAGACTGAAAGAATTCCTGAGAAATCAACTTAGCGATCGGCCAGGCAATATTCGCGGCAATGGATAAGTCTGGATTGAACTTGCAACGGCACTCTGATAATCGAGAATCGATTCTCTCAAGGTCCTGGATCCAAGGCGGCTGATTTGTGGTATCGGGGCTGACGTCGAGCAGACGAACAAAAGCCCTGGCACTCAACGCGTATTCACTCAGGAATGCATTCCAATCACTCGATCTTGTCGCGAGATTAAAAGAATCGCGATATGTGGTCGATCTTCCATCTACCTTTCCCGGAACCGCTGGCCGAACGAATTTAGGCAGTTTCTTGAGCAATGCCCAGCGCTCGACAAAAGTGAGCGCTCCGGCAATTGTTTCGCGAAGTGCCACGCCGTGGACTCAGCGCGGTGAATTGTAGAGACCAACCACTTTCGGTACGTCGCTAAGGCGCACGACAGCGATGGTTTTGCCGCTAAGGTCGCACCAAGACGGCGGGGTCCAGCCGGCGCCTTCGTGGTTCAAGTACGAATCCGGATCCGCCCAAAGCGAAGCCTCTATTACTTCGGCGATGATCCGGCTTCCGACGTATCCAAGTCGTCGTCCATTCTTCAGTTGTTCAGCTTCGACCAAGATGTAGTACCATAAGGGGGTCCTCCCGCGCAGACCCAACTCGTCAAGTAAGATCCATGGATCGGTCGTAGTGCTAAATTCCCTTCCCTCCGCGCGTAGCTGCGTTGCGCCCAACGCACAACTAACTTCTTCCCCAGTTGGCAAACCTGTAGCAGCGCCGCGCCGGAGCGTGCGGACCGGCAACTGTGGGGGCTGGTCCGGAGGAATATCAGAGATGAAATGATGAAAATGTTTGACCGGCAGGCAAAAGAGAGGCGGAACTAAAGTTGTATCGATTGCCATCGCTGTTTCACTTGTCGGGCCGGTATCGATGAAATTAGCCCAGTCGATCGCCAGCTCCGCGGGAAGATTTCGGGTCTGTTGGGTTTCGGCGAACAGCCGCGACAAAGGCACATTTGGGCTCGTATCATTCAGCCGATAGCGCTCGCGCACCATGCTATGGCCAAAACGAAATGCTGCTTGAGAAAACTCGATCGGGATCGAGAACTTGTTGCCCCAGTCGATTAGCCGCTCACTTTTGTCAATGACGGCTGTATAGGCTTCTTCATCGCATATCTCCCGCAGGTAGTCTTTTCGAATCAACCACTGATATTGCCACTGCACTCTTTGTCGCGCTCTCTCGAAGCGTTCGGAGGGCGGTCCGACGCCAATCTCCCGCACAGCTGCGTTGTGTAACTTCAGAAACAGCGCGTGGAGTTGGCGAATGATTACATTTTCGTTGTCTCTGTCATCTGCCAGCAACGGTTCATTCGTTTCGCAATCGAGAGGAACATCAAATTGTTCCCCGGGCGGTTCCCGCTCACCCAAACGAAAAGACACTCCATCAGCAGCATATAATTTCCCACTTTTATCGGATTCGGGGCCATCACCATAGAGTTGGCTTAGATCCAGCCACGGACCAGTCAGATTCGGCGTTTCTTCCGGGGACTTTTTGCCTGCGTTCTCTAGTAACGTGTCATCCCGAGTTATATCATGATCGACAAATTGGCCGAAGTAGGTATAGCCGGCTGGTAGCATCTGAACGGTGTGAGCGGGTGTAAAGGTCCCGCTGTTCGCCTGCATGCGTTTTCCTAATTCTTCCATCACTTGCTGATCGAGCGGTGGTTGGGTCGGAGGAAAGAGCCTCGAATAGAAACGTGGTACTGATGTTATATAAGGCCGCATATCACGATCCAGTTTGACTGTAATTCAGCTACCATACCACCGGTGCGGCCGACGCGGGCCGACAGGCGATGGTAGCAACGCTTTCCCGGGGACATTCGCATTCAACAGTTCAGTTAAATCTAGCCCAGATGTCGAGGCTTATTGGGCAGCCTCCAATCGGCCACCCCACTCGCGCCGTGTTCTCTCTTTGCCAAGTCGAATGTCTTCTGCGCGAAGTCTACGCATGTTAAATGATCCCTACCGCGAACATGAAAACTGTCTGGCGCGTTTTTGCTTGCTTGAGGCGGTATCAAAGGATGACCGCGAGCATGCTCGGGGCGACTGTGCTTTCTCATTTTAGTTCTTGCCGTCGCAGAATCGCGCTGTTTTCTTTCAGTGCTTTCGCGGCATCGGACTCTTTCTCTGTCGCCGCGTCGGAAGGAACACCGCGGGCCACCGTTGCCATGCAAAGCGCAAAAAACTGTCGCTGGTAATGTTTCGGAACCCAGTAATACATTCGGTCCTTCCAAAGTTTAGGGCCGACAAGTACGTCCGCAGTCGGCGGCGCAGCAGGAGATTTTCTCAGAGACTTAATGGAATTAAAGCTTTTGATTGCTAGGCCAACCGGAAGAGGAGGCTTAGCCTTGGGTGTTTTCTCTTCTGTGACTGACGATGTCTCAGATTCTTTCGTTTCCGTCGGTGTCGCTGCTGATGCCGTTGGGGTTTGCGCTGGTGAGGCCGTCCCTGTCGGCTCCCTTGCTGCCGCGCTTGCCTTTATTGTTGTTGCTTTTGTCGTTGTCGTTGTCGTTTTCGTTACCTTAGTGTCATTTTGCTCGTTAGCGGGGGTGCAAGATGGTCTGTTCTGTGAGTCGACGGCAACGATATCCGTGTTCAAAAATGTTATATAAGCAGCGTAAACTTTCGGATCGTCAATCAGCGGGTCGGCTTGAACAGAAATCGCGTTATCTCGTTCAGCTGAAATTCCCCAATTAAATGGTTTCGCTATCGTCTCGACAACACCACCGACTACGGAAAGTGTCTTGGCAACAGTGTTCACAATCGTTTGCCCTCCTCCGGGTACACTTGTCGTCTGATCCGTCGTTACGGTGGTGTTCGTCGGGGTTTTTGTCCTAACGGACGTTACCATCCGGCTACCTCCGACAGTCGGAATGAATTTCGATGTTACTAATCCGGTAATATTCGTGAGATCGAAATGCACAATGGGAAGTCCGTTACTTGCCCTAATGAGATTATCCAAGATTTGTTCATCGGTGTAATCCATCAAAACGTCCCTCAATTGTTTTTGATCCAACTTGGCTTGGTGCGTATCGAGGGCAGCGCATCCGGCCAAGAAAACCATTGCGATGCAGCTACATGTTTTAAACCGAGTGTTTTTCACCAACAAAGAGAACGCGCCTGGAAACGCCGTGAGAGTGCTTTTTTTCATAAGCGATGTCCTACAGTTTTGCTTCGCGAGCATTGCCGCGCGCCAGCGAGCACTAATTGTGGGAGTTCTGTCGAAGCAGTGGCTCTCAGTAAGGCAATAGAGCCGAAGAGTGCGGCCAATTCGCGAAGCAGTGTCATCAGCATACCTTCATTCACTAACGTTCTACGTAATCCACCGGACGAAGTTCTCGAAAGAGTTTGCGAATTTCACGAGGCTTCACATGTCAGCGCCCTTACCCGAATTTAGCTGGAGGCAAGTGGCAATTGCTCCATGCGCGTGAGCCATCGTCGTTATACAGTCTCGATGGCATGACACCTGTCTGGCGCGTTTTTGCTTATCTGAAGCGGTATCTTTGGATGGCTGCGGGGACACTTGGGTGGGCCGTTCTCACCACGGTCATGATCATCGTGTTTCCGGCGGTGACGAAGTTCATCATTGATGATGTGATTGCGGAGCGTCGGACGGAGTTGCTCTTGCCAGGCGTGGGAATCGCTGCTGGCGTTTTTTTTTCCAGGATTTGCTCAATGGGCTGCGGATTCTGTTGAACAACAGCTTCGAACAAAGGGTAATCTTCGATCTGCGAAGCGCTGCGCATGGGCCAAATCGTGAGACTGATGGTCAACGCTGCGGGGTGGCGCGTTCTTTTTCGGACACGCCTATGCAAGCGATCAGCTCCAACTGATTGATTTGAGTCCGAGAGTCCAGATCGTTGTTCATGGCAAGACTTCACTTCTTCGGAGCGAGTGAGGCAACAATCTTCTCGAAGTCTGGATCTCCGCGCAGTGGATCCCAAAATGGATGCAGACGCAGCGCGCCATAACTCAGATCATAGGGGATCGACGTGACGACCGCGAGCTGGTTGCAGGCCTGCTCTTTTTCGCCAGTCCACGCGTAAATCAGGGCCAAATTTTCCACCAGCGCCGCGCCACTCATCGCATCCTGGGAGACAGGCAGGAGTTCGACGGCACGCCGGCCTTCCCGGATTGCATCCTCCTTGCGGCCGAGGCCTGCATCGATCACCCCGAGCAACGAGAGCGGCTGGGCGTAGGTCGGTTGTTCTCGCACCGTCCTTTCAACTTCCGCACGGGCAGCGGTAAACGCGGCCCGCGCCTCCTCGCCGTGGCCGAGCGCGCGTGCAACGATGCCTTCATACCAGGCCTTCGGATACTTAACTCCGGCGTCGTCGCTTCCGTCGGAACTGATAGCAGCGAGAACCTGCCGCGCGGCAGCGCCATCGCGTTCGCATAAGGCCAGTATCATCCACTGCCCGGTCAACTCTGCCATCGCTCCCGGATCTTCCGCAAGGATCTCTTGAATAACAGAGTGCGGTGGCCGCGAATCCGCGCGCCATTCAAGATCGACAAATGCTCGCTGGACCCGCGTATCGATGTCTTTCGGAGCTATGGTCAGGACGCGATCCAGAGTGGCAGCCATCTCCTTGTAGCGGCGAAGGTTCTCATAGTTAAAAGAGATTTGTTGAAGGATGAAGAGATTTCGCGGGTCCAACTCGAGCGCGCGCTCCATTTCCTGGATGGATTGCTCCCAACGGCCCTGCCGCCGGTCGATATAACCGGCCAGAAGAAGGACAAGAGGTTCGTTAGGTAAGGCACGCCGGGCGATGACCAGTTCTTCCCGGGCGCGATCGTAGTCGCGGTATCCCCAGTAACGGTGTTGGGCCAGAGCGAGGTGCGCTTCGCCGGAGTCGGGACGAAGGCGCAGCATCGTCTGCACGGCCGCGTCCGCAAATGCGAGGCGGTCCGGCGTATGATCGAGTGCCAGGAAATAGATCTGGTCCTGCGCGCGAGCCAGTTGATAATACGCCAGCAAGAAGGCTGGGTCGCGGCCCACCGCATCCTGGAGCAGGTGCGTGGCCTCAAATAGGTTCTCTTTCGCTCGTGCGCTGAAAGCAATCGCGTTAATGAGACCTCTGGCGCGCACGTAGAGATCGTACGCTGCCAGGTCGTGCGTAGGTCGCTCCTCGATGGCCGCTTTCTCAACCGGCGAGAGCCGGGCCTTTAATTGCGACACGATCTCTTCCGCTACCTCCGTTTGAATGGCGAAAACGTCGGCCAGTTCCCGATCGTAATGCTCGGCCCAGACATGCGCGTCTGTCCTCGCATCAATCAACTGCGCGCTTATCCGCACCCGGCCCCTCGAGCGCTGAACCGTCCCCTCCAGCACGTGCGCCACTCCGAGCTCGGTGGCGATCTCGCGCAGATTGCGAGCCACGCCGCTCTTGTATTGCATGACGCTGGAACGGCTAATGACTTTGAGATCAGCTACTCTGGACAGATGCGTGAGAATTTCGTCCTGCACACCCTCGGTGAAGTAACCGGCATCTTTCTCATCGCTCAAATTCTCAAAGGGCAGGACGGCGATGCTTTTCCCGCTAATGACCGGAGCTGCCGCGTGTTCGATGTGTGAGTCTGTTCTCCACGAATGCCAGAACCAGTATCCGGCTAGTCCGGACGCAGCGACGAACGAACCGAGCGCGACCAGGATCCACAGTCGCCGCTTATTCGAAAGGGCTGTGCTCCCAGGGCTCGAAGGCGTTTTCTCGATCGCCCCGTCGCGCAGATCGAAAGTCCAGGCCAGCATGAGAGCGATCGGAAAACAGATCGCGACCAGAACAACGAAAATTTGTTGGGCCCATTCCGGCGCATGGAACATCGGCAGGACGGTGCCCGCGAGCTGCACGACAGCCGACCCCCCCACAAGGTAGGCGATGGCGACGCGATAGACGCGCCGAGTCTTCAGTTCCTGAACGAACGTTTTCATGGAGTCCTGTCTCTCGCCGGCTTAACGATAGGCGACTCTGTTCTCGCAAATGTTTCCCTTCGCAGTAAGCGAGTTTGGAAGTTTTGCAATGCTCGCGCGGAGTAGCACCTCTTTCACACCGACGCTGGAGCTTCTTCGTCGTCCGATTTATTTCCCAACCCTCCGGCGGTCCGCGCCTGTTCTTTTCGAAAAGGTATCGCAGTCGAGTTCGTGGCAAATGCGGCCACATTCAAGACAATCATGATGAGCGCGAAAAGATACATACCCATGGTAACTCCTATGGCCGCATGCATCGCCAGGACACAGGCGAGCCAGATGTTTCGGGTCCCTTTCGGCCAGATAAAGACGGGATAACCGATCTCCACGATGCAAATGAAAATTCCAATCAACGGCAAAAGGTTGCTCCAGCGCAGAAGAAAGTCGGCCGGGATAACATTGAAGGGCGAACGTGTCAGTGACCGCCACATGCTGTTGCCATTCCACCAGCCCGTGCCGAGGCATTTGGCCAGGCCGCCGAAAAAGTAGATCAAACACAAGTGGAGCTGGAGGACGCGTTGATGAAACCCGATCCGGCGGGGATCGGCTGTCCGCCTTTTCCAGAGCCAGCTATCGATAGAATACCGATCGGGCAGTGGACAGAGCATCAGATAGAAAAGACCTATCGTCATAAAGTTATCCACGCCGTATGTGGTCAATCCACCGCTGCTGCGGGCCGCGAGATGAAGGAACCATGCGGCAATGGCAGCCGGCCGGGAAAGAAAACCGAGGAGCAGACAAACGCCGCTGCAAAGCAGGCAGCCAAAAGCAAGTTTCAGCGTCACCTGTTCGCTCAAACCGATCTGCCCGCCCAGCGTCACTAGCCAGCCAAGCCTGGGAATGAATGAGCTATCCAGACTTAGAATCGCCTCACTGAGGTCGCGGCTGATCAAGCTGTCGCTGTTCGCGCCAAAGAGGTAAGTCCAGTCAGACCAAAGAGACAAGGAATAGGTGGTTACTTGCAGACCCAGACCGATTCGAAGCAGCGCGATCCAGGTAGTGGACCTGGCCGAAAATAAAAACCCTTCCAGCCGCTCCCTCATCTTCAACATTAAGGCACGTCAGTCTCGCCAGACGATGATGGGAAAAGGAAGTCATAGGCATATAAGAATTCATCCGACTCTCGCGTACCGCGCCGAAACTCCGCTGCAGTAGGTAACAAGGCGAATCCGAACACCGAACGGATCATGGTCGCGTCCGGATGTGCCCGCCAAACCGAATAGGCGACCATCTTGACCATCACTTCCCGGAGCTCGTCGGAGCGAGTGTCTCCTATGTTATCCAGTAAAGTTGCCAGCCGCAGACCGGCACCGCCACTGGCCACGTGCGGCAGATCATATTCGATCCGGCCATCCGGATAGTGCAGCTCGAAGACCAGTTTGTAATTGTCGGGAACATTAGGCGCGAAAAAAGCGTAGCCCGATTCGATTCCGCCCAGGTGGGTGTAGACACTGACCGCTTGGCGCACTGGATGGGACGGTTCCAGGTGCGCCCCCAAGGCGGTGGAAACTATCGTTTCAGCCTTCTGCGCATAGGTATTAAAAAAAACGGGCAGGCACGTGTAGCCGCGGGCAATAAACGACAGGGTGTCCCGGCAACAGATCGCAAAAATCAAAAGGAAATGGCAGAAAAAGCAGGCTAGATAAAGCTGCTTTCGGTGTAACACCCCCACGCGCCCCGGAAAGAGAGCCGTTACTTCTTTTGGTACTTCTTCAAAATCGGCTTCAGACGTTCCGTCAATTCGTCCCATTTCTGCTTAGCCGGATTAGATGAACTCTGAGGATGAGTGGTTTCTCCAGGGCTCGGTGATGTGTTTGCCGAACTCTGAGGATGAGTGGTTTCTCCAGGGCTCGGTGACGTGTTTGCCGAACTCTGGGGATGAGTGGTTTCTCCAGGGCTCGGTGATGTGTTTGCCGAACTCTGAGGATGAGTGGTTTCTCCCGCGCGGATCTGGACCGCGTACTGCGTGAAACCGGCTCTTTTCACATTAGCCGCAATTTCCGAGGCCAACCGCTTGTCGGTCGCAACATCGGTTAGCTTACCTTGCGTCTTTTTCAGCTTTCCGTTCTCGTAAGTATCGATACGGTAAAGCGACTTGTCGTATTTGTTGAGAATTCGGTTCATGGCCTCGTGATCGGCCTTCGAGATTTCTGTTCCCGGAATCACAATACCTCCGCGATTGATAACGACATTATGGCTGGCAAGGGTGGGCGTTTTTTCGGTGGCGGAGACAGACGCGCTGAACCAGAGGGCACCGGCGGCAGCAGCGATCAGAAGAAGAAAGAGGGTTGCGCGCGTTTTCATAATGAACCGGGTTTGCTCCGCTCAGTCTCACATTGCAAGCATAAAATTGGCAGGGACTGACTGCGTGATCAGCGCTTGAGCCGATGGGAGTGGACTGTCGAGAATGGGTCATGCGCGCACGCACTGGCCGTTATATACTGAGAGCTTCTACAAATGAGAACAGTCTGGCGCGTTTTTGCTTATTTGAAGCGGTATCCGTGGATGGCCGTGGGAACGCTCACTTGCGCGATTCTCGGGACGCTGATGGTGATCGTGTTTCCGGCGGTGGCGAAGCGGGTCATCGATGAAGTCCTGTATCAGCACCGGCCAGAGCGCCTGGGGCCGCTCGTCCTGACTGCGGCGCTGGCTTTCGTGCTGCAACACGGACTCAATTCAATCCGCATCATTCTCAACAACACCTTTGAGCAGAAAGTAATCTTCGATCTCCGCAGCGATCTTTACTCGCACATTCAGATGTTGCCGCTGCGCTGGTTTGATAATCGCGCCACGGGCGATTTGATGACACGCATCCTGGAGGATGTGAACTCGGTCGAGCGCATGTTGATTGACGGAATCGAGCAGGGAGTCGTGGCCGTGCTTCAACTCGTAATTGTTCTCGGCATGATGTTCTATTTCAGCCCTTCCTTGGCCCTCGTTGGGCTGGTCCCATTGCCGTTTCTGGCCGGCGGTGCGCTTTGGTATACGCTCACGGCGCACCGGAGATATCGCGTGCAGAGACGCGCTTCCTCCGCGATGAACTCCCTCCTGCACGATAATCTCGCCGGCATCCGGCAGATCAAGAGCTTCGTGCGGGAGCGCGAAGAGCACACCCGATTCAACTCGGTCAGCGACCAACTCCGCCATGCGACGCTCGTCGTGATGCGGATCTGGGCGATTTATCACCCCTCCATGTATCTCATCGGCTCGCTCGGGATTGTTTTGGTGGTTTGGGTGGGCGCGCGAGACGTGCTGAGCGGTGCGATGCAAGTCGGTGATCTGATCGCATTTCTTATGCTCACCGGATTCTTGTACGAACCGATCAATAAACTGCATCAGCTTAATCAACTCGTGCAGGCCGGGCGGGCCGCCGGCGAGCGCGTCTTCGAGATTATTGATGAATCAATCGAGCCGGGATGGGACGTAGAGAAAGCTACGGTGCGCGTGAGGGGCGACGTCCGCTTCAACGATGCCGGCTTCAGTTACAGCAAAGACGGACCGCCCGCGCTCCAGCACATCAGCTTTCACGCGTGTCCCGGCGAGACCATCGCGCTCGTCGGGACCACCGGCGCCGGCAAATCGACTCTGGTGAATTTGTTGACGCGTTTCTACGAGTACGAGACGGGCGAGATCTTGATCGACGGCACGCCGATCCGCGAATTCGGCATGCGCCGGCTGCGGGAAATGGTTGGCGTCGTGACGCAGGAGAGTTTTCTCTTCAACGGTTCGATCCGCGAAAATCTGCTCATGGGGAAGCCGACGGCGACGGACGCCGAGCTGCTCGCCGCGGCCGAGGCCGCGAATGCCAGTGCGTTCATCGAACGGTTACCAAAGGGATTAGGCAGCGTCGTAGGCGAGCGCGGAGTGAAGTTGAGCGTCGGCGAGAAACAACGGCTCTCGATCGCGCGCGCACTCCTGAAAGATCCGCCAATCCTGATTCTGGACGAAGCGACCGCGAGCGTGGATACCGCGACGGAACGCTTGATCCAGGAAGCGCTCGAACACTTGATGTCGCATCGCACTTGTTTCGTGATCGCGCATCGGCTTTCGACGATTCTGCGGGCCGATCAGATTCTGGTCCTGGAAAGAGGACGGATCATCGAGCGGGGCACACATGCATCGCTGCTCGAGCTGGAAGGAAAATACGCGCGACTGTGGGAACACAGTTTTTTGGAAAAACCGGCCGAGGATTTGGAAGCGACCGCGGCGCTGGAGGAGGCGAGAAACGTCCGTCAAATGGAAATTCTTGGCGAGGTGGCAATCCAACGTCCAACTCCGGAAGAGAGCCTCGACGTTAATCAACTACGCGGCTCGGGATGACAAGCATGGAAGAAAGCACTGGTCGTTAGGCCAGATCGCTTAACGAGCGCCCGGTTGCCCCGGCCTGAATAAATTTGCCCCAGCTCAAGTTGTCGCGGCCGGGCTTGTGTTCGCGCGCCTTGCGGATCGCCATGTCTGAGATCGCTTCGACCACCCACTCGAAGTTCCCCTGGCCGACGCTGCTCACTTCGGCATCCGGCGCGGGATTGCAGAAATCGATCGCCAGCGGCACTCCATCGCGGATCGCGAACTCGACGGTGTTTAAGTCGTATCCGAGATACTGATTCAACGTCTGGACACCTTCCTCAACCTTTTGCAGGATTTCTTTCGGCGCCTGCCACTCGGTTTGATAACGCAGATGATACGGATGCCGCGGTTCGTACGGCATAATCCTGACGTTTCGCTGGTCAATCGAGTAACAGCGGAAGTACATCTCGAAAACGACTTCCTCTTGCAACATCATGACGAGCTGACCGGTCTCGCCGTAGGCGCGGAAAAATTCCTCGGGATTATTCAGTTTGTAGACGTTCTTCCAGCCACCGCCAGCGAATGGTTTGAAGTATGCCGGCCAGCCCACATAGGCGAACATCCCTTCCCAATCGAGCGGGTACGCGAGATTGCGAAACGAGTTGTCATTGGTGTCGGTTGGAACCTGATGGGACGGCAGCAGCACCGTCTTCGGCACCGCGACCCCGATTTTCGTAGCGAGCGCGTTGTTGAAAAATTTCTCGTCGGCGCTCCACCAGAAGGGGTTGTTCACCACGGCGGTTCCAGTCAGCGCCGCGTTTTTCAGGAAGCCCCGATAGAACGGCACATCCTGTGAAATCCGATCGATGATGACATCGTATCCGCACGACTCGCCCTGGACGACCTTATCGATGCGGACAAACTCGGCCTGAATGTCTTTGCCGCCGGTCTTCGTGTTCACGCGCTCGACAAACGCGGGCGGGAAACTGCCTTCCTGGCCGAAAAGGATTCCGATTTTTTTCATAAAAGTAGGGCGTTAAATGAGCGACAAGTAATACGGCAGCATGTCGCACCAGTAATTCCAATCGTGGCCGCACCAGCGGCGATCGTCGAGAAAATGCTGAATGCCTTTGGAGTTCAAAATGTGGGAAAGCCGCATCGATTCATGACGCGTATTATCCCACTCGCCGGTCCCGAGAATGATGCCCATGTGATTGAATTTCCACGGATCATCGATGTTCGGCATGTAGTCGTAGGGACTGTTGAAATAAATGTTGTCGTCGTAATAGCCGTCGAAAAACGAGCTGATATCGAACGCGCCGCTGAGCGAGATCAGGTGACTGACCGCATCTGGATGGCGAAACGCGATATTGGCGGCGTGATAGGCGCCGAGACTCGGGCCGCAAACCGCCACGCGAGCCACCGAACATTCCCGCCGCGCCAGATCGAAGACGTCGTGCGTAATGACACGCTCGTAGGCATTGTGCGTCCGCATGCGATCGGCGGGATGAATCTCCTTGTTGTAAAAGCTGTCGAGATCGATCGAGTCCGGGCAATAAATCGTGATCTTGCCGCCATCGACATACCCAGCGATGGCATCGGTTAATCCGAAATCCTTGCTTTGAGAATGACGGCCGAAGGACGTCGGGAAAAGCACCAGCGGGATTCCACCTCCATTGCCGAAGACAAGCATCTCGAAATCGCGGCTTAAATGCGGCGTCCACCAGCGAATGTAACGTTCGTTCATATCAGGAAGGGGTGGTTTACCAAACCGCCCGCGTTTGCGACGCGGGCGATTGAGGTCAATCGCCCCTACCTACGCGGTGTCGCGCGGCCTGCCAAGTCCGAAACATCCGCGGCCTCTGGACAAGGCGTATTTCTTCGACCATACCTCTTGTTCAAAATGCGGCACACTTTGACCGGAAATATTCAACGCCACTCTGCTTTCCCCTCGAGAATCCTGGGGAATCGACGCGATGTCCTCGTTTATCTGCCAAAAGGATACCGGCGCTCACACACGCAGCGCTATCCGGTCTTGTATCTGCAGGACGGACAAAACGTTTTCGATGCGGCGACGTCTTTCGCGGGCGTCGAATGGGGCGTCGATGAAACTGCACAGCGTTTGACCGCGGCGAAACTGATCGAACCAATCATCATCGTCGCCGTAGCAAACACCGGTGAGGATCGCATTCACGAATATTCGCCCACCGCCGCGTGCATCGACGCGCTGAAGCGGATGCAAAGCAATGGATCGCTGCGGATTTACGGGCGTTTCTTGATCGAAGAACTAAAGCCCTTCATCGATCGGAAATACCGCACCAAAAGGGAAGCGGAATTCACGGGGCTCGGTGGCTCCTCGCTCGGTGGACTGGCCACCCTGGTGTTGGGTCTTTGGTTTCCAAATTACTTCACGCGACTCGCCGTGATGTCGCCCTCCATCTGGTGGGACGATTGCGCCATCTACAAAATCGTGGACGCACTCGACGAGACCGCGAAGCCACTGCTTAAAATCTGGCTCGATACCGGCACTCGCGAGGAAGGCTGGGAACGAGCCCGAGAATTGCGCGATCGCCTCGTGGAGAAAGGCTGGCGCCTGCATGATGACTTGTATTATGTGGAAGCCGACGGCTCCGATCACAGCGAAGGGGCGTGGGCGGCACGGATGGATCCGGTGCTGCGCTTTCTATTTCCGCCGCCGCCGCCCGGTAACACAGCGCCATATCGTCCGCGACTCGCCGCCGCGCGCGAGGCGTTTCGTTCGATGCTGAATGGTGCTAAGCGCGCGGCAGCGTCAAAGCGTTAACTGTTCAATGCTTCGACGCCTACAGTATATTTGCCGAGCTTCCGGAATTTTTCGTAGCGTTGCTGCATCAATTCTTCGAGCGGCTGCGCTATGATTCGTTCCAGATTCCGGCGCAAGGCCGTCCCTAGATTCGCCGCGGCCAGATCGTGGTCGCGATGCGCGCCGCCCTCCGGTTCGGGCACGATTTCATCGACGACGCCGAGTCCGATCAAGTCTTGCGCGGTGAGCTTCAACGCTTCGGCCGCCTCCGCGGCGTGCCGTCGATCTTTCCATAAAATCGCCGAGCAAGCTTCCGGACTGATGACGGAGTAATAGGCGTTCTCAAGAATCAGCACGCGATCCGCCACGCCAATCCCTAGCGCGCCGCCCGACCCGCCTTCACCGATGACCACCGCGACGGTTGGCACCCGCAGATTCATCATTTCGCGCAGATTGACCGCGATCGCTTCCGAGATATGGCGCTCCTCCGAGCCAATACCCGGGAACGCTCCGGGCGTGTCAATCAACGAAATAATCGGTAGCCCAAACTTTTCCGCGAGCCGCATGAGGCGGAGCGCTTTGCGGTACCCTTCGGGGTGGGCGCAGCCGAAGTTCCGCTTCACATTCTCCTTCGTGTCGCGCCCTTTTTGATGGGTGATGACAACGCAGCGATGGTGCCCGAGTTTCGCCAGCCCGCTCGGCATCGCTTTGTCATCTCCGAAGACGCGATCGCCGTGCAGTTCAATCCAATCGGTGAAGCAACGTCCGATATAATCGAGCGCGAACGGGCGCCGGATATGGCGCGCCAGTTGCACGCGTTGCCAGGCCGTGAGGTTGTCGTAAATCGCGCGGCGCGTTTCGCGGATCTTGTTTTCCATCGCCTCCACTTCGGAATCGAAGTCGAGTGCGTGTTCGTCGGAATGGTTCTTCAGGTCCTGGAGTCGCCTTTGCAACTCAAGGATCGGCTTTTCAAAATCCAGGGGATGGGATTCCATAATGGTGGATTGTGAATTGCGACGTAAATCGGTGACCGGAAAGTCAATCTCAACCCCGGATGGAATGGGTCAACGTTTTTACGATTGAACGTTTCAGTCCGTAATAGTGACAGCGGTCTTTGCGCTGACTAGGCTGCTCAACTCCTCCACGTCGGACGCGGCCAGGCCGAGGCCGGGGGGCGGCGGCTGACCCGACTCATCTCGATGAGTGGCGTCCGGCTCGGAGTAGAGAAAATAGCCGGGCTGATTAAACCGAATCCAGCGTGTACTTCCGACGTATTCCTTGCTGCCAAAGCCAACGCGTTTGCCACTTTTGAACGCCAAAATCTCCGCGACACGGGTGTTGATTCTCGGTGGTTGCTTTGCCGACACCTTCACCGTCTTCACATGGTAGCGCTTGAAAAATTGTCCGTGATCGAGCAGCACGGCGATCTGGGCTTTGCGTTGGATAAACAATGAAAAATCCGGATGCGAAATGAGCAGGTGCTGGCCCACGTGAAGCATCGTGTTGGTCAAATTATTTGTGCGCATGATCAACTCCGGCGTGGTCTTTGTTTTGGCCGCGATCTTTGCGAGGACGTCGCCGCCCCGCACGACGTATTCCTGCTTTTCGGGCGATCGATAACCGGAGAGCAGGATCTGGGTATTCACGTCGCCGAGGAGATCTTTCGCTTCCTCGAGGTGGAGACCGCTGGGGTATTTCTGGAGGAAAAGAACCAATGCGTCCCTCGCCTCCGTCAGCTTGTTTTCCTGTCGAAGTTTGGCCGCCGCCTGAAATTCCGAGAGGCTGATATCCGGCACCGGCTCGACCGGGATCTCACCGCTCTTTTCGGCGATTATTTTCCGCTCTGGCTTGACGAAGAGATCGTAACTAAAAAACGCGGCCCCACCGAAAACGAGCACTGCGAGCAAGAGAACGAAGAGCCATTTCATGGTCCGGGATCAAATATGAATCGTGTCGTGCCTGTGGCCGCGCGTCTTGCATGGTGCATCGCGGCGACGCCGAGGCTTGCACCGCGGCAGCTGACGATGCCGGTCTAGGAAAAAGTCTCCCAGGCGGCGGGTCGGGGCAGCGGCTCGCCGTCCTTCCCCCACGTGAAGTGGCAATCCTGGCAGTAAAATTCTTTTGGGAAAATCTTGAGCGCGAAAAGAATGCTGGCGAGCCACGGAGTGAGAAACTTACGCGTCAATTGCGGATATTCGACCCGGGGCGACTTGCATTGTGGACAGCGGATGGCCGAGCCGATTTCAGGATCGCTCGCCTCCCACTCAACCATCAACTTATTGGCCGCTTCGAAATCTTCTTCGGTGACCAGAACCTTCGCATTCGCCTGCGGCTTGGACATGAAAGCAACCTTCTGCAGATGTCCTTCATTGTGGACATCCGCCTTCACACCGGCTTCCTGCAGACGTGATTTAAGATGCTTCGCTTGAGCGGGCTCGTTGAATGTCGCAATCGTCACCATAATTTCGTCTCGCCCGGCGGGCTTCGCGGTGCCTCATCAAACATCAACTACCGACCGAGTGCAAGATTCGGCGGCGGGAACCATTTATAGACCATGAAATAAACAAGCACGCCGGTGACTGAAACGTAAAGCCAGATCGGCATCGTCCAGCGTGCGATGCGCTTATGGCGTTCCCAACGCCGCCGGAACACCGGGATGAGCGTGAGGATGACGAGCGGAAGGGTGACGAAAGCGAGCAGGATGTGCGAGATGAGCATCGCAAAATAGAGATATCGGACAATCCCTTGCGCGGTGAACTGCGTGGATCGCTCTCCGACGTGCAGGTGATAAGTCACGTAACCGACGAGAAACAGCGTCGACGAGATCACCGCCGTGATCATGCAGGCGATGTGCCGGCGCCAATGCCCGCGGCGGATCAGATACCAGCCTATCGAGATGAAAATCGTGCTCACAAAATTAAGCGAAGCGTTCATCGCCGGTAGATCGGAAATGGTCATCGTCACTGAATATAGCAGATCGTGTAGAGGCACTCGCCGCGGCGAGTGCGTCCATTAGAGACCTCTCGACTGCCCTCGACAGGACAAAAGTTGTCTCGTAGGAGTGCAATTAGTGCCTCCTTCACTCTTGGAACCGACTCCGCCATCCCTGGCGCGCCAGTTTTACCGACGCCGATCGAAGGCGCATCGCTCGGGCGCCCGAGCCCTGCGCTTTCTTCTCTTTGCGGCCATCTGCGCGCTTGCCTGGAGCGGATGGTATCTGGCGAAGCGCGGGTTCGGACGACAATGGCGTGGCCGCGTCGTCGAAGAACTTCACAAGCGGGGCGTCGAAGCATCGGTGCGCCGGCTGACGCTTGATCCGGTTCGCGGCTTGATCGCCCAGGACGTCCGGATTTTCGATTTCAAGAATCGCGAGAACAGCATCGCGGTTATCAGCGAGATCGCGTTGGATATCAATTATGCCGCGCTCCTCCATCATCAGCCGTTCTTAAATGCACTCGATGTCCGCGGCGCAGACCTGACGATTCCGACCCGGCTCCCGGGAGCCGCCGCACCGAACCCGCAGATCACCCAATTCCGTGCGCATGTCTATTTTCCGCCGGAGCAGATCTATGTCAGCCAGGCTGAAGGAATGTTTTGCGGCCTGCGAATTTCGGCGACCGGGCAACTGATCAAACGCAACGACTACAAGCCTTCCGAAAAAGCTTCCGAGAAAGAATGGAGTCAACGGGTGAGGCTCATCCAAACCGTCGCGGACGAGCTGCGGCGGTTCAACTTTCCCGGCGACGCGCCATCGCTACAGGTGAAATTCTCGGGCGATCTCTCCCAGTTTGAGACAGCTCGCGCAGAAGCGACTTTGCGCGGCGATCGATTGCAGCGCGGAGCCTACGAAATGAAGAACCTCGCCGTCGCCGCGGAGTGGACGAATCAAACACTCAACATCACCCGCTGCGAATGGGCGGATACTGCAGGAAGTTTTTCCGGCCGGACGAGCTGGAGTCGAGAAACGAACGCGGCGGACTTTCAAGCGCGGAGCACGCTGGACGCAAAGCAATTCCTCGACGCGTTCGGCTTCGGGCAAATGCTGACCGATCTCGCGCTCACCTCTCCGCCACTGATCGAGCTCTCCGGATCCGGCAGTTTCTCCGAGATGGCGCCGCGAGTGAGCGTGATCGGCCGCGCCGCCGTCGAAAACTTCACCTACAAAACTGTGCCGTTCCTGAAGCTCACCGGAGATTTTTCCTGGGACGGCGCGCGCGGGATGCTGCGTGGCATTCGGCTGCGCCATGAATCCGGCGAGCTCACGGCCGACCTGCTCGAGGCGCCGAATGATTTTCGCCTCAACCTCGACAGCAGCCTCGAACCCACGGTGCTGCGCGCAATCGCTTCGCCGGAGTTAAGCCGGTTTCTCGGTGAATGGGAATGGCGCCGGCCCCCAATCGTAAGGCTCACTTTTCGCGGCGGGAGCCGCGCGCCAGAGACGTGGACGGGCGATGGCACCGTGGCACTTCAGCGGACGCGTTTCCGCGGCGTTTGGATGAACGGGGCAAATGCGAATGTGCATCTGGAAAATGGCGCGCTCACCTTCGACAATTTTCGCGTAACGCGCGATGAAGGTGTCGGCACGGGATCGTTCACCTACGATTTCGTGAAACGCGAAGTGCGCCTGAAGGAAGTCAAAAGCACCCTCCGACCCACAGACGCGATCCTCTGGATCGAGCCGAAGCTCTTCAAAGAAGTCGCGCCTTATAAGTTTCGACAGCCGCCCAGCATCGTAGCGAACGGCGTTATTCATTTTGGCCCGCCGAACGACCATCTCGAATTGACGGTCGATGCGCCCACCGGGATGGATTACGTCTTCCTTGGCAAGACGCTTCCGGTCGATCGGGTTTCCGGGCGTCTCCTCTTTACGGACAATCGGCTCCAACTCAGCGAAATCGCAGGCAAGCTTTTCAACGGCGGCATTCGGGGAACGGTCGACATTTCCCTGGCTAAAGGCGATCCGCACTATCAGGCGAACCTCGCCATCGAGGGAGTTGATTTCCCGCGCGTGGCCGATCTCTATTTTAAATATCAAACTGCGCGGGGCCAGTTGAGCGGGACCTATGATTGGACCGGTCTGGGCAGCGACGCGCGTAGCATGCGGGGCAAGGGCAGCGCGCAAGTGACCGACGGCGACATCTTTGCCATCCCGATTTTCGGGCCGCTTTCCGGCCCGCTGGGTGCAATTGTTCCAGGTGCAGGCTACAGCCTGGCGCACAAAGCGAATGCCGGTTTCATGGTGAAGGAAGGTGTCATCCACACCGACGATTTCAAAGTTTCCGGCAAACTTTTTGGAATGATCGGACACGGCGACGTGCGATTTCTCGACGACAAGTTGGATTTCGACATTCGAATCAACGCAAACGGCGCCGGGATATTGCTCACGCCGATGTACAAACTGTTCGAATACAAAGGCGAAGGCAGCATTTCGAAGCCGAACTGGCACGCGAAACGGTTTTAGATTTTCGATTGCCAATTGCCGATTAAATGAAATCTGTGTTGGCTCCTCGCCGAAAAAAACAAGCGGCACTCGACAATCGCCAATCGCCAATTCTTCTCGGCGCTCACATGTCGATCGGCGGTGGCGTGCATCGCGCCATCGAGCGGTCTTGTTCGATCAAATGCACGGCGATGCAGATTTTTGTGAAGAACAACATGCAATGGTTCGCCCGGCCCTTGCAGCGCGAGGAAATCTCGGCGTTCCTCGATCACACTCAGCGCGCCGAACTCCATTCCGTTTTCGCGCATGCGAATTATCTAATCAATCTCGCCGCCACCAACCCGCAATTCCACGCCAACTCGCTTCGCGCACTTTCAGAAGAGCTGGTCCGGGCGGATCAGCTCGAGTTGCCTTTTCTGGTCTTGCATCCAGGCGCACACGTAGGCGCTGGCGAAGAAGCCGGCCTCGTCAAAATTGTCGGGTCGATCAATCACGTCCTCGCCGGCTTGCCGAAAGCGAAGACCCGCATTGCCCTCGAAACGACCGCCGGACAAGGCTCATGCCTCGGTCATCGATTCGAACACCTTGCCTATATCATTGCGAATGTCCGCAAGCCCGGGCGGCTCTGTGTTTGTCTCGATACCGCGCACGTTTTTGCCGCCGGTTACGAATTGGCGACAGAGAAAGCAACGAAACGAATGTTCGCTGAATTCGATCGCATTGTCGGACTGGAACATCTCGTTGCGCTGCATCTGAACGATTCGAAAACGGTGCGCGGCTCCCGCGTCGATCGGCACGAACACATCGGCAAAGGGCAGATCGGATTGGAAGCGTTTCGTTTCATCATGCGCGACCGCCGCTTCCGCAAAATCCCGAAGGTGCTCGAAACGCCGAAAGGCAAAGAGCTGAAGGAAGACATGGAGAACATGCAGACGCTGCGTTCGCTCAGGTAGGGACGCATCTCCGGTGCGTCCGGCTAATCCTGCTGACACGACGCCTGCAAAATAAATCGGACGCCGCGGAAAGGCGTCCCTACCCTAATTGATCAGCCGAATCGTCAGCGGATAGCGGTACATCTGACCTTCGCTCGCCTTCAACGCGGCGATGATCACAAACACGACGTTGAGAATGTGCAAGAGGGCGAGGAGAACAAAACCGATCAACACGAGACAGAGAACGCCAGACACGAGATTGTAGATCAACATTGAGATTTGAAAGTTCAACGCCTCTTTCCCGTGCGCGTCAATCTCGGAGGACTCTCCACGCTTGATCAACCAAACAAGGAGCGGTCCAAGGATGTGTCCAAAGCCCGGAATTACAAACCCCGCCAGCGCGCTTAGATGACAAGCTACGCACCACGTCCGGACATTCCCTGATTGAGAAATTTCATTCATGCTCAACCCTTCATTCGTTCGATGTGCGCACCGAGCTCGCTTAGCTTCTCATCGAGATGTTCGTAGCCGCGATCGATATGATAAACGCGGCTGACTTCGGTCTGCCCTTCGGCCTTCAATCCAGCCAGCACCAGCGCCGCGGAAGCGCGGAGATCGCTCGCCATCACCGGCGCGCCCAACAACCGCTCCACGCCTTGGATGACGGCGGTGGCTCCCTCGAGCTGCATGTGCGCGCCCATGCGCTTTAGTTCCGCCACGTGCATGTAGCGTTGGGGAAAAATATTCTCTGTGATCACACTGATGCCGTCAGTGGTGGAAAGGAGCGCGCACATTTGCGCCTGCATGTCCGTGGGGAAACCGGGATATGGTTCCGTCGCGAGCTCGATGGGTTGGGCCGTGCCGTTAGGCGACACCGTGATGGAATTTTCCGCACATTGAATCTGATAACCACAAGCGGTGAGTGCGTCCGTCACCGAGCTGATATGCTCGGGCACCACCCGTTTGATCGTGACGCCTTTGCCGGCAATCGCACCCGCCACGAGAAACGTTCCGGCTTCGATCCGATCGGGAATGACGTCATGTTCGGCACCATGCAATTCTTTCACGCCGTCGATGATCAACCGTCGCGTGCCGGCTCCCTCGATTTTCGCGCCCATCTTGATCAGGAAATTCGCCAGGTCGACGACCTCAGGCTCCGTCGCAGCTCCCTCGATCACAGTGATGCCCTCGGCCAACACCGCTGCCATCATGACATTGTCAGTGCCGAGGACCGTCGGGCCGAATTTGCCCGTCAGACTCACAATCGCGCCGATCAATTTGGGTGCGAACACCTTTACGTTACCGCCTTCGACGCGCACCGCGGCGCCGAGTGCTTCAAAGCCTTTCAAATGCAAATCGATCGGCCGATCGCCGATGACGCAGCCGCCAGGCAACGAGACGGTCGCTTCTTTGCAGCGACCGAGCAGCGGACCGAGCACGCAGACAGATGCGCGCATTTTTCGTACGACCTCGTAGGGCGCGATCGACTCGATCGTCTCGGCGTTTACGGTAACGGTGCCGCTGGCGCGTTCCACTTGTGCGCCGAGATGCATCAGGATTTGCAACATGTAATGCGTGTCGCTCAGGTCCGGGACGCGGCGCAGAATGCAGGGCTCTCGCGTGAGCAACGTCGCGGCCAGAATCGGCAGGGCGGAATTCTTCGAGCCGCTAATCTTAATCGAACCGGAAAGCGGATGGCCGCCATGAATGAGAATTTTATCCATACCTGCCAAAGAGGAATCGTGTCACCCCGCAATAATCGCGTATCGAAGCGATGTCGTGATAATTTTTCTCAGCCAGGAGCGAAGCGAGGTCATTGGCCTGCCCTAGCCCAACTTCGAGCGCGAGCATTCCACCCGGACGCAGGCGATCGCGCGCCGCGCTGATCAGCTCCCGCACCAATTCATCGCCGCGTTCGCCAGCGAAAACGGCGACCGCGGGATCATGCAGCACCTCGCGTGAAAGCACAGGGCGCTCGCCCGTCGCGACGTACGGTAGGTTGGCTACGATCAGATCGAACACGCCTTCGACCTCTGCGAGCAGGTTGCCTTTGGCAAAACGAACCTGGCCCTGCAAATCAAGCCGCGCCGCATTTTCCCGCGCGAGCGCGAGTGCATCATCGGAGATGTCCACGGCGTGCACTTCAGCTTCTGGGAATTGCGCGGCCAGCGTGAGGGCGATGACGCCGCTGCCCGTCCCGACGTCGAGGATGGTTGATGGGTGATGGTTGATGGTTGATTGAATGATTCGCTCGACCAGCTCCTCAGTCTCGGGGCGCGGAATGAGCGCGCGCTTGTCGCACAGAAAAACGCGACCGGCGAATTCCACCGTGCCGAGCAGATGCTGAAGCGGCTCGCCCTGGCCACGACGCCGGACCAATTCGCGAAGGGGTGCGAGTTCCGTTTCGGCCAAGGGCCGTTCGAACTCGAGATAGAGTTCGATGCGCCTGCGCTGAAGCGTGTGCGCAAGCAAGTGCTCGGCGTTCAAGCGCGGACTTTCGATATCGCGCTTCTTAAAGTAAGCGGTGGTTGATTGAAGCACCTCGAGAACGGTCATTCGTTTCTGCTCCAGAATAATGTAGAGGCGCCCGCCCCGGCGAGCGCCGCCGCGTCAGGCCGTCAGCGATGATTCTTTCAACCGCTCCTGCAGATCCGCCACTTGGAGCGACTGAATCATCTCAGCCAGGTCGCCTTCCATGACACGATCGAGATTGTAAAGAGTAAGGCCAATCCTGTGATCGGTGAGCCGGTTCTGCGGAAAATTGTAGGTGCGGATTTTTTCTTCGCGGCCGCCAGAGCCAATCTGCGTCTTGCGATGCGCGGAATACTTCGCCTCCTCTTCGCGCTGTTTTTCTTCCAGGAGCCGCGCGCGCATAATCTTAAGCGCTTTCTCCTTGTTCTTCTGCTGGCTGCGTCCGTCCTGGCAACGCACGATCCGACCGGTCGGAATATGGAGAATCTGCACGGCGGAATCCGTGGTATTCACGCCCTGGCCGCCGGGACCGCCGGAACGGCAAACTTCAATGCGCAAATCTTCCGGTTTCAATTCGAAATCGATTTCCTCTGCCTCGGGCAGTACGGCCACGGTCGCGGTGGACGTGTGGATGCGGCCTTGCGCTTCAGTCGCCGGGACGCGCTGCACGCGATGGACTCCGCTTTCAAAGCGGAGCTGGCGAAAGACGTTTTCGCCCGAAACCTTGAAAATTGATTCTTTTAACCCGCCTAGCTCCGATGGACTCGACTCGAGATCTTCGACTTTGAGACCGGCCGTTTCCGCATAGCGGTTGTACATTCGGTAAAGATCGGCGGCGAAGATCGCGGCTTCGTTTCCGCCGGTCCCCGCTCGGATTTCGATGATCGCGTCGCGATTCTCGTTTTCGTCCGGAGGCAACAGAGCAATTTGGAAGTCGCGCTCGAGATCGGAGACGCGTTTCTGCAGGTCGGGAATTTCATCGTAGGCCATGGCGGCCATTTCGACGTCGTTCGATGCCGCCAGTTCCCGGTTGTTGTCGAGCTGCTGGCGCGCCGTTTCCAGCTCGGTCCAGCGCGCGAGCAACTGCTTCACGCCGGAATGTTCCCGCATAATGTCGCTGGCGCGTTTCCGGTTCTCGAAAAGGGCCGGATCGGCGATCTCGCGTTCGAGCTGCTCGAAACGCTCGCGTTTGCGCTCGATTAACGGATTAAAGTCCATAAACAAAAAGCGGCGACCCCGAAAGCGTTCGGGATCACCGTTTGGAAAGCTGAGACGTTAGACTTTTCTGGCCACGCCGGCACGAGTGGCCTTCGTGCTGCCATAGCGGCGCGCGAATTTCTCCACGCGACCCGCGGTATCGACGAACTTTTGTTCGCCGGTGAAAAACGGATGGCATGCCGCACAGATGCCGATTTTAATGTCCCGCTTGGTCGAGCGGGTGTGGTAGACAGCACCGCACGCACAGACGATGTCGGTCTCGTAATATTCAGGATGAATGTCCGCTTTCATGTTTGGAAACGAGTGGCGAACTTAGGCGCGCTCAGGCCCGCGCGCAAGGGATGAAATCCACCGGTCCCGACAGCCTGGTCGAGGCGTGGGCCTCGCTCTCCCATTTCGAACAAAAGGCCGCAATCTTCGATACGAGGGGGCCTGTGTTGCGGACTTTTGCGCAGATCGAAGAGGAGGCGCGTGATTTCCAGCAGACGTTGCTTCGCGGATTTCGACACGGCCAAGCAATCGCGATTCAGGTTGGGAATCATGCTGCGTGGCCCGCGTTGCTTCTCGCCTGTTTACGGAGCCGACTCGTCGCACTACCGCTGGAACGGAGCATGGCCAAACGCGAGCGGGATGCCGCTCTGCAGATCTGCGGCGCCGCGGCCATTGTAGATGTCGAGAAGGAACAAATCGCGCTTCGACCGTTGCCGCATGAGTCAATCGAGTGGGGACCGAATCCGCCGTCGCTCTTGAAACTCACGTCCGGCACGACCGCGGCGCCGCGCGCGATTCGCTTTCGCAGCGAACAGCTCCTGGCCGATTGCACACAAATTTGCGAGACGATGGGAATCACCGGGCGTGATCTTAATTTCGCCGTCATACCGCTTTCGCATTCCTACGGCTTCAGCAACTTAATCACACCACTGCTGGCCCGCGGTGTGCCTATGATTCTGAGCAGGGATCCTATGCCACGCGCGGTCCTGGATGATATCGCGCGCACGAACGCGACCGTGTTCCCCGGCATGCCGGTTTTCTATCAGGCGTTTTCTGAAATGGAGGAGGTGCCTGCACTTCCCAAGTTGCGACTTTGCATTTCCGCGGGCGCGCCATTGCCTTTGGCAGTAGCGAGAAAATTCCGCCAGAAATTCAACCAGCCGATCCATTCCTTTTATGGTTCGTCCGAATGCGGCGGTATTTGTTACGATCGTGACGCGTCCTTGCTCGAGCAAGGTTTCGTGGGGCAGCCGATGCACGGAGTGGATCTGGAACTGCTCGAGCCGGACGCTCCGGCGACCCTCGTGCGAGTTCGAAGCGCCGCGGCCGGGGATGGCTATTTTCCAGAGCCAGATGAAGAAAAACTCGGACAAGGCAAGTTCATTCCTGATGATCTGCTCAGCGTCAGCGGGGACGGGTTGCGAATCGTCGGACGGGTTTCCGACATCATCAACGTCGCGGGGAAAAAGGTGAACCCGGCGGAAGTGGAAGCAGAATTGCTGCGATTTTCCGGCGTGCGCGCGGCGGTCGTCTTCGGTCGCGACTCAATCCTGCGCAATGAAGAAGTGGCTGCGTGCGTCGTGGCGGGAGAGCGAGTGCTCGAGTCCGATCTGCTCGAGTACTGCCGGGCGCGCCTCAGTGGATGGCAGGTCCCAAAGCGGATTTTTTTTGTCGAAGAAATACCGGTAAACGAGCGTGGCAAAGTCAATCGCCGCGAGCTGGCCAGTAAGTTTCGTTCGTGATTCCTTGGGTCGAGATCGAATCAAGACGCTCGATTCCTCCCCCCAGTCCGAACTAAAGGATATGCGAAACATTCTATTCTCCACTCTCGGCGCCATCCTACTCCTCGCAGCTCTCGGCGGCTGCAGCACGTCCGTGAAAACCGATAGCGGCCACGGGGTTACCGCCGGCGTCCACGACACCGGAAACGGGGTTGCGGCGGGCGTAAACACGCACTGATCCCGCGGCGCAATTTGGTTCGAAGTTCTCCGGCAGGGTGGGATCGCTGACCGCCCGGAGAGGAGCGTTGTAGAACACACCGGAAGCCGAGGGCGGCGAGCCGCATAGCCCGCTCCACAGAGACATTACGAATATCGGTTGCCTGCGAAAAATGCTTTTCATTTCCTCGGAAGCAGGCATCTCTAATCAGGGCAGGGCGCACGACTCGAAGTGTCGGCATCCGTACGCCACCCTTGAATCGTGAACGAAACGACACCGACGCATCCTCAAGATTCTTTCGAACAAGGCGGGCGCGTTCTTGTGCTCGAGCCCGAGGAGGACCTCGCTTCGAAAATTCTCGCGGCGCTTCGGGAAGCCGCGCCTCCCGCCCAAGTCGATCTTGCCCATAATCTCGAAGAGGCCCAACGCCTCGTCATGAACGATCGGCCGGACCTTTTCGTTCTCGACGTGGATGCAGTTCCCGATCTGGGCCAGGATTTTCTCTACGATTTGCGCACCAGCCATCCGAATGCGCGCGCCATCGTCTTGACGGGCGTTCACCTTGCCGCGCACCGCGAGCAGGCTGCCGGTCTGGGCGCGATTCATTTTCTCGAGAAACCGTTCCCGCATGCCGACTTCGTCGATCTCGTCCACGCGCTCCTTTCGCCTTCGGGCGAGCCGGACAGCGAAAAATTTCAAGGAACGCTAAGCGACCTGCACCTTGCCGATATCATCCAGCTGAAATGCATGAGCGGATCGTCCGCGGCGTTGCAATTCACCGGACCGCAGGGGGAAAAGGCGCGCGTTTATTTCGAAAGCGGGCAGGTGCGGCACGCCACCGCGCCGGGGAAGGAAGGCACCGCCGCCTTTAACGAAATCGTGAATTGGAAAGGCGGCCAGATTTCCGAGGTATCCGGCGCCGCCCAAAGCCCGCGGACAATCGATCTCGACTGGCAAATCCTGCTCATGGAAGCGGTGCGCAAGATGGATGAGACTCGTGACGCGGACTCCACCGCTGCTGCTCAATCGACCTCTGGCGGACGAAAAGTTCTCGTGATCGACGACAGCCTGATGCTGCTCAGTTTTGTGAAGGAGATTTTAGCGGAAGCGAATTATCGGGTCGTCACTGCCGCCACGGCGGAGGAAGGTCTCGTGTCCGCGGCGAGCGATGTGCCGGATCTGATTCTGCTCGATTATGTGCTGCCGGATATGAAGGGCAACGAAGTCTCCAGGCATTTGTCGAAGGACCCGATCACGGCGAAAGTGCGGATCATCTATATGTCGGGCTTCGGCGCCGACTTGAAACCTGATCAAGTTAACAATGCCAATGTCATCGGATCGTTGAACAAACCGTTCACTTCTGATCTGTTACTAACAACCGTGGAGAAATACATGCCTGAGGAACCGAGCGAGTCCGAGTCGAAGGCCGCGGAAACCGAGCAAACTTCGCCCGCGGCCGAACCGGCCCGGGCAGAGCCTGAACCTTCCGGAGCGGAGCCAGCATGGCAGGAGCCTGAATCTTCTGTGGTTGAACCAGCCTGGCGCGAGCCTGAACCTGCCGCCAGCGAGGAACCCGCCTGGACAAAAACGAGCGAGGCCGCACCGTCGGAAGGCGTAGAAACAAAAGAAGCCGCGGAAACCGCTGGAATCGCCGCGAGCGCTGGCGCCACCGGTGATGCATGGTGGAGCGCGCCCGTCTCGCAACCGGCCTGGCCTGAATCGCAGCCTGCGACTTCGACCTCCGCCTTCGAGTCCCCCTCCGCCCCTCAGTCCACCGAGGCGCGAAACGAAGAACCGCTCCCGGTGAATGGCGCATTCTTTTCCGGCGACACGAACTTCTTCTCCCTCAATGGCGCCCTGCACACGATCGGAAAAGAGAAGCTGACCGGCACTCTGCGGGCCTTCTGGAATAAGGAAACAGTCGAGCTTCTTGCGCAAAACGGAGAGATCATTCTTGTGACGACGCGCGATCCGCAACTCTATTGCCCGGAGGCGCCGATCACTCTCGTCAATGTGGACGCCGAACAAACCGAGCAAGCCCGCGCGCAGCAGCGAGAGACTGGTTGCCCTGTTTTCCTGACCCTCGTCCGAGAGGAATTGATCCTGCGCGAACCGGCGGTGCAATTGGTGCAGCATTACGGACAAAAACTTTTCGCGCAGCTCTGGACCACCCGCCGCGTCCGTTTCGTCTTCGAGCAAAGCGAGATCTTGCCGGAATATTGCCACGATGTACCGGGCGAGGCCGACATCGATCACTGGATTCTGACCACGCTCCGCTGCATCCAGTTTCAGGAATTGCTGGAGACACCGGAGACGGAACCCGGCCGCATTCCGGCCTACACACGCGATGGCTACCAGCGCGTGCAGGAACTTCGCCTTACGGTCGCGGAAGCCCAATTCGCCTCTCAATTCAACGGCATCCGCTCGATCGCCCAGATCGCAAAGAATCTTCGGTTGGATTTTAAGTTCGCGCGCCTCACTCTCTTTCGCTTCCTTGCGCTCGAGATCGTGGAATGCTGGCCGCCGACCGCAGCGGTGAAACAGGAAAAGCGCGGCTTTTTCCAGGGTCTCGGAAAATCGATCGGATTTGGCGATTAGCCGCCCGGGCTGTGAGCGATGAGTCCGACATCGGAGCCTTCGACGCCGGAAGAACCGTCAAACATTGTCGCGCTTCCCAGCACGTCTGAGGGCGTTCCGGCCTCTCGCTTTTCCGCGCCGGAAAATTTCATTAATCGCGAGCTGAGCTGGCTCGAATTTAACCGCCGCGTCCTGGAGGAAGCGCAGGATCCGACGCAACCGCTCATCGAACGCGTCAAGTTCCTGACGATTTTCAGTTCAAACCTGGACGAGTTTTTCGAAATTCGCGTCGCGGGCATCAAACAGCAGATCGAGAGCGAGACGAGCGATGTGGGCGCGGACGGGCTAAGTCCGACCGAGACATTCAACGTCATCCAGCGCAGCGCGCACGAAATGGTCGCGACCGAATACGCGCTTTGGAAAGACGACCTTGCGCCCGCCCTCGCCAGGAACGGCATCCGCGTGCATGACGTCGCGGACCTAAATGCAAAACGAACCGCTTGGACGCAGCGCTATTTCCGGGAGGAAGTTTTCCCGATGCTCACGCCCCTCGCGGTGGATGCCAGTCATCCCTTCCCGCAGCTGTTGAACAAGAGCCACAATCTGCTCGTGCGTGCCCGCAGCGAACGCGGAGGTGAACTGCTCCATGCCATCGTGCAGGTGCCGCGCGTTTTGCCGCGCCTGATTCTGCTGCCGCGCGGCAAGGGCGAAGACGAACCGTGGGACTACATCTACCTCTCGTCGCTCATCAAACATCATATTGCCGATCTTTTCCCAGGCTTGCTCCTCGATGGCGCGCACGCTTTTCGGGTCACCCGGAATAGCGACCTCTATATCGACGAGGAAGAAGCCGATAATCTTCTGCGCAGCATCGAGCAGGAATTGCGGCGTTCCAGCCGCGGCGATGCGGTCCGTCTCGAAGTAGCGGCGGATTGTCCGAAAGATTTCCGCGAATTGCTCCTCGAGTTTTTCGATCTCGGAGAAATGGATTTGTACCGGCTGGACGGCCCGCTCTCAATGACACACCTCGCGCCGCTGGTCGCAAACGACGCCTTCGCGAAACTGAAGGATCGCGTCTTTCAACCCGCACGCGATCCTGCTTTGCCGCCGCACGCAAAAATTTTCGAAGTCATGCGCAAACAGGACGTTCTCCTGCATCATCCCTACGAAAGCTACGATCCGATCGTCGAATTCATCGAGAACGCCGCGCAAGACCCGCAAGTCCTGGCCATCAAGATCACCTTGTATCGCACGAGCGGCGATTCACCGATCGTGGAAGCGCTCATGCACGCGGCCACCGCCGGCAAACAAGTCACCGCCCTCGTGGAATTGCGTGCGCGCTTTGATGAAGCCGCCAACATTGCCTGGGCGCGGCGGCTGGAGGAAGCGGGCGCGCATGTCGTCTACGGCGTCGTCGGCTTGAAAACGCACTGCAAGGCGCTCCTCATCGTCCGCCGCGATGCCGATCGGCTGCGGCAATATGTGCACCTCGGCACGGGCAATTATCATCCGCGAACCGCGCGCATTTACACCGACTTCAGCTTGTTCACGACCAACCCGAAGATCACCGAGGAAGTCGCGATCGTCTTCAACACACTCACCGGCCTCGCCAGTTACCCGGGCCTGGAAAAATTGTTGGTCGCGCCCTTCGACCTGAAGAGCCGTCTCATCGGAATGATCGAGCGCGAACGCGACCATGCTGCGTCCGGGAAGGCCGGCCGCATGATCGTGAAGCTCAACTCGCTCGTCGATCAGGAAATCATCGTGAAACTCTACGAGGCTTCCTGCGCCGGCGTGAAGATCGACCTGATCGTGCGCGGCATCTGTTGTTTGCGCCCACGGATCGCGAACCTGAGCGAAAACATTCGCGTCATCAGCATCGTGGGCCGGTTCCTCGAACACAGCCGGAT
>PNAS01000066.1 GCA_003169695.1 Spartobacteria bacterium
GCCGGCCCACGTGCCCGCCAAGAGCATCGCCGTGTTGCCGTTTGAGAGCCTTAGCGCAAACCAGGAAACGGCGTTCTTTGCGGAAGGGATCCAGGATGAGATCCTCACGAATCTCGCAAAAGTCGCCGACTTAAAAGTCATCAGTCGGACCAGTGTGATGCAATACAAAGCAACGCCGCGCCCCAACCTGCGCGACATCGCGCAGCAACTCCGCGTCGCAAATGTGCTGGAGGGAAGTGTGCAACGAAGCGGCGATCGCATTCGCGTTAACGCCCAGCTTATCGACGCGCGCAGTGACCGTCATCTCTGGGCGCAGAGTTACGACCGTGAACTCGCCGATGTATTCGCGATTCAAACCGAAATCGCAAAGGCAATCGCCGATCAACTACGGCTTCAAATGTCAGATCGCGAAAAAGCTGCCATCGCTCAGGCGGATACTACTGATCTCGTTGCCGACAAACTTTTCAGGCAAGCGTCCCAGCTAGCGGAAGTGGGGTCGAATCCCGATGCCAAGGAGAGTCTGCTGCAGGCGGTTTCGTTAATCGAAGAAGCGCTCGCGCGCGATCCGGGCTTTCTTCGCGCCTATTCGCTTCTGTTCTCCGTGCATATCGATCTTTATTGGCAGGGCTTCGATCATACTGCCGCGCGGCTGGAGCTGGCCCGGGCAACCGTAGATCGTGCCGCCAAACTTCATCCCGATGCAGGCGAAGTGCATCTCATGAAGGCCGACTATGCCTACAAGGCTTCGCGCGATTACGATCGCGCCCGCGCTGAGCTGGACCTGGCCCGCGTGACATTGCCTAACAACGAGCTCGTCTACATTTACACCGCGGCAATCGATCGCCGGCAGGGCCGCTGGATGGAGTCGCTTCGAAACGCGGAGCACGCAATCGAGCTGGACCCGCGCGATTTCCGCAACCTGGTCGAAGCAGCGTTTACCCAGCAGTTAATGCGTCATTTTTCCGAAGCGGCCGCAATGTACCAACGCGCTTTATCGGTCAAACCGCATGACCAATTCGCGCGGACCCAGCTTGCTCAGATCTCATTTTTAGAGAGCGCTAATCTGGACCGATGGCACGCTGAGCTATCCTCGATCCTGAGCGAAGATCCGAAGGCTGCGACCGATGTCGCGAACGGCCTGTTCGATTGCTCTCTCGCGGCGCGTAGCCTGGGCGGTGTAACACGGGCGTTGGAGGCGATTCGTCCGGAAGGTCTACGCGATACTTACAACAACTCGCTATGGGCGCGCGACTGGTTTGTAGGCCTTGCTGCGCACATTTTCGGCGACGAAAGCAGAGCGCGAGAAGCATTCGCTGTTGCCCGCCTGATCGAAGAAAAAAACCTTCGCGATCAACCCGACTATGCTCCCGCCTGGAGCCGGCTTGGGCTTATCGATGCTGGTCTGGGACGCAAGGAGGAGGCCATTCGCGAAGGCCGCCGCGCCTGCGAGTTGGTGCCTGTAACGAAAGATTCGGTAGATGGCCCCTGTTACATCACCAATCTCGCGATGATCTACGAATGGGTCGGTGAGAAGGACCTGGCTATCGAACAGCTTGCCATCGCCGCTCAGATTCCCGCCGGCATCACTTACGGCGAGTTAAAGCTCTACCCGCAGTGGGATTCGCTTCGGGACGACCCGCGTTTTCAGAAGATTTTGGCCTCGCTCGCTCCCCCGTCAATTGCTCCACAACCGGCGGGCTGAGAAAGGAAGAGGGATGAGGGAAGAATTAAGAAGTCTTCGCTCGCTTCAGGATGGTGACAAAAATCGCTGTCAGCTCTTCGCACTCTTGTCGCAAAGGCGCGAGCTTTTCCACGCTGACAACCCCCGATTCCACGAGCAGTTCCAGCCAGTAAGCGCTTTCTTCAATCTCGCGCAACGAATCGCCGCATTTCGCGATGAACTCAGCTTTGCTCCGCGCGCGAAACGCTTCTCGATAATTAGCGCCGATTGAAGTCCCAGCCCGGAGCAACTGCTTGCCAAGCACCTGCGCCTCCGTTGTCTTCGGGAGCGCGGAAAACATGCGCACAATCCGAAGCGCGAAAGCCTTCGTCCGATCGCGTAGATCCTTTTCTTCCTTCTGCATTCTTCCTTATTACTTCGCGCTGCAAGCCGTGGCAGTCGCCAGGGGTCACTTCTTTGGTCTCGCCTTTTTCGCCGCGGACATTCTGAAACGCTGAAAACTGAGAGCTGAAACGCCGCCGCCAACGCCTCATCGGCCTAGCGATAGGGCGCGATCCCAGGCGGCTTTGGCCAGGCGGGCGATGATCGCATCCCGCGTGTCATCATCGGAGACGGAATCGGAGACGAATGCGGCCACGGCCAGGTGTCGGCCATCGGGCAGAGTGATAATGCCGATGTCGTTGGTCGCAGAGGTGATGCCGTTGCGAGTGCCGCCGGTTCCGGTCTTGTGCGCGACTACGGTTCCAGCAGGCAATTCGCCTTTGAGGCGTTTCGCGCCCGGGATCGCTTCGGTCATCAACTTCAGCAGCAGGGCTTGGCTCTCCCGCGAGAGGACACGCTGAGATGGCAAGGCCACGAGGAGGGCGAGCGCGCCTTTGGGAGTCGCCCAGTTTCGATACTGCGTTTCCCAGTCGCGGCCGATTTCCTTCTCAGAGTTAACAACCTGGATGTCCGGTACCTGAATTTCCTTCAGGAAGGCCATGACACTGTCCGGACCGCCGATGAGTTTCATGAGCACATCGCTGGCGCTGCCATCGCTCTCGCAAATAGTGTAGTGGAGAAGTTCCGCGATGGTCAGCTCGGTCCCATCCGGATATTTATCGCGCACCGGGCTAGACATTCCCGTTCGCACGAAATCGCTAGGCTCGACCTTCACTCGCTGATCGAGCTTCAGCTCTCTGCGATCAACGCGCTGCAAGACCGCCATTGAGATCGGCAGCTTGTAAACGCTATGCATCGGGAAATGTTCGTCGCCGTGCAGGTCCGCCGTTTCGCCCGACTCGAGGAGCTGGGCCGCGACGCCGACGCGCCCTTTCGCCGCGGGAGCAATCTTTTCGAATTGACTTGGCAAGCCAGGGAAAGGGAGCGCGGCGGCGAGAGTGGCAGCAAAAAAGAGATGTCTCATTCCGTCTTCTGATTCTTCCTTATTACTTCGCGCTGCAAGCCGTGGCAGTCGCTAGGGTCACTTCTTTGGTTTCGCCTTCTTCACTGCGGATTTCTTGGCGCCCTTCTTTGCACTGCTCTTTCCCTTGCCCATGAGCGCCCTCGCCGCCTGGTAATTGGCCATGTGCTCCTCCGCGGACACGCGCGCAACGGTGCGGCCGACCACGTCGAGAGCCAGGTCCTCCAACGATTTGAAGCGGACGCAACCTTTACCCATGTCGAGCTTCTTGCCGCTCTTCTTGTATTCGCTGGTGAACCAGGTTGAGAGAGTGGGATGACCGTAGAAGCACAGGAAATGCAACACCATGCCCGACTTCTGCGATGCGAGCGCGACAAATGACAGCGGCACTTTGGGATTCTCGCCATAGCCCGCCGGATACACGGACAGCGGGACGTACCAGCCGATCATCCCGAACTGCATGCCCTCCTCATATCCGTCCGGCAGGTTCTCATTGATCGCCTTGCGCACGGCGCTGAGCGCGGCGCGGCGATCCGCGGGGAGTGCGGCGAGGTATTGGGCCACGGTGGAAGCTGTCATGTTGGCGACGATACCCGCTGAACTGTGCGGAGGGCAAGCCTCATGCACCGCACCGTGGAGAGGGGCTGAGGGGTCGCGTCTAAACATTTGACATTTCAGCTTGGTCCGCGTGAGGTCCGAACGACTCTCTTTCTGCAGAGCAGACGACTCGGTTTGCGTTTTAAAAGTGCGCGCCGACGTACTCCCACATCTGGTGGTGCCAGTAGGGCCATTCGTGTCCGCCCTTCGGGCCCCAGTCGTCTAGATGATGGGCGATGCCACGGCTCGCGAGCACCTCGGACATTCGGTAGGTCGGTCCGCTGCTCTCCCACGGACCACAGCCAGTCGCGAGGTGGATGTCACAACTCCGATACTGATGGAGAAACCACGGGTCGTTCTGATTCGCCATATAGTCGACCGGGTTATTGAAGTAGAAGTTGTCGTCATACATCCCGTCCATGGAATCGCGCAAATCGTAAACGCCGGAGAGCGCGTAGCAGCGCTTCACCCGGTCGGGGTGCTTGAAGAGGGTGTTGGCCGCATGGTAGGCGCCGAGTGACGCGCCGTAGGTGGTGATCGGGATGCCTGGCGTCTGGCACTGGGAGTCGATGAAGGGGAAGACTTCGCTCGCCACGTAGTCGTCGTATTGCGCCTGGAGCCAGCTGCGATGGAAGGGGTGCGCTCCCTTGTTATTGAACGAATCGCTCTGGACTCCGTTTATGCAGAAAATCCTGATCCGCCCCTGCTCGAGGTACGGGCCGAGGGTGCGGATCATGCCCTGGCCTTCCTGCTCCTGTTCGTCGCCCATGCTGGTGGGGAAGGCGATGATGGGCATGCCGTAATTGCCGTAAACGGCGACGCCCATGTCGCGGCTGAGACGGTGTGAGTACCAACGGTGATGGTCGCGGTGCATGGCTTGCGAGAATACCGGGTTGGCAGTTGGGCTCAAGCCCGGTGTCAAGAATGCGAAGAATTACCGTTCGGGCCTGCGAATCAAAAGCGCGCTCGACATCGAGAATCGAAATCGAACCGCAACTTGCTGAGGCGTTGTTTGGAATGGAGGTTCGCCACAGCGAATCCGTCCTTTGGCGGAGAGGTTACTGGCTGATCGTCAGGACATGGTTGCACGAGGCGAACTCCGAAAGTTTCGCAAGCAGCAAGGGACGCGACGTTCTCAAGGGACCATTCGGAATGACAAAATGAGCGCGTTGGCGCTATACGTGACTCACGTATAGCGACCAGGGCAGAGCGTGTGAGTCTCACTAGCTTGCGAGTGGTGGGAGCGCAGGGGCTGCGGCTTAAACCGAGCAGACACTCTTGCTGCTGGGATCGTCATCACGTGGTTGAACGAGAAGAACTCCGAAAGTTTTCGCGAGCAAGGGCGCGACGTTCTCAAGGAAGCATTCGGAATGATAAAAATAAGCGCATTTGCCCTATACGTGACTCACGTATAGCGACGAGACAGAGCCTCAAATCTCACCTGCGACAGTAAGTGGGATCCAAGGGGCGGCGCCTATCATCAAATCGAGTAAACGGTCTTGCTGCTATACGTGAATCACGTATAGCATTCTGGCAGATGAGTTTCGGTACAGATCCCAGGCACATGCGGCATCGGAAGTCAGCGGGCGAAGAGCTGCCGGCACGGCTCCGAGCGTGGCGGGAGAAGAATAATTTTTCGCAGAGCGAGGCTGCGCTGCGCCTGCAGATCTCGAAACGTACTCTGCAGGAGTGGGAACAAGGACGCGCTGAGCCACGCGGCCTCGCTTCGGCTGTGATTGAAAAGGCAATTCGCGGGTAAAACAGTCCTTTAGTCTCCGTCCAAACTGATGCTATACGCGAATCACGTATAGCAGTTTGCGCTCGCGTGACACCCGCGCGCATTTTCGCAAAACGCACCGAATGGGCGACGTTGCTCGCCCGTGAGCGCTATCCCGATTACCGAGAAACTCCTCCTCAATGCAGGGGGATGGCAAGCGATGAAACCTGCGCGTGAGCTGCTCAAGGGTGGCCGCGTCTCCGAGGCTAAATACGAACCGCCGTTGCTAAGCGGCTACGTGCGCGAAGGCGCTAAGAACTACCGCTCCGGCCTGCGAATCAAAAGCGCGCTCGACGTGGAGAATCTCTGCAGCTGCTGGGAGTCGCGCTCGGCGGGGAAAATCTGTGCGCACTCGGTCGCGGTGGGCCTGGGCTTTCTGAATCCGCCGGCTGCCGCGGCGGCGGCACCAGTTGAGCCTGCGATCCCCGAAGCTCCGGCAGGTCCGCGGTTCGTCGCCGTCGGGACCGCTGAGGCAGTCCCCACGACACTGCACGTGATCCTGCCGCCCAACTTCACGGGCGCATGGCAGCGCGGGCAGATCATGATCGTCGTCGAAGCCGAAGCTTCTCGAAACCGCACGCTCGTCTCCGCACTCCCGAAGAATACGACGTTTGCAGCCGACGACGCCGATCTCGTGCTGATCGAAGGCTTGCGCGCGGTCCCGGCGGTCTTCGAGAGCGGCATGGCGACCTTGTCACGCGACGGATTCCTGCGGCTGCTCCCTGCGTTGCAGAATCATTCACGCGTCACATTCGGCAAAGCGACTCGGGCGACGATCTCCCCGGTCGCGCTGCGTCCCGAGCTTCTGGTCGAGTCGCGCGGCGAGGGAATCTCGGTGAAAGCGAATTTCAGCAGGAAGATCGATCACGAGCAGGAGCAGAAGGAGAGCGCACTGATCCTCTGGAACGCGACCGACGCGTGGATGCTGCGGAACAACGAGTTCGTCCGCTACGGGGAAGCGTTGCCGGCCGGCTCGACGCACCTGATCGAGCGGCCTTTGCTGCTCGATGGCGACCGCGCGTTGCACTTCCTCGCGTTCGATCTGCCGCGGCTGCGCGATGCCTTCGACGTGCGCGCCGGCGAAGGCGTTCGCCTGCCGGAAATCGCGACTGCGCTGCCAACCTTTGAGCTGCGGCTGGCCGGCACGCTCAACAACGTCACCGGCGAGCTGATGTGCGCCTATGGCGATCGCGCGTCGATCAAAGGATTGGCCAACGCCCAGGATCAGTTCGTCTTTCGCGATCCACAAAATGCGGATCGAGTGCTGATGCGGAATCTCGACGCCGAGAACGCGGCGGTCGCGCGGCTCGAGCAGATTGGCTTCGCCCGAACGGACGCCGGCGGCTTCGTGCTGCACGGCCAGCTCAATGTTATCCGGTTCTTCGCGAGCGATTATCTGAGACTGCAGCGCGACTGGAAGACTGTCCTCGCCGCGCAGGTCGAGAAGTGGACCGGCGAGATCGAGCGGGTCACGCCGAAGCTCGAGATTGTCGGCTCGGGTCAGGATTGGTTCGAGGTGCGTTACTCGCTCACCACGCCCGGCGGGGAGGTGTTTTCGAACGCCGACATCCAGCGGCTGCTTCGCTCCGGCCAGTCACAGACGCGATTAAAGAATGGCCACCTCGCTGTGATCGACACCGCGGGCCTGGAGGATTTCGAGCAGGTCATCCGCGACTGCGATCCGGCGCAGACGCAGCCCGGGCTTTACCGCATCAACCGCGCCCACGCCGCGTATGTCGAACAGACCGCGCGCGAGCTTGGCTCCGCCGTCGCCGATCGTCGCGCAGCACTGAAGAAGTTCATCACCGGCCGTGACGCGTCTCCGGACGCGAAAACGAAACTCGGCCCGCTCGCGGAGACATTGCGCGAGTATCAACTCGCTGGTTTCGACTGGCTGACGCGTCTCGCGGCTAACAATCTGGGCGGCATCCTGGCCGACGAGATGGGTCTTGGTAAGACGGTGCAGACGCTCGCGTTTCTCCGCGCCCACCAGGGCGTTGGCCCTGCCCTCATTGTCTGCCCGACATCGCTGGTGACAAACTGGGAGAATGAAGCGCGGAAGTTCACTCCCGAACTCAAGACGCTCGTGCTCGAAGGCGCCGATCGCGCCGCCCGTTTCAATTCGATCGCAGACGTCGACATGGTCATCACGAGCTACGCCCTGCTGCGACGCGACATCGACACGCTGCGCGAAATCAACTTCTCAACCGCCGTACTCGACGAAGCGCAGCACATCAAAAACCCGGAGACGCAAAACGCGCAGGCCGCCTACGCCCTCCGCGCGACCCATCGCTTCGTGCTGACCGGCACCCCGATGGAAAATTCAGTGCGCGATCTCTGGTCCATCATGAACTTCGCGTTGCCCGGCTATCTCGGGAATCGCAACGACTTCCGCGAGCGCTACGAGCTACCGATCGCACGCGGCTCCGCGCCGGATGTGCAACGCCGGCTCTCGCGCCGGCTCCAGCCGTTCCTGCTTCGCCGACGGAAACGGGATGTCGCAAAAGATCTGCCCGAGAAAATCGAGCAGGTCGTGCCTTGCAACCTAACGAACCATCAACGCGCCGCCTACGACGCGTTGTTGCGCGAGATCCAGCAAGGTCTCGGCGGCTCCGGCAAGAATGTGAACGCCGGTGCCCAACGGATGAAGATGCTCACTGGTCTGCTCCGTTTGCGCCAGGTCTGCTGCGATCTGCGCCTCGTCGGCATCGATAAGGAAGAGACCTCCGCAAAGCTGGACCTCCTCGACGA
>PNAS01000050.1:0-38954 GCA_003169695.1 Spartobacteria bacterium
GATGGACAACGCGCGGATTTACCTCGTGCCAGTGATCGTTTTCTACGGCGCGATGGCGCTCCCGTTTCCGCTCGTGCTCGCGCAAGCTTTCTTCGCCGGACTCCTTCTCGATCTCGTGACGGTGCAAGCGATCGGGGCGCGAGTTGAAATTTCGGTCGGATGGTCAATACTCCTCTACGCCGTGCTGGCGGCCATTATGCATGGCCTGAGGCCTTTGTTCATCCGGGGACGTTGGGAAGTGCATTGTATAATGAGCGGGCTGTGCACGTCCGCGATTCTTCTCTCTCAATATCTTATGATTGCTTTCCGGCGCGGCTCGCTTGTCTTCACACGCGAGGCTTGGTGGCAAATCGGCGGGCCTGGCGTGATCGCAATGCTGATGGCGCCGCTGGTTTTCTGGATTTTGCATTCGCTCGGGCGGCTCACGGCTAATCCTTATCTTCCGGAACCGGACGGCTACGAATGAACCGGCGTCGCGTCAACCCCCGTTTACGCGTTCAATTCCTTGGGCTTTGCATGCTCGTGGGACTCGCGGCCCTTTCGATGCGTCTCTGGTGGGTGCAGGTCGCGCGCGGTTCCGAATATACCGCGAAGATCCGCGGGAGCTCGGAAGCAACCGTCCGCATTCCGTCCGTGCGCGGCGAGATTCGCGATCGCAACGGAGTTCCGTTGGTGCAAAACCGTGTCAGCCACGAAGTCGATTTTTATCTGCCGGAGATGGTGAAGGGCTACCGCGAACGTGTGGGTCCGCCGCCGATGACCGAATACCGCAGCACGATCAATGGCATGCCGAAAGATCTGAAGGAACCGGACATTGTGAAGATCGTGAATACAGGCGTGGTGCCGCGGCTCGACGATCTTGATCTGGCCCGGAATTATAACGCCGGCCAACTGCAACGGCATTTCCGCACGAATACTGAAGTTCCATATACCTATATCAAAGACATCGATTTCCCGACGATGGCGAAGTTTTCCGAACACGATCTCGGACTTCCCGGCGTGGATATTACGATAAAACCAGTCCGTTCGTACGTGTATGGCGCGCTCGCCTCGCACATGCTCGGCTACGTCGGTGCGCCGGATGACACCAATACGGAGGAGGCGAAAAAATTCTCCTTCTATCAGCCGGACGTGGAAGGAAAATCCAACGTCGAGAAATCGATGGATGAATACTTGAAGGGCAAGCCGGGGGTGCGTTACATGCGGCGGAACGCGAAGGGGCAGATCGATGGTGTCCTCCGGGAGGAGCCGCCGAAGGCGGGAGGGAACGTTAATCTGACGATCGACGCGCGCATTCAGATGATCGCCGAAGAGGCGTTGCGCGCTGTGGGGCGAGGAGCGGCCGTGGTGGTCGATCCGAATAACGGAAACATTCTCGCCATGGCATCGGTGCCCTCATTCGATCCCAATACTTTTATCCCGAGCATCAAACTCAAAGACTGGGAGGCGCTCCGAAAGGACGAGGCGAATCCGCTGATCAACCGCGCGGTCAGTGCATTCCCTCCCGGCTCCACTTTCAAGCTCGTAACGACGCTCGCAGGTCTTCGCCGGGGGCTGGCCGGTCAGCATTTCAATTGCGGCGGCGGCGTCACGTATGGCGATCATTTTTTCCATTGCTGGATCGGCGAAAAGGGAGGCAGTCACGGGGTCCTCGGCGTGTCGGACGCGATCAAGGTGTCTTGTAACTCGTTCTTTTATCAATTTGGGAACGCCGCCGGGATCGACGCCATCGATGAAACGGGCGAGTCCCTCGGCCTGGGTCAGACTTCCGGCATCGAGATCACGACGGAATCTCCCGGCGTGCTGCCCGGCCCGGACTGGATGCACATCCATTATCCGCGCGAGCGCTGGTCTTCTGCCTACACTGCCAACGTTTCTATCGGACAGGGATACGATCTGGTCACACCGCTTCAGCTCGCGATGGTCTATGCCACGGTCGCGAACGGTGGCGTTTCCTATTACCCGAAGCTCGTGCAAAGCGTCACCGACGCCGATGGCAAGCCGCTCTTGAATGAGAAAGGCGCCCCGGTTGTTTCCCCCGCGCCCAAAGTCCGCCGCGATCTCCGTTTCGATTTCAAGCGCGAACAGATTGAACTGGCCCGGCGCGGTCTTTGGAAAGTCGTAAATGAAGATGGCGGCACGGGTGGCAAGGCGCGGCTGAGCGGCGTGCAAGTGGCGGGCAAGACCGGTACCGCGCAGGCGATGACCGAAGGTAAAAAGGACACCATCGCGTGGTTTGCCTGCTTCGCGCCGTATGATCAGCCGAAGTATGCGATCGCGGTCATGGTGCAGGGCGGAGAGCATGGCGGCTCCGTGGCCGCTCCCATTGCCACTCGCATTCTCTCACGCGCTCTTGCCTTGGAGGCGGGGACCTACGACCCGCAACTGGCCTGGCTCGCCCCAGCGCACAGAACAAACCCGTTTCAGATGATCGCAGCCGTCGACTTCAAGGATTCCAATCCCAAGCTCACTGGGGGCGACGAAGAGAACCTGGATGGATCCACCAATTCCGACATGGCGAATGCGGGCGCCGACCCGGATGTGGAGCCGGAAGCCGATGCCAACGGGCGCGTTGCCGGCCAGAAGCGCATGGTCCGTCCCACGCCCGCACCGACCCCGCCGCCGCGGAAACTCAGCTTTTTCGAGAGACTTTTCGGTGTGCATCCTAAACCGACGCCACCACCCACTCCACCCCCGCGCCGTACGCCGGGCCGCAGATGAACCTCGTGATCGGAACTTAGCGCGAACGAAACCGCCCCGCTTCGGCTCATGATCTCAAATCCTCTTCCGACTTATGATCGACAAAGTGAAACGTATTTTAGGTCTTGGTTCGCCCAAGACCGGCAACAAACTGATAATCAGCGTCGAGAAACTGGAGCGCCGTGTGGCCCTCCTCGAAAACGGCCGGCTCGAAGAATATAACGTCGAGCGGAATAGCTCCCGCAACATTGTCGGCAGCGTCTACAAAGGCAAAGTTAAGAACATAGAGATGGGGTTGAAGGCGATGTTCGTGGACATCGGCTTCGAAAAAAATGCGTTCCTCCACTTTTGGGACGCTATCCCTGCCGCGCTCGACAGCGGTATCGAGGAGATCGATCGGCCGAAGGATCGGCGACCGAAAAAGCGGATCACGGCCAAAGACATTCCGAACATTTATCCCGTCGGCTCGGAAGTGATCGTCCAAGTCACGAAGGGCCCCATCGGAACGAAAGGCCCGCGCGTGACGACCAACCTCAGCTTCGCCGGGCGCTATCTGGTTTTCATGCCCTATAGCGATCGCAGCGGCATCTCGCGAAAAATTGAGGAGCCGAAGGAACGGGAACGACTCCGAAAAATCCTGCGCGAACTGGAGATCCCGGAGGGCGTCGGCGTGATTATTCGCACCGTCGGCGAAGGCCAGCGCGCACGGTATTTTGTGCGCGATTTGAGTTTCCTCCTCGAGCAGTGGGCGAAAGTCGAGCAAGCGATTCAGACGGAACCCGCGCCTTGCCGAGTCTTTGAGGAGCCGGATTTGGTCGACCGGACTGTCCGCGATTTCCTCACGGACGAAATCGACGAGGTGATCTGCGACGATCGCGGGGCGATCGATCGAATGAATGAGATGGTGGGACAAATTTCCAGGCGCGCTCGCAACCGCATACAATTCTACGATGGCGGCGCTCCCATCTTCGAGACCTTCGGAATCCAGAAACAAATCGACGACGCTTTCCATCGCCAGGTCTGGCTGAAATGCGGCGGTTATATCGTGATCGACGAAACGGAAGCGCTCGTTGCCATCGACGTTAACACCGGGCGCAACAAAGGCGGCCGCGACGTCGAAAAGACGATCCTGCAAACCAACCTGGAAGCCGCCGACGAAATCGCGCGGCAATTGCGTTTACGCAACGTGGGCGGCCTGATCATCGGCGATTTCATCGACATGAAGAGTCGGAAAGATCAGCAGACGGTTTACAGCTTGATGAAGGAGCGATTGAAACGCGACAAAGCCAAGACGCATGTCCTTCCGCTCTCTGCCCTGGGTCTCATGGAGATGACACGGCAGCGTGCGCAGGAAAGTCTCAGCGATTCGATCTACGAAAATTGCCCTTACTGCCAGGGCCGCGGGGTGGTGAAGACTTCCATGACGACCAGCGTCGAGCTGCACCGGACGCTGAACACCGTCATGCGGAAATATCAAGACAGCGTGCATGATTTCCGAGTCATTTTGAATCCTGACGTGTTGAAACGATTAAAAGAGGAAGATGAAGAGTTCCTGGTCGAGCTGGAACGGCGTTATGCGGGCCGGTTGATGTTCCGGGGCGATCCGGCCTATCACCACGAGAAATTCACCATCACAGACGCCAATACCGGAGCGGAATTAAAGCCTTGACTATTTTCGTAAGAAATACATTGGGTTGCTTGCAGATCTTGCTTCTCCGTGTAACAATCGCGGACATTCAAAGGAACACCCAATCGCGTTTTTTCGGAGGGCGCACGTTTTGACCGCGTGCTGTGGACTTAACCCCACCAGGAGACAACATATGAAAAAACTAACGCTTTGCCTATGCGCACTGGTCGCATTCGGCTCTGCCGCTTTCGCAGGTACCGAGACGTACTCGAAGGACTCAAAGACGGTGCCGCCGCCATGCCCGCAGTGGTACGCGGACAACGAATTCAACTTCAGCCTTTCGGGCGTCTATGCGCTTACCGGGAGCGCTTGGCGCGAGGATACCTACCTCGCCGTGGATCACGCCTGGGGGGGCGCCATCGACGCAAAATATTTTATGCACCGCTACTTTGGATTCGGTGTTCAGGGCTTTATCGTCGATGCGAACACGCACGAAATTGACGATAACGGATTTGTCCGTTTTCCGCTGACCAATGACGATGGCCACGCGGTGGGGGGGGTTCTGGGCACTTTCACGTTGCGCTTCCCGATCAATTGTTCACGGTTTGCGCCTTACGTCTGGATCGGCGGTGGTGGAATCTTCGGCGGTGGCCGAGATCACGACTTCGTGCTGGATGACACGCAACCGTTGGGATTTTTCCGGAGAGAGTTCGATCGGAGCGAGACTAAGACGATGGGTCAGGTCGGCGGCGGTTTCGAGATTCGTTTCACGCCTCATATTGGTCTGCAGAACGATTTCAGTTGGAATATCGTGTCGGGTTCGAACAATAACTTCGGGATGGCCCGCACCGGCGTCAACTTCGCGTTCTAAATAACGCCGTATAATTCAACAAGACGCCGGGGACACTGTAGGTGTTCCCGGCTTTTTGTTTGGGCCACGAACGAGGTGATCTGCTCGAGCACCATTGCGAAATCAGGCAGGCGAACGAAATTGCGTCCCGTGTCGTTTGCCTCGCTCCTGAACAATCTACCCCTGCAGAAATCCCGGCTTCTTCGCCGTTTTGAGGATTTGATTTCACCCAAGGTCGACACGGAATTTGAAGCTTTGGCGCAGGAATCGCGCGCGCTCACATTGCAGAATTTCGGGCGCACCATGCGTCTTTTCGCTCCGCTTTATCTTTCTAACGAATGCATCAATAACTGCCGCTACTGCGGCTTCTCGCGTGACAATCCGATTCTGCGCGTCACGCTTAGCCTCGATCAAGTCATTGCGGAAGGCCGGTATCTGGCGAGCGAGGGATTTCGTCAGATTCTGCTGGTCGCTGGGGAACACCCGAAGTTTGTCAGCCAGAGGTATCTGGCCGATTGCGTGCGCGCTCTCGCGCCGGATTTTTCATCGATCTCAATCGAGGTCGGACCAATGGAAGCGGTGGATTACATTCCGATCGTCGAGGCCGGCGCAGAGGGTTTGGTTGTTTATCAGGAAACGTATAACCGGGAAATTTATACCGAGATGCATACCTCCGGGCCGAAGCGTGATTTTAACTGGCGGCTCGATTGTGCGCAGCGCGGCTACGATGCCGGATTTCGGCGCATAGGGATTGGCGCGCTCTTCGGTCTGGCCCCGTGGGAGCAAGAAGCGGTCGGGCTCGCCGCGCATGTAGAATATTTGCTGAAGCGTTGCTGGCAGGCGCAAATCACCGTGAGCCTGCCGAGATTGCGTCCAGCCGCCGGTGAATTCCAGCCGACCTTTTCGATGACGGATCGCGAGCTCGCCCAGTTAATTTGCGCATTCCGGATCACTTTTCCTCAGGTGGGAATTGTTCTCAGCACGCGGGAGCGGGCCGCCTTGCGTGACGTCCTGGCTTCGTTGGGCGTCACCATGATGAGCGCCGGCAGCCACACGGAGCCCGGAGGGTACACCGGTCAGGGCGCGAGCGATCTACATCGCACAGTGCGCGGGCGCATCGTCGCCCCAGAATTTCAAAATGGAGAGGACGTTCTTGCGACAGGTCAATTCGAGATCAGTGACGAGCGATCCCCCGCGGAAGTCGCCGCTGTTCTCCGACGTCGGGGATTCGAACCGGTTTGGAAGGACTGGGATCCCGCGCTTCTCGCGTCATGAGAGTGTGGATCAATGGCGAGCACACCGAGATGAATGGAATAGCGAATATCGCTGAGCTCGCGGCGCATTACGGTCTTCAACCGAACACGGTGCTAATCGAGCACAATACCACCGCGCTTCACCAGCGAGAATGGGTGCAGCGTCTTCTCGCGGAAGGCGATCGAATCGAATTCGTTCGCGTGGTGGCCGGCGGCTAGCGCGTCATAGGTGGATCGAGCACTCTGCGCTCGATGACAAATGGCCCCGAAAGCGTTTGGGGCAACGATAAAGCATCGCGCGGCGGAGCACGCGATCCATCTTAGTCTGTCTCACCGCCGAGCAACGACTGCCAGTCGCGCGCCCAGGAAGATAAAAAGCGATCCGACGACGCGGTTGAGCAGCGCTGCGACTTTCACGTTTCCGCGAAGGCGCGCGCTGAACGCCGCCGCGAACCACGCCAGCACCAGGCACCAAATTGTTCCGGTCATGACAAAGGTAAGTCCCAGAACAAGGAAGGCTGGCATCTTCGATAGTGTCGCCGAATCGATGAACTGAGGAAGGAACGCGAGAAAGAAGAGGGCCACCTTGGGATTCAAGACGTTGGTCAAAATGCCTTGCCGAAAAGCAGCGACCGGGTCGTTCTGTTCGAACCTTGCGGGCACGGGCAAGTCATGCTCGCGTCGCAGCAGCGCGCGAAGGCCGAGAAAGATGAGATAAGCCGCGCCAGCTAATTTTACCGCCGAGAAAGCCCAAGCCGAGGTAGCGAGAAACGCGGACAGCCCGAACGCCGCGGCGCATGTGTGGAAAATGCTGCCGACGCAAATGCCGAGCGCTGAGGCGACGCCAGCGCGACGTCCATGAGCGATGCTCCGGCCCAGGATGTAGACCGTATCCGGACCGGGCGTGAGATTCAGTAACACGCCAGCGCAAAGAAAAAGTCCGAAGTCATGGATGCCAAACATTGGTGGGCATGCGCTTCGAATCAGGTTCGCAGCGCCTCGCCTCCTTCCGGACCGTAAAAGAAAACCCAGAGAGCGAGATCGTCACTAAAGTTCTCGAAGTGATGTGGCACCTCCGCTTCAACAAAAATGAAATCGCCGGGACCGATTGGGCGGCGTTCGTCCCGGTTCAGGAAGTCGCCGCGACCTCGGATCACTACGTAAATCTCATCGCGCGCGTGTGGTCTCTGCAAATCCGCACCGCGCGGCGCATAAAGCTCCACCTGTAAGCTGGCGTGTTCCCAAAGCAAAACCGATCTCTCCTTTTGTTCTTCAGGTAGGAGTCTGAGGGGCCTCTGCGACCGAAACCGTCATCGAGTCCCGTGGAGGCGTCGACATCGTCGTCGTTTCAACCAAGCCGCTTCACCACCACGCGCATCCCGTCCGTTTGAATCACGGTCACAGGTGTCTCGGCGGCGATGAATTCGCCTTCGGTCACGACGTCGACGACATGATCGCCGAAGCGGGCCTTGCCGCTGGGCCGGAGGGTCGTGAGAGCGGCGCCTTCCATTCCAGGCGCCAGCGCGAGCGCGGTGGCGAATTCCCGTGGCGCACCGGCGAGCGATGGTCCGGGCGGATTGGTCGTCATGAGCGCGAACCGACGGTAGATGCTAGTGCGCGGAAGATAACGCGCGAGAACGATGATCGCGATCGTGGCAGCAAGGATCGCGAGGAAGAGATTGCGCATTGGAATTGCGATCATCTGGCCTGTCGGGAAAAATGTCTCGCCAGGATAGCGATCGACCATCGCCCAGAGCAGCGAGGCGAGCATGAGGAATACGCCGACAACGCCGAAGACAATGGTCGAATGCGCGAAAAACATGATCTCGATGAGGACGAGGGCGACGCCGAGCACGAAAAGGGCGACGACTTCCCAGCCCGCCAGGCCAGCCAGATAGTGGCCAAGGAAAAAAAGCGCGAAACAAAAGGCGGCAATAATTCCGGGCAAGCTCGCGCCCGGAATCTTAAACTCGAGATAGGCGCAAATGATTCCGAGGAGAAGAAGCAAGGGCGCGAGCTTCGTGATCCAAAATGCGAGTTGCTCAAAGCCGCTGGGATCAAGCGAGACCAGCTGCCCCTTCAGCCCGGCTTTTCTCGCCAGATCCTCCACCGAATCGGCGATACCGTCGGCAAGTAACGGTTTGCCGTTAATCTTCTCGGTCGCCTCTTGTGCGGTCAGCGTCAGGAGTGAGCCTTTCGGATGCACCACGCGGTCACCGATTTTCACTTCCTTCTCCTTGGCCATGAACGCTTCGCCGATGTCGGGATTATGACCGTTGCGCATGGCGGAACTGCGAATGAGCGCGGACCAGTATGAAATTGTCTTGTCGCGTTCTGTTGCCGGAAGATCTTCGCCGGTCGAAAGAACAGGCGCAGCCGCGCCGATTGCACTCACGGGTGACATGTAGATGTGCTGCGTGGCGAGCGCGATGAGCGAGCCCGCGGAACCGGCGTTCGAGTTGATAAACGTGTAGGTCGGAATGGTCGCGTGGTTCAGCACGCTGGTGATTTCCGCGGCCGTATCGAGACGTCCGCCGTATGTGTCCATTTCAAAAACAATCGCTCCTGCTCCCGCGCTCTCCGCGGCCTTCAGGGCGCGCCGGAGAAACAAAAGCAGGGGAGGCGAAATTTCGCCACCCAACGGAACGACCACCGTATCGTCCTTGTGAATCAGCTCGCGCGCTTCCGCGGGCCTTGGAATTGCGGCCAAGCTGATGACCACAAAAATGTATCGTAGAAAGATTCTCATGAAGAGGCCTGACTGCTCGTGCGATGACAACTGGTGGAAGCGTATCTCCTCTGGCTTAATTTGACATCGCTCCGCCCGCCAAACGAGCGAAAAGTAAACGCGCATGGGAACTATCCCCTCACAGAATATCGAACAGGTCGCGGCGGCGAATGACATCGTTGAAGTGATCGGCTCGTATTTTCCGCTCAAACGCGCCGGCACGAATTTCAAGGCGCTCTGTCCCTTTCATCAGGAAAAAACGCCGTCCTTCACAGTCAGCCCGCAACGGCAGACGTTTCACTGCTTCGGCTGCGGAGTCGGGGGAAGTGTTTTCCGTTTTGTGATGGATTACGAGCATCTCGATTTTCCATCGGCGGTGCGGAAACTGGCGGCACGCGCGGGAATTCCCGTGATCGAAGAGGGCGGTGCGAGTGGTGATGACGATCGTCAGCACGAGACTCGTCGCGCGTTGCTCCAGCTCCATGCCGAAGCCACGGAGTGGTTTCACGAGAATCTGGTGAAAGGCAAAGCCGGTGGGCCGGCCCGCGATTATCTGAAAAAGCGAGGCATCGATCGGCGGATCGCCGATGACTGGCAAATCGGCTTTGCGCCCGACAGCTGGGATGCGTTTCTAACGTGGGCGATCGATCGCGGTTATCGACACCCGCAGATTCTGCAAAGCGGCTTGATCAAGCCGCGAGATGAAAATCGGCCCGATGGAGAAGCCTATGATCGGTTTCGCGGCCGCATCATGTTCCCGATTCATAACGATGTGGGCGAAGTGATCGCGTTCAGCGGTCGCGTGCTCGAAAAGGAGGCGGAGGGCGCCAAGTATCTGAATTCGCCCGAGACGCCGCTCTTCCGAAAAGGGCGCGTCCTCTTCGGTCTGCATAAAACAAAGCGGGGCCTGATCGAAGCGAACTGCGCGATCGTGTGCGAAGGACAGCTCGATCTCATCACGGTTTTCGAAGCCGGCATCACAAATGTCGTCGCGCCGCAGGGAACGGCTTTCACCGAAGATCAGGCGCGGATTCTGAAACGGTTCGTGAGCGAAGTCGTTCTCTGTTTTGACGCCGACACCGCGGGCCAAAAAGCGGCGGAGCGTTCGCTTGATGCGCTTTTGCAAAACAACCTCATCATTCGCGTCGCGGAAATGCCCGCTGGCGAGGATCCCGATTCGATGATTCGCCACCAAGGCAAAGATGAATTTGCAAAGCGCGTCGCGGGGGCCCGTGATTTTTTTGATTCCTGGATTGAACACGAGGCCGCGGCGACAGATCTGGATTCCTTGGGCGCAAAAATGCAATTGGCCCGAAGACTGGCGGAAACCGTCGCGCGTGTGCGCGATCCTTTGATGCGAGGTCAAGTCGCGAACAAAATAAGCTCCCGCATTGGAGTTCCTGTCTCTGAATTCGACGCTCTTTTGGCGAAATCGGCCCGCGAACGGCAGCCTGGGACCGAGTCGTCTCCGAATCGACCTAAGCCGGCCCCGTCGCAGGCGGTGGCCATGCTTTGCCTGCTTGCCTTGCGGGACGATGAAGCGCGCGATTTCCTTCTTGCGCAGAACTGGCGCGATGTTCTCGAACTGACACCCGATTCGGAAATCCTTGTCCGCATCCTCGAAAGCGATCTGCGCCCCAGTGATTCTGCGTCGATTAATGCGTTCATGGCGACTCTAGCGCCGGAGGAGGAAGTGCTGGTATCTTGGTGGTTGCGAGAGGAATTCAAGGATCGCGGAGGTGAAATGCAAGAACGTTTGCCTAGGGCCATGCGAGTGACCCAAGGTTCGTGGAATAAGCTGCGGCAGTCCGCGTTGCAACGGCAGCTTCAGATCGCGAAAGGCCGCATGAAACTGCCTAAGTTGACCGCAGGCGAAGAGGTCAATTTACAGAAACAAATTCTTGACCTCACGGAGCAACTCCGCGAGCTTCCCGAGTTTTCGTCTGCCCGCGTGCTCGACACATAACTGTCGCTGAGGGGGCAGTAAAGTCGAGCGCGAGACGGCTGGAAACGCAGCAATTCCTCGAGAGCACAAAGTTTTGGCAAAGCATTCGAAAAAACACGGACGGGGCCGGCCAGCGCTGAAAAAGCCAGCGAAAGCCAAGCGTCTTCAACGGTCTGCGACCGCGAAGCCGAAAAAGGTTCGTGCGAAAGCGTCAAAAACCCGCGCGAAATTATCATCTCCCAAAAGCTCTCGTTTGCTGAAGAAGAGCGCGTCCATTTCGGCGCGTTTGCGCAAGGGGCTGAATGGGGCAATGGCGCCGGAGTCTGGAGAGATAATGCCTTCTGCGGCACCGGCCGATGTTCAAACCCGCATCCGCGAGCTGATCAAGCTGGCGAAAGAACAGGGCTACCTCACGTTCGATGACCTGAACGAAGCGCTCCCCGTCGAGGTAACCGACGCGGATGAGCTCGACGCGATTTTGACGCGGCTCCGCCGGATGGAGATCGACATCATTGAAGCTTCTGAGGTGGACCGTTACAAGGACGGCAAGAAAGACACCGAGGAAGAGGAAGAAGAGAAGCCGGAAGCGAAGCTCGATATTCTCGATGACCCGGTCCGGATGTATCTCAAGCAAATGGGTCAGGTGCCGTTGTTGACTCGCGAGCAGGAGGTGGAGATTTCCAAGCGGATCGAAGAGGCGGAGATCATGGTGCAGCGCCTCATCAACCGCTTTGGTTTCATCGCGCAGGCGCACCTCGATCTCGCGCAAAAACTCACCGAAGGCGGCGAGCGTTTCGACCGCGTTATTCTCGACAAGAAAATCGAGAGCCGCGAGCGCTACATGAAATTGCTGCCGCGCCTTTGCAAGCAGGTCGGGAAGCTAGGCGCTTCCATTTGCCAGCAATATTCTCAGATCCTGCACGCTCCGGCGCGAAAGGATGCGAAGAAACTGAAGGCCTTCCAGAAATCGGTTGCGTCGCTGCAAAAGCTTTATCCCAAATTTTATTTCAAGCAGAAGGTGACCGAGGAATTCGTTAATCTGGCCGATGAGCAATATCAGGTGCTGACGCTGCTCCAGGGCGAGATGAGCAAGCATCCGCGCGAGCATGGCGCCCGTTCTCCGCTCGGGATTAAGTCGCGCGACCTGGCGAGTTCGCTCTGGCTCTCCTTCGAGGAATACTCCGAGCAATATCGCGCGCTGAAAAGCTGGTTGCACAAGGCGCTCCGGGCCAAAACCGAAATGGTCGAAGCGAATCTGCGGCTCGTCATTTCCATCGCGAAAAAATACACTAACCGCGGCCTCTCCTTCTTGGATCTGATCCAGGAGGGAAATATGGGCCTGATGAAGGCGGTCGAGAAATTTGAGTATCGCCGCGGCTACAAATTCTCGACNNCGCGCACCATCCGCATCCCCGTGCACATGATCGAAACAATCAACAAGCTGATGCGCGTGCAGAAGCAGCTGGTCCAGGAATATGGACGCGAACCGACGCCGGAAGAGGTGGCGGAGGAGATTTTGCTGCCGGTGGATCGCGTGCGCGCTGTCCTGAAAATGGCGCAGCAGCCCATTTCGCTCCAATCGCCCGTGGGCGAGAGCGAAGAGACGAATTTCGGCGATTTCATCGAGGACAAAGGCGCGGAAAATCCCAGCGATATGACCGCGATTGTGCTCTTGAAGGAGAAAATCAAAGATGTGCTCGAGACTTTGACCGAACGCGAGCGACAGGTGCTCGAGCAACGCTTCGGACTCGTGGATGGCTACAGCCGGACGCTTGAAGAAGTTGGCCGTCAATTTCGAGTCACGCGCGAACGAATCCGGCAAATCGAAGCCAAGGCCCTGCGAAAGATGCGGCATCCGACGCGCATTCGGCAGTTGGAAGGTTTCCTCGAAGCAGCGGAAACGTAACCGCCTGGGGGGGCTTCGTTGCGCCCCGCGCAACTTTGCCCGGCCCACGGAGTTCAATCCTTTGACTATGAAACGCGACGATGATCAGGAACTGTGGGACCTTCTCGGCCGGGCCGCCGAGCCGAGGATTTCGCCGTTCTTCGCGCGTAACATTCTGCGAGAAATCCGCAAGCCGGGTGATTGGACAACATTGCGCGGGTGGCTCAATCTTCGAAGGTTGATCCCAACCACGGGCATGATTGCAGCCCTCATTGCGGTGGCCTTTCTGCGGATGCACACGCCTGTGGCTCCTTTAGCGAATCCGCCATCAGACGTGTTGGCGAGCGTTGACGCGCAGGATTACGAAGTGATTGACGATCTGGATGATCTCCTCGCGTCCGACGACAATTCGTTGGACGACAGCGTTCTCCTTTAAGAGGACTCTGAATTCACCGTCCTTCGAGGAATTCGTTATCCCGGCGCTGCGCAAAAAATGAGCTGGCGTGGGCTCTTCCAGCCAGCTCATTCGATCGAAATCGGCGCGCGGACTTAGCGCCACTGGCGATGCCGGTAATAAAGGCGTCGACCATTATGCCAATAAAAGCGCGGCGCGACGTAAACCACCCGTCTCGGGCCATAATACCCGTAGTAATTGTAGCCGTATGGATAGTAAGCAGGATAACCGCAGCCGTAGTAGCCGAACCCGACTGGGAAGGGAAATCCGATCCCCACTGAGATCCGCGCCTCCGCCTGCGGTGCCGCGCCAAACGCAAAAGCACTAACTGCCAGACCGATCAGAAGAAACTTTTTCCAATTCATATTAAACCCTTCTTGACGTTGATTGTTGAACACAACTTAAGACGCAAAGTTACTAAAATTTATTCGGAAGCAACAGCGTTATAGGTCGGGTATCCGATGATGCAAATGTCCTGCCCGATCCGTTCATACCGAACGCGATCGAGCCGCGACGCCTGTTCTGTCGACGCAGCGCCAATTCCGGGAAAGGCAACGACTGGGCCTCCGGTGAGGATCGGGCCAAGGTATAGCTGAACTTTGTCCACGAGGCGCTGATCCAGGGCTTGGCCCAGTATTTCACCACCACCTTCTATGAGCACGCTTGTGATTTCTTTCTCGCCAAGTTCGCGCAGAACGGCGCGCAGATTTTTTTTACCTTGGACGATTGTCCGCGCAGCAAATCGATCCGTAAACAGCCGGGCGCGGCGGGGTAGCGCGCCGGAGCGCGAAAGAACGATCCGCCACGGTTGCGTCGCCCCGCGCAACCGTACCGTGAGACGCGGATCGTCGGTTCGCAATGTTTCCGCGCCGATTAGAATCGCATCGACTTGTGCGCGCAAATGTTGCGCATGGCGGCGCGAAGCGGTGCTGGTGATCCACTGCGTCTCACGAGGCGGGGGCGATAGTCGCCCATCGAGACTCATCCCGCATTTGGCGATGACAAACGGACGCCTGGTCTCAGTCCATTTGTTAAACGCTTCATTGAGCGCGGAACATTCTCTCGCCAACACTCCGGCGCGCACGTTAAGACCGGCTTGTTTGAGCAGTTCGATTCCATGCCCAGCGTGCCTGGGATTGGGATCGGTCGCGCCAATCACCAATCGTCGGACTCCTGCCTCGACGATCGCCTCAGTACAAGGTCCAGTTCGCCCCGTGGTCGAACAGGGTTCGAGCGTCACATACAGGACCGCGCTTTTCGGGACCGGTTTTTTGAAACTACGAAGGCATTCAACTTCGGCATGTGGCCATCCCGCGCGTTTGTGATGGCCCTTTGCAACAATCCTTCGGTCAATCACGAGGACCGCGCCGACCGCAGGATTGGGGCTCGTTCGGCCGAGACCATTCCGTGCCTCGGACAGAGCCGCGCGCATGAAAATCTCGTGTCTATGCGCCGTAGTCATCTGCAGAGATATCTCGCATCGGAGATGCAGGCAAATGGGTTGGTTGTTGTGAGAGACTTATAGCTCGTTCCAGCAGGGATAACTTGTCTCACTGGTGGTTGTGTCAAGCCTTCGGTGAGTGCGACGTTTGGTTCCGATCGCGCGTTTGTTGCGGAGATCATTTCCTTTCTTGATTAAATTGTCTTGGTTCCAAAGCTCGTTACGAGTAAAGCGAAATAAATGCCAGGATATTTTGTGGCGAACTCTTAGAATGTAAATCATTCCTTTTGTGCTATTTGAGCCAAAGCAAATCCAAATCAATCTTAGCTAGTAAATGTCAAGAAAGGAAAACCCAATGAGCCCTTTAGTTCGTGAGAATCGCAGCAGTAATGGCGACCGAGCAATTCATCGCGCCGGCCGCGACCGTCCTTGAAAACACCGATGGCTACACATTGGAAGTGGAAATGCCTGGCGTGAGCAAGGAGAACCTCGAGATGTGGGTCGAAAACAACGATCTCACCATTCTCGGCCGGCGCTCGATGCCCTCATCCACCGGGAATCACGCTCGGAAAATTTCCGGCGCTCGTTTGAGCTCGATCCGGCGCTCGACGCGGGCAAAATCAGCGCGAAAATCGAACAAGGCGTCGTCACTTTGACTCTGCCGAAGGCGGACCAAGTCAAGCCGCGCAAGATTGCCGTAGCGTAAGCGGATCATTTTGGTTAGCAGGGCAGGCCGCAAGCCGTGAGGTTTGCGGCCTGTCGTTATTTTCCGACACCCTGCCGGAGTTTTTCTTCTTGGCGAACTTCCACAGCAGACGTACGTAAGGAGCTCTCCTATGGCCACGAAAACCGAAGAAAACCCCCCCGAAGATAAAATTACTGCCGCCCGCAATAAGAACCTCGATCTGGCGATCCAACAGATCGCGAAAGATTACGGCGACGGCGCGATCATGCGTCTCGGCGATGCGTCCATTGTCGATATCGATGTCATCCCCACCGGTAACATCTTGATTGATCGCGCGTTGGGCGTGGGAGGTTTTCCGCGCGGTCGCGTGGTGGAAGTTTTCGGACCAGAATCCTCGGGTAAAACCACGCTCACGCTCACCGTCATTGCCCAGGCGCAAAAGCGCGGCGGCCTCGCTGCTTTCATTGACGTCGAACACGCGCTCGATCCGCAATATGCCCGGCGGCTGGGAGTGAATCTCGACGATTTGCTGGTCTCGCAGCCGAGCTCCGGTGAAGAAGCGCTCCGCATCTGCGAGACGCTGGTGCGTTCGAACGCGCTCGACGTGATTGTGCTCGATTCCGTCGCCGCCCTCGTCACGAAAGCGGAGCTGGAAGGAGAGATTGGCGACGTTACGGTCGGCGCGCAGGCACGGCTGATGAGCGCGGCGCTGCGAAAGTTGACCTCGTTAATTTCGAAAGCGCGGACGTGCTGCATTTTCACCAATCAAATCCGCGAGAAGATCGGCGTGATGTTTGGCAACCCGGAGACGACTCCGGGCGGTAAGGCGCTGAAGTTTTACGCCAGCGTCCGCGTGGATATCCGGCGCATCGGCGCGATTAAGCAAACCGACGGCGTTGTCACCGGCAACCGGACACGGGTGAAAATCGTGAAGAACAAAGTCGCGCCTCCCTTTACGGAGGCGGAGTTCGACATCATGTACAACGAAGGGATTTCCTCGACCGGCGCGCTGCTCGATCTGGCGCTTGAAAAGCAAATCATCGAAAAGCGCGGTTCATGGCTCAGCTACAAGGGAACCCAACTGGCACAGGGGCGCGATGCGGGGAAAGAGGCGTTAAAGAACGACCCGGCGCTCTACGAAGAGATCGAGACGGCCGTTAAAGCCAAGCTCGACGAGGACAAAAAATAGCAGTCGCGTAGACGCTCTTGATTCGTCCGAGCTTGCCGGGCAGTAGGCAACTTGTTTCAATCGCGCGAGTGCGCGCAGATCGCGCTCTGGGGAGGTTTCCACTATGAAAATCTATCGATTCGCGAAAGCGATTTGTGTATGCGGTTTGGTTGCGGGCGCGATGTCGACGGTGAACGCGTCGGAGAAAGAGAAGCGCGTCCCGGTCTTGATGCCGGGATTGGGTGAAGTGCATCACCCGGTTTCGACAAAAAATCGCCAGGCCCAGCAATTCTTCGATCAAGGATTGAAGCTGGTTTTCGGTTTCAATCATGACGAAGCGCGTCGTTCGTTCCAACGCGCCGCCGAACTCGATCCGAAACTCGCGATGGCGTGGTGGGGCGTCGCGCTTACTCTCGGACCGAATTACAATCTGCCCGTCGATCCCGAGCGCGAAAAAGCCGGGTATGAGGCCGCGCAGCGAGCGCTTGCCTTGGAGGCGAACGCGTCTGAGCCGGAAAAAGGTTATATCAACGCCGTCGTGGTTCGTTATTCCGACGATCCGAAGGCTGATCTGCCCGCGCTCGATGTCGCTTACAAGGACGCGATGGGCAAACTTGCGGCTCGCTATCCAGACGATCTCGATGCGGCCACGCTTTACGCCGAAAGCGCGATGAATTTGCATCCGTGGCATCTTTGGCTGCCCGACGGAAAGCCTAATGCTGGTACCGAAGAAATCGTTTCCGTCCTCGAATCGGTGCTGAAGCGCAATCCAGATCACCTCGGCGCGAATCATTATTACATTCACGCGGTCGAGGCCTCACCGCAGCCTGAGCGAGCCCTGGCGAGCGCGCACCGTTTGGAGAAACTCGCGCCGGCGGCCGGGCATCTGATGCACATGCCCGCCCATATTTATGCGCGAGTGGGCGACCACTCCGCGGCCGCGAAGCGCAACGAACTCGCTGCCGCCGTCGATGAAAAATATATCAAGGCCACGGCCCTTGGGCCCGGGGTCTATTCACTGATGTACTACAGCCACAACCTGAGTTTTCTCGCTTACGCCGCCTGCATGGATGGATCTTTGGACGAAGCAAGAAAAGCAGCGGGGCGGCTGGTCGCGAATGTTCGCTCGCATGTGAAAGAGATGCCGATGTTAGAGGGCTTTTTGCCAACGCCGATGGTCGTTCTCGTTGGCTTCGAACGCTGGGACGAGATCCTGCGGCTACCAGCTCCTGACGCGTCGCTTGGAATCACCAACGCCATCTGGCATTTCGCGCGCGGCATGGCTCAGGCCGCAAAAGGAAACCTCGCGGAAGCCGAGCGTGAGCAGAATCTCTTTCGCGAAACCGCCGCGAAAATCCCAGCGGAAGCGACGTTCGACATGCTGAACAAGACGGCGGATGTGGTTAAGGTTCCCGAAAATCTTCTCGTCTCGGCGATCGCTGAAGCGAAAAAGGATGGCAAGGCAGCGATCGATGCTCTGAACAAAGCCGTGGTGGCGGAAGATGCACTCAATTACAGCGAGCCACCGTCCTGGTTTCCGACCGTGCGTCCCACGCTTGGTCGCGTCTTGCTGGCTGATCGACAACTCGAAGAAGCCGAAAAAGTCTTTCGCGCTGATCTTGATCGCAGCCCGCGCGACGGTCGCGCACTTGCCGGATTGCGCGATACCTTGAAAGCACAGGGCCGAGACTATGAGGCGCTTCAGCTCGATCAGCAATACCGCGCCGCCTGGAAAACAGACGCGGCGGGGACGAGCAGTTCGTTACGCTAAATCACTTGGCTGAGACACTGAACCTCAGAGCTCAGGCGATTTCTTCACGGAGTTTGTTGTTTGCGATTGCCCCTGATCGGGGTCAAGCCGCTCCCGCGTCCACGGCGGATATGAAGAATTAACTCAAGCGGGAGTGCGAGTCCGACGACGAGATGCAGCCAACTCGTCCAGGAACGGAGGCGTTCATCGCCGAAATAGTACAGGCCATAGCCTGTCAAAATGAGAAAAGCGAAGACCGAGATCAGCATGATGCCGTTAGGGCGATTGCGTCTGGCATGCCAGGCGAAGCGCACATGCGTCGGCAGCAGTGTTCCGAGGATCACGAGGATCGCCATCGCTGCCGCGCCGTGAAGTTTTAGCGACCATGCTTCCGCCGGATGCGGTTGCTCACCAAATTCTCTCATCCGGCGGGCAAATTGATGGAGATAAGCCCAGACCACACCGCTGCCGTAGATCAGAATCGTGATCGCAAAAAGCCAAACCTTGTGGCGATAGCTGAGCTTAGCGGAGTTGCGGCGCATAAGCGGAGAGGAGACGCGGCGGGCGCCCGCGCTCCAGCATGGTTGCGAAGTCCGATCCGCACGCTCCTTTGTCCTTTCCGGTGCGCACGGTGATGAACTGATAAACTTTCATGCGATTTTTCGGCAGCGTTTCGGCTTCGCACACGAGTCCGAAAAGTTGCTCGTCGGGGGGCAGCTTCATTGAGCACAGCAGAGAAGGGTCAGAACAAGGAAAAGGGAGAATCTTCGATGTCCCGATCTGAATCCGAGCAGAATTTTCTCCATGTGGTGGATTCATATCAGGCTCGTGGACACCCCGCTGCCGTTCGTTTGCCAATTTTTAGCGGAAGGTTGCGTCGCTCTTTCGATCGCGAAATCGAAAAGCGCGGGGACATACGCGATTTCCATTTGGAAATGTGCGCTGCCTCAGACAGTTTGATTGCTCGATGACCTCCGCGCAGATCCGCCAATCCTTTCTCGATTTCTTTCGCGAGAAGCAGCACACGATTGTGCCGTCCGCGTCCCTTTTGCCGGACTCTCCGAATCTGCTTTTCACGAACGCGGGCATGAACCAGTTCGTCCCGATTTTCCTCGGGCAACAAAAGCCGCCGTGGAATCCGCCCCGCGTCGCCGACACGCAGAAATGCATTCGCGCCGGCGGGAAGCACAACGATCTGGATGACGTCGGGCTCGATACGTATCACCACACGTTCTTCGAAATGCTCGGCAACTGGAGCTTCGGCGATTACTTCAAGAAGGAAGCAATCGAGTGGGCGTGGGAACTGGTGGTCGAACGATGGAAGCTTCCGGCGCAACGTCTCTACGCCACGGTTTACAAACCGGGGCCTAACGAGCCGAGCGAGTTCGATCAGGAAGCGCACGATCGCTGGGCGCGACTGTTCGAGAAAGCGGGGCTCGATCCCGCGGTCCACATCGTCAACGGCAATAAGAAGGACAATTTCTGGATGATGGGCGACACCGGGCCGTGCGGCCCATGCTCCGAGTTGCACATCGATCTCACGCCGGCGGGCGACACTCGCGGATCGCTGGTGAATGCCGGCGATCCGCGGTGCATCGAGATTTGGAACCTCGTTTTCATCCAGTTCAATGCCGATGCAGACGGCACCTTCTCACCGCTCCCGCAGCGTCACGTCGATACCGGAATGGGTTTTGAGCGCATCGCCGCGATGATCCAGGGCACAAAAAACTTTGCCGACTTCTCGCGTCCGATTTCAAATTACGAGACCGACATTTTTCGTCCCATCTTCGACGAGATCGAAAAGCTTAGCGGCAAACACTACGGTTCGACAGTGCCAATTGTAGGGCGTCTCGGTGAGACGCCGGCGGCTGACACAGCCGCCCTACAAAAGGAGAACGAACAGGAAAGGATCGACATCGCATTCCGCGTTATCGCAGATCACATCCGTACGCTGAGCTTCGCGATTGCGGATGGCATTCAGCCTAGCAACGAAGGTCGCGGTTACGTTTTGCGCCGCATTCTGCGCCGCGCGATTCGTTACGGACGGACACTTGGATTTCACCAGCCCTTCTTTTACAAATTGGTCGACGTCCTTGCAGGTACAATGAACGACGTCTTTCCGGAATTGCGCGCCAAGCAAACCGTGGTCAAGGAAACGCTGCGTCGCGAAGAAGAAGGTTTCAATAAAACGCTCGATACGGGGCTTCGAATATTTGAGGAGGTCGCGGGTAAGGAGTTTTTCGACAGCATTACGGCTGTCGCAGTTGCGGGTAGTTTGAAGCCGGAGCAGATGGGTTTCGTCGAGGCAGTGTTAGCTGACCTGGAGTTCGTCGAGAAAGCTGGAACGCGCGATTGGTCGCGCATTATTAAGGAGGCGGCGTCACGCCTCCCAGGCTGGGATACTTCTCGCCTTCGTCCAATCTCCGGTCAGGACGCGTTCAAACTTTACGACACATACGGTTTTCCGCTGGACCTCACCGAGTTAATGGCCCGTGAGCGCGGCCTGACAGTGGATACAGCTAGTTTTGAAAAATTGATGGAAGAGCAGCGGGCGCGCGCGCGCGCTGCCCAAAAGAGGTCAACGGTATCAGTGGACGATGTGGACGCGCGGCTAGATCAACCGACAAAGTTTGTTGGCTATGAAAACCTTGTCGCGGAATGCACCGTGCTGAATTTTGGAGACGATCATGTCCAAGTCGACAGGTCACCGCTGTACGCGGAGATGGGTGGCCAAGTTGGCGATACCGGGAAACTCACGTTGGAGAAGCCCGTTGAAGTTGGCTCCCAACAATTCCTGCGCTTTGCGATTACCAACACCATCCAGCGACGAGGCATCTTTTACCTAATTTTATCGAACGACGCTCCGCGGGGTGTTTGGACCGATTCGGATGGCAATAAAGGAACCCTTGAGGTAGACGCGCACCGCCGTTGCGCGATCGAGCGCCATCACACCGTGACGCATTTGTTGCATTGGGCGCTGCACGAAAAGGTGTCGCGAGAAGCCGCGCAGAAGGGGAGCTATGTCGGCCCAGACAAGTTGACGTTCGACTTTTCAGGCGCTGCGCTCACGTCGCAGCAAAAACGGGAGGTGGAGAAGCTCGTAAACGAAAAGATAGCGTCGAATGAGTCAGTGTCTTGGACGGAGATTCCATACGCGGAAGCGAAGAAGCACTCGGACATTCAGCAGTTTTTTGGTGACAAGTACGGGGATGTCGTGCGCGTGGTGCAGATCGGCGGCGAACCCGAGCGGCTGAACGGCTACTCGATGGAGCTCTGCGGAGGAACACACGTGCGGGCAACCGGCGACATCGCATCGTTCCGGATTTTGAGTGAGTCCGCCATCGCGGCCGGCGTGAGGCGGATCGAAGCGGTTGCAGGTGATGCCGCCAGAGATTGGGCGCAGCAGGAGGCCGGGCGACAACAGGAAAAGTTTGAAGCGCTGGCCCGGAAGAAGAATGGAATCGCACCCTTGCCTGGATTCGCAGACGGCGCGGAGACAAACAAGATGCTGGAACAGATTGATGCGCGTTCGACGCATCTGGAAAAACTCGAGGCCGAAGTTCACGAATGGGAGAAGCAGCACGCAAAGGCTTCCGAAGCCGATCTGAGAAGTCGCGCGGGAATACTGGCGAACGAACTGGCCGCGGCGCACGCCGAAGAAAAATCCTGTATCGCAGAGGTGCCGAACGCCGACGCCAAACTGCTTCAAGCAGTCGTGGATGCGCTCAAGCCGAAGTTCAACGGCCCCATCTTTCTCGCGGGAGCGACCGAGGGTCGGGTTGCATTGATTGCATCCGTCCCGAAAGAACTCACGTCCAGAATTCAGGCGAGCAAGTTGATTCAGGAAGTGGCGCCTATCGTGGGCGGCAAAGGCGGCGGCCGGCCGGAGGGCGCGCAAGGCGCAGGAAAAGACGCGACTAAAATCAGCGAGGCCCTAACCCGGGCGCGTGAACTGATTTCATTGTAGCGGCGGTCTATGACCATCGAAGCACCACCCCCGGCGGTCATGGAGGGCCCGCTACGGAAGCAGGAGGGTAGCGAGCGCTGTGGCTCCCACCGCGAAGGCGAGCACTAATAGGTAGAGGAGCCCGCCGAATCCAAACTTGAACGTGGTCATAAACCAGCCCTGACGGTAAACGCGGCGGATCGAGAGGAAGACCTGCACGAATACCAGCAAGGAGAGAAATATCGTTAACAAGACTTGGGGAGTTCCCGGGATCCAGCTGTTCAAGCCAATGGAAATCAATACGACCAGGATAGCCGCGATGTAAAAGAAGGCGTGGATGTTCAGAGCGTAAACGAGGTGTTCGATGTAAAAGCGCTTCTGGCGGATGTAGAGGATTTTCAGGATGAAGGCGAAGAGGGGGACGCAGAAGAGCATCATCGTGGAGAGATTGCTCCGGAGTGTTTCGACAAAGAGCCTGGCCTTGGTGCCATCCTCTCCGATGCGGTCCTTGATCCGCTGCTCCATCCAGGCTTCGGACGGAGTTTTCGGTCCATCTTTGTTGTTGCCGAATCGAGTGTGAGGTCCGGGTTCCTTTTTCTCGGGTTCCTTTTTCTTTTTTCCGGTCGCCACCTCGTTTTTTATCTCATCGATCAGCGTGTCGGTTTCGGAAGGCGTGGCGGTCGTTGGCGGAACGTTCGCCTCTTGCGCGACCGCGTTAGGAGTGAGAGTTGCCTGCGGAACGATTGGCTCGTTCTGGTCGACCGGGGCCTTAATCTCGGCGGGAGGAGGAGGCGCTGGCGGAACGCTGGGTCCCTTTTCGTCGCTCGTGATTTCAAAGAAGGGCAGGTCTTTCTGTTTTGCCTGCAACTCGGCCATCTTTCTTTCGAGATGCGCGCGGGCTTCCGGCGGAAGGTCCTCCGCTTTCGCGGTGTGCGTGTCGTTCACCGGGATGAGCTTCGCGCAAAGAAAAAACACGATGCTGACGAGGAGATAGAGACGCAACGGATGGAGAAAACGGACCCGGCGTCCCTCCAGAAACTGGTTGGTCAACCAGCCGGGGCGCCAGAGGAGGAGCCCAATGCTACTGATGAATTTTGAATCCCAATTCAGGAACGAATCGAGCACGTCAACAATGACGTGGCGGAACGACCGCCGATAATCGATCGCGGCTTGACCGCAGTTTGAACAATAGTGTCCGCGCAATTCCGTCCCGCAATTCTCGCAGTGCGTGAAGGGCGCCAGTTCCTTCTTCGGTTTTCTTCTCCAAAAGCGCCGCTTGCGACGGCCATGATGTTCTTCGGCCGCGGACGCGACCGAATCGCCTACAATGGCTTGCGATATTTCATCCGGCATCGAGATCAGCTCCTGGGATTGAGGCTCATTTTATCGCGGCCCAAACACGATGCACGTCATCGTGATCTTCGAAGGTCTGAAGAAATTCACCGGCGTGGGTCCGTTGTTCGTCGGTCAGCTCGGGAAAGTTTTTCGCGAGGTACCCCAGCTCGCTTGTGACAACTGTCCATCCATTTGCCGCCAGCCATTGCGAAACCGCGTGCAAGTTGCCGCGCTCAGTGATGAAACGCGCACCGCCGGCTCCCTCTGGAATATCGTCGCTCTCAGCATGCGAAAGCGGTTCGACATTCTGCGCGCCGGCTTCGATCGCGGCCGCTTCGATGTCCGCGTCCGCGTCCGCATGATGCGCTTCGACCAGGCCGACGTGGTCAAAGAGGAACTTGTTGCTGCCGGGAGCGCCGATCTGGCCGCCTTTCTTAAAGAGCACGCGAATTTCCGGAGCGGTGCGGTTGTTGTTGTCGGTCAGGATCTCGACGATTACCGGCACCTTGTGCGGCGCGTAACCTTCGAAGACGACATGTTCCATCACCAGTTTGTCGTCGCCGATACCCGCGCCTTTTTTCATCGCGCGTTCAATTACATCGCGCGTGACGCTGGCTTTGCGCGCTTTGTCGACCACGGCCGCGAGCCGAGGATTCGCGCTGGGCTCAGCCCCGCCGAGCTTCGCGGCCACCATGATTTCTTTCACGAGTTTTCCTACGAGTTGGCCTTTTTTCAGCCCGGCGACTTCTCGTTTGGCGTGAAGCCATTGGCGACCCATACCGCCGATGTTGTATCAGGTGCCCGGCAGCCCAGCAAGTCGCAGGACGTTGTAGTCGCGGCCTCCTGTTGCCGTCAGGTTTTGACGGGCCGACTCCAGCAATCAGTCTCGAAAGAGAAAAAGCGCGGCTGTGCCCACCGCCCCGATCGCGAAGAGCGCGATGTCGTTCTCAACGAAATAGGGATACGCCATCAGAGCGATACCAAGGAACATTGGTTTCCAGACGTGCATCCGTTTTCCGTAAATGAAGGCAACAAAGCCGATCGATCCGAAAAGCAATCCGCCAATGAGATTCGCACCGCTTAAAACAGGCATGACAGGCATATCGTTTTTCGAGCTATTTTCGCGCCATTTTCAAATATTGGTAGGGACGCCGCACTATGGTGCCTGAACGGCGCCGCGCGCCGTCCCTACCGCGAAACTTAGGATTGACCCTCATCGCATCGGGGTGCCACGATTCGCTCCCGCAACCTTAACCGAGGAGACAAAGTGGCTTCGCAACTTTTTAAAACGAAAAGCCCTGAGCTTTTGATGCGCGAATCCGAAGCGCCGGAACGCCAGATGAAGCGCTCGCTTTCCGCCCTCGATCTGACGGCCCTTGGAATCGGAGCGATCATCGGCACCGGTATATTCGCGCTGACGGGAACCGCGGCGGCGGGGGAGCGAGTGGAAGCCATCACGAGCAAGCTCGGGACACCGGTTCTCAATTTCATCCAAGCGTGGATGACTCACTCGGACCTGCTGCTGGGTCGGCCCGGCGCGGGACCGGCGGTCGTTTTTTCCTTTATCGTGGCGGCGATCGCCTGCGGTTTTGCGGCACTCTGTTATGCGGAACTCGCGTCGATGATTCCGGTTTCGGGTTCCGCTTACACTTATTCTTACGCCACCCTGGGCGAGATCGTGGCGTGGATTATCGGATGGGATTTGATCCTCGAATATGCGGTCGGTAACATGGCAGTCGCGGTTGGTTGGTCGGGCTATTTCGTAAAACTCTGCGGTAGCCTTTTTGGATTGAAGTTTCCGCTTTGGACGGTGACCGATCACAAAAGCGCCGTGGATATCCTCGCCAAAGGCGGCGATACGCTGCAGGATTTCTCCTCAACCGCGCTGCCCACCATTGCTGGTCATTCCTTCGCCTTCAACATCCCGGCACTTCTGATTGTCGCCGCTGTCACGGTCCTTTTGATTTACGGAATACGCGAAAGCGCCCGCACGAACACGACGATCGTGATCATCAAAGTTGCCGTGGTCGTTTTCTTCATCTCGTTCGGGGCCTTCATGGTGCATCCGACAAACTGGCATCCCTTTATGCCCAATGGTTTCGCCGGCGTCATGAGCGGGGCAGCCATTGTCTTCTTTGCTTTCATCGGGTTCGATGCCGTTTCGACCACGGCGGAAGAAACAAAGAACCCCCAGCGAGATATGCCGATCGGGATGATCGCAAGCCTCGTCATCTGCACGCTCCTTTATGTATTGATGTCGGGCGTTCTCACCGGAATTTTGAAATACACTGTTTATCTGGGCGACTCGGCTGCCGTGGCCACAGCCTTCGCCTCAAAACCTTGGGCGCAGGCGTTGATCAGTGCCGGTGCCCTCGCGGGTATGACTTCCGTTCTGCTCGTTTTTCAACTCGGCCAGCCTCGCATTTTTATGGCAATGGCCCGCGATGGCTTGCTTCCTCAATACTTCGCGCGTCTCCATTCTCGCTTTCGGACGCCGTACATCACGACGATCTGGACCGGCGTAGTGGTCGGCGGCGTCGCGATGCTGACCGATATCGGCTCGCTCGCTGACCTGACGAATATCGGCACGCTCTTTGCCTTCAGTCTCGTTTGCATCGGCGTCATTATTCTCCGCCGCACTGATCCGGGTCGTCGTCGGCCTTTCCGCGTTCCCATGGTTCCACTTTTGCCGATCCTGGGTGTCCTGATGTGCGCGGCGCTCATGCTCAGTCTGCCCATTCTGACCTGGCTCAGATTCTTTGTCTGGCTCGCGATTGGGATGGTGATCTACTTTATGTACAGCGTTCGCCACAGCCGCCTGAGGCATGGCGTCGATGAGGGTCCGACCGAAGATATTCTCCCGCCGATAATCAAGCCTTAAGGATCACCGCGCGGTCGGCGGCCGTAGCGGTGGATCGTGTGCTCTGTCGCGCGATGTTTTTATTTCCGGGCTCGGCCGGCGCTCTTTGGCATCGAGCGCGAAGAGGCCGAATAGCCTCGTGACATTTCAGCGAGGGATGGCTCTCCGAGCCGTCCGGCTTTCTTGCCGAAGGTTCGACGGACGTTTCGGAGAAACGTCCCTACCTGTTCGTCGCTTACGCGGCCTTCTGATAGCTCGCCTTGTCGTCGACCTCGAGCCAGTCGAAGAGCGTCGTCTTCGCTGGATCAAGACCGTGCGGCTTGACCTGCTCCTCGAACCACTCGCGCCGTTCCGGATTATCGTACGGGCGAGTACCTTCGACTTCGTCGCTCCAGGATTTCACTTCTTCCGCCGTTTTCTTTTCGCCGTGAGCGTCGAGCCATTTTGCCATCTCTTCGTCGCTGGCGCCCTTCTCCACTTCCGCTTTGAAATCGTCGCCTTTCACGCCTTTGAAACCAAAGAGCATGTTGTCCAGCGGGCAATCGAAATGGTATTCGCCGATGTTCCCGGCGATGAGGGCGCAACATTTATCGAACGTCCGAGCCAAAATTGCGTAGCCGCCAACGCGGACCCGCGGACTGCGTGGTGGTTCCTTCGTGAGATCCTTGCCCTTCACATTATTGTTCATGGATGAAACTAAGGCAGAACGCCGTCGTCGCAAATTTTGCGCGGAAAAATGCCCCCGTTTTCAAGCGACATCCCTACTGACGATCTAGACGCGTTCGAAGAAAATTAGGGGAGGCGCAGGCAAAATGCGCAACCAAGTATTCAGTCTGTTGTTCCTACAAAACGATCTATCGTCTCGCCGGCGTCATGTCTCGAAATCGCATCGCTCCACCGCTGGTTGTTACCTTTCTAGCCGCCGTTTTCAACGCACACGGTGCGCAGCGGATTGCGCCGCCGCCCGCGGGTAAATTGTATCAGGGTCTATATTTCGATGAGCCGGTCGCGAACCGCGATCCCACGGAGCATGATGTCACCGCTGCGAATGTGGCGCGTTTCGAGCGGAGCCTCGGCACCAAGACGGTCTGGGTTTTCTTTTCGGACAATTGGTCGGAATCGAGGAAATTTCCCGCCGCCACATGCGCCTGGATCCGTGGACTCGGCAAGGTCCCGTACATCCGCCTCATGTTGCGTTCCGATGTCGAGCAGAACCGCGCGGAAAAAACTTTCAGCCTCGCAAACATTCTCGCGGGAAAATTTGATGAGGATCTGAGAGCATGGGCGCGCGCGGCGAAGGCATTCGGCTCCCCAATCCTGATCGAATGGGGCACGGAGCCGAACGGAGACTGGTTTTCCTGGAATGGGAAATGGAATGGCGGGGCGAAGGAAGGGCCGCGCCGTTACGTCGAGGCCCATCGCCACATCGTCGATCTCATGCACGGCGAGGGCGCGGACAATCTTCAGTGGATCTGGCACGTGAACTGGTTCGACGTACCGGAAGCGAAATGGAACAGGTTTGAGAATTATTATCCCGGTGATGACTACTGCGCTTGGGTAGCACTGAGCGCGTACGGGCCGCTGACGCCGCGCGCCTTCGACGGTACCGAAAGTTTTCGGTTCAAGATGGAAACAGCGTATCCGCGACTAACGAAGGTCGCGCCGGGAAAGCCGATCGTGATCGCGGAATTCGGCTGCGACATTCATCATCCAAAAGTCGCCGCGAGCGAGTGGGCCAAAAGCGCGCTGGAAGATTTATTTTCCCATCGCTGGCCGGCCGTGATCGGATTCTGCTGGTGGAACGAATCCTGGCAAAACGACGACCACAAAAAAAACGACACCGACATGATCATCCTGCACGACGGCGGCCTAACGAAGGTGTTTCGCGAGCAGCTCGCGAAGCGCGCCGATGCCGTGCAGGAGACGCCGATTTTATCCGTGCAATAGCTGTTGTTTCGGGAAGCGCGGGAATCTTGCCCTCCTTTCGGCATCCTGGCCGAATGCTTGTTCCCCCAAAGGAGCGTTCGCCGCCAGATGCGCGGAACAGCGGGCAAGATGCCCGCGCTCCCCGTTGCGTTATTGCAGTGCGCGCCGCATAATCGTTTTCATGGTCAGCATCTGCATCGAATATACCGGTGACCTCCATTGCGACGCAGTCCACGGTCCGTCTCACGCCAAAATCGCGACCGACGCTCCTACGGACAACAAGGGCAAAGGAGAATCCTTTTCGCCCACCGATCTCGTCGCCACCGCGCTCGGAACCTGCATGAGCACCATCCTGGCGATGGCGGCTCAGGAACACGGCCTCGATGTGAAAGGGATGACCGTCAACGTGAGCAAGGAGATGTCGAAGGACGCGCCACGACGGATCGTGGCGCTGCCGTCAGAAGTTCACATTCCGCTGCCAGCAACTACACCGCAGCGTGCGTTACTCGAGAATGCCGCGCTCAATTGCCCGGTGCACAAAAGTCTGCCGGCCGAGATCGACCGACCAACCAGATTCTTCTGGGAGGGCTAGGCGTTCGTCGTGGACGGCTTGTCTAAAAGCTCCGCGTAATTTCGCGCGGGGCGATTCTTCCAGTTGCCCTTGTGATACGCGTAACCCGCGACTAACGGCAGAGCGAGCGTTGCTTCGGCGTAGACCATTTGCTCCGCGCCGAGATCTACTTTCCCCCAGGAGTTCGCTTCCTTGAGCGTGGAGCCCGAAAGCGCCCCATCGCGATCGTCCGCGACTGTGATCTGCACCGCATATTTGTGCATCCCGACGTCGAAGCCGAGATAGTCGCCGGCCACGACAGTGTCTTGCGCGAAGTTCTTCGGGACGCCGCCGCCGATCATGAGCAGCCCGCTGGTTTTCGAATCGATTTTGACCTTCGTGAGCTCGAGAAAATCTTTCGCCGAATCGAGGCTGAGATGTTTCTCCGGGTGATGCCATTGATGATGGATCAACCCGAAGCCGGCACTGCAATCGCTGAAGGCGGGAACAAAAATCGGGACGTTCTTCTCGAAGGCGGATAGTACGACGGAGTCGCGATTCTTGGCATGCTCGGTCAGATGCTGCCCCATCGCTTTGATGAACTCGCGCGATGAATGCGGGCGCGGCGGGAGCGAATCGGCGATCTCGCCGGTGGTCGCGTCGCAAATCCGCAGTTGGTCTTCGTCGATGTAGGTGTCGTAAATGCGATCGATCGCGAGACGGCGAAGGATGTCGTCGCTCATGAAAACGTCGCCTTTGTAATGCTTGAAGCCGAGCGCTTCGAAAAAATCCTGGTCGACGATGATGGCGCCGGTTGAGACAATCGCATCCACCATGTTGTGGCGGATCAAATCGACCACGACGTTTTTCAAACCCGCGGAAAAGAGTGAACCGGCCAGGCAGAGAATGATTGCGCAGTCCTCGTCGCGGATCATTTGATCATAGATTTGCGCGGCGCGTCCAAGATCGCGCGCGGAAAACGCCATCTTGCTCATCGCGTCGACGAGAGGGACGACATTGTGCTCCTTGATGTCGATGTGCTCGACTTCCTCAACCAGGAGATCTGATTTCTTTGGTTTCATGTTTTTAGATTGTCATCCCGAGCCGCGCAGACGGCGAGGGACCTCGCAGTTGAAATGTCGATTTGCTTGTGTCGCACCGCGTCGAAAGCATGGGCAACGCGTATTTCGCGCGAGCGTTTGGGGGAGCTTGTGTGAGGTCCCTCGCCGTCTGCGCGGCTCGGGATGACACGCGTTCTCGGTCGCTATTTTCCATCAGCGGGATAGAGCCATTTCATGTAGTCGGCTACGCCGGTCTCGAGCGGATATCTCGGTTCGTAGCCCAGGTTGTTGCGCACCTGTGTCAGATCGGCCTGCGTGTAATTCTGATAATGCGCGTGCGGGTTCTCGATATACTCCGGTTTGAAGTCGGTGCCGAGGGAATGGTTCAAAACATCGATGAGTTCGTTAAACGAGCGCGCATGACCTGAGCCCAGATTGTAGATTCCGCTCTCCTTTGCCGCGCGCGCGCGAATGCTGCCTTCGACGATGTCCTGCACATAAACGAAATCGCGTTGCTGCTCGCCGTGCTTGAAAATGCGCGGGCGCTGCCCGGATTTCATCTGACGCGACAAGTGATAAACCATGCTCGCGGGCACGCCTTTGTGCGCCTCGCGCGGGCCGTAGACGTTGAAATAGCGCAACCCGACGATGATCCAATCTTGGAATTCTCGCGCAGCGCGATTAGCGAGGTTGTCCATGATCGCTTTCGAAAACGCGTAAACGTTAGCGGGCGCCGCCCCATTTGTTTCCACGCTCGCCGTGCTTGCCGCGCCATACGTCGCGGCTGACGACGCGTAGACCACCCGGGTCCGGTTCGGCTTGGCGAAATTTAGCAGACGGCGAAAGCTTTCCACGTTGTCGTGCACCTGCGCAAATTGATCGTGCAGGGTCGTGTCCGTGATCGAGGCGAGGTGAAAAATCGCGTCGAATTTTTCGTCCCCAAATTGCTGCCGCCAATCGAGCGTAGCCAGGTTTTGCGCGACGAAATCACCGCGGTAGCCGGCCAGGTTCTTGAAATCGCCGGAACGAAAATCATCGATCACCGTCAGCTGCGCCTCAGGCATCCGCTCTTGCAGCGTGAGCACAAGGTTGGAGCCGATGAAACCGGCGCCGCCAGTAACAAGAATGGAAGAATCAGAGGAAGACACAGCGGGCGGGCGCGACCATGCGCGCCTCTGATAAATAAATCTTGAGCGGGCAAGCGCAAGCCGCTACTTCTGGTGGCAGTTCTTTGTGAGTTTGATCAGTGGATCGGTGCGAGGAATTCCCGTGAGATTCGGGAGCAGTTGCGCTGCTGTAACTGGATACGACTTCCCATGAGCCAATCCCCGAAATTTTCGGGGGTGAAGGCGGGAAGGAGGATGCGTGTTTCTCAAAACGCGCGAAAGCCAGGAGCCAGAATATTTGCCCGTTCCACCTCATTCGAGTCGCCGCGTGTGCGGACGGCCCGAAAAAACTTCTTCGCGAAAAAGAAGAATGAGAGCTGTGGACGAAGCCGGCGGCAGCTAGGCGAGTCTGCCTCTCGAAAATTGGAGGTAACTTGTTATGCAGAATCGTCCATCGTCATGGCTCGTGGCTGCTGCTTTCCTTTGGGCAGCGCCCTTTATTTGCCGCGCACAGGATGCGGCTTCATCACCGCTTCCACGTGCGGAAGCGGAAACTGAAGAAATCGTCGTTAGCGCGACGCGAATCCCGATACCGGAGGATGAATCTCCGGCGAGCGTAAGTGTCATCACGGCACAGGATTTCGAAACCAAACAAACGCGGCGAGTCGCCGACGCATTGCGCGAAGTGCCGGGATTATCAATCGTCCAAACCGGCACGCCGGGCCAACTCACTTCGCTTTTCACGCGCGGGCTCGGCAGCGATCAAACGCAGGTTTTGCTCGATGGCATTCCGATCAATCAAGGCTTGGCCGGGCTTTTCAACTTCGCCGATCTGACGACCGACAACATTGATCGGATCGAGGTCGTGCGTGGGCCGCAAAGCACGCTCTACGGACCGAGGGCTCTGGCGGGTGTGGTGCAGATTTTCACCAAACAAGGGAGCGGTCCGCCGACGGAAGAGTTTACGGCTGAGGCGGGATCCAATTCGACCTTCCGTGAAATGTTCGAAAGCTCGGGCGCGTTCGGGAAATTCGATTACTCGATTGGCCTCAGTCGGCTCGATACCGACAACGAGCGCCCGAACAACCAGTATCGGCTGACGAGCGGGATCGCGAACGTCGGCTGGTCGCCTAACGAGCAGTTGCGGATCAGCGCTTTGTTTACTTACTCGCTCGCCGATACCGGAAATCCGAACACGATTTTTGATCCGAGACCGATCGACAATCTCCTGACCGAGCGCTGGCTCGTCGCACCGCATCTCGATTTCAAACCGGTCGATTGGTGGGAGCATAAACTGATCGTGAGCTACGATCACGAGCGGCAGGTCAATGACCCGAATCAGGACGGCTTTGTCGGCGCGACCCGCGCCCTCTTTGAGCGAACGACGGTCGATTACCAAAACGATCTGAAACCGGCATCATGGATCACGCTGACTTCCGGTTTCTTCTACAACCGCGTCAACGCCGGAGAGGAACGCCCGTTCATCTCGCAGGCGTTTGGACCGCAGCCGACATTTATTAGCGATCATACGGAGGAAACTGCGGTTTTCCTTCAGGCCAGTGCGACGCCGTTCAAGGGATTAAACCTTGTTGCTGGCGGGCGGTATGATTACTTCAATCAATTTGGCGACGTCTGGACCTACCGGTTTGCCGGTAGCTATCTGATTGCGAAAACCGATACGCACCTTCACGCGAGTGTCGCCACCGGATTCAGTCCGCCGAGCAGTCAGGATAAGATTTTTGGCAACAATTTCGGATTGCAGCCGGTTAAGGATCTGGGATGGGACATCGGTGTCGAGCAACGATTTTGGGAAGGGCGTGTGTTTTTCGGCGCGACTTATTTTCATAACGATTTGTCGAACGTAATTGGGTTCAACGGACTCTTCGAGACGCTCAATCTCGGCGCGGCGCGAACGCAAGGATTGGAAACGGAACTCAAGGTGAATCCGCTGCCCGATCTCACCATCACCGCGACTTACACCTATCTCGACACGGAGAAAACCTCGGTGGCGGACATCTCGCAGTTGCAGGGCGCGCGCTTGCCGCGCCGGCCACGCAATGAAGCCTATGTTTCGGCTTCCTATCTGTGGTGCAAGAAATTGCGGACCACAATCGAGGCAAAATTTGTGAACGCGCGGGAGGAACTAAATTTCGGCGGACCCAATTTCGATATCGAAGATTATTCCTTTGTGAACCTTGTGGCGGAGTACGAAATCAGCCCGCGCTTCTCAATCTTCGGACGGATCGATAACCTGACGAACGAGCAATATTCGGAGGTGTTTGGGTTCCCGGCTCTGGGGCGCACCGCTTACGGCGGATTCAAGGTGCGTTTCTGATGGGGTAGGGACGCACCTCCGGAGGCGTCCTTTGAAATCCCAAAAGCCGGCGCGCTCGGAGAGCACGCCCTACCTAGGTGGAATTTGAGAGCAACGCGCGATAAGGCGCAGCTCGATCAGGTTTGTTCCAGGCTTCGTAGAGATTCGCGAGGCGCTGAAGTGCGAGTCGCGTTCGGGGACTGTTCTCGGCTTGCGATTTTTTCAGACTTTGGTAGCTGGCAAGCAGGAACGCTTCCGCTTCGGGAAAACGGGCTTGCGTGGTCAGAAACTCGCCGAGCGCGCCGTTGGCGGTGGCCCGCAAGAAATGTGTTTCCGGCACATTTTCCACGCGAATTCGCACTGCTTCGCGCAACAGTTTTTCTGCTTCCACCGTTCGCCCGGTCTGACTGTAAATCATGCCCTGCACCATCAGGGCCGTTGGGTAATTGACATATTGGGCGCTGCTGGCTGCTCGATAGATCTCCAGCGTCGTGCTGATTTTGGCTTCGGCTTCGGCGTGTTGCCGCAGGGCCAGAAAAGCTTGCGCCTGCAAACGGAGATTGTCTCCGAGTTGCATATTGGAAGCATCGTAGAGCTTTCGATAAATTGTTTCGGCGGCGCGCAAGTTCTCTTCGGCTTCCGCGAACGCGCCTTTTTCGATTAGGAAACTGCCGAGCCCGGTCAGATTTGCGCACAGTTCCGGCGTTTCATCACCTGTTTGCTGCCGAATGGCCGCAATTCTTTCCCGGACTGTCTTGATGGCTTCGTCAAATTTCCCTTGATCGGTCTTCGTCAGAGCGAGCAGGGCGGCGTTAGGGTCGTATTTCAATTCCGGAGATACCTGGGAGCGAAGGGCCGCTGCTTCGCGCAACAGAATTTCCGCCTCCTTTGGATCCCCTTGGGCTCGCCGCAGAAGAGCATAGCCACCCAGCGCCGCGATCAAATAATCGGCGCTGATCGTCCCTTTTCTCTGTTCAGAGCGAAGAAGGGGAAGCTTTTCCCGGTAGAACTTATCCGCTTTGGCGTAATTGCCCGTCGCGCCTCCCCAGAGCGACGCTCTCGAGACGAAGGTTTTTAGCGTTTCCGGGTTGTCTTCACCATAGATCCTCTGGTGCGCTTCCAGCGCCGCAGCCAGGTTTTGCTCCGCTAAAGCGTACTGTCCGAGAGACAGATAACTCGCGCCGATGATCCGCTGTAGTTCAGCCTTCACTTCGGGTTGGCTGGACAAATCTTGGGTCGCGAGCCGTTTGGACGCTTCGTCCAGGACATCTTTGACCGTTAGGTCGTGACCGCCCTTCCGTAGACCTGAATCCGGATTGGACGCAAAGAGCATGCGCTGCAAGAAACTGCTGATCGCTTCAGCTTTAGCGCTTTCGCGCTGGGCAGTGTGTGCCTGTCTGACGGTCGCTACAATCCCGCCAAGCAAGCTCAGCAAAATCAAAAGAGCGGCAGCAGTTCCGAGGCGATGGCGCTCGATGAACTTGGAGGATCGATAAGCAAATGTGTCCTTGCGGGCGACGACCGGCAATCCCATCAGATGGCGGCGGATGTCTTCGGAAAATTGCCCGACCGACGCGTAGCGACGCGCCGGCACCTTGCGCATCGCCATCAGCACGATGTTGTCGAGATCGCCGCGGAGCGATTTCGGATTGAAGATTGCGGATTGCGGAGAGTTTTGGTCGGGTCGTTGCGAGACGGCAGTGCTGGGCCGTTCCGGCTCCTGTTCCGTGATGGCGCGCGCGATTTCTTGCGCTGTGCGCGTCTTGAGACGGTAGGGCCGTTGACCTGTCAGGAGCTCGTAGAGCAACACGCCTAACGAGTAGACGTCGCTCGTCGTCATAATCCTGTCGCCTTTGACCTGCTCCGGGCTGGCATATTCCGGCGTCATGACGCGCAAGGCAGGAATCGTCTCCGTGAACAATTCGTCGCCGGCGCTAAGAAGTTTCGCGATGCCGAAGTCGAGCAGCTTCGGTTCGCCCTCCTGCGTCACAAGGATGTTCGACGGTTTCAAGTCGCGATGAATGACAAGGTTCTGATGCGCATAAGTGACCGCCGCACACACCTTCCGGAAGAGCGTCAAACGCTCGGTCGTGGACAGCGTATTCGCGTCGCAGTAGGCGTTAATCGGTTCGCCGTTCACGTACTCCATGACAAAATACGGCAAACCATCATCAGTCGTTCCGCCGTCGATCAGGCGCGCGATGTTTGGGTGATCGAGCTGCGCCAGAATCTGTCGTTCATTGCGGAAACGCCGGATAATATCGTCCGTGTCCAGCCCGCGCCGAATGACCTTGATCGCAACCTGTTTGCGATATTCGTCGTCGGCCCGCGCGGCCAAATAAACGGCTCCCAGCCCGCCCCGGCCGATTTCGCGAATAAGCTGATACGCGCCGAACTGCCGGCCAACGAACGGTTCCTCCACGTCGTCTGGAAACAGGTCGCGGGGGATTGCGAAGGCCGGCTGCTCGATGAAGCCGTCGGTTCGTTCGTCCGATTTGAGAAGGGATTCTATTTCGTCGCGAAGAGCTTCATCGCCGCCACATTCCTTTTCGAGGAGAGCCGTGCGCTCGTTGGGAGCGAGGTCGACCGCGGCCTCGAATAGTTCCTTAACGCGGGCCCAGCGCTCACCGGCCGGCCGCATCGTCCTCACCAGTCATGATTTCCCGTCGCAGCCACGCTTTCGCCACTCGCCATTCTCGTTTCACGGTCCGCGGAGAAACGTCCAGCACCTCGCCAATTTCTTCGTTCGTCAGACCGCCGAAGAAGCGCAACTCGACGATCTGGCTCTGGCGCGGATCAAACGCGAGAAGATCTTTCAGCGCGTCGTCGAGCGCGACCAAATCGATGCTCCGTTCTGCGGAAAGCGCGAGCGCTTCGTCGAAAGCGAGTTTGTCCCATCCGCCTCCGCGTTTCTCGGCGCGATGGGATCGAGCATAATCCACGAGTATGCGACGCATGACTTGCGCGGCCACACCAAAAAAGTGCGCGCGGTTTTGCCAAGTCGTGGTGCTTTGATCGACAAGCCGGAGGTAGGCTTCATGCACGAGGCCAGTAGCCTGCAACGTGTGATCAGGGCGTTCTCGCTGCAGATATTGGCGGGCCAGCTGGCGCAATTCTTCGTAGACGAGTGGCATCAGCCGGGCCGGTGCTTCGGGATCGCCTCTGCTCCAATCGACCAGCATCTGGGTGACGTGCTCTCGGGGAGGGGGCGATATCATGCGATGTATTTTCGGAAGAGCCGGGAGCGCCGAGCTTTATCAATTGAAAACGGAGAATACAGGGACGGGCTCAGCTTGAACAATGCCAAATATCAGGCTGGAGGGGCGGGGCTCCCTCTGAGCCGTTGGGGATTGTCCAAAAACGCACGGCTCGGCCGGAGCCTAGCCCTCCCCGAACGTCGGCGCCGATAATTCGCGGAAAATATCTGGCCCCATCTCCTGGCCGTTTCCGCTTTAGGGCGATGAAGGACAATTAGGAAAAATGAACACGCACACTTCACAAACAATGGCTACTCACGCCGAACCGTTCACTTCATTTATGAGAGCAACATCTAAAGCTACCCAGAAAACTGCGCTCCTACTGTTTTCCGTTGCGGTTCTGCTGGCGGGCGGCGCCGCGGCGGTGCGGGGGCAATCCGCGCTTGACGGCTTTGACCCGAATGCGGATAACACAGTCCGCGTAGTCGTCGTTCAACCGGACGGCAAAACGCTCATCGGTGGCAACTTTAGCACCGTTTTAGGCGTGGCACGCAGCCGCATGGCCCGCCTGAATGCGGACGGCACGCTTGACACGGCTTTCAACCCGACCGCGAACAATGAGGTCGATTCAATCGCGGTGCAGCCGGACGGCAAGATCTTAGTTGGCGGCAATTTCAGTTTCATCGGCGGACAGCTGCGCATCCGCATCGCCCGGCTTGATCCCGTAACCGGAGCGGCCGATTCGTTCGACCCGAACGCGAACAACTTTGTCTTTTCAATCGCCATTCAAACGGACGGCAACATCGTGGTTGGCGGTTTGTTCACGACCATCGGCGGACAGCCACGCAACCGCATTGCCCGGCTCGACGCCAACACCGGCTTGGCTGATTCGTTCGACCCGAACGCGAACTCTACTGTCAGTACAGTCGTGGTGCAGACAGACGGCAAGATCCTGGTGGGTGGCGGTTTCAACGGAGCGAACAGCATCGGCGGGCAGACGCGCAACAATATCGCCCGGCTCGACCCCTTAACCGGTTTGGCGGATTCATGGAACCCGAACGCGGACGCTGCCGTGTTCAGTGACTTTCCAATCGCGGTGCAGGCGGACGGCAAGATTTTAGTGGGCGGCAATTTCAGCAACATCGGTGGACAGCCGCGCACCCGCATAGCCCGGCTCGATCCCGTTACCGGGTTGGCTGATTCGTGGAACCCTGGCGCGGACAATCTTGTCGAGTCGATCGTGGTGCAGGCGGACGGCAAGGTTTTAGCGGGCGGCTTTTTCCTAAACATCGGCGGACAGGCGCGCAACCGCATCGCCCGGCTCGATGCCGCGACCGGGTTGGCTGATTCGTTCGACCCGAACGCAAACAATGTTGTCTATTCAATCGCGCTCCAGCAGGACGGCAAGGTTTTAGCGGGCGGCGATTTCAGCACGTTCACGCCGAACGGGGGAGCGGCGGTGACCCGCAACAGTATCGCCCGCCTCGAAGCCAACGGTTTGCTCGACCGGACGCTCGATCTCAGCACCGTCGGTAGTTATGTTACCGCCACCGCCGTGCAGCCGGACGGCAAGATTCTCGTCGGCGGCACCTTTACCACCGTTTTGGGCGTGACCCGCAACAACATCGCACGATTGAACGCGGACGGCACACTCGACACGGCTTTCGATCCGAACGCGAACGGTCAATTGGTTTCAATCGCGGTACAGGCGGACGGCAAGATTTTAGTGGGCGGACTATTCACCAGCATCGGCGGACAGACGCGCAGCCTCATCGCCCGGCTCGACGCCGTGACCGGCCTGGCTGATTCGTGGAACCCGAACGCCATTGGCAGTGCTGTCTATGCCATCGTGGTGCAAGCGGACGGCAAGATCTTAGTGGGCGGCGTATTCACGAGCATCGGCGGCCAGTCGCGCAACTACATCGCCCGGCTAGATGCCACGACCGCCTTGGCAGATTCGTTCGACCCGAACGCGATCAATGCTGTCTATTCAATCGCGGTGCAGGCGGACGGGAAGATTTTAGTGGGCGGCGATTTCAGCTTTGCAACGCCAACGATCGGCGGGCAGCCGCGCAACTTCATCGCCCGGCTCGATTCTACCACCGGGCTGGCGGATTCATTCGACCCCAACGCGAACAGTACTGTCCGTGCCATCGCGGTGCAGGCGGATGGC
>PNAS01000050.1:39033-39216 GCA_003169695.1 Spartobacteria bacterium
GCGGTGCAGCCGGATGGCAAGATTTTGCTGGGCGGCGATTTTACAGCGCTCAAGCCTCCCGGCTCATTAGCGATCCCGCGCAACCGAATCGCGCGGCTCGATCCCAACACCGGAGCTCCTGATTCATTCGATCCGAACGCGAGTGCTACGGTCAACGCCGTCGCGGTGCAGGTGGACGGCAAG
>PNAS01000003.1 GCA_003169695.1 Spartobacteria bacterium
GTGTTGGCGTCGGGGTAGGCGTTGGCGTGGGTGTAGGTGTTGGGGTTGGCGTGGGTGTAGATGTTGGGGTTGGCGTGGGTGTAGGTGTTAGGGTTGGGGTTGGTGTAGGTATAGGTGTGGGTGTTGGTGTAGGTGTAGGTGTAGGTGTTGGAGTCGGTGTCGGCGTAGCTGATGGTGTTGATGTTGGTGAAGGTGTCGGAGTTCCGCAAGATTGCAGCGTGTAGCTTTGCCCGCCAGTAGCCGCACCACCTGTGGCGTTGCAGAAGTACTGGTCAAAGGTGGTGTCGTCTCTCTGCACTCCCGCGGTTGCGCTGGTGTTGCCCTGATCCACCTCGCCGTAGATCACATCCAAGCGCGACTGCCCCTCGTACAACCTCAGCTCGTGGTTGGTATGCTGGCTGGTGTTGGAGAAATAGACGGCGCGCCATTCGATGTTGAAGATCCGGTTGGGCGCAGTACCCGTGGTCGAGGTGAAAATGCCGCATGTTCCGCCAGGGAAACCCGAGCAGCCGGGGTTTACATCGGTCTTTAGGTCGTCCCAGTAGGGGAAGATGGTGTAGTTGTGGATTGTCCACGGCAGGCAAATGTTAGTAAAGGTGTTATCCGAGGTCACGAACTGGGCGGGGCCGTTGGACGACACATTGATGCTCGCGAAATTCGCGTCATAGAAGGTGTAAGAGAAGGGGAGTGAAATGGTGGTTACCGCATCATCTCCGTGATTGCCGCTGTCCGTCGTGCCTGGCACGATACTGCCCCCTATCTGATTTATGTTGTAATGGTTTTGAGGAGGGCAACCCTCTACTGTGTAGTTCCCCGTGAAGGCCGCGTTAGGGTTGCCGAATGTATCGGTAATCGCCCCGGCGGCAATGCTCGCCGTCATGCTCCCCCCGAATTGGATATTCAGTGTGAACTCAGCAGTGAGGTTTCCGGGGAGCACGGTGACGTTCGTCACGGTGGCGCCAGTAGTGCCGCTCAGCGTCAGATCGCTGGTTTGGACTGAAGTTGGATCAACCTGTTCGTTGAAGTTTACGTCATACGTATACGTGCCCGGCGCTGGCGGGGAGAACGTGCCGTCGACAGGCGGGTTGGTCGTAGTCACCTGTAGCTGCACTGTGCCATATTGGAATGTGCACAGGAACTCGAAGTTCGGCTGGCTATCCGAGGCGCGGTTAAAGGCGCCAGCGGGAATATGCATCGTGTTTTGGCCTTGTACCACAGGTGTACTGGTGAAAGTGAAAGTTATCGTTGCGTTGCCCGTTGATAAGATCGCGGTGTCGGCCGGAGTCCCGTTCACCGTAAAATCGCTTGCCTGGACAGTGCTCGGGTTCACCGCATCACTCAGGTTGACTACGAACTGAACTGGCGCAGTGCCGACAACAAAGCTGTCGCAGGCCGGGTCGGTCGAAGTCACGGCGAAACCTACCAGCTCCCTATCAGTGAAGGTATCCTGCTGGGATGTGCCGCTGATGGTCACGCGCCCGTCCGTCCACGAAGTGAGGTGCTTGGTGAGGATCGCGGTGCCGTAGTCGTAGTCGCCCTGATAGTTCGGCTGGACGTTCCCGTCGGGTTGCGCCGGCAGGGGGCTGACTACGTCCGAGAACATATCGTCAGGCAACCACGTCACGCCGTTGTCGTTGGACTTGCGTGCCCACATTCTGTAGCAAGGAACGCCCGGGCTGCCCACCGTGCAGTCGGTGGTCTCGCGCTCGTCGTACCAGACAGAGAAGAGAGTGCCAGCGTCGCTGACGGAAAGATTAGGCTGCCACTGAAGGCGGGTAGTGGTATCGGTATTCAACTTGAGTGGCGCGCTAAAGGTCACCCCGCTGTCGGTGGAGCGGATGTAATAGACGTCGCCGGGGTCGGCGCCGGCGCCGTGCTGGTCATAAACGAGGCTAACTACGTGGTTGTAGGCGGCAGGCTCACCCCATCCCATGTGCCGCCAGGTGTTGGGGCTATACATGCACACGAAGTAGGGATTGGCGGTGCAATCAGCGCGGCCGGAGGCTGCGAAGGGGGGGCCGGTGTAGGTATTGGTCCAGGTGTTGCCGCCGTCGGTGGAGCGGAATATCTTGTTGGAACGGGGGCCGGCCAGGCCTCCGCCGCCTTCGTCCATCCCGGCGATGTAAACATCGCCCGTAACCTTGTCACCGGTGATCTGCACGTCCCGGATGAAACTGCTTGTCAGCTGGCGCGAGTTCGTCCAAGTCGCGCCGTTGTCAGTCGAGAAGTTTACGAACAGGGCGCCGCCGCCGATAGCAAAGTTATTGTAGGAAACGTACATCCGCCCAAAGAATGGGCTACTCGGGTTGTTGTCGGCCCAGCCAGACTCGCGGTCGCCATCGCCAGCAGGAATGTTGGCAACGCATGGGCCAACCGCCCAAGTGAGGCCGCCGTCAGTGGACGTCCAGGCGCCGATGCCCTGTCCGCCGCAGCCCGTAGCGAGAAAAATTCCAAAGAAAGTGCTGGTAGGTTTGTTGTAGAGAGTAACCGGGTCGCCAAAGTTCGTCCCGTGGCCAACGCAGAAGGGGCTTGGCGTGAGGCGCGTGAAGGTCGTACCGCCATCCGTGGAGACTGATCCGCCGGCGTAGCAGCTTGGGGCGGTTCGGGAATCGTTGTAAGTGACGACGATCTGGTTGGGGTTATCCGGGTTGGCCGTAGTGTACGTCTCCGACTGGGTAACGGAGGGAAAGGTCTCAGCGCCGGTGATCAGATCGAGGTCCGCGGCGCCGTACGCCAGGGGGACTGGCAACAGGTCTTGGATCACCTTGGAAAAGGGACTCCCAGATGAAGCCGAACCACCTTCTGACTCGCCGCAGGCAATCATGATGAGTCCAGCCCCGAAGTTCTCTTGTTTGTCGATGCCCTTCTCGTGAATGGTGGAACAGTCAAACCCAGGAGGAAGGCCTTGGAGGTTGATAATTTTGGACTTTTGCTGCGCTTGTGCGGAGCTGGCAGTGATTGCGGAAAACGTGCCAAGACCTGCCAGCGCCAGAAAAACGCCGGCCAGGACTATAAACAGTCCGATTAAGACACGCAGATTAAAGAAGGCGGATTGTGAAGCGGATTTCTTTTTCATGAGCGGTTATGATGTGGATGGAATTTGAGTGTGAAAGGTCGCTTATAGCCAAAACGCCAGAAACGCGTCAACACTTCTTGTATTTTTTCGGCCCCGAGTTCTCCGCGTTTATTGAATCGTGGAACAGATGACAAGCTTTTTTTCGGTTTTTACAAAAAGATTTGAACCGCGGATTACGCGGACGACACGGATGGAGATGTAAAAATTCCAATTCCCCAATTCGAGCAAATTCCAAAATTTCAAAGCTCCCAAGATTTTCTGAAAAGATTGAGCCCACGGATTTGCCTGCGCCAAGGCTACTCCGAAGGCATTCGCGATCAGGCGGCGTGACAGATTACGCGGATGACACGGATAAACAGAAATTTACAGAATGACGAAATTCGAATGAACGAACACCAAAGGCCCACGAATGACCCGAATTGAGGCAAAAATTCCATCAAACGAAAATCATCCGCGCTAATTCGCGTGATTCGCGGGCAGATCTATTTTCTCTCTTATGTGTATTTATGAAGGTTTGCGCGCCTTCCGGAGATTTTGCCAAGCGCGCGAAGGTGGAACGCGCTGTCCTCAACGCGTTGCCAAACTCATGCGGCTTTGCCGCCTAACTTTTCTGTTCCTGACTCCCCGCGAGCCAACTCCCATCTTGCGCGTTCGCGGCTGGTTTTGGCATCGTCTTCGGAGAAGCCGATCCACCTCAGTGCTCGTGTCCGAATGGATCGATAACCCACGGCCAATCTTCCGCCTTTGGACACAAACCGGCAGCCACAGGATTCTGCCGGATGTAATTCATCTTCACCGAAAGCTGCTCGCCGCGCTCGTCAGCTCGCAGACGGTGATCAAAATAGCCTGCCTGCCAGATGACGTGATTCATTCGCGCATGAAAACGTTTCCAATCTCTGATGAGGTCGCTCGCCGATTCATCGCGCGCGAAAGATAGTAACGCGTGCAAATGATCGGGCATCAGGAGAAAAAGCGTGATGTGCCATCGCAGCCTGGCTTCATAAAATTTTGCAGAATCCAAAATTCCTTGCGCTAACGCTGGATCTGTTAACGCCTTTTGTTCTTTCTCGCGATCAAGCGCGATGCGAATGTGAAACAGCGCGCCGGATTCAACCCAATGTGGCACTCGGTGGTGTAAACGTTGTGGGAACCCCCGATAAATCCTCATTCCTATGAGCCTAACCGACGAACCGTGATGTCCGAGTAAATATTGCGCCTGCGGCGATTGGTTTTGGCATCGTCTTCAGGAGAAGCCGATCCACCTTTCGATAAGTGCGCGAAGGTGGAACGCGTTGTCCTCAACGCGTTGGCAAACCTAATGCGGCTTTACCCGCCTGACTCTCCATGCGCGATCCTTGTAAGTCATCTTGCGCCTGCGGCGGTTGGTTTTGGCATCGTCTTCAGGAGAAGCCCCACCTTTCGATAAGTGCGCGAAGGTGGAACGCGTTGTCCGCAACGCGTTGGCAAACCTAATGCGGCTTTACCCGCCTGACTTTCCATGCGCGATCCTTGTACGTCATCTGGCGCCTGCGGCGGTTGGTTTTGGCATCGTCTTCAGGAGAAGCCGATCCACCTTTCGATAAGCGTGCCAAGGTGGAACGCGTTGCCCTCAACGCGTTGGCAAATCATATGGCGGAGCCGGGTTTTAGCGAGTTTTATCCGTCCCCGGCACGAACCGCTTTGAACGTGCCGCTCTTCGAAGGTCTGTCTCCGACGAGCGGGGAGAATTCCACCTCGCCCGTTATCAAACTCTCTGTTTCAAATTTTCCTTTAAACACCAATGTTCCCGCGTCGCGCCCAACGTTGCCGAGCAGAAATTCAACGGGCCCTGAAAACGTTACTGAGCTTGCTTCGCCCCGGGTCCACTTTGCCTCGGAAGCCTTCGCTGCACCCCAAACCCTTGCTCTTGGATCCAGCAGCAGGAAAGTGCCTTTTCCGGAGCCTTGAGCGTCAAAGCGCAGGGAGCGGTGGTCGTCATTCGCGAAGGTGATCTCCACGTTCCATCTGCCAATGACGTTCGGAGACTGTGCCTGGGTCAAGCCGATGGAGCATGTTTGGAAGATCAACATTAGAATCACACGGCAAGAAATGATCCGCTTACGCGCAGCTACGGCGCGACACAGCCCGAATGACCAACAAACGGCCTCACGATCCTTCGTCATTCCTTCGAGCTTCGTCATTTCGATTTCGTCATTTTCCTTACCATCATTCCATTCGGACTCTGTGTCTGGCATCCGCAGTAGTACGGCATCTGCCGGATTGGACGCATCCAAATGTTGCACGCCTGCGGGGCAAGATGAAGACGTTTTTTAGAACTTTGCGATCTCTTCTTCGGTTTTACCTTCCTGGCGTCGGTTTCGAACAAAATGATTTCGCGAAGGCAGATTGGCGGGGTCGCTGACCCGCCGGGCGTTAACGATGTGCAAAATGCAAAAAGCGCCGAATCGCGGCGGGGTCAGCAACCCCGCCCTACAGAAGAGGGCGCAGTCCGTTCGCTACGGCGCTCCGAGATCGTAGACTTCGACCAGACCGACGCCTGTGCCGTTGTTCAGGCCCGCGAGCAGCGCGGTGTAAAGGCCCGGCGGCAGCGTCGCCGCTATGCCAGACTCCAATGGGTTTGTCGGCGCGAGACCGTCGGCCATGAGTTCCGCGGCCTGAACCGCGTTATCCTGCCAGTTGTTATTCGCGATCAGAAGCGTTCCACTACTGTCGCGCAGCTCCAGCGTTGGATCCGCCAGCGCGTTAGACACACCAAAGGCAGTCAGGCTGGGACCTATGCCTCGCGCTACGATTCTGTCCACGCCGCTGTTGTGGCCCAGGATGAAGCCCGCGATCACTATGTTGTCACCCGTGTTCACAAACGCGCGCGTGCTGATATCACCCAGTTTCGAGCCAGCTGATGGATTGAGGTCGTAGACTTCAATCACAGCCACACCCGTGGTGTTATTCTTGCCTCTCACGATCCCCGTATACGCTCCGGGAGCTAAGGTGGCATCAAT
>PNAS01000022.1 GCA_003169695.1 Spartobacteria bacterium
CCGGAAGGCGCCCGACCGAAAAACGCGTTGAGCTATCTTCTCGCGGCCCAGGGCCAGCTCGGGCGAGCGGAGGAGATGACTCGAAAAGCACTGGCGCTCGATCCGCTGGCGGTCCCCCATTACCTTAATCTTGCCCGGGTCTTGATCGCCCGTGACCGCCTCGACGATGCCGAGGCTGCTTTGCGCAAAGCGATCGAACTCCAGCCCGCGGCGGCCCGGCTTCACGTCTACATGACGACCATCGATTTGCTCCGGGGTAAGGCCGAAGGCGCGCTCTCGGATGCGCGGTTGGAGCCGACAGGATTCTGGCAGGATTACGCTCTGGCTCTGGCGACGCAGGAGCAGAGTGATCGCACGACGGCCGACGCAGCCTTGCAGAAACTGATCCACGAGGATGCGGTGAACGGCCCTTTCCAAATCGCCGCGGTCTACGGCTTGCGCAAAGAGCCCGACAAGATGTTTGATTGGCTCGATCGCGCTTACACCGAACGCGACTCGGGCCTGACGCAATTGTTAATCACGCCCTTCCTTCTGCAATACCAAACCGACCCGCGCTTCGCCGCGCTTTGCCAGAGATTGAAGGTGCAATTTCCGCCGGTAATAACGAAGCCATGAGTAACCAGCCATCATTTTTCGCCGAGCTCAAACGGCGCAATGTGATCCGCGTGGCGGGGCTCTATCTCGTCGGCGCCTGGCTGCTCACCCAGGTCGCGAGCACTGTCCTCCCGACATTTGATGTCCCGAGTTGGGCGCTGCGCGGGTTGATTATTACGCTTGCGCTCGGCTTCGTTCCGGCGCTGATCTTCAGTTGGGTCTTCGAGTTAACTCCCCAAGGCCTGAAGCGCGACGAAGACGTTCCGCCCGAGCAATCGATCGCCCCGCAAACCGCGCGGCGCATGAATCGCATGATCATCGCTGTGCTCGTACTCGCCGTCGGATATTTTGCGGTCGACAAATTCGTCCTCGCGCCCCGCCGCGCGGCCGCGCCTAACGGATTGGCACCCGCCGACAATAAGAAATCGATCGCGGTCCTGCCGTTCGAGAATCTGAGCCGCGACCCCGACAACGCTTATTTCGTCGATGGCATCCAGGATGAAATTCTGACCCGGCTGGCCAAGATCAGCGCGCTCAAGGTGATCTCGCGCACCTCCACCATGCGCTACGCCAGCCGCCCGGATAACCTGCGCGAGATCGCCAAACAACTTGGCGTGGCCAATCTGCTCGAAGGGAGCGTGCAAAGGGACGCCGGCACTGTCCGGGTCAACGTGCAGTTGATCCAGGCGGAGAGTGATTCGCACCTCTGGGCCGAGAGTTACGATCGCGCGATCAAAAATATTTTTTCGGTCGAAAGCGAAGTCGCGCAAAACGTCGCCGACGCACTCAAGGCCACGCTCCTGCCGGCGGAGTCGGCGCGGATTACGAACGTACCGACGAAGAATTCCGAAGCCTACGACCTGTTTCTGAAAGGGCAGTATCTCTTCCACCAGCTCCAGACCAGCGCCTCCAAGGATCCTGTGGGTGACGGAAAAACCGCTGCGGAAATGTACCGTCGCGCCGTCACGGCCGATTCTAATTTCGCCTTAGCCTACGCACGGCTGTCCTACCTCGAGAGCTATCTGCATTGGTATAACGTCGATAACAGTACCGCCGTGGTGGATGACGCGCGCGTCGCCGCTGAACGCGCGTTAGCATTGCAGCCGAATTTGCCCGAGGCGCATCTCGCGATGGGCTATTTTCACTATTGGTGCCATCGCGATTACGAGGCGGCCCTTAAAGAGTTCGGCACGGCACAAGCCAGCTTGCCTAACGACGCCGAGGTCACTGCTGCCATTGGCTACGTGCATCGCCGTCAAGGTGTCGCAAATCGCGGCATTCCGGAATTGCAGCAGGCCATCGTGCTTGATCCACGCAACTCATTGCTCCCGCGCGAAATCGCCAACTCTTACACCGCCCTGCGCCGGTACGCTGAGGCTGATGCCTTTTACGGGCGATCGCTCGCGATCTTTCCCGGCGATCTGGAGGCCCAGGAACAACGCGCTGCCAACATGATCTACAGCGGTGACATGGCAGCGGCCGGACGCCTGCTGACGGCGATTCCCGCCGACACTGATCCGCAGGGGGCCGTTTCGCTCCTTCGATTCAAACTAGCCATGATCACGCGTCAGCCGGACACGGCGTTGGAGGCGATCGCCCACTCCCCGGAATGGCTCATCACCCGTTGGGAACACAGTGTGGCACCGATTAGCCTGCTCCGGGGACAAGCTTTGGCGCTGAAGGGCGAATCTCTCCCAGCCCACGCGGCTTTTCTCGAGGCGGAAAAGCAACTGCAGAACCTGCTCGACAAACCGGAACAGGTGGTTGATGCGCAGAGTTATCTCGGACTGGTCTATGCCGGGCTCGGGCAAAAGGACGCTGCGTTGAAAGCTGGCCGCGCTGCTGTAGACCTCCTGCCAATGTCCCTCGATGTCATCGTCGGGGCGTTTCATCTCGAGAGGCTCGCGCGAACCGAGGCGCAGGTCGGCGAAACCCAAGCCGCGATCGAGCATCTCGAGCAGCTCATGTCCTCCGCAAGTGGTGAGACGGTTTCCATCGCGACGTTGCAGATCGATCCGGTGTGGGATCCGCTGCGCAAAGATCCGCGTTTCCAGAAGCTGCTCAATTCCCCGGTCGCCAGCCAGAAGGACGCTGCGAAATGAACGAATTCCTGCAACGCCTAAAGCAGCGCAAGCTGGTGCAATGGGCGATCGCCTACGTCGCAGCGGCCTTTGCTTTATTACAAGGCGTCGACATTGTCGCGCAACGATTTGGCTGGCCCGAACAAACGATGCGCTTCGTCATCATCGCGCTGAGCGTCGGCTTCTTCGTTACCCTCGTGCTGGCCTGGTATCACGGGGAACGCGGCGCCCAGCGCGTGACTGGCACAGAGCTATTGATCCTTGCACTCTTGTTAGCTTTGGGTGGCGGATTCCTTTGGCGGTTCAGCGGTCCGTTGCGCGAGCGAATCGTCACCTCCGCGGCTGCGCCTGCTGCGACCGCGGCATCACCTGCGCCTGCCCCAATCCCAGAAAAATCGATCGCCGTGCTGCCATTCGAGAACCTGAGCGATGACAAGAGCAATGCCTACTTCGCCGAAGGCATCCAGGATGAAATTCTGACTCGGCTCGCGAAAGTCGCCGACCTTAAAGTCATTTCCCGCACTTCCACGCAGCATTTCAAAAGTTCGCCGGACAATCTCCCGCAGATCGCCCGCCAGCTTGGAGTGGCCAACATCCTCGAGGGCAACGTGCAAAAGTCTAACGATCAGGTGCGGGTGAATGTGCAGCTGATTAACGCCGCGAGCGATGCGCATCTCTGGGCAGATATTTATGACCGCAAGCTAACGGACCTTTTCACGGTGGAGAGTGACATCGCGAAAACGATCGCCGATACATTGCAGGCAAAGCTGACGGGCTCGGAGAAGACGGCGATCGCGGCGCGACCGACCGAGAACCAGGAAGCCTACCAGTTTTATCTGAAAGGCCGTTTCTTTTGGAACAAACGCACCGCGGCCGATCTGCGAAAATCAATCGACTATTTCAACCAGGCGATCGAGAAGGATCCTAACTATGCGCTGGCCTATGCCGGCTTGGCGCAGGCATGGCTGTTACTGCCAGGTTATAGCGGAGGCACCCCGATAGATTGTTTTCCTCAAGCCGAGACTGCGGCGAAGAAAGCGCTCTCGCTGGATGAGACATCGCCCGACGCTCACGCCGCCCTCGGCATGGTGAAGCAGCTTTTCAACTTTGATTCACCGGGAGCGATCGCAGAATTCGAGCGCGCGATTGAGTTAGACCCAAATGATGCGACCGCTCATCACTGGTTCGCCAATCATTCTCTCTCCGCGACGGGTCAGACTGGACGTGAGATTACGGAGATGAAACGGGCTGTGGAACTCGATCCACTCTCGCTCATCATTAACACCAATCTCGGGCAGGCCTACATCTATGCGAACCGCTTTGAAGAAGCCATCGCCCAATTGCGCAAGACAATCGAGATGGGTGAGAGCTTTTACTTTGTCCACTATCTTTTGGGACAGGCCTTGGAGCTGAAGGGACAGCTCCCTGAAGCCTTGGCCGAGTATCAAAAAGCGATATCCTTGAATGACGATCCATTTCCGAAGGCGCTCCTCGCTCACCTCTACGGCAAAATGGGACGAAAGGATGAGGCTCTGCAGATAGCGCAGCAACTTCTTCAGACAAGAAAGCAACGCTACATCGAGGCTTACGGGCTCGCGATAATTCACCTGGGCCTGGGCAACCGCAACGAAGCGCTCAACTGGCTGGAACAAGGTTATCGTGACCGCGATGGCTTTAATATGGCTGCCATCCGGGTGGATCACTTCCTCGATCCACTGCACGGCGATCCGCGATTCGAAGCGCTCGCCGAGAAGATTGTTCCGGCACGGGAGTTTGTAAAGCCTGTGACGGCCTCGAAATGAACCCGCGCAATTTCTTCGCCGAGCTGAAGCGGCGCAACGTTTATAAAGTCGCGGTGGCGTATGCCGTCGTCGGCTGGCTGGTCATGCAGATCGCGGCGACGGTGGTTCCGGCACTCCATCTCTCCGATACGATCACGAGTGCAGTGGTCGTGCTAGTGCTTCTTGGTTTCCCGATCGCACTGATTCTGGCGTGGGCATTTGAGTTAACACCGGAAGGAATCAAGCGAGCGGAAGATGTTCCACCTAACGAGTCGATCACGCGCAAGACTGGCCGCAAGCTGGTTGGCCTAACGATTGCGCTGGCCGTAATCGCCGTTGGCTTGCTCGTCTTCCAATTCCTGCGGCCGAAATCCTTAAACAAGGCCGCCCTTTCGACACCCTCGGCTCCCACTACCCCGGCGACACCAGCGCTTGCGGATAAGTCGATCGCGGTGCTTCCGTTCGACAATCTCAGTCGTGACCCCGACAACGCTTATTTCGCCGAAGGCGTGCAGGATGAAATCCTGACGCGACTGGCCAAGGTTGCCGACTTGAAGGTCATCTCGCGCACGTCCACTCAAAAATACAAGAGCGCCCCGGACAATCTTCGCGCAATCGCACAGCAACTAGGCGTCGCCAATATTCTTGAAGGCCGCGTCCAGAAAGCCAACGACCAGGTGCGCGTAAATGTGCAGCTGATTAATGCGGCGAACGACGCGCATCTCTGGGCGGACATCTATGATCGCAAAGTGACCGATATTTTTGAGGCCGAGAGCGAGATTGCAAAAACGATTGCCGATACCTTGCGAGCGAAGTTGACCGGTTCGGAAATGGCCGCGATGGCGAAAGCTCCCACGGCGGATAGTGAAGCATATGAGCTATATCTGAAAGGGAATTATTTTTGGAACAAGCGGACCGGCGCCGATTTTCACAAAGCCATCGACTATTTCAATCAAGCCATCGCCAAGGATCCCAACTATGCGCTCGCCTATGTCGGCCTGGCTGATTCGTATCTTCTCCTTTCAAACTACGGTGCCGCTGCCCCGCAAGATTCGATGCCACAAGCGAGGGCCGCGGCGCAAAAGGCGCTGAAACTCGATAGCAACCTGGCCGAAGTCCACGCTACCCTTGCGATACTTTCTCAGGGCGATTTCGAGTTTAAGCGCGCGATCACCGAATACGAGCGTGCCATTCAACTAAGTCCTAATTACGCCATGGCGCACCACTGGTTCGGGGACGGACCATTGATGGCGCTGGCGATGACTAATCGTTCCATCGCGGAGGGCAAACGCTCCGTCGAGCTCGATCCGCTTTCGTTGATCAACAACGCCGATCTCGGCTGGGTCTATATTAATGCGCGGCGCTATGAGGAAGCGATTGCTCAACTTCGCAAGACGATCGAAATCGATTCCCACTTTTATCTGGCGCATTACTATCTGGGCGAAGCCCTGCAACTGAAGGGACAACTTACGGAGGCAATCGTTGAATACCGAGCCGCGGTCGAGTTGAACGATGACCCATTAGCGCTCGCGTTCCTTGGCCACGCCTATGCGCGTGCCGGGCAGAAGGACAAGGCACAAGAAATCCTAGGGCGCCTAACCGAGGAAGCAAAATCGCGCTACGTTTCAGGATACAGTCTGGCGCTTGTGCGTTTGGGTCTGGGCGAGAAGGAGGAGGCGATTGATGCCTTGGAGCGAGCCTATCGTAATGGAGAGGGCGACGACATCTACATCATCAGAGTGGACCCATTTCTGGATGACCTACGTGGTCACCCGCGCTTCGAAGCGCTCGCCGAGAAAATCATTCCGGCCCGGGAGTTCGCAAAGGCCGCGACGAGCTCGAAATGAACCCGCGCAATTTCTTCGCCGAGCTGAAGCGGCGCAACGTTTATAAAGTCGCGGTCGCCTATGCGATTGTGGCGTGGCTTCTGATCCAAGCGGCGTCGATCTTGTTTCCGACCTTTGAAGCGCCGGCCTGGGTGATGAAGGTAGTTGTCACCGCGATCATCTTTGGCTTTCCAGTGGCGCTCATTCTGGCCTGGGCCTTTGAATTAACCCCGGAAGGAATCAAGCGTGAGAAAGACGTCGCGCCCAATGAGTCAATCGCGCGCACGACAGGACGAAAGCTCGCCGGAATCACCGTGGCTCTCGCCGTAATCGCGGCGGGTTTGTTTGCTTTTCAATTCTTGCGCTCAAAGTCGGCGACGACGATCCCTGGGATAACGTCGACTCCAAGCGCTGCATCGGCAGGACCGATCTCGGAAAAATCGGTGGCAGTTCTTCCATTCGAAAATCTTAGCCGTGATCCAGAAAACGCTTTCTTCGCCTCCGGCATTCAAGATGAAATCCTGACGCGTCTGGCCAAGATCGGAGCGCTCAAGGTCATCTCGCGCACCTCCACGCAACAGTATCAAAGCAAACCACAGAGCCTGACCGAGATCGCGAAACAGTTGGGGGTGGCGAACATCCTCGAAGGGAGCGTGCAGAAGGCAGGCGATCGGGTGCGGATCACGGTCCAGTTAATTAATGCGTTGAGCGATTCTCATCTCTGGGCGGATACCTACGACCGCAAATTGATCGATACCTTCGGCGTCGAGAGCGATGTTGCGCAAAAGATCGCGTCGTCTTTGGAAGCGCAACTGACCGGCTCGGAGCAGCGCGCGATCGCTGCTCGCCCAACTGAGAACACCGAGGCCTATCAGCTTTACCTCAAAGGCAAGTTCTTTTGGAATAAACGCACCGGCGACGACTTAAAGGCTGCCGCCGATCTCTTTCGGCAAGCGGCGGAGGTGGACCCGAGCTACGCCAATGCCTACGCCGGCCTGGCCCAGGCGGATCTTTTGATTCCTGTCTTTGGTGCCGGCGCTCCGCGAGATTTTTTTCCAAAAGCAAAGGCCGCGGCCGAGCGAGCCATTGAGCTGGACGAAACTTCGGCCGAGGGACACAGCGCGTTGGCCATGTTGCTCTGCTTTGATTTCAAATTCCCTGCGTCGGAGGCGGAGTTTAGGCGCGCCATCCAGCTCAACCCGAACTACGCGACCGCTCACCATTGGTTTGGAAACAGTTTGCTGGTGTCGCTGGGCCGGTTTGACGAAGGAATAAGGGAGGGAGAACGCGCCGTCGAACTCGACCCGCTTTCGCTTATCATCAATGCCGATCTTGGGAGCACGTTCATGATAGGCCGTCGTTATGATGAGGCGATCGCGCAACTGCGCCGGACCCTCGCGCTGGACGGGAATTTTTCCTACGCCCACTGGAACCTGGGCGAAGCCCTCTATCTCAAGGGAGACGTGAACGCCGCGATCGCGGAATACGAGAAGGCAAGGGCGCTCGATGATGATCCCGAGGTGCTGGGTCTGCTCGGCCGGGCCTACGCCGAAACGGGTAAGAGGGAACAAGCTTTGGAGATTCTGAGAAAGCTGCAGGAGACCGGACAAAACCAGTATATCCGCAGCTACGTGTATTCCTTGATTTACATAGGGCTCGGCGACAAGGCGACAGCCATTGAGTACCTGGAAAAAGCTCGCGAGGGTTTCGAGACCCCGGACACGACCTGGTTAAAAGTCGATCCGCTGTTCGATCCGTTGCGCAGTGAGCCACGATTCCAGCAACTTGTCGCAAAGACGTTTCCGCAGAACGCGAAATGAACCCCCGCAACTTCTTTGCCGAGCTGAAGCGGCGCAACGTCCTGCGGGCCGCGGCATTCTACGCGGCTAGCGCGTGGCTGCTGGTGCAGGTCGCGACGCAGGTCTTTCCACTCTTTCATATCGCCGAGTGGGTTATGCGCTGGATCGTCGTCGCGGCGGTGATTGGCTTACCCTTCGCGATCATCTTTTCCTGGTTCTACGAATGGACGCCGCAAGGTCTTCAGCGCGAAAGCGACATCACACCTAACGAGTCTATCTCTCGCCAGACGGGGAAGAGGCTCGATCGTTGGATCATCGCGATCCTCGCATTCGCGGTCGTGCTCCTCCTGACTAATCAATTTGTCTGGCACAAAAACGCAGGGGAAGCGACCGCGATTCCCGATAAATCAATCGCCGTGCTCCCCTTGAGCAACGAAAGCGGCGCGAGGGATGAACTATATTTTGCCGATGGCCTCTCCGAAGGCCTGATCACCGCGCTCTCACAGTTCGCCGGCTTAAAGGTGATCAACCGTAACTCCTCTTTCCAGTTTCGCGACAGTAAGGACGATAGCAAAACCATCGGCGCGAAGCTCGGCGTCGCTCATCTGCTGGAAGGCAGCGTACGCCGCGCAGCGGATGCCGTTCGCATCAGCGCTGAGTTAGTGAATGCCGCCGACGGTACCACCCTTTGGTCTCAACATTACGACCGTCCTTACAAGGACCTGTTCAAACTGCAGGATGACATTACGACGGCGGTGGCTAATGCACTCAAGGCAAAGCTGCTGAACGCGAGCGAGGCCGCGGCCCAGAGTGACCGGCCGCCAAGCGGCAGTCTCCCGGCTTACAACGCTTTCCTGCAAGGCCAATTCCATTTTCAGCGCAACACACAGGCTGATTTTCGCGAGGCGATTGACTCCTACCAGGCCGCGGTCTCGCTTGACCCGCGTTATGCGCAGGCCTACGCCGCGATGGGCTACGCCCAAACGTTTTACGGGGACTACCTCTCGGGCGTTCAAACGCAGCAGATTTTTGCCGAGGCGCGCACCTCCATTAACACCGCATTGACGTTGAATCCGAATCTCGCGGCCGCGCACGGCGCGCATGCCCTCCTCCTGGCGTTTGCTGATCTCGACTTTGCCGGGGCGAAAAGCGAATTTGAGCGGGCGGTACAGCTGGCGCCGAACGATCTGAATCTTGTGGCATCGCTGGCGCAAATGCGCGCGGCGTTCGGAAATCCGGAAGCGGCCGTTGAACCGATCCGGCAATCGCTAGTCACCGACCCACGCAATGCTGGTTGGTATGGCTTACTGGCGGCGGATCTAGTAGCAAGTGGGCGTCTCGATGAAGCAGAACAGGCAACCCGTGAACAAATCGCATTGGAGAGTACCGAGCAAGGCCCTAAAGGGCGACTGTGCGCCATTGAGGTGCTACGCGGAAATGCGGCCCCGGCCCTTGAGAAGGCCAAGCAGATTGCGCCCGGAAAATCTCGTGACCTTGCCCTGGCCAGAGCGCTGCAGATCGGCAGCGACCCAGCGGCAGCTTCCGCTGCGCTCAAAACGTTGATCGATCGTTATGCCAATACCGATGCTTACCATATCGCGGGAATCTATGCCTTGCGCAGGGATCCGGACAGCATGTTCACATGGTTGGATCGCGCGTGGGCCAATCGCGAGAATAATGTCTGCACCGTCTACTACGATCCATTCCTCCTGCCGTATAAAAGCGATCCGCGATTTGCCACATTCTGCCGAAAAATCGGATTACCTACTCCCGCTGAAATAGCGGCCGAGCCCAAGTCATGAGCCACAGGCCCTCTTTCTTCACGGAGCTAAAGCGGCGCAATGTTTACAAGGTTGCGGTGGCGTATGCCGTCGTTGGGTGGGTCATCGCCCAAATTGCCACCCAAATTTTTCCGTTCCTGGAAATTCCGAACTGGATTGTGCGTTTGGTTATTGTGTTAATTGCGATTGGATTTCCAATCGCGCTCGTGATCGCGTGGGCTTTTGAATTAACACCGGAAGGAATTAAACGCACGGAAGATGCCGATCTTCTCGCGTCGGCGCGACAACCACGAAAGCATGCTTGGATTTTTGTAGTGATCGTTGGAGCAGCGTTTTCCATCGGACTGTTTTCCATCGGACGCTATACGGGCCGAAATACCGCCAGTGCGCCGGAATTGCCGGCGAAATCAATTGCGGTGTTGCCGTTCGATAATCTCAGCCGCGACCCTGACAACGCGTATTTCGCCGAAGGCGTGCAGGACGAAATTCTGACGCGGCTGGCGAAGATTGCGGATCTGAAAGTCATCTCGCGCACTTCGACCCAGCACTTTAAAAGTTCGCCGGACAATCTTCCGGAAATCGCCCGGCAGCTCGGCGTGGCCCACATTTTGGAGGGCAGCGTCCAGAAGGCGAACGATCAGGTGCGGGTGAATGTGCAGTTAATTAATGCGCTGACCGACGCCCATCTGTGGGCCGACACTTTCGATCGCAAGCTAACCGACATTTTTGCGGTGGAGAGCGACATTGCGAAAAGCATTGCTGATACTTT
>PNAS01000033.1:0-7276 GCA_003169695.1 Spartobacteria bacterium
CCAAGTGCGCGCACGATAACCTTTTTCGGTTGCGTGCCGGTGATAATGAACCCGCCGATTAGAACGTTGTCGCCCGTTTCGACCAGAAGACGCGTGGAGATGTTGGCAAGCATGGTAGGTGCCACCATTTGCACCTCGAAGGACCCGATGTCCGTACCATCGCCACCGGTCGCATTGGGCGTTGCCGGGTCATCGAAGGTGCGGGCGAAACCCGCGCCGCGCTGGTCGGTGATCAGCTGACCCGTCAGGCCAGTGCTCGTGCCTTTGTCTATAGCAGGGCTGCCGGGCAGCAAGGCGATCGTCTGAGTTGGCCCGCCGTTATTTTGTAAGCCGTTCAAATCAAGCTTAGGGTCGAGGGGCGAGGCATCAGAGCCGACTTGATCGTTGTTCACTCCGTTGATGAAACCCGTGCCAGTACCAGCCTTGCCGATCAAGTTGAAACCCTGTGAAGCGAATGAACCAGCAACGTCCGCGCCCGAAGTACTCGCGGCGTTGTTTGCGATGATGGTGCTCTTTACATTGGTCGGGCCAGCGCCGTGGTTGTAAATCCCCCCGCCTTGCGATGCAGAATTACCGCTGAGCGTGCTATTGGTGACATTCACCGTACCGGTCAAGCCACTAAAATAAATGCCGCCGCCGAGGCCGCCCCCGAGGCCGTTAATGATGGCAGAGTTCCCGCTGAGAGTGCAGTTTATCACATTCACTGTGCCAGTGTCGTTGTTGTCAATCCCCCCACCATCCGAGGCAGAGTTACCGCTGAGCGTGCTATTAATGACATTCACTGTACCGGCCGTGAAATTAAAAATCCCACCGCCGAGGCTAGAAGCTCCATTAGCAGAGTTTCCGCTAAGAGTGCAGTTTGTCACATTTACTCCGCCGGAGCTGGCATTGTAAATCCCCCCACCTAGCGCAGAGTTAATTCCAATAGCAGGAGCAGAGTTACCGCTGAGAGTGCAGTTTGTCACATTTACTGCGCCGGAGCCCTCGTTGTAAATCCCCCCACCATCCACTGCAGAGTTACCTGTAAGGGTACTATTGGTGACATTCACTAGGAACCCGAAGTTAGCAATTCCGCCCCCACTACTGATACCATTACCATTAGGAGCATGGTTACCGCTGAGGGTGCAGTTGGTGACATTCACTGTGCCAGTGGCGTTGGAAATGCCCCCGCCGTCAATGCTTATCCCGTCGCTGATCGTCAGGCCAGATAAGGTTACCGCGCCGCTGGTCGTAACGTTGAAGATGCGAAATTCTGTTGGCGCTGTGAAATCGCGCTTCACCGTCAGCAAATTCGCGCCGGGGCCTTGAACGTTGAGGTTGGTGCTCAAGTCGGGCAACGCACTGGTCAGGTTGATCACCGAGCCGGCGGGGATCTCGAAGTTGATCGTGTCATCAGTCGGCTGCGCATTGGCCTCCTGAATCGCCGCTCTTAAGGTGCAGTTGCCGTGACTGTCGGCACAGATGCCGTTGCCGATCGCCACATCGCCCCCATCTCCCGTGCTGTCGACGGTGAATAAGATTCCTCCAATTCCACATGCGGGGGGACATGTTGGCGGCGCAGCTCCTCCACTGCCAATTTCAGCGCTAAGCGTCCCCGGCAGCGCCAGACTCCGCTGCATTTGAAATCCGGACCCGCCTAAGGCGGGCATCGCCAGCACCGCCATCCACCCAAGCGTCACCCATTTTCTCCACTTGCCGGATGACTCTCTCGAGAAACTTGCCCGGGCGAAATTGACGGCACGCTTCAGGACAAGAACAATACCAGCCCGGCTGAAAGAACGCGTTTCCATGATTGTCGGACCCCTGTTCCTGCCACCCTACGTTTGGCGTTCATGCTCTAGCAAGCTCAATCCCGCCCCGGCAGTAATAATACGCGATCGGTTCTCATCTAATTCCCGCCACCAAAATGTGGGAGGGGCCTTTGCGCCCCGATTAGAAGTGGTTGTCGCGACGCTGAGGTCGCTCCCACATTCTTTACTCCCACAACGCGCGATCAGTTAAGAGCGTAAACCTCGACGACGGCCACACCGGTCGTGCCATTCACGCCGCGGACAATGGCGGTATACAGCGCACCGTTGGCCGGCAGTGTTTCTACGATGGCCGACTCCAGATCGTTGGCCGGCGGTATGCCCGTCGCGATGATTTCCGCTTGCTGATCGCTGCGCCAGTTATCATTGGATCTGATCAGTACGCCATTCCCATCTCGCAACTCCAGAGTCGGATCTGCCAGTTTCCCAGAAACGTTCAACGATGGACCAAGCGCACGAACAATTACCTGGAGCGGGTCTTGTCCCACCACAATGAATCCCCCGATCAAGACGTTGTCGCCCGTTTGGACAAAGCCACGCGTGGAAATGTTGGCCAGCTTGGAATCAACCGTTCGATCCAGATCGTACGCTTCCACCACTCCGATGCCGGTCCCATTGTTCACCCCGCGAACGATCGCGGTGTAACCCGCGCCGTTGGCCGGCAATGTTGCCACGATGGCCGACTCCAGATTGTTGGTCGGAGGTATGCCCGTCGCGATGATTTCCGCCTCCTGATCGCTCCGCCAGTTGTCGTTNNAAATGCGCCCGGACCGTGCAGTTCAAGGATGGGATCGGCGAGCTTTCCAGCGAGAGGCAGCGAAGGGCCGATTGCGCGCACGATGATCTTCTTCGGTTGCGTGCCGGTAATAATGAACCCGCCGATTAGAACATTGTTGCCCGTCTCGACCAGAAGACGCGTGGAGATGTTGGCGAGGATGGTAGGTGTAGGCGCTTGAACTTCAAACGCGCCGATGTCGCTGCCGTCGCCGCCGGTGGCATTGGGTATGGCCGGATTATCAACCGGGCGGGTGAAACCACGTTGATCTGTGTTCGAGCCGCTGGAGTTGCCTTTGTCTATGGCCGTGCTGCCGGAAAGGAGAGCCTGCGTCTTCGTTGGGCCGCCATTGTCTTGCAGCGGGCCGAGCAGCGGATCTATAGGCGAAGCGGCCGTGCCGATCTGGTCGCCGGTTGTAGGTGTTATCGTCGCACCGGAGTCGTCGCCGATCAGGTTGTAGCCGGACGAGCTGAACGTGCCGTTACAATCAGGGTTGCCATCCGAGTCCGTATTCTTGGCGATGATGGTATTGCTGATACCCATCCCGTCGCCAGCGGAGGTGTCAACGCCGCCAGTGCCCTTGGCAGAGTTGCCGGAGATAGTGCTGTTGATCAGGTTCATCTCGCCGCCGTCGTCGTTGCGAATGCCGCCAGCGTTTTGAGCAGAGTTGCCGGAGAGAGTGCTGTTAGTAATGTTAAAGTTGCTATTATGGTTTTCAATGCCGCCGCCGTCGCCGGTGGCCGAGTTGGCGGAGAGAGTGCTGTTGGTCATGGTCATCGTGCCGACATTGTTGTAAATGCCGCCGCCGTCGCCGGTGGCCGAGTTGGCGGAGAGAGTGCTGCTGGTCAAGGTCACCATGCCGTTGTCGTTGTAAATGCTGCCGCCGTCGCTGTTAGCAGAGTTGCCGGAGAGAGTGCTGCTAGTAATGATCACCGTGCCAAAGCTGTTATTAATGCCACCACCGTCGCCGTCTGCCACGTTGCCGGAGATGGTGCAGCCCGTGATTGTCAAGGTACCGCCATTGCTTTGGTCGAAAATGCCACCGCCGTCGGAGGCACCGGCGGCATTCCCATTGGCAATGGTCAGGCCAGAGATGGTGACGTTGAAGTTGCCGAAGGCGATATCGAAGATGCGGAAGGCTGGCGTGCCGCCCGCAGCGCTGCGCTGCAGGCTCAATAGATTCGCGCCGGGGCCGGTGATCGTCAGATTCTTGTCAATCAACAATTCATCGCTCGTGAGGTTAATTGTCGTAATACCGGCGGAGAAGTTAATCGTATCATCGGAGTTGGCGTCAAGAATTGCCTGGCGCAGCGTGCCCGCCCCACTATCGGCGGGACTGGTCACGGTAATGGTCGCAGCCTGAGCAACAAACGCGCTGAAAAGGAGGGCCCCGGCAACCAAAGCGAGAAACAACCCGCGGTGTCTCATTTTGCCATCTGCCTGAGGCGGATCAATGTGTCCGCCTAAGGCGGAGCGATTTCGGTTCGTGAAAAACATAATTACCTCCAAAATTCTTTGGTGACCCGCGAAAAGAGGGCGAGGTGCTGGATTAGAGACGCCTAACGGACTTGACGCAATTGCAGGCTGGCCGGGATCAGCGCCGGTGTAAATACTTTTCTTGCCATGGCAGAAAGACGCTCCTTGCCCACATGTGAACGAAAATTCCTGGCGTGCGGGTGGTCAACCGTCGGATCACAACAGGCGACTCAACCATCATCATTTCATCGGCATCGAAAGGATGTCACCAAGAACACAACCAAAGCCCTTCCTGCCCTTGGCGGACGTTGTGCGAGCTGCTCAATTCAGCGCGTAAACCTCGACGACGGCCACGCCGGTCGTGCCATTCACGCCGCGCACAATGGCGGTATAAGATGCGCCGTTGGCCGGCAGCGTTTCTACGATGGCCGACTCCAGATCGTTGCTCGGCGGTATGCCGGTCGCAATGATTTCCGCTTCCTGATCGTTGCGCCAATTGTCATTCGACCTGATCAGTCCGCCATTTTCATCCCGCAACTCCAAGGTTGGATCCGCCAGTTTCCCAGAGACGTCCAACGATGGACCTAGCGCACGCACGAGCACATTCTGCGATGTCGGGCCGAGCACGATCGTTCCCGCGATCAAGACGTTGTCTCCCGTTTGCACCAGCCCGCGCGTCGAGATATTTCCCAGCTTCGAATTAACCGTGCGATCCAGATCGTACGCTTCCACCACTCCTATGCCGGTCCCATTGTTCACCCCGCGAACGATCGCCGTGTAACCCGCATTGTTGGCCGGCAGCGTCGCCACGATGGCCGACTCCAGATCGTTGGTCGGAGGTATGCCCGTCGCAATGATTTCCGCCTCCTGATCGCTCCGCCAGTTGTCGTTCGTGATCGTGGCAAATGCGCCCGGACCGTGCAGCTCAAGCACGGGATTGGCCAGCGCATCGGCGATGCCAAACTGGGTAAGTGACGGTCCAAGTGCGCGCACGATGACCTTCTTCGGTTGCGTGCCGGTGATAATGAACCCGCCGATTAGAACGTTGTCGCCCGTCTCGACCAGAAGGCGCGTGGAGATGTTTCCCAAAGTGCTAGGGTTGGCGGGAGGTGTCGGAGTTGGTGTTGGGATCGGGCTGGGGGTTGGCGTCGGTATTGGCGTTGGCGTTGGTGTAGGTGTAGGTGTAGGTGTAGGTGTAGGTGTTAACGTTGGAGTCGGGCTCGGCGTCGGGGTCGAGGACGAAAGCAGATAGGTGACAGTCAACTGCGGCGGATTACCGCTGTTTTCGCGGCTCTCCAATCGCTGCGCAGTTCCCGCGTCGATTTCATCGCCGAGAATGACCCACCCAAAGTTACTCGCAGGGCTGGAAACCCACGACTGCACGTCGGCGAGCAATCCGCTGCCACTCCACGTGTAGGGTCCATTCTGCGTGACTGCCGTGGTCGCGCTGAGGATGGTTGAAAAGTCGCCCCCGGGTATGGTCCAGGAGCTGGTGTCGTAAAAGGTGTAGATCCAAGTGGCATCGCCTGCCTCCGCCTGGGTGCCACCGCCGCCTGGATCGCCGGCGTTGGAAGCGCCCTCACCCCAATCGAGCAACGCTTTGCTCAACGAGATATCGACCGGTTCGAGGTTCTGCTCCGGCAGAAACAGGAACATTGAAAGGGTCGCACCCGTGATTGTTGCATTGATGGGGATTGAGGTGAGATCGAACGCGATTAATCCACGCCGCAAGCCGTTGACGCCTGTCTTTCCCGTGTAGAGATAAATGCCCTTACCGTTGCTGAGTTGACCGGTAGGATCTTCATAAAGCGTGTTATCTTTTTGCGGCGACAAAGAAACCATGTCGGCAAAAGTGGCGCTACGTATTGCGGCGAAAAGCAGGAGAGCCGTCAGCGTTTTATGGGGTTTCATTAGTTCGGGGCAAAGAATTCTAGTGATATATCGTCCAAAGCCAGCGCTAAATCTCAAATTTGCTCGCTTATCCACGAACGAGCGCTTTGCCAAGTCGTCCGCCGGCTCCGATAACCACAATTCGCCGATTCGGTTTTTATTCGTCAGATTCGAAAAGAATGCGACAACGTCAAGGAAGCGTCGTGTTCGAAATAACACGTCGTATACCGGACAATGGCGGTGCTCAGTGAACCCACCGAAGCGTCGCTCATTGCGCCGACGGTGTTGCTATAACGCTCGCCGAAAGATGGCTTACTTGGTCCGCGTCGAGTTCGGCGATACCAATCGCTTACGGAATATTATAAACTTCCACCAGCCCGACGCCGGTGGTGCGGCCATTTCCACGCAGAATCGCTGTGTAGCCCCCAGGTGCGACTGTTTCCACCAGCGCGGCTTCCTCGTCGTGATTCGGGGCCAGCTGAGTTGCTTCAATTTCCGAGCGCTGCGAGTCCTTCCAGTTGTTGTTCGACCGAATCACCGTCCCATTCGAGTCAACCAGATCGAGCGTCGGATCCGCCAGTACACCAGGGACCCCAACGTCGGCCAGCGTCGGACCTAGCCCTCGCGCCAGGACTTTGACACTCGTCCCATCGCCGGGTCCCACGATCAAACCGGCGATCATCACGTTGTCGCCCACATCCACAAATCCCCGCGTGCTGATGTTCGCCAGCTTCGAAGCCGCTGCGTGATCGAGATCGAACGCCTCCACTGCGCCAATGCCAGTTTGACCGTTTTTCCCGCGCACAATTGCCGTGTAATTCTCACCAGGCGTGAGCGTCCAGATGATCGCTGACTCGGCATCTTTGTGCGGCGCGAATCCGCTGGCCTCAATCTCAGCTTCCTGACTGGAGACACGCCAGTCGTCATTACTGAATAGAAGCGTGTTGCCCTGGAAAAGCTCGAGCGTCGGGTCCGCCAGCGCACCCGCGATGCCAAAGTCGGTCAGCGTTGGCCCAATCGCGCGAATGATCACTTTCTTCCCCTCCGTGCCGGTGGCGATCAACCCAATGATCAGGACGTTGTCTCCGCTTTGGACACGAAGGCGTGTCGAGATGTTTCCCAAAGTGCCAGGCGTGGCCCCAGGTGTCGGTGTGGGTGTCGGCGCAGGTGTTGGCGTTGGGGCTGGAGTGGCGGATGGATTTGGTGTCGCTGTAGGCGTTGGCGTCGCCGAAGGGGGTGGAGTAGGCGTGCCAATAGGCGGCGGAGACGGTGGCGCTGTCGGCGTTGGCGTTGGGGTATACGGCGGTGTCGGTGTTGGAGTGGCGGA
>PNAS01000033.1:7362-21367 GCA_003169695.1 Spartobacteria bacterium
GTGGCAGGAGGTGTCGGTGTTGGCGTTGGGGTATGCGGCGGTGTTGGCGTCGGGGTCGAACCGCCTCCCACCCTGGCAGAGACCTCGTTGGAGGGCGGACTTTCCATCTCGACGGTAGTGTATGCGGTCACCACAAAAAAATACGTGCCTCCATCTGTCAAATTTGAGACCGTCGCATCCGTCACGTTTCCGACATCGATTTGCTCCGAGTAATTTCCGCTGGAGGGTCCATACAATACGCGGTACCCCGCGATATCAGGCGCCGGATCCGGATCCCACTGAAGCGTGATACTTCCCGTCGCTTTGGCTTGGGAGGCCAAACTGAGAAAAACCATGATACCGCCGGCAACGATCGCCGCCAACTTGTGCGCGAAACTATGGTAATTGCTTTTAATCCTGATAATTATAGCAATAGCTGTGCCCTCGCTTTGAGAGAATTTGTGGCGGCGCCCGGCGCAAACCAGGAGAAGGGCCCGTAAAGCGTCGAGATGGCCTATAACTTCCAACCCACAGCACTGGCGCCGGCCTGGGTCGAAGTCTACGACCTCGGGAGCGCGCCGCCGCCAGCGTAACGCGAGAGGGCTGCCATCGAGAGCGGCTTCAGATTCAACAATCTAGCGGCGGCGGAACCTTTTCATTAATCGCTACTGTTCACGCCAATGTCGCCACATATGCGGATAATAGGTGGGCACGGCACCCACGACCTAAATTATCGATTACGGGCGCATAATTCTGGCGGGAGCTCTGCGCTGTCCGATGTTGCAAGCGCTAGAACGCTAACGGCCTCTACGCAACTCCCAGTTCGACTCCAACACCAATCGCACTCCGCCCCAGCCTGATTTGCTCAGGCGGTCCGCGATCATTTCCCAAACCTCACGGGGTTAGATGGACGGAAAGGGCGTTTAGGATTCGCTGAGCCTCTTCATGGCCTTGCGCGGCAGCTTTCTCCAAAAGAGCCCTGGCTCTGTTATCATCACGCCCGACGCCTTTTCCACGCAAGTACAGCTTGGCCAGGTTTGTTTCGGCGTCAGGATTGCCGAAGGCGGCGGCGTCTTGATAGAGCTTGACCGCGTTGCGATAGTCTCTCTTCTGCTCCAGTTCCCACGCGACGTGAGCTTCGCGGCTGGCCTTGAACTCCCCCACTCGAGCCGCTTCGCGACGATCCTTTTCCTCATTCGTCTGCTTACCGGTACTATTTTCGTCCAGCGCACTCACTTCGCTCTGGCGCGTGGCAACGACGAAATGATTCTCGTTACCGTGAGTGAGCCAGGGGCCTTGGGCCCACGCCGTATCGTCGGTTTTCGGTTGATGCTTTCGCAAGAGCCAAGCGACGAGCGAAACAATAATCAGCGCCGCGATCGGTCCTAAAATGCGCAGTTGGAGGATGGCCTTCCGGTCGCGAAATATTTGAAAGCGGGAATTTCGTGATCGCTGCGTTTCGTCCTTTCGGCCCGATCCAACAGTCTGCGAAGACTGCAGCACTGCATATTTCGGCCCTGTGTATTTCCGAAAATCATACTCGGCTCGAAAATGCGGTTTCGAAAGAACGCCGTAGGCTTCGATAATCTCCTTCGTGCGTCGGTGGGCGTTTCGGGCGTGATCCGTTCCAGGGGCAAATTTGTCCGGATGAAACGCCTTGATGTGAAATAGGTACGCCGCTCTGATCTGCTCCGCCGTGGCGCCCAGAGAAAGGTCGAGGATATCATAGTAATCCCGCATAGAACTCGTTCGCGTGAACGCTGAGAGGATGGATTTCACTTTCCTCTCAGCCGCCTCTCTCATACAAAGAACGCTCCCTCACGACAATGAAAATAATCCCCCGCTTTCTACTGTTTTTTCCCTGCTGTGGCGAGCAGCCCCGAGTCCGCTGGGGCTACGCGGTGGGAGAGGAGCGGGTCGCTGGCAGTAAGAGTGTAAAACGAATTAACGGAGCAAACCCTTCTTATGAAAAATCGACACATTCTCCTTCGCCGCTGTGTCGTTAGATTGGCATTCGCGCTAGCGCTTCCCCTTGGATGGTGTGTGACGGGGGCGGGCGCTACGCCGCGTACCACCGAGCTGGATCAACAGGCATTGATTGCGTTGGAAAACCAGTGGTTGGAAAACGAGCACGATCCGGCGGCCCTCGAACGTATTCTGGCGCCAGATTTTGTGCATGCTGTCGTGAGCGGGTATTTCCTTACCAAAGCCGAGCACATCAGTTGGTCTACGAAACATCCCCCTCCGCCCAATCTCAAATCTCGGTTCGAAAAATTAGAAGTGCGCATGTACGGTGACGTGGGGATAGCGAGCGGAATAGTTGTGACTAGCGACAGCGAGAAAGATATCGACCGAACTGTCTTCACGGATGTTTTTGCTTATCGCAATGGCCGATGGCAGGCCGTTCACGCGCAAGAAACAAAGGTAGACCGGCCACCGATGCCATTCTCCCGATAAGCTCGGCTGATCTCGGTTTCGGGCCGATTCCAATTTCACTCACGAATGCGGCAACATCCGCACCCATCACGCGACGGAGCCCGGCGCCGGGCACCGTTGAGTTCCTCATTGCCTCATTCCTGTCCGAGTCCGAGATTAAGAGCGAAAAGAGTGGTGAATAAAGCAACGTCTGATATTGTCTAACGGTTGGGAGCAGTCGTATGAAACCGTTCATATTGCTAGCGTCGTGTTTCACTTTCGCGGTCGCGCAGGTCACGACGGCCGACGATGGAGCGCCGAAGAGTTCGGCGACAACGCAGCGAGTCGCTCGCCCGAATGCGGGCCAGAGCCGAACCGCCAGCCAACCTAACTGGAACGTGCGTCGAGCTCCCCCGGTGTTTCCGCGACAGACAAACCTCACGTCGCTTTCGATGAACATTCCGCGCCCGCTCAGGAACTCTCAGACGGGGCGAGTGCCAGACGCATCGCCGCGGCGCGCGGTGGCGAGCGGAAGCAGCGACAGGTTCCAGGGAGCAAACAACAACCGTCGAAGTTTCTTCGAAGCCCTCCGACGCTGCCGACATGAACGGCACGATTGTAACTGGTGGAGGCAACATTTCACGACCATCGTTTTCGTTAATTACGGCTATTACTATTGCGACGCGGGCTATTGGTATCCGGCTTTGGGCTACGATCCGGCGAATGATTATTACGAATACGACGGTCCCATCTATAGCTACGGCAACCTGTTGCCCGATCAAGTGATCGCCAATGTACAGAGCGCACTGCAAGAAGAGGGCTATTACCTTGGACCGGTAACCGGTTTACTTGATCCGGCCACTCGCGCTGCAATTGGGAGCTATCAGACGGACCTCGGGCTCATCGTTACCGAGGCGATCGACGAGCCTACCATCGAATCGCTTGGTTTGAATTAAACCTGCAACAGCAGGGCGTCGATCGTGGTTCTGCCGCTCAGTTTCCGATCTTTCGCGCATTGGATCGCCGTAAAGAACGTCCGATCAGCGTAGAGTTAAATCCACGGCACCCCTTGCGTTTCTTCGACAACCAGACCTCTTAGCGATCTCGAAAGAAGGATCGATCGCGTAACGCCGGTCCTGTCCGAGCCGATCGGCGCCACGCCAACCTCCAGGCGGATCGTTTGCTCGCGCGCGACTGTGGATATCTGCGCGTGTCCTTCTCGCGTCTCAACCTGGAGGCTTGGAAACAGGCGCCGCTTGTAGTTCAATGACGGCCGGTTCGATCGAGCAGCGGTTCCCACCAACTCCGATTGTTGGCGTACCAATCGATCGTCGATTCGAGGCCTTCCTTGAAGTTGTGGAGTGGTTTCCACTTCAGTTCGCGCTGCGCGAACGATGAGTCGATCGCGTAACGGCGGTCGTGCCCGAGGCGATCGGTCACAAATGAAATCAAGCTCTCCGGTTTGCCGAGCTTCCGCAGAATCAGTTTCACCGTTTCCAGATTCGGCATTTCGCTGTCTCCGCCGAAATTATATACGCTCCCCGGTTTCCCCTCGAAGAGCGCGGCGACGATCGCCGCGCAATGGTCTTCCACATGGATCCAATCGCGCACGTTCATGCCGTCGCCATAGACGGGGAGCGGCTGGTCGCGCATCGCATTGATGATCATGAGCGGAATCAGTTTCTCCGGAAATTGATACGGCCCGTAGTTGTTCGAGCAGCGCGTCACGATCACTTCCTGGGCGAAGGTCCTGTGGCAGGCGAGCGCCACCAGATCGGCGCCGGCTTTGCTCGCGGAATAAGGCGAGCTCGGTTCCAACGGGGATTGTTCCGTAAATTTTCCCGTGTCGCCCAGCGATCCATAAACTTCATCCGTCGAGATCTGGATGAAACGCTGCACGCCGTGACGTCGCGCGCAATCGAGCAGCACACTCGTCCCGACTACATTCGTGTGAATGAAATTTTGCGGCGAATTGATACTGCGATCGACGTGCGACTCGGCGGCACAATTAATGACCGCGTAAAACGAATGCTCGGTCATGAGCGCGTCCATTTGGTCGGCATTTGCAATATCGGCTTTGAAAAACTCGTAACGCTCGCCATGTTCCTCCGCGACGCCGTCCAGATTCGCGAGATTCCCGGCGTAGGTGAGCACATCGACGTTGCTCACCGAAGCAGGCTTGTAATGTTGCAAAATATACCGAATAAAGTTGCTCCCGATGAATCCACAGCCACCGGTAACGAGAATGCGCATTGAAGCGCGTACTAGCAGCGGAGCGGAGGCCGCGCTAGCAGTTTTTCCGACCTGGGGTGAACGCCTGGCCGATCTGAAACAGCGCGCGGCCGAAATTGACTGGATGCCGTGGGCGATCGTCGCGCTCGCCGCCATCTTGCGGCTCCTCTTGCTCGGGATGAAGCCGCCGCATTTCGACGAGGGGATCAACGGCTGGTTCGTCGATCAAATGGTGAAGAACGGCTTTTACCGGTACGACCCGACGAATTATCACGGCCCGCTTCATTTCTACATAATCTTCCTTTCAGAGACATTGCTGGGACGAAATATCTGGGCCCTGCGCCTGCCGGTGGTGCTGGTCAGCATCGTTTGCGTTTATCTTACGCTGAAATTCGAGCCGTTCGTCGGACGCAATGTGAGCCGGCTGGCGGCGCTCGCAATGGCTATCTCACCTGGATTCGTATTCTACGGCCGCTATTCGATCCACGAAATCTGGCTCCAGCTCTTTTCGATGCTTTTCATCCTGGGGTTGCTGGGACTGTGGCGGCGCGGCACTCCGAATTATCTTTGGTGTGTGGGCATGGGATTGGCCGGCATGATCCTAACCAAGGAGACCTACATTATCCACGTCGGTTGCGCCGTGCTGGCGGCGTTCGTCACTTGGATTTCTCACCTCCTGAATCGCGTGCCAAACAGCCGGCCCGCACCGCAAACCTGGACCTATCTGGATCTTGTTCTGGTTGTCGCGGTCGGGGCCGCCGCGATCGTTTTCTTTTATTCGGGCACGTTCTTCAATTGGCCGGGACTGAAAGGTCTCTACCTAACCTTCGAAACCTGGTTCAAGACGGGTTCGAATGGCAACGGGCACGAGAAACCCTGGTATTACTGGCTCGACCTGATCAAGAGCTATGAACTCCCAGTGCTCTTTGGGCTCCTCTTCTCTCTCTATTGCCCCTTTATCAAGAACATCAGCTTGCGCTACCTCGCGGTCTATGGTGTCGGGACGCTCATCGCATACAGCATCGTCCATTATAAGACCCCGTGGTGCATCATCGCCATCGTCTGGCCGCTCCTCTTCATTTTTGGCGCCGTGCTCCTTATTGTTCCCATAAAATATCGTCTGGCGACCTACATCAGTTTGGGCCTTGTCCTTTGGGCTTCACTCGCTAACAGCATCCGGTTGAATTACTTTCGTTGCAGCTCGTTTGAGGAGTCCTATGTCTACGTCCAGACTTACAACGACATCTACAAGTTAACCCGGCCATTGCTAACCCTGGCCAAGCGGGACCCTACTAATTATCAACTGGTAGGTCACTTGATTCGGGGCAGCACATACCCTTTCCCGTGGATACTGGGCGATTTTACCAAAGTCGGCTACTATGAAAATGGCAATATGCCCGACAAAGTCGACGGTGCTTTCCTGATTGTGCAGCAGGACAAAATCCAGGATGTCGAACGCAAGCTGCACGACTCTTATTACACGGAGCCATTGACCATTCGCCCTTATCAGGACACTTCCAAGCTTTACTTAAGCGCGAAGGTTTTCCAGAGCTTCTATCCAGGCCGGGCAGCGGATTTCACTGGAAAACCGGCAACCCCATGATCCGCTTCCACGGTAACCGACCGATATGAAGTGGCTGTCGGCGGGACTGACTTTCGTTAACGTGATGACAGTTTGCGGCCTCCTGGGAGGGATCGCCGGTCACGGTCTAAACAAAACGGTCGCGATTTATTCCGCGGTTGCAGGTCTGGCGGCCGCTCTCCTCGCTTATTGGGGAACTTGCGATGCGCCAGCACAGGAGGAGGCGCCGGAAGTCACGCCCTCCCCCACAACGCCGGAATCCAAACCGGCTCGGCGCCGCAACCGCCGCGACCGGGGCTTGGCCGTCGTTGCCCCTGCCTCCGAACGATATCGGTCGATCTGGCTTTGGCTCGTGGTTGCCATCTTCGCGATCTTCGCCTTCCGTTCTTTCTGCAATGTTCTCTTCATCGACGGCAATGAACTAAAGATCCAATCCCCGAACAATCTCGGCGACCTTTCGCTTCACCTTACATACATAAAGAACTTTGCCAGTGGCGTAGCCCTTTGGCCGGATAACCCCATCTACGTCTTTAGCAAGCTAAGGTACCCCGCCGGTATTGACTTATTTAACGCCCTCCTCGTCTGTTTGGATGTCGATGTTATCCGCAGCCTTGTCTGGGCCGGCTTGCTGGCGTCCGCCGCCATCTGTTACGCGCTTTATCGCTGGGGTGGAACGTTTGGGATTGCCGGCTTCCTCTTCAACGGCGGCCTGGCCGGTTTTCAATTGTTCAAGAGCTTTCAGTGGAAAGATTACCAGGGCGTTAATTTTATCGCGTGGAAAAGTCTTGCCCTGGCCATGCTCGTCACGCAGCGCGGGTTGCTCTATGCCTTGCCTGCCGGTCTCCTTCTACTTTACCAATGGCGCGCGAAATTTTTCCCGCGGGCCGAAGCATCCGGCACAGCGGAGTCGGCCCGGCCGCCCCTCCCGTTTTGGGTGGAGCTAGCACTCTACGCGACCATGCCTCTCTTCCATGTTCACACTTTCATGGCGCTCAGCGTTGTTCTCCTGTTCCTGTTCTTTTTCTTGAATGCCCGTGCGCGTAAGCAATTGGCCTTGCTGGCAGGTGCGGCGTTTTTGCCGGCAACCTTTTTCGTTTGGCTCATCACCGATCACTTTCATGCGGGATCGGTCCTCCACTGGAACCCGGGCTGGGTCCAGAACAACGGCGATTTCGCCCGTCCACTCGCGGCGTTTGCCACTCAACAGGGGACGGTCGCCGCGCCGGTGTCTGGGTTCTTTGGAGCGCTGAATCACTTCGTGCAGTTTTGGGTGATCAACTTCGGGATCACCCTTCCGCTCATCATTGCGTTACTGGTGTTGCTGGTAATGCGGACCTGGAAGCAAAGAGACGAACCGGCTCCGGTAAAGATCCGCCTGATTTCTATTCTGGCAACACTCGCAGTGCTGATGGTTGTGTTGGTGAGCTTGTTTGCTTATCTCTCGTTAGGTTATTCCCTCTTTGTCGTCCTGGTGCTTATTCCGCCGGTCACCTTCGCCGTAATGATCCCGCTGTTCGCCTCCTTGCTGCAACGCGATTGGAGGCAGACGATCCCCCTTTCCACGCCATTCGCCTTCGTCATTCCAGCAGTCGTGCTCTTCCTTTTCGCCTGTCTGGTCAAAACCGCGCCATGGGAATGGGACAACATCAAGCTGATCATCTGGGCCTACTTGATCGTGCTCCCGTTTGTTTGGAGTGAAATCATTTCCCGCTGGGCGTTTCCCGTCCGGGCGGCCGTTTGCGTGGCACTTTTCGGCTCGGGTTTTGTTACGCTCTTCGGCGGACTGGCGGCGGGCAAAACGGGCTACGGTCTGGCAGATCGCACTGAGCTGGACGCGGTGGGCGCCGTGGTTCAGAAATTGCCGGCCGAAGCGCGCTATGCTGCTTTCCCGACCTACAATCATCCGCTTCTCCTGCAGGGGCGGAAACTCATTCTGGGATACCCTGGTCATGTCTGGACCCAGGGTTTTGAATATGGGCCCGACTCCGCAAAGCTTGCGACGCTGATGAATGGAGCGCCCGGCTGGAAAGAAACGGCGCGTTTTTTCCGCGCGCGCTATTTGTTCTGGGGCCGTGAAGAGAAGACGAATTACCCGCTCAGCAAGCGCCCCTGGGAACAAGAATCAAAGTTGATCGCGACCGGTGCCTGGGGAGCCATCTATGATCTCGAGTCTCCACGGGAGTCCCCGCTGAAACCTCAAGGCTAACAACTGGGAAGGCGAAGACCGGCGGGGCTGCGAATCGAGCACCAACTGACGCGCCTTGATTTTTTGCGCGACGAAATACGGCACGCCGCGGGCTCTCTCGAGATGGCGCTGGCGGACGAAAACGAGCAATTTTTCGTCTCTGTGGTCGCGAAAATGTCCGACAATCCGCTCGGCCGCGAATTCTTCTGCGACTAGCCCTGCTTCATAAGCGGCCCGCAGCCTGGCCTCATTCATCCCGTCGGCCGCCGAAAAGCGCTCGGCAAATCTTCGGAAATCCTCGGGCGGCAAATGGAAATCGCGCGGGATTTCTGGGCGCGCCGGTGAGTCCGATGTCGCTTCGGACCGCGCCGCGGTCAAAAGGTCCGCCGGACATCGAAGCGCGAGAAAGCGCACGCCCCACTCCTTCGTTTCACTAAGTAAGGCGCGGCAGTTTTCGCGTTCGCGAGCTGTTCCGGAGAAATGCAGGCGGGAAATCAGGCTTTCGAGTGAGAGATGGCGGGTCGCCCATTGGTCGAGCAGCGCTTGTTCTTCACCGCCAATCAGGTCCCAACCTATCGCGAATGCGTTTCCGCTGTGCTGCAACGCATCCACTAATTTCGTCGCCGGCTCGGACCGTGACGCCCGCCCCGACAATTCGGTGGGAAAGTAAACGATGTCCGCGTTTTGAACGAGCGCTGCGAATTTCTCATCAGCCTGCGGCGTCTCTGTCGATTCGATGGCAGCACGCTTTGGTAACGCCGGTTGCCTGTAAAAAAACGCGCAGCTCGCACAAAATACAAGGAGGGCCATCAAACACGCCCGCGAAAAAAAGAAGAAGACAAGCCGCCGGGAGCTCACGCGCGCCCAGACCCGGCCGTTACGATCCACGCTGTGTATGCGTGACCAATTCCCTTTCCGAACGGCCAAACTCAACATTCGTTCTCCGCTGAAAGCGCGACCGCGCCCGGAAGCCTGCGGCAAGAATGCGGCAACCAATCGAAAAAGTACGCCGCCAGGTTACGCCTGAAACTTTTTGGGCCCCGGCCAGGCGAGGTCGCTCGCTCGCGGGCACCTCACAGATCGCCGCGCCCAATCTCGCCGCGACCACCTGGGGCTCGATCGTCCAGCCAAACGTTTTTTCCTGCGGAGCGATTGCTTCGAATAATTCACGGTCGATCAGGCGAAGCGGCGCGAGGTCCGTGAACCATCGCCGCGCGAGCAGTCCACACCACAGAGCAAGCGCGAAATTTGCGATGACATGCGAGAACCTCATGACCGGCCAATTCCTCACCTGGCCCGTGCGCGCGCCGAGCACGAACGCATAACCCTGCTCATACGCGGCGACGAGCTTGCGCACATCCTGCGGATCACTCGCGCCATCACCCGCGAGAAAGATGTAAGCGCGCACGGACGGCAACGTGGCCGCAACCAAATCGATGGCCCTTTGACAGCCGTGACCGTATCCGCGCTCCGTGGTCTCGGCTATCAGGGCTCCGCGTCCACGCGCGACTTCCGCCGTCCGATCCGAAGATCCGTTGACCCCGACGACAATCACGAATTTTTCCGGATCGATCGTGCCCGACAGCTCATCGAGCACGCGGCCGATGCACTCCTCTTCGTCGCAGGCGGGAATGATGATGGCGAAATGCGGTTGAAGTGTTCGCTCTGTGCTTTGCACGCTTTTGAGAGGTTCGATTTTATTCCGGCCCGTCTGCCGAATTCGCCGCTACGCTCAAGACGAGCTGGCCTTCCGCAACCCGCACGCCGTTTACGCTGGCATCGACTCTAAATTGCACCAGGTCGTCCACCTGCGCCAATCTTTCGGCGCGAAGATCGACCTGTTCCCCGGGTCGAACGGCACGAAAGAATTTCATGCTCCGGATCGCGGAAAGAAGAAACAGCGGCTTTGGAACTTCGGGGTAACCTGACGCCGCCGCGATGCCGGCCGTTTGCGCGAGCGCCTCGGTAAGGATGACGCCGGGAACCAGTGGATTATCCGGAAAATGACCAGCGAAGATCGGATCATCCGCGGCAAACGACGTTGCGGCTTCCGCGAAGGTACCCGGGTTGCACTTGATCAATTCGCGCACGAAGACAAACGGCGGTCGATGCGGCAAACCGAGATGAGAAGAGAGGTCAGCCACAGATTAACACAGATGGAACACGGATAGGGACGAATTCAAGGCACGGACCAGGCAATTCCCTGCTTTATCTGTGTTTCATCCGTGTCTATCCGTCGCTAAAAACTGCTTCACATCGCGTCGCTAGCCGTTGACGAAATATACGAACTTCCAGCTCCCGCCGACCCGGCGGATGCCCACCCGATAGCCATCATAGTGAAGCGACTCATCGGCAAACTGCGGTGGGGCAACCCAGAACTCCCCTTTCTTTGCGAAACGCTCCGTCAGGATACCGTCGAGTTCCGTCCAGAGCCCGTTTTCATCCCAGTATTTAAACACCCCCTCGCCCTTGCGGTCCTCCGCCGCTGTCGCTCCAAGAACGTAGGCGAAATCTTCCGTCATCATCGAAGCCAGAGTGTTTGCATCGTGCGCCGCCACAGCCTTTTTCAGCCGCCCGACGAATGCATGAAAATCAACGTCCGCGTTTTCATCCCGCAGCTCCGCCTTCGCGCGCTTCTTTACGGCAGCATCCTTCTTATCTTTTTTGGAACCGAACATGTTGCAACCTCCGAGCGCGATCGCGGAGAGAAGAAAAAGGAAGACGATTTTTTTCATATCAGGTGATCTTCTGTCACGTTCGCCGATTCGACTCAAGGTTGTCTTGCTGGGTTGCCGGCGGCGAGCAATTTCGACGTCGGGGAACCTCGGAGCCATGGTCATGTCGCCGGGACCGCCTCCGTAATGGCTGCGCGACGAAGACCCAATAGATCGTGCTGATCAAATCCGTGAAGCTGCAGGGGGGACTTGTCACGCGCAGCGGTCCGTTCCGGAGGGCCGCCAAAACATTTTCGATCGTCAGCGCCACCGGACGTGGGATGCTCGTGTAATTCGATCCAAAGGCGTGGAGCCGATGAGCGTCGGAGGTCGCGATCAGCGGTTTCTGGAAACGCGCCGCGACTTTCATCGCGCGGCGATTTGGATTGAAAAAGCGGGTCCAAAAATGACAGAGCTCAATCGCGTCGAAACAATCGATTTTCTGCACTAGCTTTTCGCCCATCGAACCGCCCAGGACGTAAAACGGATGCGGCGCAATCGTAAAAAGAGACTGTCCGCGTCGGATGCGCAGCGCTTGCAGATCGTTCAGGCTTCGGAGTGATTCGATTTCGTTCGTCGTGACATTGAGCAAAATAACATCGGCGCCCTCCAGTCGAACCTCGGCGGCGGGGATGATCAGAATTCCCATGCTCGCGGCATCCGCGAAAACTTCCGCGCGATCGAAAACGGCGTCGTGCAACGTAATCGCGAGCACGCGAAACCCGAGCCCTCGGGCCCGCTCGAGTAGTTGGTGCGCCGAGTAATCGAGCACGTCTTTCGGATCGTCGAGCGTGTGGATGTGGAGGTCGACCTTGATCCAGTCGGTCTCTCGCTCAGGCGCATCCGGTTGCATTTATTCAATCTGTGGCTCGCACCGCGGGAAGCAACGGGTAATGCAGGTTTCACCTCCGATCCTGCTCGTGTCTGATCGATTACGATTATGATCACAAGCAAGAGAACGAGTGAGTGGACATGCGCGCGGCAAACAAGACTTGCGAGGCAGCGGCTCTTATCTACCATCTACCATCCGCTTTCTCGCTCGGGTGGTGAAATGGCAGACACGTACGTTTGAGGGGCGTATGCCGCAAGGCATGGGGGTTCAAGTCCCCCCCCGAGCAAACCGCCGCTCCGCGGTGTCGTTCAGATCGCGCTCTCACCAGCCGGGCGGACGGACTTCTTTACCAGGTGCCCAGTTTTCGTTGAAAAATTTGACGGACGCCCCGTCCATGTTGGCTTATGTTGCATGATGCGCTTATTCAGCTTGCGGTATTTTAGAGTGTCAAAGGCGAGCTTTTTTACTTGTCTGGTTTTGCAATCTGTCCTGGCCATCGCTTCGGGCCAGACCGCGCGACACAGGCCACTCCCGACCGAGCCACTCGAAAAATACGACAACCCGCCTGCCCCTGTCCCCTTGTGGGGAATAGGGGTTTCGCCGGGAATGGTTTCGGTGCACGGCACCTTCACGAGTCATCAGGTTAACGTCGATTCGAACGGCATGAATATCACCGGCGACGCCGCGAACGAGACGTCCATTGCCGTTGACCCAACAAACCCCAGCAAAATGACGATTGGTTGGAGGCAGTTCAACAGTGTCCAGTCCAATTTCCGGCAGGGCGGCTGGGGATACACAACTGATGGCGGCACGTCATGGACGTTTCCCAGTGTTCTGGAAAGTAACGTATTCCGGAGTGATCCGGTGTTAAACTCGAATGAGACAGGGAATTTTTTCTACCTTAGCCTCCTGGAGACATTTTGTGATGACATGTGGAGCTCGCTAAACGGCGGCCAATCCTGGACGCGTCTGCCACCCGAGGGAGGCGGGGGAGGAGGCGACAAGGAGTGGTTTACCATAGATAAAACCAACGGCATGGGTCACGGGTTCCAATACCAGGCTTGGAGCACAGCCGCCGCTTGCAGCGCCGGGCAATTCAGCCGTTCCACCGACGGCGGCGTCACCTGGATGAGTCCGATCGATATTCCCAACTCTCCCGTATGGGGGACACTCGACGTGGACACCAACGGCAATCTCTTTATCGGCGGTGGGGATTTTGGGAGCCAGTTTTACTGCATTCGTTCGAGCAACGCACAGAACGGGAACGTCACGCCAAGTTTTGACCAAAGCACCTCAGTCGACCTTGGCGGCGCCATAGATTTCGGCGACACGATAAATCCGGCCGGACTGGCGGGGCAGATTTTCCTGGCGGTGGACCGTTCGGGCACCAGTACCAATAACAATATTTACATGATGGCGAGCGTGCAGCCGACCGGCTTTTTCACCGGAACCGACGTGATGTTCGTGCGCAGCACGGACGGCGGACAAACCTTCAGCGCGCCTAAGCGTATCAACGACGATCCGATCAATCACAACAAATGGCACTGGTTCGGCACGCTTTCGGTAGCGCCCAATGGACGCATAGACTCCGTTTGGCTGGACACGCGCAACGCGGCGAACAACACCGATTCGCAGCTCTTCTATTCTTTCAGCATGGACGGGGGCGATACGTGGTCGCCCAATGTCGCGGTGAGCAATTCGTTCAATCCTTTCCTCGGCTATCCGAACCAGGACAAGATGGGCGATTATATCACAATCGTTTCAGACAATACCGGAGGCAATGTCGCGTATGCCGCAACCTTCAATCTCGAAGAAGACGTTTATTACGTTCGCGTCGCTCCGGGGGGAGCACCGACGCCGACACCTTCACCGACACCAACAGCTACCGCCACAATTGCACCCACGCCGACACCTTCACCAACACCTTCACCGATACCAACAGCTACCGCCACGGCTACACCGGCAGCTACTCCAACCGGTACTCCTGCCGCGACGCCCACGCCTACAGCTACGTCGACACCGACATCCACCCCCACGCCGATTCCAGCCGCGCAGGCCATCAACCT
>PNAS01000038.1 GCA_003169695.1 Spartobacteria bacterium
CGGGCGCGCGCCTTTCCTTCCACGACAGGATTGACCGCTTCAAGATGGCTGGGATTGGCAGCGAGCCCGATCTCAACCTCGGCGCCGTTTTCGAGTTTTCGGACCGTCCGATATCCCAGGTGATATTTCACGTCGCCGTCACCAGCAACGAGATCCGGAATGTAGTTGGTCGAGAATTCCGTGAAGATCACCTGGAGCGATTTTTTCAGGAAATTCGCCAGGACATTGAGCCGGCCGCGGTGCGCCATCCCCATGCAAATTTCCTCGATCCCCTCTCCGGGGCAGCGCTGTAGAATCGTATCGAGAATGACCATGAGCGATTCAGCGCCCTGGAGCGAAAAACGTTTTTGCCCGACATAGCGAGTGTGCAAAAAGGTTTCGAACGTTTCGGCTTCCAGGAGTGTGCGAAGCATTGCGATCTGCGTTTCCCGCGAGGTGTCGCGCTTGGCCGGACGCGATTCGAGCCGATACAGGACCCAGTTGCGGATGCGCGGATTCTGAATGTGCTGAAACTCGGCGCCGATCGTATCTGCATAAATGCTTTCAAGCGCTGCGATCATCTCGCGCAACGTCATCTTGCGGTTATCCACAAAGAACTTGGACGAGACCTGCATATCCAGGTCCTTCTCGCTGAAACCGAGCTCGCGCAGGCTGAGGAGCGGATTTTCCGGCCGTTTTTTCGCGAGAGGATCGAGGCGCGCAATGGTGTGCCCGAGCGTCCGGTACGCATAGACCAGCCCATCGATCCGGGTCTGCAGCGGACTCTCACAGACCTCAGGACCCGGCTGTACGGCTGTCGCCGCGCCATTGAGCAAATGGAGATCGCCCAGCTCAAAGCCTTCGAAAAACGCAGACCAACCCGAATCGACGGATTCGGGATCGTTCTGCCAACGCCCGTAGTTTTCCTCGAGCAGGTCGAGGTTTAATCGGGTGGCGAAAGACGGGCGCATTGCAGATTCAATCTGCAAAGATTCCGTGGGTGCGGCAAGTTGACAGTGTAAGGAGTGTTCCGTTACTTGCCTCGCAAAATGAATCTGGGGGGGAAATCACTGCTTTCGTGTGAAAGTTGGGCGTTGAGCCTTTGGTTGCTCGTCGCATCTGGCACGCCGCTCTTTGCCCAGGCGGATCCTGCCTCGGAGCCGGCGGTGCTGGCCGTGGCCAAGGTGCTGCCCGCGGTCGTCAATATCAATACGGAGCGGATTGTACGACGGCGGGTCCGCGATCCCTTTGAAGACTTCGCGGCGCAATACTTCGGCAATTATCGGGGTCGTTCCCGCGAAATCCGGCAAACGCTTCAGAGCCTTGGCTCTGGATTTATTGTCGATCCCGCGGGCTATATCGTGACGAACGATCACGTCGTGCAGCGCGCCGCCGACTTGAAGATCGAGGTGACGATGAACGACGGAAAGACCTACAATGCCCACTACATCACCGGCGACAAGAAGAAGGACCTCGCCTTCATCAAGGTCGATGCAAAAGCGGATTTCCCGTTTATCAATCTCGAAAACATCTCGCCGAACCTCCTGGGCCAAACCGTGCTCGTGGTCGGGAACGCCGCCGGATACGGCAGCTCGATCAGCCGGGGCATCTTGAGCGGCACAAAACGCGACATCACGATCGACGAAACCGATTACAAGGATTTATTGCAAACCGACGCCGCCATCAATCCGGGCAATAGCGGCGGCCCGCTCATCGATTTATCCGGACGCCTCGTTGGGGTCAGCTCTGCCAAGATGGCTTTTACTCCACAAGGCGTTCCCACCCAGGGACTGGGCTTCGCAATTCCCGCGGAAACGGTCCGCACAAGCGTCGCGCTGTTCAAAGAGGTGGCGCAGAATAAGCCGCCACCGAAGAACCAACCTGCCGAAAGCGAAACAACCGGCTCGCAGGCCCAGCAGCTTTTCGGACTGCAATTGCAAAACTTGACGCCGGATTTGACGGACGCGCTCGGATATGTGCAGGGCCGCGGCGTGCTGGTCAGCGCGGTCGAGCCCGAAAGCCCCGCTGATCGCGCGGGAATCCAGCGCGGCCTCGTGATATATCGTGTGGGCCGCTACAATGTTTCATCCATCAAACAGCTGGAAAGTCTGCTCGCGCGCGTGGAACCTGGCACCAGCGTCGATTTCACGGTCGGCATCGTGCGCGCGAACGGCCAGGGCCAACAAGTGGAGACTGTTCCTTTGACCGCGCGGTGAAATTAGAGGAAATCTCGCAACGCAATGCCGTTTCAGTTGTCTGACAGCATTACCGCCTCATGATCAAAGTCCAAAACCTCACCAAGCGCTACGCGGGCCAGACCGCGATTCAGGATCTGAATTTCGAAGTGGGCAAGGGCGAAATCATGGGGTTTCTCGGACCGAACGGCGCCGGGAAAAGCACCACGATGCGGATCCTCTCGAGCTTCATGCCGCCGACTTCCGGCCGCGCGTCGGTCGCTGGCTTCGACATTTTCGAGCAATCGCTTCAAGCCCGGGCACATCTCGGTTACATGCCAGAGAACGTCCCGCTCTATAACGACATGCGGGTCACTGAGTACCTCGATTATCGGGCCGCGTTGAAAGGGGTTCCGCATCGCCGCGTCGCGGAACGTGTCGGCGACGTGAAGGAACTGTGCGGCCTAAAAGAGGTGGAGAAGAAACTGATCGGCGCGCTTTCCAAAGGCTACCGGCAACGGGTGGGCTTGGCGGACGCACTCGTGCACGAACCGGATTTGCTGATTCTCGACGAGCCAACCAGCGGCCTCGATCCCAATCAAATTCGCCAGGTGCGCGACCTGATCAAGAACCTCGGCAAGCAACATACGATTCTTCTTTCCACGCACATTTTGCCGGAGGTCGAGATGACCTGCAGCCGGGTGATCATTATTAATAAGGGGAAAATCGAAGCCTGTGATACGCCCGAAAATTTGCTCGGCCGGATCCGGACGGCGGGCGGGGTCAGCGTCGAAGCGAAGGTCGGTTCGGACAACGGCACTGAAGAACTGAAGAAGATTCCGGGTGTTCGCGATGTCACCGCGTCAGCCGATGGTGAGTGGGAAATTTTCGCATTGCGCGTGGAAGCCGAGACGGACGTGCGCGAAGAAGTTTTTCGTTTGGCGAGCCAGCGGCACTGGACGTTGCGTGAACTGTCGCAGCGAAAGGCGACGCTGGAAGATGTGTTCGTCGAGATCACGCACCCGGATGAAGCGTAACGTTTCAGCATGAGAAAGTTCTACACGCTTCTGGCGCGCGAAGTTCGCAGCTACTTCTACTCGCCGATCGCTTACATCGTTCTCGTCTTCTTCCTATTCGTGAGCGGAGCGGATTTCTACTTCCAGCTGTCATTCATGAATCAACGGCCAGTGGCCTATTCAGTGCAGGAAGCGTTCTTCAATTCGGTCTTCTTCTGGTTCGCGTTCGTTCTGATTTTTCCGCTGATCACCATGCGATTGTTCGCGGAGGAGTTTAAACTCGGCACGATCGAGCCGCTCATGACCGCACCGGTTCGTGATTGGCAGGTCGTGCTCGCGAAATTCTTCGGCGCTCTCGTTTTTTATGTAATCCTCTGGCTCCCGACGCTCATTTATTTCTGGGTCTTTCAAGCGGTCACCCATCAGCCCGCCGCAAACTCGACCGGCGCATACCTCGGCACGTATCTGATGCTGCTTTTACTCGGAATGTTCTATCTCTCGGTAGGCTGCCTCGCCTCAGTCCTGACCAAAAACCAGATCGTCGCCGCAATCATTTGCTTCTGCGTCATCACGCTGCATTTTTTCTCCGGGCTCATCTCGTTCGTTCTGCAGGAAGTCAATTCCTCGACCCGGCAATTGCTCGGCTACTTCTCCGCGCTGGAACAAATGGGAGCGCTCTCGCGCGGTGAGATCGATACGCGCCCGATGGTTCTTTATCTCAGCATGACTGTTGTGATGCTGACGCTGACTTACCAGGCATTCCAATCGCGGAAGTGGAGATTGTGAAAATGGCCGACGACGAATCAGCCCCGGCCAAGCCGCAAAAGATCCATCGCGTTCGGATCGGTCTGAACGTCCTTGTCCAGATCGCGATCCTGCTTGTGATCGCGGTCATGGTGAATTACCTCGGGTTTGAACATTACCGGCGCTGGGACCTTTCACGCGACAAGAAGTTCGCGCTCTCGGACAAAACGAAGCGCTTCCTCCAGAGCATGCCAGGCAAAGCGCGGATCACGGTTTTCTTCATGCCGAACAATGCGATCGCCAGCGATGTGCAGGGAATGCTGACGGAATATCAATACGCCGCTAAAGGTAAACTCGATGTCGAGAACATCGATCCGGAGCGCAATCTTTCGCGGGCGAAAGAGCTTCTCGATAAATACAAGGTGGTCACCGGCGAAGATCTTCTGATCCTCGATTACGACGGCCGGAACAAAACCGTGAAGGTGTCCGAGATGGCCGAAGTCGACCAGGGGAATGCGATGTTCGGCGAGCCGCCAAAGGTCACGGCGTTCAAGGGCGAGCAAGCGGTCACAAGCGCCTTGATGGAGTTGGTCGAAGGCAAGAAGAACACTATCGGGTACGTGCTCGGCCACAAGGAATCGCCGATCACGGAACCGCCGCCCACCGCGATGCCAACAGAGGAGACAACCAGCCCCATCAGAGTGCTGAAGACATTTATCGAGAACGAAAACATCAAGTTCCAAGAACTGAATCTCTTCGAAGTCGGCGCGATTCCGGCAGAGTTCAAAACCATCATGATCGACGGTCCCCAGTACGACTTCTCCGATCGCGAAATGAAATTGCTCCGCGACTTTTGGGAAAAACAGGGGCGTATCCTCCTCTTACTCGATCCGGGCGCGAGAACACCAAAGCTGAACGCTTTTCTGAACGAACTCGGTGTCAAGGTAGACGACAACCGGCTTATGGCCATGGTGAAAACGGGCATCCAGGAAGTGGCGCTGCTCCGCGATGTTCAAGCGCGGTTCCTCGGAGACAGTCCGATTACGAAGCGCCTCGCGGAGGCGCGCGGAATTTTCCCCGGCGGTGCGTGTTCGCTCACGCTCGAGCCGGACCGCGTACGCGCCGCGAATGTCCGTCTGCAACCGCTCGTGCAGGCGGAAAAAGGCTACTGGGCCGAAGCCGACTACAATTCGGGCGACCAGGCAAAGTTCCAGGAAGATGCGTTGCGCAACGGGGACTCCATCCACACGATTGCGGTGTCGATTGAGAAGGGAGGCAGCGCCGACGAACGCGTCCAGGCGAACTCATCGCGCATGGTGGTGGCGAGCAATGCAACGTTCATTCAAGACAACGCCATCAGGCAGGACCAACAGGCGCTCGATTTCATTTCCGGCGCCGTGAACTGGCTGCTGAATCGCGAGCAGCTCATCGGCATCGCGCCGAAAGTTCCCCAAACTCTCACCTTCAGCCTCGATGAAAACGCGCTGCGAAATCTGCGCTGGTTGATCCTCGTCTTAATGCCGCTCATCCCGGCGGTATTGGGCTTCGCCGTTTGGTGGCAGCGCCGGACGTGATTTTTTCGCGATGAAACCGAGACTGCTCGCGCTGGGATTTTTTATTGGAGGGCAAGCGGTCGCCACGGGGACCTTGCTTCCCCAAACCGGCAGCCGGAGCGGCTGCCCTGCAAATTGATGAAAACGAAGACGACGCT
>PNAS01000045.1 GCA_003169695.1 Spartobacteria bacterium
TCTTGGCGGGCACGTGGGCCGGCGTCTTCGCGCCGCTCGCCATCATGGGGGCGGCCGGTTCAGGCAGCTTTTGATCCGAGGAATTTCTGAACGCCAGCGCGATGACGACTGCCACCAGGCCTGCCGCGGCAAAGAAGATTCCGCGTCTGTAAACACCGCGCGTCCGATCAGCGCCGCCCCTTTTCATTTTCTCCGGCACCTGCCGGTTTCCGACTTCGGGCGTGTAGAAATTGACTATGGAAAGCACGTTTCCGTGCTTTATCTCACATTCCCCGAGGTCGTGTAGAGCCGGTAGCCAATGCCGGTAAAGCGCCAGGTCTTCGGCCACGCGTTTCGAAAGCAGGATGTGACCGCCGTCGCCGCAATCCATCACCCGCTGCGCGATGTTGATCCCGGCGCCAGCGACATTCGAGCGGTCGTTCACATCCGTCGTCGCGCTAACTGGTCCGCTGTGAATGCCGATGCGAACGGCGAGCTTCGGCTCATCCCGCAGCGCTTTACTGACTTCGACCGCGCAACGCACCGGCGCCTCGGGGCTACTGGTAAAGACCAGCGCCATGCCGTCGCCGGTCGGTAATCGAGTGAGTTTATCCGCCTCCTCCGCGATCCGAAACGCTTCCGTGTTTCGGATGATTCGATTCAGCTTCTGCAGGCTCTCGTGCTGCTCATTTATGAGGAAGCGTGAGTAACCGACGATGTCGACAAAAAGGACATGCCCAATCTCCAGCTGAAGATCAGCTTCGGCGCTTGCGACGAGCGGATCGTCCAGCAGAACGAGTCCAGTTGATGATGACACCCATTCGGAGACAGCGGGTCCCGCGCCAAAAACCTCGATTTTCCGTGAAAAATGGCGTCTTCGATCGCGTTCTCTTTCACATAACGTCTAACGTCTTCTGTGACGCCACGCTGATGAGTGGCAGGGTTTCCTTTGGGTTGCCGCCATAGCCGGCGGGTACGTGGACAGCGGAACGAACCAACCGCCACGTCCGATCGACCTTTGTAGGGCAGGCGCATCGCCTGCCAATTCCTCACGGCAACCGGCGCGGTCGCCCTACAATTTCTCTTCCGCATTCGAACATTGGGCGTTTGTTTTGTTCTTCCGTTGTAGGGCAGGCGCATCGCCTGCCAATTCCTCATGGCAACCGGCGCGGTCGTCTCACAATTCGTGCTTCGCAGCAGACTCCTCGTTTTCGTCACCGCTATTCTCCGCATTCTAGAAAATGGCGAATGCCGCACCGTCCGCAGTCGATCGGCCCAATGCGCCGGCCAGACATGGCTTTCTGAAAAGTTGTGAGTGACAGTCCCACGGCTAGAATTAACTCATGCCAAATTCCATCCCCGGCCTCCGAAGTTGCTACGATAAAGTCGGGCGCCTGATTTATTTCGGGCGAATGCTGGATAAGATTCGCCTTCACGCCGCCGGTCAGCTCTCGCCGGATTACAAGGAAAACCTCGGCGAACCGCACCCATTCACCCTCGATGGACGCTGCTGCCGATTCCTCGGAGTTCCTTATTCAGAGATCAGGACCCGCACGCTAGCGGGCCAGCCTGACGAGGTCGTCTTGAATTGGGCACACTCCCACGGCACCCCGCGCACCGACGAAGAGTGCCATATTTGGAATCGCTTCATCGCCAAGCTCGGCTGGCGCGACGAACGCAGCCACGTCCTCCCCCAGCGCATCCAGGAGAGCGGCCTTGCCGGAAGACCGATCGAGACCCTCATCGACCACATCGAATTCGACGAAGGCCGCGACCCGGTCGCCGCTCGAGCTTGGGAGAAGATCTGAAGGCCGCTCGCGCGATCTAATTTGGCTGAACGCTTTTTGAGACCCGTGCATCTTTACAGCATAGATCGATCGTCGGAGAATCTCTCACCATGAAAATTCGAAGCTGGTTCATCACTCTGTGTGTCGTCCTCACTCTTGGCGGGCTGAATTTCTCGGCCATGGCCGCCGATTTTGGCGATAGCAAAGACGTAAAGCAGGTCCGCAAAGTCGTCGCAGCGAAGTTTGGCAAGGTTCTGCACGTCTCGGTCTCGCACGACTGGGCCCTTTGCACTGCTTACCAGGACGAGAGCGACATCTCCGTCGTGTTGCATCGCACCGCGGCGGGCTGGACGATCGCCGATCATGACGGCGGCGCGTTTGACGCCGAAACCCTGACGAAACTCGGCGTCCCACCAGCAGACACCGCCCCGCTCCTCAAGGCTTACCAGTAACGCGGCGCAGCCGGGCCAAAGCGTCGGCTCCCGAAGGCGACGCGGCCGAAGTCATGGCCACACTTTGCAAAGTATGACCATTTGGTCAGCGCTGCGGGTTTGAGTATTGCCAACCCGGTCGTGTCAATACTTAGCTCTGACCCCTTTCATTTGACCCCTAAAAGAGGAGTCAGAGAAGGTCAGAGCTTACTTTCGTCACAAATTGTCTATAGTAAGCTCTGAACCCTAAGCTCCGTTCGTTATTTCGTTAAGGCTTCAGGTTTAGCTCGCTGAGCAACGTCCGCAATGGGCCGGCAGTTTTGCCGCGCAGCCAGACCACGAACAAATCCCAGGTGGCACCGGCGTCAGCGAGGGGAACCATGACCACGTTCGGAACTTTAAGGTGCGAAATGAAGGCTGGTTGAATCGAAATCGCTTCTTCATTTGCGGCCACGGCGAGTGATTCCGCGAGAGATTCCACGCGATTAGTTGCTTTATCAATGGTGGCCAGGCGGGGACGGAAGCCGCCATTCTTTCGGCAGAGCTGAATGATCCTCTGGGTGTATCCCGGCACCACATCATCCGATCCCCGGACGAATGTTTCGCCCTTCAATTGTGAGATAGACACCTGTCTTTTGGTCGCGAGCCGGTGACTGACGGGAAGCGCAACAAGGCTCCTAACCGTTGCGATTTTCCGAATATAGAAATCCCGCGAGAGCAGGTCTATCCCGTGCAAGGTCAATGCCAGGTCAATCTTACCTTGCCTTAGTGCGATAATCATCTCGCCGGGCGTTTGATCGAGCATTTCGACTTTCAGCCTTGGATGATCGCGCCGCAGCACGGCCAGTGCCGGCCCAAGATACTCCTGGACGGCCGACGCAATATAGCCAATCCGCAACCGTTCACTGTCTCCGCGATTCAGCCGGCGGACTTCCGCCATGGTGGAATCATAATCTGCCAGCAGCCTTTTTGCCCTTTCGGCGAGGACAGCTCCTCCATTCGTGGGACGCACCCCGGCCGATGTTCGTTCCAAAACGTGCCCGCCGAGCTCGAGTTCGAGTGCTTGGATCTGCCGCGTAATGGCGGACTGAGAAATGCGCAGACGGTCCGCCGCACGACGGAAGCTGCCTTCCTCCAGGATCACCAGGAACAAACGAAGTTTTTCCAGCACGGTCAAAATAGTGATGCGCATTGCGCATCACGGCAATGACCAACCGGCATTAGCCGCAATGATCGAGGAGATCTATGATGGCCAGTTCGAAAATAAGGGCCGCCCCAGCACAGCCTGGATTGATACCGCTTTGGACCACGGCCTCCTAGAATTGGAAAATTATGAAAACCCAACATTTCTTTATTGATCTCACTCAACGCCCGCCCCGGAGCTTTCGCGTTCGTTTGGGCAACTACGTGATTTTGGCGCGCATGCTCGACAAGGGCCGGGCGACCCTCGCCGGGAAGAATGGCGAATACATATACAATTCCCCCACCGACCAGCACCTGGTGAAATTTCTTGGTTTCGATCCCGATGCCTTGTCGAAGGAACTGGCCACCGGCAAAGGTGACGGGGAAATACTCGCATGGGTTCAGGCTCATTCCAAGACGCTGCGCGCGCCATGGGAAATCGAGGCCTGGTCTGCTTATATGGACAAACGCGCGCCCGACACCGACGCGGAAACACTTGCGTTCTTTGCCGAACACCTAGGCCGGCTTTCAAAAACCCGGGAAGATATCAAAACCTTCTTCGAATTCGGCGAACTCGATGACTACGTCAGCTTTGGAGGCAAAGCGTAAGTCTCACCTTCCCAAAATAAGGAAAACTGAAACAAAGGAGAAAAGATATGAGTAATAAGAATGGACAAAAATTAGCGGAAAAAATCGCGGTCATCACAGGCGGAAACAGCGGGATAGGCCTGGCCACGGCCAAGCGCTTCGTGGAAGAAGGCGCCCACGTCGTGATAACTGGCCGACGAGAGAAAGAGCTGAAAGAGGCCGCAGCCTTGATCGGGAGAAACGTCACGACGGTCGTGGGCGACGTAACGCGCTTAGAAGATCTGGATCGGCTCTTTGCCGTCGTGAAAGAGAAACACGGTCACATCGACGTCCTCTTCGCAAATGCCGGCTGGGGTGAAGTCGCACCGCTCGAGACAGCTACCGAAGCTCATTTCGACAAAACCTTCGACCTCAATGTGAAGGGAACGTTCTTTACCGCGCAGAAGGCCCTTCCCCTCTTTAAGGATGGCGGCTCGATCATCCTGACCTCTTCGGTCGCGAACGTAAGGGGAGATTCAGCATTTAGCGCCTACGCCGCCAGCAAGGCGGCCGTGCGTTGCTTCGCTCGCGGGTGGACGGTGGAGCTTAAGGATCGCAAGATTCGTGTGAATTCGATGAGTCCTGGCCCAATCGAAACTCCAGCCTTGGAGAACGCGGGCCTCACGGCTGAACAGGTAGAACAGGTGGCAGCTCAGTTCGCCTCGGAAGTTCCGCTCGGCCGCAGGGGTAAGGCCGAGGAAGTCGCTGCTGCCGTCGTGTTCCTCGCTTCCGATGAAAGTTCATACATCACCGGCGTGGATCTCGCCGTCGATGGAGGCATGGCACAGGTCTGACCCCCGACGCGGTCACTTCTCAGCGAGAGTTATTTGGAAGAAGAGCGCAAACTCAACCTACAAACAAAGAGTAAATAGAGATGAGCACAGAAAAGAATATCCAGATTGTTAAGGATTTTTTTGCAGCGCTCGGCAGCGGCGATAAGCAAGGTCTGCTGGCGTTGTCTGCCGAGGACATTGAGTGGATTATTCCGGGCGAGGGCTGGCCGCTGGCCGGCGCGCACCGCGGGCACGCGGGACTGGCGGATTTGCTTCAGAAGGCTTCCGACACGTTGGAAACTTCCTACCCGAAGCCGCCCGAGTTCGTAGCGCAAGGCGACCGGGTGATGATCGTCGGCTTCGCCACGGGGAAAATCAAAGCCACGAAGAAGACATTCGAGGACCACTGGGTTTTCGCCATCACCGTTCGAGATGGCAAAGTCACGAACATCCGGGAATATATCGACACGCAGGCACTGGCGCGGGCCTCCGAGACGGCGGGAGGGGAATAAGGGTCAGAGTGCTTTCGTCACAAATTGTCGATAGCGAACTCCGACCTCTTTTTTTCTCACGGCTTCCTCGCCGCCAGGAGATGACGAATCTCGGCGTCGAACTTCCCGCGCCGTTTCATCTCATCGAATTGCGCTTGGGCGGCGTCTTTGCCATGGGGCCAGGCGTCCCACTCTTGCGGCCAGGTTTTGAGAGCGAATTCCTCCGCGATCAAATGACGCTGAACCAGTTCCGCCGATTTTGAAACACACCAGCACGCCGCGGTTTGCAGCAATTCAGGTTCATCCAAGTGATTCGAAAGGGCACGCATCAACTCGAAATAATGCTGCGGATATGCCCAGCAAAGCGTCCCGTCGTCGTAAACATGCCAGTCGATATCCCGGCGCAACCACGGCGCGCTAGACTTAACCTGTGGAGCGTAATGCAGCGGTTGATCGAGGAATGAAAACGCTAAGGAGAACGATCGATCCGGCACCACGACATCAGCGGTAAAGCTCAATGTCGGAGCCACGTCCTTCAGTAGATTGTTAGGAGTCGTGATCGAGCGAGCCAGCTTCCATGACGACGCATTTTCAACGTAACCATCCAAGCTCAGCGCGAACGATAGAAGATTATTAAGACCCCGCGGTATCCCGTTTGTCATAGTACGGCCGTGACGACGGAACGGGAACCACCGGTGTTCGCGTCACGACCTGCACCTTTTGCCCCAGCTTTTCATCCTCCGCCTTCTTGAGCGCTGCCGCGGTAGCTTTGCGGTAATCGGTCGGGCCGTTATCCCAACCGTTGAATGCCTTCCTATAGGCGTCATCGAGTTCAGCGTAGTCCTCATCGTGAAGAGCGGACTCGCCGGCGCTCAGCCCCTTGGCGTTTTGAGCATCCAACGATCGACGCGCCCCCCAACCTGCGACAATGAGGAAGCGACGGTGCCAGGTCGAAATATTGGCGACAAGAAGCCGTCCCTTCGACTCCTCCCCGCCGGCAACGCCGATCGACCATTTATTTGCGAGGGCAACCGCGGCAAGATTTTGGTCGCGTGTGGCGTTTACCTTCCCGTCGGGATCGAGCCATCGCAAAGATGCGGCCCCCGGGAGGTAATCGCGCATGGCTTCGTAACTCTCGTAATCTTTCGCCAGCAAGATCGCGTTGTAACAGTCGCCGGCCCAGGGGAGCCGGATCAATGGCCGCGCCATGTAGTTCTCAAACGCGTCTGGAAGTTTCATGATCTGCAAAAACTCCAGCACCAGGCTCTTGATGGCATTCTGGTCTTTCTTAGCGAAAGCTGCTTCCACGCGGACCGTGAACCTGTCGAGGTCCGCGCGAATCACGAATGCTTCGACGAACGTGGGATTGTCCACGGTTGCGCCACTCGTCGGAACGATCTCCGCGGCATTGGCTGCGAACGTTACCATTCGCCCTTGACCATGCCGGGCGTTCACACTCAATCGAGCATTCGTGAGCGCCGACTCGAGTAGAATTTCGTTGGCCGATTTCTGCGTCGGACGGGGACGTCCTTTGACGTTCAGTTCGATCCAATCCCCGACCGCGTAACGCCCGTCCGCATTGCGCACCTCGTCGCTCTTCTCCGCAATCTCATAGGGCAACGCAAGATGGCCGGCTTGAACCTGCGGGGTTCGCGTCATTCGCTTCGCTGGCCGGTTTGCGGGATTGCCCAACGAGATCAGAGAATCGTCCCCATCGCGGCCGGTGCTCAGCACAATCGCGCGGCCGAAGTCAGCAGCCATGCAGAATCCTGCCCAGTATTTCTCGATCTTGGGCTTGATCGTCTCGTAAACCGCGTCGGTAAAATAGGCCGAAAACTCGATCAATTCGGCGATCGCTTGGGTGTTAAGTTGGTTACGATTGAGGAAGAGATGGATGCGCTCACCCTGCACCTCGAAAATCAAAATGTTGGGATTGGCGCGCGCAAAGTCAGAAACGATTCCGGCCAGATCTTCGAGAACTTCCAGGAAAAGATTCGCTTTGTCCTGTTCAGTCGCGGCTGACAATTCGAGGGTGGTATGCAGGTCTCCATAGAGGTGATAGCCGGTCGTATCGGCGATGAGCACCTCCTCTTGAGTGTTGACCGCGGAACGCAGCGATTCGTTGGCAGACGCGGTGAACTGCCGTGATTGTGCGCGATTCGCAAGCGCGTTAATGGTTTGGAATGAGAGGTTCATCGTCGGAGAGATTTTCGGGTTGATTGTTCCGGGGCTTTCGTCCGAGCAGACAATCTAGTCGGATCGTCCCCTTGAAGACTGATACCGAGCGCGGCCGACAATTTGCCGTCCAATCTCGTTTTATTTTTCGTCGCGATCAAAAATCTGCTAGACCAAGGAAGAAAGTTGCCGACATACGGCAATTTCCGCCTGCTTGTCGGCATTAAGTAATGGATGAAGAGCATGTTCCCCAGACATCCCGCACTCAGGTGCGGAAGGAATTACTTGCCCTGCTGGATTCGCTGGATTGGGACAGCGTTCTTCAAGATCTCCTTGCTTTCACATACAGCGCACTGCGGGACCGGATGTGGCTCGGCGTGTGGGGCGGGCATGCGCCCGGAGCCCGCGAAGCGCACGACATAGTGATGGGAAGCGTGACAGACATTATCGACGGGATACGCTCCGCCGATCACGGAGTTTCGCTAGTTGCGGTCCTTAAGTCCGTTATTCGGAGCAAAATCAGCGGGCTCGCCACGAGCTTGGAGAACCGGAGAACAAGCCGATTCGATCCGTGTCCCGACGAAGGCGAGGTGGACCAACAAATCGCCCCGCATCGGCCTTTGGAGCATGGACGGGAACAGGACGATGTTGTTTCGAAAGAAACCGAAGAGATCAATTCGCAACTCTTGGACCTCCTGATCGACGAATTGTCGGACGAACCAGATCTCCAAAAAATCATTGAATGCAACATCGATGGGGTGTTCAAGCGTGAGGAAATCGCGACCCGATTGGGAAAAACCGTATCTGAGGTCACGAACATGGGGAAACGCTTGAAGCGCAGAATGGCGGCGTTCAGTGTGAAGTTTGCGGACAAAAACCCTTTCGCCGAGCCGAATAAATGAGCGACCAGGAACACAGCACCCCGGCGACCGACGCGGTAAAGGCGTTGCATCGTTTTCTGCTCGGTCCGGAAGGAGAAGGAGACCGGTCCCCGGAACGTGTTTCGCAAGAGCTGCAGCGGGCGGGAGTTGATGTTCGTAAGATGTCCGCTCAGATTCGGAAACAGATTTCGCAAGCGCAAAACCGGTTACGTCTGGCTGAGATCCGCGCGGGACGAGATGCAATCGTGGAGCAGTTGGCGAAACCGGCGGCATTTGCCGGAGCGGCTTTGGAGCAACTGAAAGAAGCGGTTCGTCAAGCGATCGATCGAATCTCCGCAGTTCATCCGGAGACGGCGATGGTATTTCATCGCAAGCTCGAGGAGTCGACCGCGGAGGATCTCGCAAGTCTCCTGGCGGATCTGGAAGACTTGGAGAAACAGCCGCCCACTAATGATGAAGCGGATCGGTAATGTCATTCGTGCCCAAGGTGTCGCAATGAAGCTGATCGAGGAATATGGTTTCCGCCGTCCGGCCGAGATTGATCTGGACTCCCTAATAATAGATCGCGGTGTGGAAGTCCGGCGGGGAGCATTGCGTGGATGCGAGGCTCGGCTGGTGCGAATCGGTCAACGCGGAATTATCCGTGTCCGTGACGGCGTTGTTGGCTCGCCAAGAAGCCGCTTCACTCTGTCGCACGAGCTCGGCCATTGGGAACTCCACACAGAAACGCAGGCGTTCATCTGCACGAAGGAAAAATTCAGAGACTATAAGACGGACGTCAAAGAAGCGGAGGCAAACACCTTCGCTTCGGAGCTCCTCATGCCGACTTTTATGGTGCGCCCGCTGATTCAGTCCAACGAACCCACCCTGCGCACGGCCAAATTAATCGCAGACGAATTCAACGTCTCGTTGACCGCTGCCGCCATCCGATTTTTGCTCGAGACAAAGCACGAGTGTTTTCTAGTTGTGTCTAAAGATGGCCACGTTCAATGGTGGCTTTCGGGCTCGGACCGTTTCGGACTTTGGATGGAATCGAAACAGCCGCTCGGCCCCGAAACGCTCGCCTATCACCTCTGCGGCGGTGCTGAAGAAGCGACACAGCCTGAGGTCGTTCCCACGGAGGCGTGGTTTCGCCATCTCGACGCGCCCGAGCGACTGGAAATTTCCGAGGATTCTCTCCGTCTGGGCAACACCGGAGTCGTTCTTACGATCCTGGTTCTTGTGGATACCGACTAACCACTCTTCGAATGATCGAGCGTTTTACTGGAGCTGCGGGACAAACTGGTTTGGTGAGATCCGCAATGGCCGCATTATACCGATGGTGTATGGGCTTACCGCCGCGAACAATCCCGCGGCGGCAGACGGAAGCGAACGCTTCAGACTCAAACGATATTTGGGAGGTTAATGTTGCTCATGCGCGCGCAGCATATGCCAATGCGCAAGAGATCATCCGGTTCGTCGACACAAAGACGAGTGTCCTAACCGGGATAATCACTGTTACGACCGGTGTTCCACTGGTGATCTTCAAATACGCGCTGACACGAAATTCGGCTGAAGCGGCGCCCGTCATCAACTGGTACAACCACGCCCCGCAGTTTCCCAAGAATCTTGTGTTTGTCGCGGCGATAACGCTGGCTATCGCTTTTGTTTTTGGCATCTTCAGCTTGCTCGCATCAACCAATGGCTTGATGTCGCGCCCAACTCGCAACTGGCGAGATAAGCAAGAAGGCTTGTGGACAGAGCTCGGCCGAATTCTTATCCGTACGGTGACCTTCGGCTTGTTTGGCAAACGCAAAGTTACAACAGCTAGCCATACTTGTTTGTTCCCCTTATTTACCAATGCGGGAGCGACTGAAGCCCATCGTAACTTCGCGAGGCTGGCAGGGAGCCAATACACGCGATCCGACATACTAACCGAGTATGCGGCGCAACTCGAAGCGGTCGGAGGAATTTTGAACATCAAGATTAATCGCAACAGGGCTGCGGTGTTCTGGTTCGAACGGCAGATGTTCGCATATGCTTTCTGCGTCGCGCTAGCTATAGCAGCGGTGTGGTGGCCGAACCCAACCACTACTGTAGGGCTTGGCGCACGCCCGACTGCCTCTCCTGCGGTTATGGCACAGCCAAGTGCGAGTGCTGCGCCAGCAGCCACGGCTGCTCCTTAGTCGTGACTCTCAACGAGGATCTTAAGAGTTCCGTGAGAGCTATTGTCTCGCGTAGCTGGACGATCCGCGATGGACGAGTCGTGCCGGAACCAGGCTCAATCTCCCTCGCTAACGACGCGGTCAAAGTACAAGCAACCGTCCTGTATGCAGACATGGCTGAATCTACCAACATGGTCGATTCACAACGTCCCGAGTTTGCAGCCGAAATTTATAAAGCGTACCTACTCTGCGCGGCGAAAATCATCCGTTCGGAAGGGGGAACAATCACGGCTTACGATGGTGACCGAGTCATGGCCGTCTACATCGGTGACTCGAAGAATTCCTCTGCCACTAGAACCGCGCTTAAAATCAACTATGCCGTCAAGAATCTCATTAACCCAGCGGTTGCGGAGCAGTATCGCGTCGCATACGAGGTAAAGCATGTCGTGGGCGTCGATACGAGCGCCCTTCTCGTTGCCCAGACCGGAATTCGTGGCTCAAACGATCTCGTTTGGGTCGGCCGGGCTGCAAATCACGCAGCTAAGCTCACTACCCTCGCTCCGGAGTTCCCATCATGGATCACGAGGGAAGTGTATGACGTGTTGCCACTCGATCTGCGGGAGAGCGGCGGTCGCGTCATGTGGGAACCGCGGACATGGAATGCGATGGGTGGCCGTCTTATTTACCGCTCAAATTGGACATGGCGACTATAACAGCGTTCGGGCCGTGGGGCCAAGGCAGCGAGCGAGCAGACGTATCCCAGATCACATAGCGTTTCTCGTTGGATTTCGGACTTACGCCGGGCGGACTACGGATTTCCCAGCTAAAAGATTCAATTTATTGGTTCCAATAATCCATGTAGATGACACGCTATCGTCGCCGGGCAGGGTCACATCTTTCGCGCGCAAAGGCTGAATTTTGAATTTTTGAAAATGAGGACACGCAGCAGACCGCACTGCCTCCGTGCATCCCAGCTGTCCAGCTCCAAACAATTTCTCGATTTTGAATACTTGGTTTACAGCCAAGGAGAGAGGGTTTCCTTTGGTAATATAGGAAACTTCTCCCAAATGGACGACCGTCTTAGCGCTTATGTTGAACGCGCGAAAAAGCTTGTCACCTAGTTCGCCCGCCCATTCGTTATTGTAAGTGAAAAAGGCGTTCTCCACCGCTCCCCACCAGTGATAAAGATCTTCGAACGAAGAGAAAATGAATAGCGTGGCGTCACCAATTTCTTTTAAGAACTGCGCATACGAAGACAGTTCTATATGTCCCAGTGCTTCGACGCTGGCAGTAATAAAAGTCTGCACGCGCTTTTGATTTAATTCCAACCCTAGCGACTTGGAAGCTTCGGTCGACGACGTGAGGTCGATGAGCACAATGTAGTAGAGGCCGGGCCGGAATAACTGCCGCTCCTCCAATTCACGCACGTTAGCAATCGCTACGAGCGCCGCTTGACGGGCGTAATTCGGTATGTGATCGAACGATCCGCGTGGCAAACCTAAGAATCTGTCGACTTCTTCTGGAGTCATATGTTCAGAATAAGCCTGCGTTCGACCGCCGTCACGATTACACTTTGGCTTACACCATTAAGCCGGAGTCGTCATTGTGCTTGTGCCGGTCACCTTGCCACTGCAGTTGCGCTCGGATCGGCCTCGCAGTCTCTTGACGCGAGTAAAAAGGCTTCGCCTCACGCGGCTTTGCTTGCTATCACTCGGACGATGAAGATAAGCCGCCGATCCTTTCTTAAAGCTGCAGCGGCCATGGGTGCTTCGCTCGCGTGGGTCGGGCCGGCCCACGGTTCGCGGGTCAAATGGCAGGAGCGGCGTGATCTTTATCCGCACGGAGTCGCCTCGGGCGATCCCGACCCGCACAGCGTTATCCTCTGGACGAGGCGTCCATTCGACGAGGGCAAACGCCAGTTCCTGACCGTCGAGGTAGCCGAGGATGAGGCATTCGGCCGAGTCATTGCGCACGCGCTGGCGCCGGTCTCGAGCGCCGCGGACTGGACCGCGCGAATTCTGATTGGCGGACTCAAGCCGGCGCACACCTACTGGTATCGGTTTACCGACACCGACGGCAACGGGAGCCGGGTTGGCCGCACGATCACGGCGCCGTCGCCAAACGATCCGCGCCCGGTGAACTTCGCATTTGTGAGCTGTCAGGATGTCAATGAGGGCTCGCTCAACGCCTATCGCCGGATGATTTACGAAGATGAACGCGCTCCCGCCGCCGAGCAGCTCGATTTTGTTTTGCACCTCGGCGATTTCATCTACGAGGTGGTCGAGTATCCCGACGAGGTGAAGTCACGCTACGACCGCACGATCTATGAGGTCGCGCGCATTCCAGACGGCGGGCAGGTCGGCCACTTTCATTTCCCGCTGACGATTGAAGGCTATCGCGCTATCTACAAAGGCTACCTGGCCGATCCCGATTTGCAGGACGCGCGCGCACGCTGGCCGTTCGTGGCCATGTGGGATAATCACGAATTCTCATGGCAGGGATGGCAGAGCATCCAGCAAGCGGGCGGCAAGTCGCGGCCAGGCCAAAGCATCAAGGTGGCGGCCAACCAAGCTTGGTTCGAATATCTGCCATCTCGCTGCAAGAAGGTCAGCGGACCATCGCTCGAAAGCTTCGATCCGCCCGCCGTGAAAGATGTCGCAATTGAGAAGTGGGACGAGAACGGCCTCGGCGACGAGCCGAACAACCTCGCCGCAATCAACAGCCTGATCGGCTACCGCACCTTTCGCTATGGCAAGCACCTCGACGTCATCATCACCGACCAGCACAGCTATCGCAGCGCCGATCCGTTCAGCGATCCGTCGCTCGGGAAGCTCGGCGGCGAAGAGTTCACCGATATGGCGCCGGAAACCTTGATGCAGGTGCTCGACGGCGGCCGCGCGTTCAACGGCGGCAATCCGCCGGCCGAAGTCAGCTTTGGCGATGCGCATGTCCCAAACCCGCAGAAGGATAAGCCTCCGCAGACCATTCTCGGCGCAACGCAAAAAGCGTGGTTCAAGGATCAGCTGCGCAAGTCGACCGCCACATGGAAGATCTGGGGCAATTCGGAAGGCGCGCTCGATGGGCGAAGCGATCCGCAGAATCTGCCGCCCGGTCTCACCAAGGAAACCTGGCCTAAGGACACTTATGCATCCATGAGCCCGCCCGATTACGGAATGGCCTATACCGAGCGCGCCGAGATCTACGACCTCATCCGGGATGCGAAGATCACCGGCTTCGCCATCGTCTCGGGAGACCGCCACAGCTTCTGGGCCGGTTACGCGACTTCGCAATTGCCGCCAGGCAAGTTCGAGCCGATCGGCTTGAGCTTCGTCGGCGCATCGCTTTCGAGCGCCGGAACCATGGAAGCCCTGGAGCATGGTTTCAAAAAGCCCGATCCGCTGCGCCCTCTCTTTCTCGTCGATCGCCCCGGTGCAGCCAAGCCTGATTGGACGCACAACATGCTGCTGAGGCACGGCGTCCGCTCGTGCCTTGAATATGCCAAGAGCTTCGACCTGAAGCGCGCCCGGTCGCTCTCCAACCCGGATCTGGCTCCGCACCTCGAGTTCGTCGATCTTGGAGGACACGGATATGCGAAGGTCCGATTGTCGGCCGATGCGATGCGCACCGAGTTTGTCTGCATCCCGCGCCCCATTGCGCGTAGCGAAAGATCGGACGGCGGGCCAATCAGGTATCGGGTATTACACACTGCTGCATTGTGGAAGAGCGGAGAGCGCCCGCAGCTAAGAACATCGGTTCTCGAAGGCGACGCTGGACTGGGGATTTGACTGACTCACACCCAATGTTTTTCACGCGCCGACGCGATCGCACGGCGCTGCAGCTGTAGTGGCGGCCGTGTCGGCCGCAGGGAGTTGAAAACTGTGCAGCCGACACGGCTGCCGCTACAGCGGGAAAGTTCGCGAGGCGCGTTCGCTCCCCAGACGAAGCGACGCTGCTACAGTCCTTAGGATTATTGTCGCGTCATTAAATGTGGACGAGTGGGGTCAGTCTTAGAATCCCGGCAAAACGCCGCGATCCCCAGGAGCGTTTGCACGACGAGTTGCGCTTGGATCGCCAACGCAGTCTCTTGGCGAAGATGCCCAAGACTAAGACGAACCCCGTAAAAGGCTCCGCCTCACGCGGTCCCAAGCGAGCAAAGCGGGTTGCCTCACGCGGTCGAGGGAAAAAGTGGATTTTGCTCCTGCTGGTTTTGCTCCTCATCCCGGCATTGCAGGTGGCGGTGGTGCGATTCGTCAATCCTCCGCGGACACTACCGATGTTGATCGATCAGGCCGGCGGTACTCCGCTCCGCTACCGCTGGATCGATCTGCCGCAGATTCCTGAGATGTTCCTGAAGCACCTTTGGATATCGGAAGATCAGCGATTCTTTCAACACGATGGTTTTGACTGGAAGGAGATGGATCTCGCGATGGAGAAGGCGGAGAAGACAGGGAAACCAGTTCGTGGAGCGTCCACGATCACGAACCAATGCGCCCGGTCGATCTTCCTCTGGCAGGGCCGCTCCTGGATCAGGAAAGGGCTGGAATCGTACTACACGATCTGGATGGAGGTGTTGTTGCCGAAGCGGCGCATCTTCGAGCTGTATGCAAACGTGATCGAGATGGGCCGCGGGATCTACGGAGTCGAAGCAGCGTCGCAGCATTATTTCGGCGTTAGCGCGCGTGGTCTGACGCGGGAGCAGTCGGCCATGCTGGCGGCGGTCCTGCCGAATCCGAAAGGCTGGGATCCGACGAAGCCGAGCCCGATGTTGCGCTGGCGTCAGCGGCGGATTCTGCAACGTGAACGGAACGCGCACTTCCCCGAGAAGTTGCTTCGGTAGGGCGCAGCCCCTGAATCATAGTGTCGGCGGAGCCGAGTCTGTTACCATCGCCCGGCGGAGCGGTCGATCCACCTCGAACACTGGAAACGCGCCATGAAGTCTGACGTTGACCCCAAATTGGTACTGCACCTCATCGACGGTACCTACGAGCTCTTCCGTCATTTCTATGGGCTGCGCCGGTTCAACAAAGGCAAGGACCGCCCTTACGGCGCCGTCGTCGGCGTGCTCCAGACCGTCCTTCAGATGATCGAGACCGGCGACCGCGTAAAAGGCTCCGCCTCACGTGGTCAATGCGTAGAGGACTCACTATATCAGGGTGCCACGTACCTCGGCGTGGCCACCGACCACGTGATCGAGTCGTTTCGCAATCGGCTTTGGCCGGACTACAAGACCGGCGCCGGTATCGAGCGCGCGCTGCTCGCGCAGTTCCATCCGCTCGAGGAGGCACTCGTGGCGATGGGCGTGGTCGTCTGGCCGATGATCGAACTCGAAGCCGATGATGCGCTCGCTTCGGCCGCGCGTATCGCGTCCAAGGACAAGCGGGTGAAAAAGGTTGCCATCTGGACGCCCGACAAGGACCTGGCGCAATGCGTGCGCGGTGCGCGCGTAGTGCAGATCGATGGCCGGCGCAAAATCATCCGCGATGCCGCCAGCATACGCGAAAAGTTCGGCGTCGATCCGCCGCTCATTCCGGACCTGCTCGCGCTCGTGGGCGATGCGGCTGACGGCTACCCCGGCATCCCTGGCATCGGCGCCAAGACCGCCGCCCAGCTTTTGAACCGTCACGGTCCGATCGAGAGTTTCCCGCCGGACGTTCTCGGCAAACAGCGCGATCTCGCGTTGCTCTTCAAGAATCTCGCGACGCTGCGCACCGATGCGCCACTCTTTAAGAAGGTCGAGACGCTGCGCTGGCGCGGGGCGACGCCGGCGTTCGCGACGTGGGCGGAGCGAATGGAAGCGCCACGGCTGCTCGAGCGTTGCGAAAAGGCTGCGATGTTGTAGGGCGTCCGCCGCGGCGGACGCCAATCCCGCTGGTCGGCGTTTCACAGAAACGCCCTACAAATTAATCAACCGCATTCCGTTGTAGGGCGTCTGTGTCAGACGCCCATCTCGCTGATCGGCGTTTCACAGAACGCCCTACAAACTAATAATCCGCGCGTGATTTCGTCGGCATTTAGGAAACAAATGACGCCAGCGCTCGGCAAGAGTTCCTTAGCGAAGGTTGGCCGTTGTCGTAGTGCACGAAGAAACCATTGCGGGTCTTATCCTCAATTCGATCTGTTCCAACCTGGCCTCCGGAGAAATCTGGTTGGCCGCGCGCTTAGCGCATTCAATCCCTTCGCACGCGCAAATAGGAAGGGAACCTCGGCAACCCTTTGGCAGTTAATCCCTGGAACCGATAGGTGATGACCGTCCCCACCGGTGGCGGCGATTCCCGATCGGCGTCGGTCAAGCCGCTCCCGATCGAGAATTCCCTGCCGTCGTCCGTCCGCACGCGAAGCGCTCCGAGCTTGCCCGCGAATTTTCCTTTCCCCGGTTCGTACGCGATGACCGTCGCTTCGGCATCATCGAAAGGCTTGACCTTGAGTAAGGTGGGCGAGCGTCCTGCTTCGTAGGCCGACTCCGGCTGACGCAACATCAATCCTTCTCCACCCTGCCGGACGACGCGATCGCGCTCGGCGAGAAGTTGGGCCACGCCCTGGCAGCGTTCTTGCGCTACGACTCTGACGAAGCGGTTTCCTTCCGATACGGTCGCGCGCAAGAATTGCATTCGCTGTTCAAAAGTGCCTTTCGCCTGCGGGGCATCGAACACCATATAGCGCACGCCTTCCCAGCGGTCGTCTGGATTCTCTGAACGTACGATGCTCATGGTCTCTTCAAACTTCCCATGGCCAATCCATAACTTTCCGTCCAAGGCGATCTCGCGCGGCAACTCCGCGAGAAAATAATCTGGCGCGTGAATGAGATTGCCTTTTCGGCTCCATAACTTTTGGCCATCCCAATAGCCCCGCAGGCCGTCATATTTCTCACTCATCCACCAGCCGGTCGGATCGATGGATGGGTTCCAAACATTCGCGAGGAGCAAATGTGGCGTTTGGTTTTCGGTCGTTGGAGTGGCGGCAGCAGGGTCTTTCTCTTTCGCCGCGAGGCTGCCGGCCAGGAAGAAACCAGCCGCCAGTACAATAAGTGTCGCTTTACATCCGGGGGGAATGTTCATGCCCAACAGGCTCGGCAATTCCAATTCGCGCTGTCAAGCCTTCCCGCGCGACGTCTCGAGTTAAAGGATCGCGGGATTGTCCGGGCTTAGGGAGGAGCGGATTGCAGATAGTTCTCAGCAGGTTCGCGGACACGCTGAGCTCTTAACGTTTCGCGAGAGCCGTATCAGTTCTCCGACCATGCGAATCTTTTCTTCGAAGGGTCGCTGAGCAAGATCGCGCCGGAACTCGGACTTCACTTTTTCGCGTTCCATAAATCTTTCAGTCCGAGCGCGCCTGACGGAGGACTTCCTGAACCGGCGGAGGCAATTTGTCGGCGTTGCGCAGGAGGAGGCTCACCTGCCAGATCTCCGCGTCGGTCAGCTTTCCCTCGAACGCGGGCATGGCGCTGAACCGGATGCCGTTCTTCACCACCCAATGAGTGGTGCCGACAGGATCGTCCGTCACGCCTTCGCCCGGCGGAAGTAACTGCGGCGCGTGCGGGTAAAACCGTTTCGCCACCTCGGGAGCGGGTTGATCCAGCCGGCCGTGACACATGGTGCAGTCATTTTGCTGATAGACGTGAGCGCCGGCGAGAAGATTGGCCTCGTCGGCCGGAAGCGGCGACTGATCCCCGGAGCTTTGCCCGATCGATGCAGCAAGGACCTGATGGGCAATGGATCGTTCCATTGGCAACGGGCCGCCTTTCGTCGCCATGGAGATTCCGCCGCGATTAACGAAAAGATAACCAGTCAGCAGGAGCAGACCGATTCCAACAACAAGGCCGAGGAGAAATTTGATCATAGATTGATGGCGGAGGAGCCGGGAAAAATGAAGGACTTGGCCGCCGTTACAGCATCACGCCTTTGAATAAATCTCCGCGCCAGCCTCGGTAAACTCTCGCGCCTTTTGTTCCATCCCGGCTTGCAAGGCTTGATCCTCAGACAGCTCTTGTTCGGCAGCATATTTTCTAACGTCTTCGGTGATTTTCATCGAACAGAAATGCGGACCGCACATGCTGCAGAAATGTGCTGTCTTGGCGCCTTCCTGCGGCAAAGTCTCGTCGTGGAACTCGCGCGCGGTTTCGGGATCCAAAGATAAATTAAACTGGTCCTCCCAGCGGAACTCAAACCGAGCCTTACTTATCGCATTGTCACGGTATTGGGCGCCGGGATGGCCTTTGGCCAAATCCGCGGCGTGCGCGGCGATCTTGTAGGCGATGACGCCGTCCTTCACATCCTTCTTGTTCGGCAAACCGAGATGTTCTTTCGGCGTGACGTAGCAAAGCATGGCGCAGCCATACCAGCCGATCATAGCCGCGCCGATCGCGCTGGTGATGTGATCGTAGCCGGGCGCGATGTCGGTAGTGAGTGGGCCGAGGGTGTAGAACGGCGCTTCGCCGCACCACTCGAGCTGTTTCTCCATGTTCTCCCGAATCATGTGCATGGGGACGTGGCCCGGGCCTTCGTTCATGACTTGCACGTGCTGTTTCCAGGCGCGCTGGGTCAGCTCGCCCTGCGTGTAAAGCTCCGCGAACTGTGCTTCGTCGTTCGCGTCGGCGATTGAGCCGGGCCGCAAGCCGTCGCCGATGGAAAAGCTGACGTCGTAGGCGGCCATGATCTCGCAGATCTCGTCCCAATGCGTGTAGAGGAAACTTTCCTGATGATGCGACAAACACCACTTCGCCATGATCGAGCCGCCGCGCGAAACGATGCCGGTGGCGCGCCGCGCCGTCATCGGAATGTAGCGCAAGAGCACACCTGCGTGGACCGTAAAATAGTCCACACCTTGCTCAGCCTGTTCGATTAACGTGTCTCGATAGATTTCCCAGGTCAGTTCTTCCGCGCGCCCCCCAACCTTTTCGAGCGCCTGATAAATCGGCACGGTGCCGATCGGCACCGGCGAGTTGCGAATGATCCATTCGCGCGTGGCGTGAATGTTTTTGCCAGTGGAAAGATCCATCACGGTGTCGGCGCCCCACTTGGTCGCCCAACGCATCTTCTCGACTTCTTCCTCGATCGACGATGCGACGGCGCTGTTGCCAATATTGGCGTTGATCTTTACCAGGAAATTGCGGCCGATGATCATCGGCTCAAGCTCGGGATGGTTGATGTTCGAGGGAATGATTGCGCGACCGCGCGCAACCTCTACCCGCACGAAGTCAGGCGTTATTTCGCGCGGAATATTCGCGCCGAATGATTCGCCGCGATGTTGATGCCCTAACGAATCACGGCTGATTTCAGATTTCAGATTGCCGATTGAAGATTGGTCCGAGCCGGACTGGCAATGAGCAGCGCGACCAGCTTCGCGGATGGCAATGAACTCCATCTCGGGTGTGACGATGCCTTCCCGCGCGTACCAGAGTTGCGTGACAGCGCGACCAGCGCGTGCGCGCAGCGGTCGGCGCGATTGCAGATTGAAGATTTCAGTCCGAGCCGGACGGGCATTTCCCAGATCGCCATTATGGCCGTTCCGGCCAAGGGCGTGTTTCTCCGAAAGGTAACCGTTGTCCTGCGGCTCGACGCGTCGGCCTTCGATCTCTTCCACATCGCCACGGTCGCGAACCCATTTTGCCCGCAAGGCCGGCAAACCTTCGGTCACATCAACGTGTTGATCGGCATCTCCCCATGGACCGCTCGTGTCGTAAACGCGGACCGGCTCATTCACCTCGATCTCACCGCTCATCGTTTTCGTCGGCGCGAGAGAGATCTCGCGGAAAGGAATCCTGATGTCGGGATGCAGCTGGCCGTCGACGTAGACCTTGCGGGAGTTGGGTAACGACGCGTCGGCGCTGTGTGGTTCGAGCGTTTCCTTTGGTGCAATCATAATAGGTAGGGTGACATCGCTCGTGGCTTGCGAGGTCCTTCGCTGCGCTCAGGATGACAATTCAAAATAAAAAAAACCATGCGGAAGAGCAGCATGGCTTCGAATCCTTGCTCCCTGCGACGGTATTATCCGCATCAGGTTCAAGGGGTCAGCTCGAAATCAATCGAGCACTCTCAGCCTTTGGCTCCCCCGCAATCTTGCAGCGAGCATAAGGACGCCGCGCGGCCAAGTCAATGAGATCGGATTACGGTTCGGGGTTGGACGTCGGCTCGGGATTGGAGACGGGGACAACTTCGGGAGCTGGTGAGCTCTCCAGTCGCCCCGGCGGCTGCGCGAGATCCAGGACGGTGATTCCACCCGCGTCCTGCGCGCGATAATCCGCAGCCAGCATCGGACGCTGCTTCTTTTCGGTCACGTTGCGATAATTCTCGATTCCAACGCTGATGGCTTCGGCGAGTTTCCCGCGCCAAGCCGGATTCGCGACTAACTTGCTATCGTTCGTCTCCGAGAGAAACCCGCCCTCGACAAGAATCGCGGGAATTTTTGTCAGGCGGAGCACGGCAAAACGCGCGCGCTTGATTCCGCGATCGAACTCCGGGATGTGGCCGAGCATGGAATGGTAGACGGCGGCGGAAAGCTCGAAGCTCTGCGCATCGACGGCGCTGCCGGCCTGCATGTTGAGGAAGCTCAAGGCGAGTGCGTCGTCCGCGGTCGAGGGAGCACCGCGCGGCGTGAGGGAAAAAATCTCGAAGCCGGTCGCGTCGCGGTTGGAGGTGGCATTGAAATGGATGCTGACGAAAATGGAGTCGCGCGTTTGGTTGGCGATGCGGGCGCGAAGCTCGAGCGGGAGAAAAACGTCGTTCTCGCGGGTCATGATGACTTTGAAGCCTTGGGCCTGAAGACGCCCACGCAGTTGGCGCGCGACGTCGAGGGCGTACTCCTTCTCGCTTCCGTAACCGCTCCGCGCGCCCTTATCGAAACCGCCGTGGCCGGCATCGAGCACAACGGTTTGCAATTTGCCTTTGCCCTGGATCATTTGAGGCCGCAGCTGCGGTTCGATTGTCTTTGCGAGATCGATCCGGGAGACGAGAAATTTCCCATCGTGCGCGATGACGGGAAAGCAGAGCCAGTTACGCAAACCGTTCACGACCGCTTCGCGGCTATCGAGCGTAAGCTGGAGCTGGTTCCGGCCGTTATTGAGCACGACGGTTTTGCCCGTCGCATCAACGTTCCCCAAAAGGTCGTAAAATTTGGCGATGTTATCGGCGCTTAAATAGTCACGCGGTCCAACCTTGATGACCTGCCAGTCCTCGTTCGGTTTCGCAGCAGCTGGTTTCGCGACCGCCGGCTTCGCGGGCGTGGGTTTCGCAGCCGATGATTTCGCACTAGCAGGTTTCGCGAGAGCGCCACAGGCGAGGGTCAAAGAGATCGCACCCACGATGGAAAAGGCGCGTAGTCGCACGGCGATCATACAGCACAACATGCAGGAAAAATGCCACCCAGTCATCTAGTTCCAACGCATTTCACATAGCATTTCCCTATTGGACAACGGAAGTGTTCCACCGTTCAGTGGCGGATGCTTAAGCCTATCTGTCTCCTACTCACCGGCTTGCTTGCAGCCGGAACTTTGTTCGCGAAACCCGCGCGGAACAAATCGTCCGCGGCAAAGGATACCGCGAACCCATCCGCCGAGCAGACTCCCCTCCCCGCCGCCGACCAAAGTCCGGCCGCTCCCGCGACAGCCGACAAGAAAAATCCGCCGCCGCTCGACCCAAAGAACATGGATACCTCGGTCAAGCCGCAGGACGATTTCTACCTTTATGCGAACGGCACCTGGATCAAGAACAACCCGATTCCACCGGAGTTTTCGCGCTGGGCGGCCTTTAACGAACTGGCCGAAAAGAACAACGACGCACTGCATGAGATCGCCGAGAAGGCCGCTGCTCCAAAGGACTCCAAGAAATCAAAAACAGAAAAAACAGCGGCGTCCGACGTGCAAAAGGTGGGAGATTTCTACGCGAGCGGCATGGATGAAAAAGCCGTGGACGCGGCGCGCGTAAAACCCCTTGAAGACGAGTTCAAGCGGATAGACGCGATGAAAGATCGCAAGGATGTGCTGAAGGAAATCGCGCATTTGCATACGATGGGAATGTTCCCGTTTTTCGTTTTTGTCTCAGGCCAGGACGACAAGAACAGCGCGATGGTAATCGGTCAGGCCTATCAAGGCGGCCTCGGAATGCCGGACCGCGATTACTACACGAAGGAAGACGACGCCTCGAAGAAACTGCGGAATCAGTACGTCGAGCACGTCACGAATATGTTGACACTCGCCGGAGAGCCGGCGGCGCAAGCATCCGAGCACGCTACGAAAGTGATGGAGATCGAGACCTCACTGGCGAAGCCGGCCAGAACGCGCGTCGAGCTGCGCGATCCACAAAAGAATTACAACAAAATGAACCAGGCGGAGCTGCAAGCGCTCATGCCGGACTTCAATTGGGCGGATTACTTTCAGGCGATCAAGCTCGCGGCGCCGGGCGACATCAATGTCGGGCAACCGGACTTCTTCAAAGCCGCGGACGAAGTTTTCAAGAGCGTCTCGATCGATGACTGGAAGACGTATCTCCGCTGGCATCTGCTTCATGCCATGGCTGGAACGCTTTCACGCGACTTCGTGAATGAAAACTTCCGCTTTTTCGAGGCGACTCTTCGCGGCACGAAGCAGATCAAGCCGCGCTGGAAGCGAGTCGTCGTCAAGACAGATGAGGAGCTGGGAGAAAGTCTCGGCAAGCTTTACGTTGCGGAGCATTTCCCGCCGGAAGCGAAGGCGCGCGCCCTCGAGATGGTAAACAATCTCAAGGAAGCTCTGGCCGATCGAATCAAAACGCTGGATTGGATGGACGAGCCGACCAAGCAAGAGGCATTGAAGAAACTAGCCGCGTTTACAGTCAAGATCGGCTATCCAGACAAATGGCGCGATTACTCGCTCCTCAAGATCGATCGCGGTCCGTACGCGCTCAACGTTGCCCGCGGCGATATGTTCGAGACGGATCGGCAGCTGAAGAAAATCGGCAAACCGGTCGATCGTAGCGAATGGGGAATGACGCCTCCGACAGTAAACGCCTACTACAACCCGAACATGAACGAGATCGTGTTCCCGGCGGGAATTCTGCAACCGCCCTTCTTCGATCCCAAGGCTGATGATGCGGTGAACTATGGCGGAATGGGTGCAGTCATCGGACACGAGATGACGCACGGTTTCGACGATCAGGGCCGGCAATACGACGCGACTGGCAATCTGCGCGACTGGTGGACGCCGGAATCGGCGAAGGCTTATACGGAACGTTCGAAAGGGATTGTCGCTCAATATTCTGCCTATGAGCCGTTGCCCGGCCTTCATATCAACGGCGAGCTGACCCAGGGTGAGAACATCGCCGACATCGGTGGGGTGAAACTCGCCTACACGGCGCTGCAAAAGGCGCTCGCGAAAAAAGGCGGCACGCCGGAGAAAATCGATGGCTTCACGCCGGAACAGCGCTTCTTCCTCGGCTTCGCGCAAATCTGGCGAAACAATCAGCGCGAAGAAGATCTGAAGCTGCGGCTCAACACGGACCCCCATTCACCGGGTCGTTTCCGCGCGATCGGACCGCTCTCGAACCTGGTGGAGTTCCAGAAAGCGTTCGATATTCCTGATGGTTCTCCGATGGTTCGCCCGGCGGATCAGCGAGTAAATATTTGGTAAGACGAGGACGCAGCAAGGGTCTCCGGGGCGACCGCCTGCCCGGCCAATTCAACCGCCGCTCGTTAGGCCAAGGCCTGCCGGGCGGCGGTTTTGCTTTCCTCTAGCTGCGGCGCACTGCGGGACCCATCATGTGTGCCTTTCGGGGAAGACGTTCTATCTTCAAACAGAAACCTATGATCAAACTCCCATTGTGCACTACGATGAGTCTCCTCTGCGCATCAAGCTTGCTGGCGCAGAGTTCACCCGCCACCTCCGCGAGTTCGGCTTCGGAATCGAAACCGCAGCAGATCGAGAAACACCCGCCGCCGCTCGACCCGCAAAACATGGATACCTCGGTGAAACCGCAGGACGATTTTTACCTCTACGCGAATGGCGGATGGATAAAGCGGAATCCAATTCCTCCCGAATTCGCCCGCTGGGGGAGTTTCAATCAACTCGCCGAGCAAAATAACGACGCCTTGCATGAGATTGTGGAGAAGGTGTCGGCAGTCGCTCCGAAAGTCGCCGCCAAACCAAACACCGAGAAAGCAGCACCAGCCGACCTGCAAAAAGTGGGAGATTTTTATGCGAGCGGGATGAACGAAAAAGCGGTCGACGCCGCTCGCGTGCAGCCGCTCGAAGACGAGTTCAAGCGAATCGACGCGATCAAAGATCGCGGCGGCGTGCTGACGGAGGTGGCGCACCTTCACCTAATGGGTGTCGGCGCGTTCTTCCGCTTTGGCTCAGGTCAAGATGCTAAGAACAGCGCGATGGATATCGCCCAGGCGTCTCAGGGTGGGCTCGGGATGCCGGATCGCGATTACTACACAAAAGAAGACGAAGCATCGAAGAAGCTGCGCGATCAATACGTCGAGCACGTAACGAAAATGTTTGCGCTGCTCGGTGAGCCGGCTGCCCAAGCATCCGAGCAGGCGAAGAAAGTAATGGCGCTGGAAACGTCCCTGGCGATACCAGCGCGGACGCGCGTCCAGCTCCGCGATCCGCAAAAGAATTACAACAAGATGAAGCAGGCGGAGCTACAGGCGCTCACGCCAGACTGGAATTGGTCTGATTATTTTAAGGAAATCAAACTGACCGAGCCCGGCGAGATCAACGTTGGCCAGCCGGAATTTTTCAAAGCAGCGGAGCAGGTCTTTGCGAACACCTCGCTGGATGATTGGAAGGCGTATCTGCGCTGGCAACTTCTCCACGGGATGGGCGAAAGTCTCTCGAGCGATTTCGTGACGGAAAACTTCAGTTTCTTTGGCAAGACCTTGACTGGCGCGCAAGAACTGAAGCCCCGCTGGAAACGCGTCGTCGCCCAGACGGACGAGGCCTTGGGAGAAAGCCTGGGCAAACTTTACGTGGCGGATAATTTCCCGCCCGAGGCGAAGGCTCGCGCACTCGAAATGGTAAACAATCTCAAAGACGCGCTCGCCGATCGAATTAAAACGCTGGAATGGATGGATGAGCCGACCAAGCAAGAAGCGCTAAAGAAACTCGCGGCGTTTTCAGTGAAGATTGGTTATCCAGACAAATGGCGCGACTACTCGCTCCTCAAAATCGACCGCGGGCCTTACGCATTAAACGTCGTCCGCAGCGACATCTTCGAGAGGGATCGCCAGCTGAAGAAAATCGGAAAGCCAGTGGATCGCAGCGAATGGGGCATGACACCGCCGACGGTGAACGCGTACTACAGGTCGACTCTAAACGAGATCGTATTCCCGGCCGGTATTCTTCAACCGCCATTCTTCGATCCGAAGGCGGATGACGCCGTCAACTACGGCGGAATGGGCGCCGTAATCGGACATGAGATGACGCATGGCTTCGACGATCGGGGACGGCAGTATGATGCCGTCGGTAATCTGCGCGATTGGTGGACACCGGCGTCGGCGAAAGCATACCTCGAGCGCTCGAAAGGGATCGTGGCTCAGTATGCTGCCTACGAGCCATTGCCGGGATTGCATATCAATGGTGAGCTGACCCAAGGTGAGAACATCGCCGACATCGGCGGAATAAAACTGGCTTATACTGCGCTGCAAAAAGCGCTCGCGAAAAAACCGCGACCGGAAAAGATCGACGGGTTTACACCGGAGCAACGCTTCTTCCTGGGTTTCGCTCAAATCTGGCGCAACAACCAGCGCGATGAAGATCTGAAGCTGCGGCTGAACACCGACCCGCATTCACCCGGGCGCTTCCGCACGATCGGGCCACTCTCGAACCTGGTGGAATTCCAGAAGGCGTTCGATCTCCCGGACAATTGTCCAATGATGCGCCCGGCGGATCAGCGCGTAAATATTTGGTAAAAAGCAGAACTGGAGTGTTGGAGAAATGGTGTGACGGGTTACCCAGCTAGGCCCCTGCATTACTCCAATACTCCTTTAATCCATCTGATTCACTCCGTCGAGATTTTCCCGCCCCAGGAAAGAATCTTTGCTTTCGTACCAGCCGCCTCGGCTTCCTTGATGTCCCCGTTCCGGTTGTAAAAAAGCGACAAGCTCGTCCAACCAATTTGGTCGTTAGGCCGGAGCTCCGTCGATCTCTTTCCAGCCTCGATCGCTTCGGGGAAGCGCCCGATTTTCATTAACGCCATGCCGAGCGCGTGCCAGCCGTCGAAGAAGGTGGGATCGAGCTCCACGCATTGACGATACTTCTCTACCGCGCTCTCCAGCTCGCCGATCGCGAGATCGCCGTTCGCGTCGTCGAAGATCTCGTCCAGCGTGGCCATGCGGGCGATCGCTCTGGCCGGAACTAGCCGGTCGCGACCGCAACTCCAGCCGCGCGGCGCTGCTCGCGCATCCACTCAATAAAAACGGCCACGCGTCTTTGGGTAAGATATCGCGATTCGAACAGAGCCTTCGCTGCGTCATAGCCCGAGGGATCGGCCGGCGCCCGTTTCTCGAGCACTGCGACCAGGCCGCCCCCTTTTCCTGCTGGCACGAAATCGGTGACTTCACCCGGATTCAAAGCGGCCACGGCACTCTTAATCGTCGGTAAGTCGGGCGTCTCATTCTTTGGCTTCTCCTTATCCGCCTCTGATTTTGGAGCGGGAGCCTCCACTAGCGAAAACGACGGGATTCGTTCCAGTTTCAATCCACTTTGTTCCACCGCTTTCTCGAGAGGCTTCCCCGATTTGAGCGCTTCGCGAATCTTGCCGGCGACTTCCTCTCCTTTGTTGGAAACGAGTTCCCGGAGACGCTCGGACTTCAGCGCCTCGACGACCTTCGGCTTGGCCTCTTCCAGAGTGAGCGGATGCGCCTCGGTGATGCCGAGCAGATGCAGAACGACAAATCCGTCCGGCCCCTGAATAGGATCGCTGAAGGGCGCTTCCTGGGTCAGCTGGAAGGAATACTTCGTCAACTGTGGATTCGCCGCCAATTGTGGGTCCGGCGCCGCGGCCGTGAATTCTCCCGTGGCGGCCACCGGAATTTGGAGCTTGCTCGCGACGTCTCCGAAATTCGCGCCTTTCTCAAGGAGCGCCTGCGTGAAATCGTTGGCACGGTCCGCCGCTTTCTGCAGGGGATCCACCCGTTCCTTCCCAGTTAATTTCTTCTCTGCCTCGGTCAGCGCGAAAGTGACGAAGTCGACCCGCCGTTTTTCCTCGCTCTTCAACTGCGCCTTATGCGCCTCATAGTACTTCGCGATATCTTCGTCGGTAATTTTCACATCCTTCTGGAAATCCTCATCACGCAAGCGCACGACGGCTACATCCATCTTGCCGTACCCCTTCTCGTAGTTTTCCATGCTCTCCGATTCCGAGACTTGCACGCCGGTGCCGAGCAGGTCTTTCACCCGATTGAGGGATAATTGATCCGAAACCAGCTCTTCGATTTGGGACTCGTTGAATCCCTGCGACGGAAGCATCGTTTTGGTAAATTCGGTGTATTTATCTATATCGAACCCCGCTTCACCGCGGAAACGCGGCAGCGTTTTGACGAAGGCCGTGATCTCACTTGAGTTCGGACGAATGCCGAGTTGCTCGGCTTCGTGACGGAGGATCAACCGGTTCCACGTGAACTCGGCGTACATTTCCCCTTCGCTCGCCACGTTGACCACCAACAGGTCGCTACCCAAACTCAGGCCAAGGCCGCTGGCGAGATTCATAAGGCGCACGCTTCGCTGGAATTCGATTTCCGTGACCGGCCGATCGTAGATGCGGCCGAGGTCGGTCGAGCGTTGTGCGCCGATATCCGTTTTGTTGAAGTAAAAAACGAAGGGAACGGCGAGGATCGCGATCACGATCATCAGCCACCGGTGATGTTTGCGAAGAATAGTAATCATAAGCGCGCCCGCCGAAATTCAGAGGGGCGGCAAGATATCGTCTCAGATTCTAACTGAGCAAATGATTTCCGCCGCGGCCCGACGCCCGCAACATATTCCCGCTTCGACGGCGCGCCTTAGTAAAGGGGGGTCGAGACGATCGACCACGAGCGGCGGGACGAAGAACGTTTCCGCGTCGAGCGCGACAATGCCCGCGGCCGTGCAGCCAGTCTTCCCCATAGTCGAATCCCCACCACGGAGTTGTTCTTACTATTATTGGTAAAATATGTTTTGCATCGGCGGAACCGATGTCGCAGAATCGGTTCTGCAATTGCCGGGTGCGATTGCTCAAGCCCCCGAATCAACCAACCAACGAAATGTCCCACCGGGGCTTATCACAAGATAGAAACAATGTTAATGAAACGCACTCTCCTTTTTCTCCTGGCCTGCACAAGTTTCGCGACCGCGCATCAAGTCTCGGCGAAGCCAAAGCCGAATCCGACACTCGCTTCGAACAAGAGTGAGAAAAAGAGCGGAGACCAGAAGACAATTTCCGAAAAGATCGCCCTATCGGCCAATGGTTGGTCTTACCTTAAGGGAGAATGGGTGCATCCTGACGGATATAAATACGTAAAAGGCCAAGTCCTCCGGACGACTGCTAAAGCGGGAAAGGCGGCCCCAGAGCCACCTGGAAAGCTTGCGCAAGAGAACGCTAAGAAACTGACGCCAAAGGCTACCCCTGGTGCGCAGACAGAGGCCGACAAGGCAGCTGAAGCACGACGCAAAAACCTGACGCCCGGCGCGGCGCCGCAGACAGGGTCGCATTTGTAACTGCTCGCGGGGTTTTCTGCTCCGTCACATTACCGCTGCCGGGAAATATCGGCGTTTTGCCTCGCTCGTGCTACCGTAGGCGGATGCCAAATCTGCACACGCCCGAGGGAGCAACGCACCTTCTCCAAGCCTTTGCCTCAGCGTTCCTCGCGATCCTTTTCCTTCAGTCGGGCATCGACAAGGTGGTGGACCGCCGCGGCAACCTCGAGTGGCTGAAGGGACATTTCGCCAAAAGTCCGCTCGCTGGACTGGTGTCTCTGCTGGTTACCGCAATCACCGCCCTTGAGATTGCAGCCGGGGGACTCAGCGCGGTTGGGTGTGCGTTGATAATTCTTAAACGCGATTCCACTCTCGCCTTTTACGGCGCGGCTATCGCCGCAGTCTCGATTATCGCGCTCTTCTTCGGCCAGCGAATGGCGAAGGACTACGCCGGGGCGGCGACCCTCGTCCCCTATTTTCTGCTGGCGCTGAGTGCGCTCTATCTGCTCGCCGCGCGTTGATCGCATCGTTTGGTCTGCACATCCGTCTGGCTCGTAGAAGCATCCTGAGGTCGAAAATTAACTTAGGACGCGGACTCAACTCTTGAACTCCATAGATTGGGGAGTCGCGTTTCTGGTTAGTTAGGGGGTCGTTAGTAGGGTTAGTTAGGGGGTCAAGTCTAAATTCCTTGACATATCTGCTTTAGCTCGGCCACTGAAATCCTTAGGCGTTTCTCTTGATCGCGTAGCCGGGTGCGGCGCACTTGCTGGGCGACAGCGGCGTAATCTCTTCCTCCAAACATTGTCCCGATCTCGCGCAAACTGTAGCCACACAAATCCCAGATCAGCGTCATCGCTACACCTTTGGCCTCTTGGTCGCGCCCTCGTTGTTCCCGGACCCCCTGAATCGTCATGTCGTGGGCTCGCGCTACAGCGCTGACGATCCTCTCTGCCGGCACTACCAGACCCGCCTGCCGAACCGCCTTCACCTCCCGTCGCTTTTTCTCGGTCCAGCCGCTAAGTCGATCGTGCACCGTTTGCTGAAAGTTCTCGCTTCCCAAGATCGCTTGCCATTTCGCCTCTTCCAATGGGCTCGTCATAGGCTCAACTAAGCCGCTTTCCACAAACCGCCTGTATCGTTGTCGGCACGTCGCTTTCGGCCCACCGAGTTCTCCGAAAATCAATTCCTCGCTCACCATCCCGTCCGTCCGTGACAGTCCCGCGTAACCCCGGTAGCTGCTCCAGCGCCAAGCGCGCAACCGCGCACGTCGTTCAGTCAATTCCCCTTGACCCAATCGCGTCCCTCGCACCGGGTTGAGATGAATGTAACGGCTCAGAGGCAGCGAAAATCCCTCCGCTTCGACGACGATGCTGTTGTAGCGACCCTGAAACAGATGTCCTACCCGTTTGTGCCGCCGATTAAAATAGACCGTGTAGCTGGTCACTAACCAGTGCATCCAGCGTCCCAAATTTGGCAGCTCGGTCTGCGCCAAAAGGTGATAATGGTTGCCCATCAGGACAAACGCGTGCAGCAGCACCCTGAAGCGGCTAAGAGAACGCTCCAGCATTTCTAGAAATCGCGCACAATCTCTCTCATCCTCGAAGATACGCTCACGCCGATTACCGCGCCCGGTGAGATGATATAACCACCCCTCGAATTCAAGACGAAGCGGACGGGCCACAGGGCCTAGCTCAATTCATTACCACCGATGTGTCAAGGAATTTAGACTTGACCCCGTTGTGCGGCCGCGCACGCCGTTAAGTCTGCACTT
>PNAS01000085.1 GCA_003169695.1 Spartobacteria bacterium
AAGACCGGCATCGCCGTGGCCAGCGGATGATATTCCCGCATGTCGCCCCGCGCGACATGAACAAACGGGAGCACGAGAAGAGCGGCGAAGATCGTAAGCATGATGATGCCCCCCACGTTGTGAAGCCATTTCCCGACACCCAATCCGATTGTCGAAACGATGACGAGCAGCGCGATCACGAGTAAGCTGGTCAGCGTAATCAACCATTTGTTCGAGGAAATCCACCCGCCGGCCGGGCCAATCGCGTACGCGAGATTGGTGGTGAGTTGCAAGCCTATCTCCGACGTGTTCGTGATGACGTAGAGCCAGAGATTCCATGCCACCATGAAGCCGGCGGCTTCGCTGAACCCGAGTTTCGCCCATTGGTAAAGTCCACCCTCCAGCGGCATCAGCCCGTTCAGATAAATTACGACGGCAGCCGAGGGGAAATAGAAAAACGTGATCGCGAGCAGCCAAAAAACGACATGAGCCGGACCAAGCTTTCCTGCCGCGCCCACCCATGACAGTCCAATGATGAAAAGGATCTGAGTGAGCGCGAGATCGCGCAGCCCAAGTTCCTTCTTGAAGGCGGCACTGTGCGCCGCCACATCTGATTCCGCGCTACGCAGATCGTCAACGTGGCGCGCCCCCATGCGGCGACCGTAGCACGGCGCCCTCTATGGACGCACCTGAATTTGAACCAGGGTGCCCTATCGGCGCCGTTTGCTCCTCTTGCTGCCGCCTTTTCGGGTGGCCTTCCTGCCCTTGCTTTTCGAGGATTTCGTCTTGCTCTTTGCCTTGGACGACTTTTTCGACTTCCCACCCTTGGTCGACCTGCTCCTAGCGGACCTGCTCTTGGCGGACGAAGCCTTTGCTTTCGCAGTCCTGCCACTCTTCTTCGCGGTACGCTTGCCACTCTTCCCGCGTTTCTTCGACGCCGCAAAGGGCTTCTTGCTGCGACGTTTCGCACTTCCGCTTTTCGACACGGCTTTCGCCTTGGCCGCAACCGCCTTGACGGCCTTCTTAGCCGACGGCACTGCCGAACTTGCGGAGGCCGCAGCCCGCCCCGCCAGCGCTCCGATCACGCCACCAACCACGGCGCCGACAGGCCCCGCCACGCTGCCGAGGACGGCCCCGGTAGCCGCTCCCACTGTTTGTTTCGAGATAGGCGGAATGTCGATGTTTTCGGATGATGAACCGGATGTGTCAGTCGATTGTTGATTTTCTTCAGGCATAACGGAGGCGCTCCTTTAGGGCAATAAGTTGGGTTGGTTTCTTTTCACAACGTACTTCGCACGCCCTCGGTCATCCAGCCGTGGCGGGGATGATTTTATATAATGCAGTGCGTGCCGTAGAAGAAGCTGCGGTTAGTTTGGCGGAAAGGCAACGTTTTCCCTTTCGACAGAAGCGCTTCGATTGAGGAAGAATTCGCGTAATTCAGCGGTGTAATATGCTCCATCCCTCCTCGGATTAAGACCGAGAAAGATGCGACCACCGGGATTGAGGTGACGCCTGAGGTCGTCCAGGAAAAAAGCCCACTCCGATGGCCCCCACCACCACTCGCGCTTGCTTTCGCGGTTGAAGTCGATCGAAAATGCGGTGATCAAATCGAACTTTCGACCGAGATCTGGCAAAGGCTCGCAGGGGCGAATCGTCCAGGTTCGTCGTTCGAGCCGAAAGAGATCGAGCAGCTCCGTGAAGAGGGGCAACACATCGATATCCAGACCCAAACACGAGTGCCCCAGTTGCTGCAGGACGAAGAGGAAGAACCCGCCCCCGCAACCGAGGTCGAGGACGGACTGCGGCGAGCTGCGGTGCATTTTTAAATCCTGCGCGCGCACAATGTTGAGGCGCAACCATCGCTTTACATCGGCGTATTTGGCATAGTGCTCGGCCGATGAGGCGTAGCGTGCCTGGAGTTCGGCCAACCTAGCTTGGTCGATCTTCGCAATGAGCGGCCCAATTGGTAACGGGTGAATGAAGCGTTCCGCCCGCCGCCAGGCGCGCCGGTAAGTCAGAGGCTGCGCGAGCTTCGAGACTTTGTGCGAGAATCTCATCTGTAGGGCGGGGTCGCTGATCCCACCAATAACCATCGAGCACGCAAACTCGTGCAAGTGCGCGAATTATTCGGCGGGGTCAGCGCCCCCGCCCTACAAAAGCCTTGCGCGAGAACGCGCTGGCCTATCGGCCGCGTCGTTGGCCACCGCCGCTGTCGCGACGTCCACCGCCGCTGCCGCCGCCGCCGTAGCCTCCACCGCCACCGCCATAGCCGCCACCGCTACCGCCGCCGCCATAGCCACCACCGCCGCCGCCGTAACCGCCGCTGCGTCCACCACCGGGCGGGCGAGCCTCACGGGGGCGCGCTTCGTTCACGGTCAAGGGCCGGCCTTCGACAGTCTTGCCATTGAACTCCGTGATCGCCTTTTGGGCATCTGCTTCCGTTGTCATCGTGACAAAGGCGAAGCCGCGCGACTTACCGGTGAACTTATCCTGCATCAACGTGACCTCTTGCACTGGTCCCGCCTGAGCGAAAAGATCCTGCAGATCCGTTTCGGTCGTGTTGAAGGAAAGATTTCCTACGTATAATTTAGTTCCCATCTGAGTTTACTGTGGAAAACGCCGCCAGGTCACTGTTCCCGCTCATCGGATTTCAAATCGCCACTGAAAAACTCAACTGACAATCTACCAACGCACCGAGCTTCCGTTTTCTTTTCGGCGTGATTAGTAGAGGCTTTTGCCCGCGAAAGCAAATAGAATCGAGGGCGCGCGCCGCCCCTGAAAAATGCCTGAAATTTCCCCGGTGAATCAACAACCTAACGCCGCCCGCGTGGCCGTCGTCGCGACCGGCATTGTGAGCCCGCTTGGCTTCGGGTTAAACGAGACGCTCACCGCTCTGCGCGAAGGGAGGGATTGCGTTTCGCCGGTCACCCGCTTCCCGGTGGAGCATTGCCGGTGCAAGACCGCCGGGCAGGTTTCCGACGCGCGTTTGGCCGGCGCCGGAAAGCCTCAGCTCCGCTCCGAGCGGTTGCATCGCGTCGCCCAAATGATGATTCTCGCCTTGGGAGAAGCGCTGGCTCAAGCGCCCGATTTCCAAGCCGAACTCAGTGTCGTGGGCACGACCAGCGGCGGCATGACCTTTGGCGAGGAATATTATCGTGGGTTGAAAGGGGGACGGACCTCCATGCGTCGCGCGGCTTCGCTGATCGCTAATTACACGCCACAAAAGCCGGTTATGGACGCGCAGGAAGCATTCGGCCTATCCGCACCGTGCCAGGTCATCGCAAATGCCTGCGCCTCCGGCACCAATGCGATTGGGCATGCCTTCGATTGCATCCGATCAGGCCGCTACGAACGCGTTCTTACCGGCGGTTACGACGCACTCTCCGAGCTGGTCTTCGTCGGGTTCGATTCGCTCCAGGCCTCGACACCGGAACGATGTCGGCCGTTCGATGGCGAACGCACCGGATTGGTTCTGGGCGAAGGCGCGGCGATTCTTCTACTGGAAAATTTCGTTTCCGCGCGGGCTCGCGGCGCGAAAATCGTAGCGGAGATAATCGGATACGGCATCTCGACCGATAATCATCACCTCACCCAGCCGAATCCATCCGGCAGCGGGCCGCGCCAGGCGATGGAAGGCGCATTGCACAGCGCAAGAATATCCGCGAGGGAGATCGATTACATCAATGCTCATGGAACGGCCACTCCGTTTAATGATGCGGCGGAAGGGAAAGCCATCGCCGAGCTGTTCGATAGTGTTGCCGTGAGCTCAACCAAGGGAATGATGGGCCACTCGTTAGGCGCGGCCGGCGCGATCGAGGCGATCATCAGCATTCTCGCGTTGCAGAATCAATTTCTGCCTCCGAACATCAACTTTCGGAGCGGAGATGCGGGACTGGATCTCAACATCATCGCGAACAGCTCCCAGCCCGGCAACCTGCGCACAGTCCTGTCGAACTCTTTCGGCTTCGGCGGCACAAACGCTTCCGTCATTATTCGGGCGATCGAAGCATGAGCCTGGGAATCGCGGGCATGGGTTGGGTGACGCCGCTCGGGAGTGATCTCGCCGGCGTCTGGCACCGCTTGCAGAATGGTGAGACAGCATCGGCCCAATCCATTTCGAGTTCGCTGGGACGCGCCTACCCTGTATTCCCCGTGCCGGCCGAGGCGACCGCGCGGGCGCCGGCCCATCCGCGCCTGCGTCGATCCAGCGCGATTTCGCGATTCGCTGTTGTCGCGGGACTGGCTGCACTGGAAGACGCGAAATTGCAGCTCGACGCGGAGAAGGCAGCGCGCACCGCTTTGATTTTCGCGGTTTCCAATGGCGGCGTCATTTACACCAAGCGGTTTTATCATGAGATCGTGGAGTCGGGTGCCCAAGCCGCGAGTCCACTGCTCTTTCCCGAAACGGTTTTCAACGCACCGGCCAGCCATCTGGCAGCCATTCTTGGAATCACCGGCGCGAGCTACACCCTCGTCGGCGACGGCGCTGTCGGAATTCTGGCATTGAAAATGGCGGAAGATTTGATGGCGAGCGAAACGCTTGATCGCTGTTTGGTGGTCGGCGCCGAGGAAGCCGACTGGTTGCTGTGCGACGCCTACCGCAAATGGCGGCTCCTGCGCTCGGCGCCGCCAATCAAACCCTTCGAGCAGCCGCCGCGAGGAACGATCCTGAGCGAAGGAGCGGGCGCCGTCTTGCTCAGCCGCAGCGGTGCTATTCGCCTTGAAAAGATCGCGGCCGGAACAAATTTTCGCAAACAGAGCGAGGCGGGTGACTCCTTAGAAAAAATCTTCGCAAAGCTTGGCGATGGCGAGATTGATCTGGTCGTCGCGAGCGCAAACGGAACTTTTATTGACGCGGCTGAACACGCCGCCGTGTCGCGAAATTGCCCGAGTGCAAGAGTCTACGCGATGAAAGGTGCACTGGGCGAAAGCGTAGGCGCGAGCAGTCTCTGGCAAACCATTTGCGGCGCCCAATGTCTACGCACCCAGCTCGTGCCGCCGGATTCGCGTCTTATCCAGGAAGTCGGAGTCCGAGTCTCGACAAGGCCGAAAAACAATGGGCAACTTCAGCGCGCCGTTATCTCGGTTTGTGGGTTAAATCAGCAGGTCGCTGGCCTGCGGCTGGCGACGAGCTAATGTCCAATGCGCGCCGATCTTGCTCGAAGGGCTATTTGCCCGCGTCCCCCTGCTTTTACCTTTGCAACTGCCTCGGGCGCCGGTAGCTTCGGCATCCGCCATGCCTAAGCTGCTTTTGCCTATTTTGGGCCTTCTTTGCGCGGCCACGCTGGCGCGAGCGGAACTGGCGTCGGAGAAGCAGCCGATGGAGATCACAGCGACCGGCGACACGAATTACGAAAATGGGCTGGCTACCGCTCACGGCGATGTAGCCATCCATACCGGCGACAGCGATATCTACGCCGATTCTGCGCAGTACAACCCTAAAACGCGCGAAGTAATCGCCGAGGGCCATGTGCGAATCTATCGCGCTACCGGTCTCTTTGTGGGGGAGCACGCGATTTACAATATCGATACCCAGAAAATTCAGGCCGTCGCGATGCGGACAGACAAGACCCCCTACCTCATCGGCGGTGAAAGTGTCACGACAATCTCCGAGGGCGCTTTTCTCGTCTCAAAAGGGACTTTCACGACGCACGATTCGTCAAACCCAGACTTTCGGTTGCAGGCAAAAACCCTTCGAATTTATGAACGCGACCGCGTCATCCTTAAGAACGTCACGTTCTACGTTAAAAACGTCCCTGTTTTTTGGTGGCCTTATCTCTATCAGTCACTGGACGATTCTTTCAGCTACATGGTTTCTCCGGCCTCCTTGAGCTCATGGGGACCCTCGATCCTAAGCCGGGTCAGTATGCCGATCACGGATGACATCAAGATACAAATCCGGCTGGATTACAGGTCGCGGCGGGGTGTCGCGCTCGGTCTCGAACCCGACATGCACTACGGGAAGGACAAGAAGAGCTGGGCGAAACTTCGCACTTATTTTCTGCAAGATGAAAATCCAGATATCAATCCCACTGCGGTGATAAGAACGGGCGTACCGCAGGACCGCTATCGAGTCTCGTTTCAGGACCGCACGTATTTCACCGAAGACATCTATGCCACGGTCGATATCACTAAACTAAGTGACGAATTCCTGCTGCAAGATTTTTTTCAAAGCGAATTCCAGCTCAATCCGCAGCCGGATAACGTGATCGCATTGACGAAAAGGGACGCGAATTATACCCTCACCGCGATCGCGCGCTTCCAAGCGAATGAGTTCTTCGAGCAAACCGAGCGGCTCCCTGAATTGGTGCTCGACATAAAACGAACTCCGCTGTTCGGAGGACCGATTTTTTATGAGGGTGAAACCGGCATCGCCGATCTGCGTCGAAGCTTCGCCAGCGGTTCCCTCGATGAAGATTATGGCACGGTGCGTATCGATTCCTTCCATCAATTTCTCTATCCGAACACCTATTTCGGATGGCTCTCCATCGTGCCACGCGTTGGTTTCCGCGCCACCTACTACGACGCAACCCGAGACCTTGGGAAAACCATCTTTACTCCGGATACCAATCCATTTATCCCCGATTTCATCGTGCCGGATAATGTTCCGGTGGTCAAAGGAGGCAGCACCGTTCGAACCGTCGTGAATGCGGGAGTGGAAGCTTCGTTCAAGCTATCGCGCGTGTGGGAAGATGCGCAGAGCTCGTCGCTGGGACTCGACGGTCTGCGACATGTCATCCAGCCGTTTACGAATTTTTCCTGGGTTTCCAGCTCGAACCCTGACCCTGCCTCCATCTTGCAGTTCGATCGTTTCGAGCCCTCCACGCAATTGCGACCAATCGACTTTCCGCAATTCACTTCCGTCGATTCTATCGACAGCTGGACGATCTGGCGGATTGGCGTCCGCAATCGGCTGCAAACCCGTCGAGACGATCTCACCGTCAGCTGGATGGATGTCGAGACTTACATCGACGTGAATTTCGATAACCCGTTTGATAAGACCCAATACTCCAATCTGGTTAACAGAATCAACTTCACCCCCGTGCCTTGGGCTTCGTTCAGCATCGCTGCGCAGGTGCCTCTGTTCGAGAAGGGATTCACCGAAGTGGACACGGCCGTGAACATCCAGCCGATCGCAAATCTCCAAATCCAGTTCGCACATCTATACCTGAACCAAAGCCCATTCTTCGACAACAGCAGCCTCTTTGTCGTGGGCGGCTATTATCGAATCAATGACAACTGGGGCATCGGCATCCGGGAACAATACGAAGGGACTACGGGCATTCTGGAAGAGCAGCGATTCTCGATCTATCGCGATCTGACGAGTTGGGTTGCGTCGGTCGGCGCAATCATCCGCGACAATGGCGGCGTGAGGGAATACGGCTTCCTCCTCACCTTTACTCTGAAGGCGCTGCCCAAGTTCAGCTTCGATTTGAACTTCGACCCGGGCGGCGCAGATCAAACTCAATAAGCAACGTGGCGCCATCTCGATTGCAATTTTCGCGCTACACCTGAGCCGCCGCATTACTTTCGACCGCCATGGATATTTCCATCATCGGCTCCGGTTATGTCGGTCTCGTCACCGGTGCCTGCTTCGCTGACGTCGGCCATAACGTTATCTGCGTGGATAACGATCCACGAAAAGTAGAGTCCCTCCAGGCGGGCAAGGTGCCCATCTACGAACCCGGACTGGAAGAAGTCATTCACCGGAATGTTTCGGCGCAGCGGCTTCGGTTTACCGGCAGCATTCAGGAGGCCGTCGAGAACTCGCAAATTGTCTTCATCGCCGTGCCGACTCCGCAACAGCCAGACGGCAGCGTCGATCTCAGCTTTATCGAAAAAGTCGCGCGTGAGATCGCCGGCGTCCTGACGGATTATCGGGTGATCGTGGACAAGAGCACGGTGCCCGTCAAAACCGGGGAAAAGGTTCGCGAATCCATTAAACGCTATAACCGGCACGGCGCGGAATTCGACGTGGTGAGCAATCCAGAGTTTTTGCGCGAAGGCTGCGCGGTGGCCGACTTGATGCATCCGGACCGTATCGTGATTGGCGCGCAGAGCGAACGCGCCATCGACCTCATGAAAAAGGTCTACGAACCGTTCATGGCGCCGATTCTCGTGACCGACATCAACAGCGCCGAGTTGATCAAACACGCGGCGAATTCGTTCCTGGCATTGAAGATTTCCTACATCAACGCGGTCTCGGCGATCTGCGAGGCCAGCGGAGCGGACGTGGAAAAAGTCGCGGACGGGATTGGAATGGATCGCCGGATTGGCCGAACTTTTCTGAACGCCGGAATTGGCTACGGCGGCTCCTGTTTCCCGAAAGATATCGCCGCGTTCATTGCGATCAGCGAACAGCTTGGCGTCCCATTCAACTTGCTGAAGGAAGTCCAGCGAATCAACGCGGAGCAGAAGAATCGATTTTTGAAGTCGATCCGGGAAGCGCTCTGGGTCTTGCGCGACAAGAGAATTGCGGTATGGGGGCTCGCCTTCAAACCCAACACCGACGACATACGCTCCTCCATCGCGATCGATCTTGTGGCAGACATGTTGAAGGAGGGAGCGCACGTGACTGCGTACGATCCGAAAGGAATGGAAAAGGCCCGCAACGTAGAAGCGATCGCCGGAGCGAAGTTCGCCCGATCCGCAGTCGAAACGGTGGAAGGCGCCGAGGCTCTGATAATCGCCACGGAATGGGCGGAATTCGCCAACGTCGATCTCGCAATCGTGAAGGAAAAAATGGCCACGCCGATTGTTTTCGACGGGCGCAATTTGTTCGATCCCGAGATAATGGCCAAGCTTGGCTTTCACTACCATTCCATCGGGCGGGCGCGTGTAACTCCACAGTGATGGTGGATCGCGCGCTCCGTCGCGCGATGTTTATTATTCGCCCCGAAAGCTTTTCGGGACACCTTTTGTCAGTGTGCGACGGAGCCGATCCCACCAAAAGAGACCCTCAACGAACCAACAAGAACGATGGGACCCTCTCAGTCGGCTCGTCATCTAGCGCGTATCGCGCTCCGCCAGTGGCGCACGGGCCAGACGTTTGCCGACGAGATACTCGCGCGGCTTTTGAGATCGAGCGATCTCATTGCCCCAGACCGCGCGTTTACCACCGAACTGTTCTACGGGATTTTGCGCAATCTAAGCCTGCTCGATTTCTGGATCGATACTCTTCGAGCTGAACGTCTCGATCATGACGCGCGCGACTTGTTGCGCCTTGGAATCTACCAACTTTTCCTTCTCGACACTCCAGAGCACGCGGCCGTTTATGAAACGGTCGAGCTTGCCAATCCGAGAAATCGTTCTCTCGTCAACGCCGTCCTGCGAAGCGCACTGCGCAGAAAAAAGCAGTTAACAGAGAAAGTGAAAAAGGAAACGCTCAGCGTCCGAACTTCACATCCTCAATTCCTGATCGATCGCTGGACAAAAACCTTTGGCCCGGAAAATACGGCGGCGTTATGCGAGCGGAACAACCGTCCGGCATCGATCTACGCCCGCATCAATCTTCTCAAAATCTCCGCGGAGAATTTTCTCTCAGTGCATTCCAGCGCGGAGCGGTTGCCGCGCCATCAAAATTTCGTGCGCTTAACGAGTATTCCGAGCGATGCGCTCGCGCATGGGCACTGCTATGTGCAGGATCCAAGCACAGCTAGCGCCTGCGTGCTACTCGATCCCCAACCGGGCGAGAAAGTGCTTGACGCGTGCGCAGCGCCCGGCGGGAAAACCGGGTACCTCGCGGAGCTGATGAGAAATCAGGGCACCATTGTGGCCTGCGATCGCGACGAGGGTCGAATCAGGGCGCTGCAGGATAATTTGGAACGTCTCGGCGTCGAGATTGCCAGATTCGCGCAGCACGACTGGACCAGCGGCGAACCACTGCCGGACGCAGCAGCGATTTCTCCCTTTGATCGGATCCTGGTCGACACCCCGTGCAGCAATACGGGTGTGATGCGCCGCCGCGTGGATCTTCGCTGGCGGTTGATCCCGAAAGATTTTTCGCGAATGCGGGAGGAGCAGCGCCGTATTCTGCGCGCGACAATTTCGTTGCTTAGGACCGACGGCGTTTTGGTCTACAGCACGTGCAGCATCGAACCGGAAGAGAATGAAGAAGTCGTTAAGGCGATCACGCAGGAATTTCCTTTCCTGAAATTTGTCGAGCAGGTGTCGTTGCTGCCATTCCGGGATGGATTCGATGGCGCTTTTGCCACAAAACTGATGCGAGCAGCGTAGCGAGGTTGCATCCGGCATCGCCGGTGGAATCATTATCCTCTATGCATGACCCGCGTTTTGATAAGCTCGCGAAAATCCTTGTCGAGTATTCGACGAGATTGAAGCGGAACGAAACCGTCCTGATCGAAACATTCGACGTGCCGGACGAGATGATGGTCGCGCTCGTGCGCGCAGCGCGAAAAGTGGGAGCAATTCCCTTCGCACAAATTCAGCACGTGCGTATCAATCGGGAAATCGCGCTCAACGCCACCGAGCGGCAACTAAACCTGACGGCGATCCATGAATTGGCGCGGATGAAGAAGATGGACGCCTACATCGCGATTCGCGGCAGCCACAACATCACGGAATTATCGGACGTCCCGCCGGAGCAAATGAAATTGGTGGCGAAGAAAATGCGTCCCGTAAACGACCAGCGCGTCCAGAAAACAAAATGGGTGGTCCTGAGATGGCCCACCCCCTCGATGGCGCAACTGGCCGGGATGAGCTCGGAAGCTTTCGAAGATTTCTATTTCGATGTCTGCACACTCGACTACCGCAAATTGCAGCCGGGTATGAAGGTGCTCAAGAAGCTCATGGACAAGACGGATCGCGTTGAGATCAAGGGCCCCGGCACCGATTTGCGCTTCAGCATCAAGGGCATCGGCGCCGTGATCTGCGGCGGTGATCGCAATATTCCGGACGGCGAAGTGTTCAGTTGTCCGGTCAAGGATTCCGTTCAAGGCCACGTCCTGTTCAACGCCCCGACGATTTACCAGGGCATCGGATTCGACAACATCCGCCTTGAGTTTAGCGATGGGAAGGTCGTGAAGGCTACGAGCAACCAAACCGACAAACTAAACAAGATTCTCGATTCGGATCCGGGAGCGCGCTACGTCGGGGAATTCTCGCTCGGATTTAATCCGTACGTTTTGCATCCGATGCGCGACATCCTTTTTGACGAAAAAATCGCGGGCTCGTTCCATTTTACGCCCGGCCAGGCGTATGAAGACGCCGATAATGGAAACCGAAGCCAGGTCCATTGGGACATGGTCAATATCCAACGACTCGATTACGGCGGTGGCGAAGTTTATTTCGACGGCAAACTCATTCGACGTGATGGCGAATTCCTGCCGGGGCAATTGCGATCGCTCAATCGCGGCCGGTTCATCAAGCATTAACGCGCGCAAGCTGGTCCCCTCACCTCAACCACTGCCCGGCGGAAGAGGGAGTTCTATTCGGACGCTACCTGCTACTAAGCTGAAAAGCAGTTCTAGGCCGGCTTCGGAGCCGCGCCCTGTGCGTTGAGCTGCATGATTCCGATCTCGCCATTTCCGGCAAGCTGGACATTCGCGATTTCGAACACCGGAGCACCCTCGACGGCGCTGGGGCCCGCGCCCGGCAATTGCACCGAGACATTCTTTGAGATTGAATTCAAAACGATCGATGCGATCTCGAACGAGGGCGAGAACTCGACGGTCGCTATTTGGAAACGGCCGGTCACATGGACTGATGCCTGTCCCTGCTGCGACGGAGTGATTTGGACCGCGCCACTGTCCGCGCCGGACAAAAGTTGCAGACCCGCAACGTTGAAGGAAGGCGAGCTGATCACACTCGGGCGTTGCTGCTGCGATGGAGTCAGGCGGATCATGCCGATCGCGTTGCCCGCGAGTTGCACGGTGGCGATCTCGAACGTGACCTGAAGATTCATAGCTGGCTGCGGTTGCTGCGACGGAGCAAGGCGCATCGTGACTATTCTTGAGGTTGGCTTCAGCTGTAGCGCGCCCATCTTGAAACTCGGAGTGAGTTGCATCGATGCGATCTCAAACGAGAAGGTAAGTTGAACGGCGGTGTGCATGCCGCCGGCTGGTTGAGGCTGAGAAGCGCCCCCTGTCATTGGAGCAGTTCGAATTGCGGGAGCGGGTGTTGGTTGGATCGGTTGAGGCATGGTGGCTGGTGTTGTTGGCTGCGGAGCTAAGGGCTCGGTGGAAATAACTTGAGGTGCGAAAGAGGGTGACTCGACCGAATGACGGAGTCCGCCAATTCCCGCAATCGCCCCCTCAGGGAGATTCGTCGGGAGGGATTCGGGCTCGGGCTTGGTAATTTCGGCCATGGGTGAATCGGTTGAAAACGCGGGAACTTGATAAGGGATGGGTTGACCTTGTGCAACTGGTTCTATTTCCACCCTGGAAATTTCAGCCGCCGGCGTGACCGCAGCCTCCGCGACAATTTCGGATGGTATCGAGATCATCTCGCCGACCGTTTCAAAGAGTGCAGGAGTTTCAAATGTTGTCGGTTCGCTAACAGCTTCGGCCGGCGCCAACGCTTCGAATATGACCGGTACATCAAATGCAGCCGGCGTTTCAGCAAACATTGGCGTTTCTTGCGGCGCTGGCGCAGCGTCTTCGTAGTTCGAAACAATTTCTGTTTGGAGCGGGGCAAATTCCCACTCAGGAGCGGAGGCACGTTCCGGGATTTCGGATAGAGACGCGGGTGTGAGGCCGCTAGCATAGGGCGAGTCCGCGGCCGTAAAAGGTGCTGGCGCGCTTTCCGTGACGGGCTGGGGCGCCGGTTCATCGATTTGTTCTGGCTCCTGAATCGGCGCCATTTCCCGAGGTACGAAATTTTCGACGACCGTGCCGTTTCCGGCGGCGACGGTCGCCCCTGCGCCAAAGGGACGGCTCATTTTGCCGAAAGGAACGGCCGCGCGCCGCACTGATGGCTCTGACGCTTTAAGCTGGAGCGAAATCTGCGGCGGTCCACCGACGAGCCGGCTCGGGGCAGCAATTTTCTCTGCTGTCGTCTCACCCTCAACCGCATCAAAACGCGGTCCCATTGCCGGCGCGGGCGAACGGTAAACAGAAACACTCACGCGACGGCGCAGTTCGGAGATCACAACCCACACCAGCAGAACAATGCCGGCCAAAAGCAAGGCGCCCACGAGCAATGTGCGTGAGTTGGTAAAGCGATCCACGCGTTCGCTGACAGTCGGCTGGGACCATTCCTGGACGGTGGCCGGCGCGAGCACGGTGGCAGGCGTGGATGCCGCTGCAATGGGCGCGGCGACCCTGTTCGCTGGGGAGTTAGCGGGATTGTTGGCCGGACTCTGCTGCGCCACTGCAGCCGATGTAGCCGGGCCGGTGGCAAGACTCTGTTCAGGCTCACTCGGGAGTGAGGCGCGGGTATCCGCCGGCAATGCGTTCGAGGCCACCGGCGTTTCCACTTCTGGAGAAGCAGCAGGGGCGGTGGCGGCCTTCTGGTTCTTCGCGATGAGGGTCTGGGAGGCCGATGGAGATTGTACCGCGTTCGCGGTCGTCGCTTCCATTCCGGCGACGGTCCCCGGCGACTTCTGCGTCACGATTTCGTTTGGTTGCTTGGCGGATTTATTTGACGCGACAACAGATGCCGCGATTGGGCTCGGTTCGATAGACGGCGTTGCTTCTACTTTCGCGACCTCCGCTAAAGCCGTGGCAGGAGCTGTCGACTGATTTTGCAGCCAACCGAGGTCGTAGAAAGAGTCGGCAAAGACGAAATTCAGAGCCGGAGAATAAATTTTCCGGGCCGAGACAATCCAGTCGTTGGCTTTGGCCGTGTTGTTATGTTTGAACTCCCACGCGGCCTGGGCGTAATACAGCGCCGGCGTGTCGCCGGTGAATTGGAATTGTTCCATCATCTTCTGCGCACGACTGTCTTTCCCTTCGAGCAGCAGTGTCAGATAGATTTTGAATTTGATGATTTGCGCCGTCTGGTTCTTATCGCTGTTCGGTGCTGGTGTGGCGCCAAAGAGCGCTTCGAAACGGTCTCGCGCCTTCGTGTAATCCTTTTTCTTAAACGGGATTTGCGCGAGATTGTAGTGCGCTTCGGGGAGTTTCGGGTCGAGTTTCACGGCCTGCTTAAAGGCGTTCTCCGCGCCATCGAAATCCTTCTGCGCGAGTAGAATTTCACCGCGCAGGTTGATGGTGGTTGCTTGATTCGGATTGGCCGCGTCGGCCTCGTCCACCAGCCTGCGCGCAGCAGTCAGATCACGTTGCTGAAAAGCTTGTTCGGCCTGTTCGTACTTCTCTGTCGCGAGCGCCTGTGCCTTCGCAAGCCGGTCCGCCGCGGAAGTCAACTCGAGGGCCGCGCGCGTTTGCCCGACGGGCTTCTGCAGCCAACCCACTTCATAGAGCGATTCGGCGAAAAGTTTATTCAGTTGCGGCGAGAAATTCTTCTCCGCGGACGTCAGGAGATCTTTCGCTTCCTTTTCATTCTTATGCTGAAGGGCAATGGCGGCGTTCGCGTAATTGGCCGCCGGCGTATCAGGCGACAGCTCAAACTTGGCAAGAATGGAATCAACCATGTTCTCGTTACCCTGGAGGAGGTAGGTCAACAGGATCTTATATTGGATCAGTTGCGCCGCTTCGCCTTGCAACTCGGCCGCGTCCCCCTGAAGCAGAGCGTCAAAACGCTTCCGCGCTTCCGCCCAGTCTTTCCGCAAAAACGGGATCTCTGCCAGGTTGAAGCGCGCGTTCCAGAATTTCGGATCGGTCGCGAGAGCCTTCTGCAGCGCCACCTCGGCTTGATCATAATCAGCCTGCCGCATCAAGATGACACCGCGCAAGTTTTGCGACTCAGCGAGATCAGGCTGACGCGCGTCGATCGCATCGAGCTCCTTTAGCGCTTGCGGAAAATTGTTGGCGTTGAATTCGCGGAACGCTTTGCCGTACATCGACTCGAGCTCCGCCTTGGTTGGGGCGACATTAGTCGCCGCAAAGGAACTAAGGACTAAGACCGTGATCGTCGCAAATTTACGAATGTTCATGCCAGGACGCATACAAGCTATGCCCGTGCCCGATGACAAGCCTATTTTGCCGTTTTACCCGCGAAAACGCGCTTTTTTTCCCGAACGTCACAAAAAACGTGTCGGGCGCCGGCATTAAGTCGATGAACGTTGCGCTGCGTCGATGGCCAGCGCGGCACTGCCGATAATGCCGCCATCATTACCCAATTCGGCTGGCACCACCTTAAGATGCTCGTGATAAACCCCGGAAGTACGCGTGCGAATCGTACGTTTGATCGGCTCGAAGACCAGCGGGCCGGCTTTTGCGACGCCCCCGCCAATAACGATCCGATCAGGGTTCAGCAACCAGACGATGTTGGTGAGCATGATGCCGATTTCGAACCCGATATCTTCCCAGAGCTTTGCGGCAATTTCGTCGCCGTTAAGCGCCGACTTTTCGAGAAATAGCGGCGTCAGTTCTTCGGGCCTGCGCGCAATGCCGGCCGCTGTATAAACTTTTTGGGCGCGCTCGGCGATCTGCCGGTTGCCAACATATTTTTCCAACGCTCCGAAATTTCCGTAATGGCCCGGCGCGCCATGCGGTTCGATGATCATTTGACCGATTTCGCCGGCGCCGAGCTGGCTGCCGCGAAACAATTTTCCGTCCAAAATCAAACCGCCGCCCACGCCGGTTCCGAGCGTCATGCAGATCACGTTCAGGCGATCCCGGCCCGCGCCGAACCGCCATTCCGCGTAGGCCATCGCGTTCGCGTCGTTTTCAATGATCGAGGGCAATCCAGTCTTCTCGCTGAGCAACGCGGCCAACGGGACGTCGCGCCAGCCGGGAACATTCGATAATTCCCGCACGCGACCATTCAGTCCGTCAATGATTCCGGGAAGTCCAGCTCCGAGAGCGCAAACCTCGGGATGTTGTTTACGCAGGATTACGACATCCCGAAAGACAGCGGCAAGGAGGCCTTCGGCGCTGTCGTGCTCGCGCGTTGGGATCGGTTCCAACCGAGCGATGATCTTACTCCCAGAAACGACGCCGGGCTTCACGTTGGTCCCGCCAAAGTCGATTCCGATTGCGATTGGCGCGCTCATCAACGCGCTGGTTTTCCAACGTTGCGATTCGCGATAATCCGCAAACCTTCCAGCGTCAGGTTCGGATGAACTGCTTCAATCTCGGGAAGCTTTCGCGCAATCAACTGCGCATAGCCACCTGTCGCAACGATTCTTGGTTTGTTCCGTGGGAAATTCTCGAGGCTGACGCGGATAAGAATCTCGCGCACCAAGCCACGGTAGCCGAAAACCGCACCGGACATCATCGCATCGCGCGTGGTTTTCCCAATCGCCCGCACCGGTTCGCGCAGGCTCAATTTCGGCAGCAAAGCAGTGCGGTCGTAAAGAAAACTGGTCATGGCTTCCAGACCCGGCGCGATGACTCCCCCCACGTAATCGCCGCGAGCGGACACGACATCGAAAGTCACAGCGGTCCCGAAATCGACGACGATCGCCGGATAACCATACAATTGCGCGACCGCGGCGGCGTTCGCGAGCCGATCGGCGCCGATCGATCGCGGCGCCGGGTAATCAATACCGACGCCGAGATCAAGCTGCGGATCTAGGAAAAGCAGGCGCGAAGAACCCGCTGCCGCCGCGATCACCTTGTTCTTTCGCGGAACGACTGAAGAAACGACTATCGTCCCCACGCTTCGGCGGTGCAAAATCCGCCGCAGGATAGCGACCGTAAGCTCATTCGTTGGATGACGTACCGGCTTCACGAGCCGCTTCCTCGTCGCGAAAGCCAGCTTCGTGTAAGAATTGCTGATATCGACCAATAAATAGTCGGTCGTCCGTTTCCCAGCCGCGCGCATCATTGAAAAGTCCTGCCCCTCAGGCGCTATCTGGAACGCTCGACCGCGTCAAGTCCGCCAGTCGGGTCGACTTGTCGTGCGGCGAGCTTGCGACCCCTTGGCGTAACGCTTAGCCTCGGCCGGTGAGAAAATTGGTTCATCGGCCGCGCCGTTTGCGGCACAGCGCCGGCCTGCGAAATCTCGTTCGTGAGACAAAGCTCAGCGCGCACGACTTCGTTCTCCCTCTTTTTGTCAGCGAACGAGTAACGGCGCGGCAACCAATTGCGAGCATGCCGGGCGTTTTTCAGTTCACGCTCGCGGAAGTAGCCGACGAATCGCAGCGCGCCTACGATCTGGGGCTGCAAGCCGTATTGCTCTTCGGCATTCCGAAGCAAAAAGACGAGCAAGCAACATCCGCGTATGCGGAAAACGGCATCGTGCAGCAGGCCGTCCGAGCGATCAAAGCCCGACGCCCCGAGCTGGTCGTGATCACGGATGTTTGCCTGTGCGAATACATGAGCCATGGCCACTGCGGCGTCACACGTATGGATGGCGAGCATTTCCATGTGTTAAATGACGAGACTGTCGAGCTGCTCGCGAAAACTGCGCTTTCGCACGCTGCCGCCGGCGCGGATCTAGTGGCCCCGAGCGATATGATGGACGGGCGCATCGGCGCCATCCGCGAGATGCTCGACGCAAATGGTTTCGAGCAAACCGGCATCATGAGTTATGCGGCCAAGTTCGCCTCGGTCTTTTACGGGCCGTTTCGCGATGCGGCGGAAAGCCCTCCGAAATTCGGCGACCGGCGTTCGTATCAGATGGACAGCGCGAATGCCCAAGAAGCGCTACGCGAAGTCGCGCTCGATATCGAGGAGGGCGCGGACATCGTACTGGTGAAACCGGCGCTCCTTTGTCTCGATATTCTCTGGCGGGTCAACGAGCGCTTTGGAAAACCGACTGCAGTTTATCACGTGAGCGGCGAGTTCGCGATGGTCAAGGCCGGTGTCGAGAAAGGCTGTTTCGATGAGCGCGATGCTGTCTTGGAGATCATGACTTCACTGAAGCGCGCAGGCGCCGATTTGATCATTACCTATTGGGCGAAGGAGCTCGCCGAATGGACGCGCGAGTAGCTATTCGTCGCGGCGAAACGGACACGCATGTCCGGCTCAAACGACTCGCCCTTCTTTGGGCCCAAGCGAACGGTTATTCTGCCTGCGCGGCGGAAGTAAGCCTGCCTCAATGCCGATATCGCGCCGATGTAGCCGCCTATCGACCACAGTCTAAGCAACCGGGGGTGACTGCGATTCTTGAATGCAAACAAGCCCTGTCCGATTTGCGGCGAGACAATCGCTGTGGCGACGCGACGCGCGAGCGGCTCCGGTCGGTTAGCCGACGCCGTAGAGTGCTCGAAAAACATCTCCGCATCCATTACCCCACGCTGCGCACCGGCGATTCGCTCTTTCCAGAATATGATTCGCACGATCTTACCGCTATCGGGCACCACGGTTACAGCCGTGTTCTCCGCGAATTCACCGCATTGCAGAATCGCCTGAACGGCGGGAGAAAATTCGAATGCTTGGTCCGCTACCGTTGCGCGAACCTGTTTTTCCTGGTTTTGCCTAACGAGTTGTTTTGCGAGTCGGAAGTGCCACTCGGTTGGGGGGCCCTGGTCGAATCCAACGATTCCCTGGCTCTGGCGCGTAAACCAATCTGGCACGACAACGCCGCGGAGACCCGCTTCCGATTTCTTCAACGCATCGCGACCGCCGGAACGCGCCAATTCAACCGGGCATTTGGCATCACCCGCGAAGAAATCGTGGCGGCAGCGAAATTAGTTTGAACCGCGCTTCCGGGCCGCGACTAACAAGTTGCGACCGGTCATCTCCTTCGGTTTTGGCAGCTCGAGTAGAAAAAGCAGCGTTGGCGCTACGTCCGCGAGAATGCCGTCTTCGACGCAAAATTGCGCGGCGTTTTCCGCGACGTAGACAAAGTGGACCAGATTCGTGGTGTGCGCGGTATTCGGCGAACCATCCGCATTCCGCATTTGCTCACAATTCCCGTGGTCGGCTGTGATCAGACAAGCACCGCCGAGCGCGAGAACCTCAGGGACGATGCGAGCGACACATTTATCGATCGTCTCAACCGCTTTGATGCCTGCAGCGACGACACCCGTATGCCCGACCATGTCCGGATTTGCGAAATTCAGAATGATCAGGTCGAAGTTTGCGATTCGCGCCAGGACCTCATCCGTGACTTCTCGTGCGCTCATTTCCGGCTGTAAGTCGTAGGTAGCGACCTTTGGCGACGGCACAATCTTGCGCTCTTCCCCGGCAAAGGCGCGCTCGATTCCGCCGTTGAAGAAATAAGTCACGTGCGGGTACTTCTCCGTCTCCGCGATGCGCAATTGCATTTTGCCCGCGCCGCTCACGACCTCGCTCAGAATTTGCCGTAACTCTTCTGGAGCAAAAATGAAAGGGGAAGGGTAGGTCACGTCGTATTGGGTGAGCGTAACGTAGTTGATCTGCGGCCAGACTTCGCGGTCGAAACCGTCGAAATCTTTCAGCAGGAAAGCTTGCGAAAGTTGCCGCGCGCGGTCGGCTCGAAAATTGAAAAAGAAAACGGTGTCGCCGTCGTGAATCCTTTGCTCATTTGCGTGCGAGAAAATGAGCGGCGGCATGAATTCATCCGTGACGCCGCGTTCATATTGCGCGCGCACCGCTGCGGCCGGGGACGTTTCACACAGTTCTCCTCGGCCAAACACGATAGCGTCCCAGGCCTTTTTCGTCCGGTCCCAACGGCGATCGCGGTCCATCGCGAAATATCGGCCGATCACGGTAGCGATCCGCGCGCCATATTTCGCCACTTCAGCCGCGCAAGATTCGAGGAAATCCTCGCCCCCGGTCGGAGAAGTGTCCCGACCATCCGTAAATGCGTGAACCAGGATGTCAGTTGCTCCCGCAGCTTTCGCTTCCCGGGCTAGAGAGACGAGATGCTTGTAGTGACTATGAACGCCACCGTCAGAAACCAATCCGACAAAATGGAGCCGATGGCCCTGCGCGCGCAAAAAAGCTTCCCGCGCAGTCGGATTCCGGCCGAGTTCGCCTTCCACGATCGCCTTATTGATTCGAGTGAGATCCTGATAAACGACTCGGCCCGCCCCCAGATTGAGATGACCTACTTCCGAGTTCCCCATCTGTCCTTCGGGTAGGCCGACATCGAGACCACTCGCGCTCAACGTCCCGCCCGGGTACTCCTGATACAGCCGGTCGTGAAATGGCGTGCGCGCAAGCAAGGTGGCGTCGCCGTTTTCTTCGCGCCTCTCCTTCCCGCCAGGGTTGATGCCCCAGCCGTCGCGAATAATGAGCACGATCGGTTTCGCCACGGTGGCGCAGTCTGCCGAGGATCAGTCTAGGGCACAAGCGCTTCTTTCGTTGACAAGCCGATTCACGCGCTCCTACATCGGCTTTCATGAAGTGGCGCAACCAATTGCTCGCGCTGTTCTGTCTGATCGCGTTCGCTGCCGGCGGCGTTTTTTATTTCCAGCATTGGGTCATCCAGAAGCCGTTCGGAATCATCCTCTTCGTCGGTGAAGGTCTGGCGCCCGGTCGTTTGGCTGCGACCCGAATCTATTCGGCCGGCGCCGACACACCGCTCGCACTCGATTTGATGCCGCACATGGCATTACTCACGAACTATTCGAATGATTTTGCGGCGCCGGACCAGGCGGCCGCCGCGACCGCCATTGCCACCGGGGTAAAGGTAAATAATCGATTGATCGGCTGCGACTCGGAAGGCAAGTCCCTTCCGACCCTCATCGAGCTCGCCCACCAGGCGGGACGCGCGACCGGTCTGGTCACGAACGCGAACATAACTGACCCGACGGCGGCGGCTTTCTATGCGCACACTGGCGACCAGAATGATAAATCCACCATCGCCCGCCAAATTGCGGAAAGCTCCAGGATCGATCTGGTACTGGGTGGGGGTGGCGACGATTTTCTGCCGGAGTCGAAGGGCGGACACCGCCGGGATGAACGCGATCTGCTGTTGGAAATTCGCCGAAACGGTTTTGATCTCGTGCGCTCGAAGGCGGAACTCGAGGCGATACCGGGCTGGCGGCGACCGAAACTTTTCGGAACGTTTAGCCACGCCGAACTGGCTTATGCAGATCACATCGAAGCGCGAAGCGAACAGCCGAGTCTTGCCGACATGGTCCGCCGCGCGGTTGAACTCCTTCAAGTCAATAGGTCGGGATATTTCCTAGTAGTGGACGCCGGTCTGATGCGGAAGGCAGCAGAGAAAAACAATGGCGAACACACGCTCGCTGAGACCGTGGAACTGGATCGCGCCCTAGCGGTCGCCCAACGATATGCCGGCGGAAAATCCGCCATCTTTGTCTGCGGCGACGTAGGAATTGGGGGATTGAGTTTGAACGGGTATCCGTTTCGAAAAGATCGAGGAATCGCGGTGCTCGGGTTGAATTCCGCAGGCGATCCCTGGTTCTCGTGGGCGACTGGACCGAACGGCGGGAGATATTATGGAGCTGCGAAACTCGCAGCCTCCCAAGACCCGCAGGCAACAGTTCCAACTTCGCCGCTCGAGCAGCCGCAGGAGCCAGTTGCGTTTTATGCGCCTTCGGCGCTGAATACCGTCGATGATATGTTGGTCTTTGGATCCGGTCCCGGCGCGGAGGCTTTGCACGGCTCGATGGAAAACACGACGTTATTTAAGATCATCTGCGGCAATTTTTAAGCGACCCACCCGTGAACGCGAGAGCAATCTTGCCGTCCGCTGAAGACGACCTCGAGAATCCTACACACCACAACCACACCACACCACCTCACCACGCACGACTTCCGGAGCGCCTAACGCCAACCGCGCGTAGCCCCGGCAAGCTTGGACGAGGCGCGCCTATAAATAGAAAGCCCGTCGATTCGGCTGACGCCGACGGACGGGCTTTCGGGAAAACAGTGGTCGTTATTCGCTGACCGGAACCAACTGCGGGATAAACGTGAATGGCGGCGGATCCGGAAGCCTGGGAGGAGGGCCTTCAGCAGGAGGTTTCTCCGGACCTTCCTCTGGGATGTCTTTGCTGTCAGACACGTCCTTTGAGTCAGCTATGTCCTTTGAATCCGCCGCAATCGTGCGCTCGGACGCGGTCTGGTTGCTGGAGAAATTCCCGTTTGAAGCCAGAAGACTTCCCCCCCCCACACCAAAGGCCGAAACCTCGGCCACGGTGAATGCGGTATCGGCTTGCGCTGCCGGAATCCATCGCAACATCACGTAACGGCCGCTGGTCGCCGGAAAATCTATCGAAGCGTGTCCCTGAGTGCCATCGTCGATCACCGAGCCCACACGCTTCAAACTTGCCAACGCATTGCTGTCGAGCTTCACGGTGCTGGCGAAATTGTCGCGGTCGGTGCCCGGCAGAGATTGCATGACATAGAAATCGACACTACCTGGACGCGCCGAATAAATTGCCGAGAGCCGTCGCACCGTGCAGACTTTTCCAAGATCGATGACCGCTGTCGGGGATTTGTCCTCCGCTGAGAAACCAAACGAGGTCGCGACCTGATCGTCGATCATGCGACTCGCCAGCTTCAGATCGTTTCCGGAGCTGACGTAGAGCGCGCGCGCTTTCGTCCGGGCGTCTCTAAGGCTGTAATTAATAAGAGCGAAAGTTGCCTCTGGGCCGAGGCGGGACTGAGCGGGATTAGCCGGGGCTTGTGCAGTGGTGATCGGCACCTTTTGCAAGACTACATCCGACGCGAGCACACCTGAGGCGGTGCAGAGAAGGAGGCAGCAAGCGGGGCCATAAACTTTGCCGACGGAAGAAGTAAATGTTCTCATAATTTCCATATCCACAAAAAAGATGCTAGGACGTTTGCCTTTTTTTCGCAATAAAAATCTTTCCCAGTCTTCAGTTTCCTTTTAACCGGCCAAATCTCCCTGGAAAGAGAGTGACACAGACCAGACACGGTTGGCGAGCTTTTTTCTCCGATAACCGGACGCAGATCCGTTTTTCTCAAATGCAGACCCAATCCCGATTCTGCTACTGTTCGCTGGGCAGGAACCGATCGATGCCGACGATTTCCGTTTGTTCCGGCGTCAATCGAACCACGTGGCTGTGAGGCGAAGGAGCGGAACGAATTACTGGCAGTTCGTACGACGAACCGTCATTTTTTGCCTAGAGCGTCGAGGAAGCCGCGTGGTATTTCCAGCTCCCTGTATATGTACAGAGCGGAATATATGAACGACCTCCAACCTTTCCCGAGCGATGCATCAGCCAATTGATTGTAGGATCAAGATCAAAGGTTCCTGGGGGAATAGATCCGGAATCCGGCGCAAATCTTCCATCCAAGGATTGACCAGCGACAGGTAAAGGTGGTTGGGCGGTCCGCTCTGGGATCGAGAAGGGAACCGGTTGGATGTGATTGAGCTGACGGCCGTAGGGCGTCGAGTGCAAGGTCATGAAGAGAGAGTCGGCAAGACAGAGTGCCGAGGAGAGGCAGAGGAGAACTGCGGCGAGAAGAAAAATCTTCTTAATAGCGAAGGGTTGTATGCTGATTAGAACCATGCCGTTATGGTTATTATAAGCACCGGCCGTGCCAAGTAGTGGCGAGGCATTGAGGGGCAAGCCCCTCCGTGGAGGCTGTTCTACGGAAATCGACCGGCACTCACCTCGCAGAGGTATGGCCATTCAAAACACCCTTCTCGGGGATCGAATTCGTCGGCTCGAGTTTCCTAGTGCCCGACGAGGGTGCGTGCGAAGCTCAGGTTTTGCTTCGCTTCCTCATAATCCGGCTGGATGCGGAGCGCCTCCTCGTAATGAGCAATGGCTGAATCGTATTCGCCATCACCGGTTAGAATGTCCGCAAGCTCTTTGTGGGCAATCTGCAGATCAGGATTCAGGGATAGGCTGTGTTCGCATCGGCGGCGCGCTTCAGCCCGCAGTCCCTTCTTAACTAGGATCACGGCCAAATTCGATTCGCATTTACCACCGTTACCAAGCCCAGCCCAGGAATCGCTCTTCGGATCCAGCAGGAGCGAGCGCTCATAGTGCTGAACGGATCGATCCAGGTACACGGTGTTTTGGACACCGAAGTCTTGGCTCCAGCGATCTCCCAGATCTTTCCAAGCCACCCCAAGATAAAACTCTGCCTCCGCCAGGGACGGATTGCGATTAATTGCGAATTCATACCTGCTGATCGCTTGCTCCACGTGCCCCGACTCGTGCAACGCTTTTCCGTAATTGAGTTGTGCTTGGGCGTCTTGCGGCAGCACTTCCGCGACCTTTGCGGTGCGCTCAATTAGCGGCACGACGCGACCGAGAAGCTGCGCGGCGCAGAGCGCTCCAAATGGAATCACCAGCGCCGCCCACCGCAAGCTGTGACGAGCCCAGGCTGGCCAAAGCCGAGGTGATGCCAAGGCAGTCGCGCCAGCCCCTTCGATTCCAAGCATCGCGCGCGTTTGCGTTTCACGGACTTTCCAAATGAATCCGTCGTAATAAAAATGCAACAGCGCCGAGGCAGTCACGATGCCGATTAGGCCGTGTCGGATCCATTCTGCGGTAACGGCGGATTGGGTTAAACCTATTGCTCCGTAGGCCATAACCAAGCCAACATAGACTCCGATCAGCGCACCACTGCGTCGAAAAACAAAGCGCATGAATCCACCGATACTTTTGTCGCGCTCCACGCGAGTCCGATTATAGATCCAGACGATAGCAAGATATTGCACGTCATGAAACACCTCGAAGAGTGCGATGCCGACGAGGATATTCTGGACGCCGTTATTGCAATACCACCAAAAGGCAATGCTGCTGACGAGAAGCGTTATCTTCACGGGACTGGCACCACGGGCCGCGCGCCAATCACTCCACTGACGCCACAAGAAGACAATTGTCACCACCCCCAGCGCGGCCACCACCGCCGTGCGAATCGCCGCGACAGCAGCCGATGCAACGACCGGACCGCCGCTCTCATAGTACAGTTCGAACAAAGTCCTAAAACGCATCGGCGAGAGCAGCACGGCCGCCGAGAACCACGCGAAACAAAGCGCCAAGTCAACCCGAGCTCGGGCCGCAGCCCTGGCGGAAGCCTTCCCATCGTAAATCCGGCAAAACCCGTAGGTCTGCATCATCCCATGCCAGATTCCCCATGCCATCGCCACCAGCTGCACCGCCTGGATATTGTAGATCGAGGACCAGACGCAAACCGCCAGGATAGCCAGCGGCGCGACGACGAATCGAATCTTAAAGCGGTCGAACAATGCCCGGTCGCCATAGGCCCGAATCATGCCCGGCAAGTGATGACCCATTGCGCCGAAGGCACCCACAAAAAGAAAGATATCCTGCGCGCTCCAGCGTGCCTGGGCGGCCGTAAAGATCGGGATAAGCAGCACCGGTGTGCCGACGAAGAGAAGCAAATCCCGCCACCGATCCAGAATCCACGGGGATGACTTCGGGGGCGCTGACGACGTGGCTTGTTTTTCCACGCTGGCCTTTGATCGAGGGATCTTCGCCAGCGGCAATGCGTGCGTCGCCATGTCCGTCTGATAGTTCAAATTGTTCCCAAAGACAAGCTGGTTCGGGGCGGGCTGGAAGCCCATCTCGTGAATCGTCTCATCGTCTGTAAGCGAACGCTGGCTCAACACCGTCTCGCCCTACAGAAAGAGCCGACATCCCGCCCCCTCCGTTGCACACAAAACAAAAGGCGGGTGGCATTTCTGCCACCCGCCTGATGCAATGTTATTCGACTCGAGCTTAGAACTTCTTGTCCAGGCTCACATACCAGAAACGGTTACGGATCGAGTAGTTCGATGTATCGTAGTTGTCGTTAAACGCGCCGAGCACAATTGGCGGACTCCGATCAAATGCGTCGTTCACGCCCACTGTGAGCTTGGTGCCCCAGAGCATCCGCTGCCAGATCGATGAGCTGTCCGCCACTGTCTGCATCACGTTCTTGCTGTCCTTCGCGTCCTTCGCATAGGTAGGCGGTGCCTCCGCTGCCGGCTTCACAAACTCGTAGCTCAACTGCATATCAAGCGTCATGTAGCTGTCGACGTAGCGATGGAGCTGGAAGTTCGGCTCCTGCAGCGTTCCCGGATCACCAACAACCAAACCATTGCCAAGGATGAAGTTGGGATCATCAAAGTAATCGCCAATGTAGTTACCCGTAGCTATGAAGTCGAACCCTCTCCATTGCCACTCGCCGCGGAGGAATGCCTTGTTGAATGGAATGCCACCAGGAGCCAGCGGAAGTGTGGCGCTAAAGTCGCCCAGGAAGTTGTGCGTCCCCAAGCCAGCGCCCGGCTCTGCCTTCCAGATAAAGATGTGGTTATAACCCCCCGAGATCGTGAACTTGCCGAAGCGTTCGGTTGGAATCTCGTAAACCGCCGTGACATCTATTCCTTCGACCAGACGCTTGCCTGCGTTGAGGTTATTAGCGTCAATACAATCCAGCGTCCCGTCTGCAAGGCGGGTTATGCCAACGCCCGGGCCTCCAGGGATGCCTGATGCACCGGAGTTTCCAGACCCACCGCCGCAGCCGTCTGGATCTATCACGCCTTGCGAGAGTAATACTTGCGCAGCGTTCGCCGCGGGTAGTATCAGATTCTGTGTAAACATCTGATATCCGTCCGCCGTCATCGTGAAGCCCGGAAGGAATTTCGGCGTCCAAACGACACCTGCTGTATAGCTGTCGGTCGTTTCAGGCGTCAGAGTTGTGCTTCCACCTTGGAAAACACCGCTCGGCGGCTGAAGCGTCACTCTGTTAACCGGGTCAAAAACCACTGGGAAGTTTTGTGTGACCGGGTTAAACAATTGGGTCGGAGTCGGGGACAAGAATGACTGACCAAACGAAGCGCGCAACGTTAAGTCGGCGATCGGTTGATAGCGCAATGAGACACGCGGGGTGCCACCGAAATCTTCGTTGTGATTCACGTTGTCAAAACTTGCGGTGCTGTTTGCCGGGTTCAGCGGTTCCTGATCTCGGTCATTGAATTTCTCGTAGCGCCATGCAACTGAGAAATCCAAGGAACGCACGAAGGGAACGTTCATCGTTGACGTGACCAGCGGAACGGCAAGTTCAACAAAGACTGAGTTGACCGCCTGAAGAGTCTTCGAATTGGGCGAGGCGTTAAATCCCAGTTGATCTCCATTTGCCTGCACTGGATCGGGCACTGAATGCGCGGCCGTCTCGCGATGTTCGTAGCCAGCGGCCAAATCGACACCACCATTCCATAGGTTGGGAAAGAGGTGCGCATTTAGCTTGAAGTCCGCCAGCCAGTCACGCTCGTAGAACTCTGAATGACCGAGATACGAAGCGCGTAGCGCCGCAGCTCTGTTATCGTAGGGCGCCGTGCCGATCTGGACTCCGGCTGCGTTGTAAACCGGAGCAACCCCGGCCGTGGCCGCGGCCTGACCGATGAACGGATCGAAGTTTCCCGCAGCGATTTCGGCCGCAAGCGGAGTAAACTGCGCGTCACCGGCGTCTATGCGTAGATTGTCGTAGCGCTCGTAAACAAAGCCCGAGTCGTAGCCAAAGCGGCTGATAAACCCGTTGTCCTTGAAGTTGAAATCCCCATTGACTCCAGCGGTGTATCGATAGTAGTCGCTATCGAAGAAGGATTTGCGGAGACCCAGTTCGTTGACGAGCCGATATCTTACCTGAGTGACATCCGTCCCAAAGGGATTAAACGGTGAGGATTGCGCAACCCCAGCCGGGAGAGCGAAGGGAGAGGCCGCGAGACCGTTGTCTTGCTTCGTCTTCGAATACATGACGTCTCCGTAGAGCTGAAGGGCATCGCCAAATACCTTGTATCGGCCAGTCACATAGTAATTCGCTTTCTCCACCGCCGGGATAGCCGGGGTGAAATCACGGAAGTTGAATCGGCTCGGATCCGTTCCAGCCGGCCGGTCAAATAGCCGGTAAGAGGCGCCCGGCGTGCCGGGTGCCAAAGCGTTCGGCGCATTGTTTGTGGGGTCTATAAGAACAAGCTGTCCGAAGTTGTCGGTGCCCACGCGACCGGCGAAGGTAGGACTGTTGTTATTGATGCCGCCTTGCTGAAGCCCGGTAGGATTATTGCTCAGATCTCCAGTCGTTGCGATGGAACGATCCCGCGAGAACAGGTTCGCGCGAGAATAATATTCGCCGGCCGCCGCAATGGCGACTTTACCGTCCAAACCTGTCACGCCACCGCGGACGTAAACCTGGCGGACATGTGCATCGTCCTCGGTGGTGTTTCCGTAGAGGGCGAACAGTTCCGCTCCTTCGTAAGGCTTCTCTCCCGGTCCATTGAGCATGATGAAGTTGACGACACCCGAAACCGCATCCGAGCCATAAATAGCCGAGGCGCCATCCTTCAGAACCTCAGTGCGGCTGAGGCCACCAATCGAAATGGCGTTGATGTCAGGCCCGGCACCCGCATTGGTCTCTCCGAGAAACGCTCGGCGACCGTTAATGAGGACCAACACGTTCTGTGAGCCAATTCCGCGAAGGTTAATAGTCGCCTGGCCGTTGCCGCCGTTCGAATCATTTTCCGTCAAGGCGTTTCCGACGAAGGAAGGCAGTTGGCGCAACCCTTCGACCGGGGTATTGGCGCCCCCCTTTTGCAGGACTTCCGCCGTGTACACGGTCACCGGCAAAGCCGATTCCGTCTCCGCGGTGGGGATGTAGGAACCGGTCACGATGACTCGTTCGGTTGTCGCTTCGGGCGCGGGAGCCTGCGCGTAGGCGCTGGCAGCCACGAGGAAAGGAAGTCCGACGCCGACTGCGAGAGCCGAGCGGAAGGATCCTAATGTGTTCAGTACGTATCTTATCATTAGTTTCTCCATTGGTTTGGTTAGGTTTGGCGGTGAGGATTAACGACGTTTTAGGGGCCTGACAAGCCTTTTTTTCATTTTTTTTAAAATATTTTGAACGGACGTGGACAGCCTGATGTCGCCCGCCCCCCCCAGTCAAGCTTGTTTCGTCATCATTTTTGTAAAATTTTGAGAGCAAGAATCAGTCCAAAAAGCGCCGGCGTAACGACACCGTCCGCTGTGGATAATGCGCGAACGGAATCGCCCGAGCCGCGAGAGAACGGCGATTGGCACCGATCAGAACAACTCATATTGGTGACCAGACTCGCGAACGATTTGCCGAACACCTCCCCTACATATTCAAATACGCTTTTTCTGCTCGGCGGCGCTCTGCTCGGAAACATCATCGACACGACCATGCGTCGATGTTGCTGATCCGCCCGTGGATCGCGATGAACCGAAATCACTTCGGCGGAATACACACCGCGTCTTTCATTTTCACGGTGAGCAATATAGGCGGCGAGCTCCTCCCTGTGGGCCCCTCAATCGCGGTCGCCGCTTGCCTGATTTCGCCGCGGCAGATTCATCGCGCGAACGAATTCACTCTTGCGCCGATCAAAGAAGCGGCGTGGATATTTCTCGGCATTTTCGGAACGATAATTCCCGTTCTCGACTACTGGCAATGCACGCCGTCCAGCTCGGATTGCGTTCGGATCTACAATTCTACTGGGGAACGGCCGCGCTCTCGGCGTTGCTCGACAATACTCCGCCCTATCTCACTTTCCTCGTGGGGGCGTTGGGATTGCAGGGTCTGAGCATGGACAACGCAGCACCGATGTCCGAGTTCATCGCCCGGCACGATCATTACCTCGTCGCAATTTCACCTGTTTCGGGGCACTAACATATGTCGGCAACGGACCGAACCTGCTCATAAAGGCAATCGCGAAGCGCGCGAAGATAGAGACGCCGAGCCTCTTCGGCTACGCTTTCGAATTCGCCACTCTTGCTGGTGCGAATTTTCGTGCTCGTTTCCATCTTTTTTTTCCGAAGGTGAAGCCCAGAGATTGCACAAATTTACGCAGGCCCGAGCAGTATGTCCTCTCCCGGAAGAAAATCTGCGCCAATCTGTGTTAATCTGTGGACAATAAACTCATGTTCACGGGTCTGATTGAAGAAGTCGGTAATGTCCTCGGGATCCACCGGACTGATCGGGGTACGCAACTTCAGATCGTTGCGCCGCGTGTCGCAGAGAAAATCCAAATCGGCGACAGCATTGCTGTTAATGGCTGCTGCCTGACGGTCGCGGCCCATCGCGGCGAACAGTTTACCTTCGATCTCCTCGAAGAGACTCTCGACCGCACAAACTTGAAAACGTTGCGCCAGGAGAGCCGCGTCAATCTCGAGCGTGCTCTCGCGGCTGACGGGCGCCTAGGCGGCCATTTTGTGCAAGGCCACGTAGATTGCGCCGCGCGCATTGTGGCGTTGGAAAAAAACGGCACGAATCATCGACTCGAAGTCGAATTACCTGCCGAGTTTGCGCATTATATCGCTTACAGAGGTTCAATCGCCGTCAACGGAATCAGCCTGACGGTCGCCGAAGTGTCGGAGGAAAGTTTCGCGGTTTGGATCATCCCACATACAAAATCACAAACGAATCTCGACGTGGCGCGCACCGATGATCCGGTCAACCTCGAGTTCGACCTGATCGCGAAGTACCTCGAGCGTCTGCTTGATCGTCATGTGGTTCGCTCTTGATGACGAAGCCGTCGACTCCGCAGATCGTCGGCGTGATTTTCACGCACACCGATTTGCGGCGCGCGGTCCGGATGCGAAATCCACCCGATCTGTTCGAGCTGCGGCTGGACGCATTGTTTGCAAGGAGTGAAGAAGTAAAATCCGCCATCGGGAACCTTCGCGCGCCGCTAATCATCACGGCCCGCGATCCTCGCGAAGGCGGATCAAATCAACTTTCTGCCCACAAACGCCGCGTCCTGCTTTTGCGATTCCTGCCGCACGCGGCGTACGTGGATGTTGAACTGCGTTCGACCGGTCCGTTCGTGGAAATATTCGAAGAAGCCAGAGCGAAACGTATCCGCACAATTGTCTCGTTTCACGATCTCAATGAAACGCCCAGCCGCCCGCGACTCGATGAAATCGCACGCACCGCCCAGTCGTTAGGCGCGGATCTTCTGAAAATCGCAACGCGAACCGACACACCCGCCCAAATGGCAAGGTTGCTCGATTTCTTTCAGCGACAGCGAATGGAAACAAGAATCGCCGTAATGGGAATCGGACGCCTTGGGCGGATCTCGCGGCTCGAATTCGCCAAGTGCGGCTCGGCTTTGAACTATGCACACCTCGGGAGACCGCAAACCGATGGTCAGCTTTCGATCACACAATTGCGACGTGCCTTGCGGTAGAAGGGCGGCATCTTGCCATCTTGCCGAGTCTTCGGAGCATATATGTTATGGAGGGATATCTTCTCCGCGAAATCTAAATGCACGATTCCATCACATTGCCAGTCCAAGTGCCGGTGATGCCGCTTCCGGGCGGGCTTCTCTTTCCGCACGCCCTGTTGCCGCTCCATATTTTTGAGCCGCGCTACCAGGAAATGCTCGAACTTGCCTTGAGCGAGCATCGGATGTTTTGCGTCGCGCTCGTAAAGCCCCAGCGGGCGCCATGGAAGTCGACCGGCGATTTTTTTCACATCGCCGGGGTCGGATTGATCCGCGCATGCGTGGGGCGTGGCGACGGCACCTCGAACTTGATCTTGCAAGGTTTGCGCCGAGTCCGCTTTCATGCATTCGAACAGAGCGCTCCGTTTCCAATTGCCCGAATTGAGCCGCTCAAATCCAAGGCGAGGCCCTCCGTTGAGACCGATGCCCTCGGCGCAAAAGTGATCGAACTATACTCAAAGTTGAAGGAGAATGGCCGCCAGTTACCCGAGAAAGTGGATCGTTATCTCTCTCACCTTGCAGATGCGGAGGCGCTTGCAGACCTCATGGCCGCTACATTCATCAACGACCCGCTTCGCCGGCAACAGATCCTCGAAGAACTCGCCATAAATCAGCGCCTGCGGCTCGTGATTCAATATCTCCGCGAAGAGACCGGCAACGCGGCGGCTTGATCTACCGAGATAAACTCGGACGCGTTTCAGTGAGACGCGCGTGTTCTTCCAGCAGATACCGGTCGGTCATCCCTGCGATATAATCGCAAATCGTTCGGTGCAGGCCTTCGCTCTCGATTCGTTTCTCAGCAGCGTCGCCCAGCAGATCGGGCGCGAGCACGTACGCTTCGAAAACCGAGCGCAGCATCTCGCAGGCCTGCTGGTTCACCTCCGCGACGCGAGGATGGTAATAAACGTTCTTATATAAGAAGCGCCGCAGCTCGCGATTCATCTGCAGCAGTCCTTCGCTGTAAGAAATGAGCGGGACCTGTTGCCGCCGCACTTCGTCCGCGCTCCGGACGCCGGCGTTCGCGATCGCTTCGGCGCTGGTCGTAATCACGTCGCGTACCTGCATGTCAATGATGTCGCGAATGATTATCTTGTGCAGCTCCGGCTCACGGACATCGGGATAACGCACAACGACCGATTCCTGGCTCGCGCGCCAAACCGCGTTCTCTTCCAATTGACCGGAGCTGAGGATTTCGAAGTCCACCGCGTCGTCCAGATCGTGGCTGTAGTACGTGATCTCATCCGCAAGATTCGCGATCTGCGCCTCCAGCGAAGGACACCAATATCTTTCCAATGTGGCACGAGCTTCCAGCTTGTGACCCGCCTGCCGCAAACTGGAAACATGCGCTACTTTCTCCGGCGGATCGTAAAACGCCTGGTGCTTTTGCAGGCCTTCGCAGACTTCGAACGTCAGATTCAAACCCGGGAAATTCGGATACGCCACTTCCAGCAGCTCGACCACGCGCAAGCTTTGCCGGTTATGGTCGAAGCCACCGTGTTCCCGCATGCATTGGGCGAGTAGCTCTTCGCCGGAATGTCCGAACGGCGAATGCCCGAGATCATGCGCGAGCGCAATCGCCTCGGCCAAATCCTCGTTTAACGACAACGCTCTCGCGATTGTCCGGCTGATCGAGGCCACCTCGATCGAATGCGTCAGCCGCGTGCGGAGATGATCACCGGTGCCATTCAGGAAAACCTGCGTCTTATATTCCAACCGCCGAAATGCCCGCGAATGTATGATGCGCGCGCGATCGCGCTGGAATTCGGTCCGATAAGCGTGACGCGACTCCGGATATTTTCGCCCGCGCGAGGCCCCGGATTTCTGTGCGAAGGACGCGAGAACGCGAGATTCGTCCGCCTCCATTTGTTCCCGCGTCTTCCAAATCCCGGGCCGGAGCGCGGGGTCACGCGAATCATTCGTCACAGTAAAGATTATTCCTCGCCGCGTTTGGTTTGCGAGTCTCGATTTGGCGATCGCATCTGTCCCCTCCTCCCTGGCCGTGGCCCCTTTTGGAAATCGACCAATCGGATCAGCACATGGGCGAGATTGTAGCCGCAGCCTGACCAGCGCTGAATAACGGGCAAAAAAACTGCGATTGGTCCGGATCTGTGACTTCGCACGTGAAGCGCTCCCCTATAAGACTCATCCGGTGGATTTTTTCGGTGAAGAAGCATTTGCGGACTTGATCCCGACTCGGTGAATGCGAATGCTGCGCGACACGAGGTGGATCGATGTTCAACGGCCAGCAAATTGTCGTCGTCATGCCCGCATATAACGCGGCGCGAACGCTTCGTCAGACTTATGACGAAGTGATGGCGCAGGGGATCGTCGATCTTGTCATCCTCGTGGACGATGCCAGTCACGACGACACGGTGGCCATTGCGCGTACGCTCCCCCGTGTGCACGTGGCGGTGCATCCAATGAATCGCGGCTACGGCGGAAACCAAAAGACCTGCTATCGGATCGCACTCGCTGCCGGGGCGGACATCGTCATCATGATTCATCCCGATTATCAATACACACCGCAGCTTATCCCCGCGATGGCCTCCCTGGTCGCGAGCGGGCTTTATCCGTGCGTTCTGGCCTCTCGAATTCTCGGCGGCGGCGCGCTGCGCGGCGGAATGCCGACGTGGAAGTACGTGGCCAACCGTTTCCTTACTTTGGTGGAGAACTTTTTGCTGGGTGCAAAGCTCTCCGAATACCACACCGGCTACCGCGCTTTTGCGCGAAGCTTGCTCGAGCGTTTGCCGTTCGAGGAAAACTCGGACGACTTCGTTTTCGATAATCAAATCCTGGCCCAGGTGCTTTGGCTGGATTGCGCGATTGGGGAAGTCACCTGTCCGGCAAGATATATGCCCGAAGCCTCATCGATAGATTTTCCGCGAAGCGTTCGTTATGGCTTCGGCTGTATTCTCACGGCTTTGCAATATCGCTGGGCAAAAATCCGCGGTGGTGGACCTCTTTTTCCCCAATTATGTGAGCGATAAGTTGAGCTATTGAAGTCCGAAAAAAATACGAGCAACAGAGTTTTGCGTATCGCCTGGTGGGTTCTCTTTGCGGTTACGGCGACTATCGCTGCCCTCATTTGAATTCGTTTACTCGGCCTCCCGCTCGAGCGTGACGAGGCTCTGCGGACTTACCCGACTTGTAGCTGCGCCTGGCGACCGATCAACCCCACTCCGCTCTCGCGAACGAACTTCAGGGAAACATCTCTGTCTACGGGACAAACAACCCGCTCAGCGACACAAGGACGGCAACTAAATCGGCTGCCTAGGCCAGTATCCGAAGACAAGATGAAGTTCTTCCTCACAGCGGAAATTATTCGTCCCGCTGCCCGCTGGAGGAGCCCGGCGTTGTCCGCTTGGAAAACTCTTCTCGGAAAGCCTTTCGCGCCGTGCGCGCTTTTGCCCGAATCAGGAGCAGATCGAGGAGCGCCAGCAATAAGACCAGGAGCGTCTCCCAGGCGCACGCAAACCAGAAGAGAATGAACCGCCACGGATGTTCGTGCGGAGTCAACCACGATCGCAACACCGTCAAGCCCGCCACCAGCGTGATCACCGCAATAAGCAGCGAGATGCCCATCGTTTTCCGGCGCGACCGCTCGTCCCGCAGCAATCCGCGCGTGACCTGGACCGTAAACGGCACCATCCAGAAACTCTTTTTCGGCGGCCGAGTTTCCATGGCCTAACGACTAAATCAAGAGCAACGCCGGGTTCTCGAGCAGCTGCCGGAGTTCCTTGAGGTATTCCGCGTCGAGAGCGCCATCGATCGCGCGATGATCGCAGCTCATGCCGATGCTCATCCGCTGACCGGCCACGATCTGGTCGCAATCGTCGATCACCGCT
>PNAS01000002.1 GCA_003169695.1 Spartobacteria bacterium
ACACGTCGGTGAGGCGCTGGCTGAGGCTGTGGCTGTAGGAGTTGGCGACGGTGTACCGCTCGGTGTCGGTGTTGCCGTCGGTGTGGGTGAAGGTGTACCGGTAGGCGTCGGTGAAGGTGTAGGTGTGACCGCGCCACAACAGGCGAAGGAGGAGGCGATCACCGCGATGTCATCGATCCGCACACCCGCCGCGCCTGTCGCCTCGACGCTGTCGTCGGTGGCCGCGCGCCACTTCAATTGGATGTTCTGCCCGACGGCCGCGGCCGGCAGATTGACTGTGGTCGTGATATAAGCTGGCGCGGTCGACGTCCCGCCCGAGAGACCGCTCCAGGCCATGCGTCCGGCAATCGGACTGCCAAAGGCCGTAGAGATTGTTGCGTTGTAGCCGCCGGCGATGAAGCTGCCGCCCGCGGTGATGATATCAGCAAACGCTCCGCCGTTGATGCTAATCTCAAGCACCATGCCGTCGAAGCCCGACTCCATGTTGTAGAGATTCTGGAAGGTCAACTGGAAGCCGGGCCCCGAGGGTACCGCGATAGTTGAGGACACCAGCTCGGTATTACCAATATTGGTCTCATCCGGCGCGAAAGCGTCATTTAGAGGGCTGACAGGGGTAGTGGTCGAGGTGACCCATGGCACTTCAACGCCCGTGGCCGCCGTCGTCCATCCGGGTGGCAATGCAGGGGCAGTCACGCCATCGAAGTTTTCCGTGAAAAAGGTGGTCGTAGTCGGCAAGCCCAACGTAAAGGTGTAGGTGACGTTGCCCAGATCAGTGGCGCCGTCCTGGAAGTGAATGGTTGCTGTAAGGGTGCCGCCGCAGGCGCCATTGGCAGTGAAGGAGAAGGGCTGGCAAGCCGTCGCTCCTGGCGCCATCACCCCGTAGGTTTGCGGCCCGCTCCCGCCTGTCACTCCGCCGCTATTCTGCAACGTGCCGACTAGATCGGTTGTGGCGCCATTGCCGGCGTTCTGGACACAGAAACTCACAGTCACGGTCTCGTTCGGATCAATTACGCCGTTTGGAGGCGCGCAACTTTCGCTGGTGAGGCTTGAGCCGTTCGCGATGATCGCGGGGTGCGGAACAGAGGTGCACTCTGGGAACTTGAAATTCCCGATGCGGGTCCTCCAGTTGAAACTACTCGTCGAACTATAGTATTCCTGGCTGTACCAAAAGGTGCAGTCGTCCACTGGGTCGACGCTCATTGAGCTGTAATCGCCCCACCGGTTGCCCGTATCGACTTGGCTGCCCGTTCCATCGAAGAGATGGGCTTCACCCTGGGCCAAAGTGTTTATGGGATCGCCCACCAGCCGGCCCGCGTAACGGACCTGGGGGTGAATCGTGGCGTCCGAGGCGCTAAAACCGAGGGCCATGTCGCCCGATTGATCCATCGCTACGCTGCCCATCCAGCGCCAAGTCGTGTCAGGCTGGTAGGTGGCCTCCTGAAATACCGTTACAGGCCCGGCCGTCACGTTGCGCAGCTCGAACCAGCGAATACCTCCCACTCCACTCGCGTTAACGGTAAAATTCCCGACGACCGATTCGTGGCCGTCGGTGAACTTGCGATAGGCCAGCCTGTACATCAAACGATCGCCGATGCCGTCCGCGCCATCTGCCGATCCCAACTGGGGTACGCAGGCGCGATTTCCTGGGCAAAGCTGCGTAAAGGAAGCCGCTGCGGGAGAGGCAAAGAGGGTGAAGGTTGTGTTCGCTGGGATGGCGAAGTCGGCGTGGAAATGGAAGACCCTGTAGGTGTTGGTGAAGGGGGTTTCAACGAATGTCTCCGGGGCTCCGGAAGCCGGGAAAAAGGTACCGTCGATATCGGCGGGCAGGAAGAAATCCTCGTTGGGCCCGCCTGTGATTCCCGGCGTGAGAAAAGTGGCGGCCGTGCCGGCGAGCATACTCGTGCGGTCGAAGGCGAAGGCCTGGGGACCGAGAAAGGCGGTGCCACTTGAGTTGAACACGTTGTTGGCCTGGTAGTAGCCATCGGGCCAGACGGCGATCTTCGGATAATCGAAAAAGTTGGAGCCGAGGTGAAAGCCGTAGCGGTTGTAAGTGCCGGTGGCGTCCACGGTGGTGGAGACAGCTATGCATTCATCGGTCGGGACGCTACTGCCGGCGAACTGGCTGATGAGCCAGCGGTTGGCAATATGGTCGTAGAGCATCACTGGGTCGCCAAAGCCGCTGGTTTCGCAGACGCCGCCGAAGCCAGTCCAGACCGCGGCGATGTCAGTTGGTCCAAGGACCGACACACCGGTTGCCTTATTAAAGACCTGATAGCCTTGGTTCACAATTTCAACGAATTGATTGAGGCCCACGGCGCCGTTCGTATCGGGCGGCGCGCAGTTGCATCCAACGCCGGGAAACGGGATGCCGTCGAAATTGAGGATGGGGGCAGGCATTGCGTCAGGTACCAGGCGCTTCAGCACGTCGCGTCCGACAAGCGGGTCAGGAACGTCTATATGCTGGGGGTGGGGCAGCTGGGGATTCATATTGGCTTCGCGCGTTTCTTCCCCGTCCTTCCGTACTTTAGGCGGCCAGAGCGCCGGAAGATCGCGGAGTGGCCGTGAGACATCGTTGTGATACGAGTGACCGACCTGAATGCCGCCGGCATTCTCCTGCGCTAAAGCGGACCCTGCCGGAGAGAGCCCGAGGCAAAGCACAAAACCGAAGAGAAGGCGTGGATTCAAGAAACCGGATCGGGAAAGGCTCTCTTTTTTCATAAGTGATTTTTTTCTTTCTGTCTGTATTTTTGGATCGGCAACAAAACGCTATCTTTTCACGAAGCTTCTCGAAGTGCCAACCATCGAACACCAGTGAAGCTGTGGAGATACGGAGTGTTTTTTCACTGTAGCTGACTCGTACTGATTTAATGGACGCGGGTCCCACATTTTCTGCAGAGACTGCTACGCAAGTAGCGTGATATCAGAGGGGCATTTCGCGAAACAAGCTTTTTTTACAACATAACTAAAATGTAATATAAATGCAGCTATTACAACATTCTTCACGTCGGGACGAGCTCGAATGCGAGGACCGCTCGAGCAACGTGGTGACAGGATCGTAGGGCGTGGCGTAAGTCCAAGTTCTACTGCGGCCGGGGTGCCTGACGCAGCCTGACGCACTGCCAGATCCGATTCTGGCGCGACGTTCGAGAGATCCGCTCCGTTGCGTGGCTCCCCCTTGGAGCGGCGGCCTATGACCGTCGCAGCGTTATTCAAAGACGGCGGTCATAGGACGCCAGCCGCAACAGCCGCGGAGAAGGTTATGATGGAACCAGGCGCTAGGGCGTCGTACCGCGGTCGTAGACTTCAACTACGCCGATGCCGGTGCCGTTGTTTGCTCCGGAGAGCAGGGCGGTGTAGAGGCCCGGCGGTAGCGTCGCGACTATGGCAGACTCGAGGTTGCTGGCCGGTGCGAGACCCGCCGCGGTGAGTTCCGCGGCTTGAGTCGGGCTATCCTGCCAGTCGTTATTCGCAATGAGAAGCGTTCCATTCGTGTCGCGGAGCTCCAGGGTTGGATCGGCCAGCACGGTACTAGCCGGGAATGAACCCGGAGCCAGGCTCGGGCCGATGCCGCGCACTATGACTCTGTCCGAGACGCTCTCGTCGCTGAGCAGGAAGCCCGCGATGACGATGTTATTATCCGTACCAACAAAGGCTCGTGTACTCAGGTTGGCTAGTTTCGAATCAACTCCCTGGTTGAGGTCGTAGACTTCCACCAAGGCGACACCCGAGGTGTTACCATTGCCTCTCACGATCGCGGTATACGCACCGGGAGCCAGCGTTGCAACGATCGCTGACTCGAAGTCATTGGTGGGCGGAATGCCAGTGGCCAGAATCTCGGACTCCTGGGTTTGTCTCCAGTTATCGTTTGTGATCGTAGCAAATGCGCCGGGACCGTGCAGGTCGAGTACCGGGTCAGCCAGCACATCAAGGACACCGAAACCTGTCAACGAAGGTCCGATCCCGCGAATGAGCACATGTTTGGGAGTGCTTCCCGTGACGATAAAGCCGCCGACGCCCACGTTGTTACCGGTCTGAACTCGTATGCGGGTCGAGAGGTTGATGGCCTTCGACGTAGGCGTTGGGCTCGACGTCGGCGTTGGGCTCGACGTCGGCGTTGCAGTGGGCGCCGCTGTTGGGGTTGGCGTTCCTACCGGGGTTGGGGTTGGAGTAGCCGCCGGGGTAGAGGTCGTCGTTGGCGTAGCAGTGGCTGTTGGGGTTGGGGTGGACGTTGCTACCGGGGTTGGAGTGATCGCCGGGGTAGATGTCGTCGTTGGCGTAGCGGTGGCTGTTGGGACAGCGGTAGCCGTGGCCGTGGGGATTGGTGAAGGTGTCGGCGTAGGTGCAACTGTGGCTGTAGGGGTTGGAGTTGGATTTTGTGAGGCCACCGAGATCGGCAGGGTCCGCAAAGTAGTATTCCCGCTGTTATCCGTGACGGTGAGGTGGACTGAGTAATTCCCCGGCGCTGGAAAGGTTTTCTCCGGGTTTTGCGCGATAGAAAAGGTGCCATCGTCGAAG
>PNAS01000043.1 GCA_003169695.1 Spartobacteria bacterium
GTTGGCGTCGGTGTAGGTGTTGGCGTCGGTGTTGGTGTCGGTGTTGGTGTTGGTGTTGGTGTTGGTGTTGGTGTTGGTGTCGGGCAGCTTGCAGGAGCGAGTACGATGTCATCGATCCGCACACCCGGCGTGCCCGCCGCGACGCCGGTCTCGTCGGTGGCCGCGCGCCACTTTAATTGGATGTTCTGTCCATTGGCTGTTGCCGGCAGGTTCACCGTCGTAGTGATGTAGGTTGGCGCGGCCGTCGTCCCACCCGAGAGACCGCTCCAGGCCATGCGGCCTTCAATCGGACTGTTAAAGTCCGTAGAGATTGTTGCGTTGTAGCCGCCGGTGACGAAGCTCCCGCCTGCATCAATGATGTCCGCAAACGCTCCGCCGTTGATGCTGATCTCAAGCACCATGCCGTCGAAGCCGGGGCCGCCTACGTCCGTGCTGGCTTCCATGTTGAAGAGGTTCTGGAAGGTCAATATCCCACCGGTGGCCGAAACCGCGACCGTCGGCGTGACCAATTCGGTGTTGCCGATCTCGCCCACATCGGGCGCAAACGCATCGTTCGGCGCGCTGAAAGGAGTAGTCGTGTCGGTGACCCATGGCACCTCGACTCCAGTGGCCGCAGTTGTCCACCCGGCTGGCAACGCAGGGGCTGTTACGCCGTCGAAGTTCTCCGAGAAAGTTGCGTCGCATGGTGAGGCTGTTGGTGTCGGTGTCGGTGTCGGTGTGGCACATCCTCCATCCGTGATTGAGATAGTATCAATCTGCCACCCTGGCCCGCCGGTGCCGCTGCTGTCCGATGCCATGCGGAAGCGCAACTTGATCGTCTGTCCGGCCACGTTAGGTCCGAGGTTCGCCACGGTGTTGATGTAGACGACCGAATTGCCAGTCCACGCCATTCGGCCCGCGATCGGGCTGCCGAAACCAGTGCTGATCGCAGCGTTGTATCCGCCAGTGACAAAACTGCCGCCCACTGCCGCATCGGTTATATCGGTAAATACTCCGCCGGCGATGTTGGGCGATGACACTTCCAGGACTCCTCCATCAAAGGTGTTTTCCAGATTGTATCGGTTGCGCAAGCTCACCTGTGCCGAAGCAGAAGGAATGGCAATGCCCGGTGTGTCGAGATACTTGTCACTGACTCCAGCTGGGTCATCGACAAACGCATCATTCGGCGCCGTGTCAGGCGTTGCGATCGAGGTTTTCCAACGCGGCGCAGCTCCTTGTGCATTGGTCGCCACCCAGCCCGCGGGCAGGGCTGGCGCAACCACGCCGTCGAAGTTCTCGCTGAAAACTGTGGTGACACAGGGCGTCGCCGTGGGCGTTGGTGTTGGTGTCGGTGTCGTTGGTGTTGGTGTTGGTGTTGGTGTTGGTGTTGGTGGCGCTCCCGCGGGGAGTGCAACCTCCCACATCCCCCGGCCATGCGTGGCAATCCGGACAACCCGCTTGACGTTCTGGATGGCCATGTCGAAGACGGCCACACGCGGCAATCCCGTACCGTAGGGAATCCAGGTTACGCCTCCATCGCTCGACTGGTAGACACCGATGTCGGTGCCCGCATACAAGACCGAAACGCCAGGATTGGTGGGGTCATTCGCGTCAACCGCAAAGCCGTTCACTGGAACATCGGGCAGGATGCCGCCTCCCGTGCCGTTGATGCCTGTCAGGACTGGCGTCGCGTTCAGATTGGTGACCTTCCAGACATGGGACTGCGAGGCGGCCGTGCCACCCGCATAATTTCCGAGGGTGATGTAGGCTGTGTTCTTGTCTGTTGGATCAAAAACCAAACGCGCAACATAGAAGTCAGGAATCACGCTTCCAGCGCCAACCGGATCCAGGCTCGTAAGCGTGGTGGAACCAGTGGTGGTGAACCAGAGCGCCCCGTTGTTATTACCGACGATTCGGTAGTTATCGTCCTGCGGGGCAATGCCAATGGAGCTAATGGGAACTCCGCTGACCAGCGGCGCCTGGCTAACGACCACATTGGCCGTCCCCTGGGTGTTCGAGCGGTACAAACGGTCGCTGCCCAGATAGACAGTATTGTTCGGGCTTCCCGGCCCCAGAGCAGTCGGACAATAGAAATTCACCAAGTCCGTGCAGGAGATGCCATTGGTGGTTGCCGCTCCGTTGCAACCGAGAAACGACCAGGAACCGAGTGTGCCCCCCGTCAGGCTGCGAGAATAACCTATCTGACTATTCGTCTGGTTGAAAAAGGTGTGATACATCGTGGCCGGCGTGCTCTGGTCTATCATGGCAAAGCCCCCGTCTCCGTCATCGGCGTGAATCCAGCTAGGTCCAGTCGAGAGCATCTCGGTCCCGTTATCCTGGGTGCCACCGATGCTGAGGTCAGGATCAGTGGGATGCACCGCAATGCTCTGAAACTGCGTAGCTCTCAAGGTGGTGTTGTTTTGAGTTAACCAGGTGTTACCACCATCAGTCGACTTCCAGACGCCGCCGTCGTCGCCGCGATAAACGATGTTCGGATCAGAAGGAGCTATCTTGATCACGTGAGTATCCGCGTGCGTGGTATCATCGTGGCTGGTGAATGTAGTGGCTCCGCCGTCGAGAGAAGTGGACTGTTGTTTTGCGCAGAGCGGGCTCCGAACATTGCCGCCCAGCAGGAGCTTGTCCGTGGCAGTGGTGGCGCCGGGGACGAGGTCGAAACCGATATTATAGAAGCACTGACCGGCGCAAAAGCCGCCGCCACCCGCAAGCTTAGTCGACCAGGTTGCTCCACCATCGTCGGACCTTCGGAGAGCTCCAAAACTCGTGGCGGCATTACAAAGGGTCGCACCGGCAGGGACGTTGGACGGTTCGCCGCTCGCGACGTAGATTTCCGTCACGCCAGAGCGCGCGTAGGCTCGCAGTTCTCCTCTGCCGTTTGATGCGGTCGTGGAGGTTGTGACGAGAGTTTGGGTGAAAGTGGGCGATCCGGACATCGCGTTGGTGGACCGATAGATTCCGCCGTCCCCCGCAATATTAAGACCGTTCAACCAGGCGATGAGCGTGTTGCCCGAAGGGTCCTGTGGATCGAGCACCATGTCGTTGACACTGCGATTGACCGTGCATGGCAAATCAAAACACAGTCCCTGACCTGTATCTGTAGTGCTGACCGCGATGCGCGTTCCCGTAATCCCCGCCGGAGGCCCCGTGACGTTCGCCAGTCTCGCTAATCCACGCATGGCCAGCGGCGGCAGCACACCACCAAATGGAGGATTGCCACCCAAGCCGATGACACCGCCGGCTACACCCACAAAAAGTGTGTTTGGGTCACCCGGCACTCTTAGAATCTTGCTAATGGAGCGACCGGTGAAGAATCCTGCGCTCGTCGGGTTGCCGCCTGCGTCGTTATAGTTTCGTATCGGATTGATGGGACCGACCAGAGTCGCGGTCGTGTTGACATTTTCAATTCGGTAGAGACCCGCGCCCGCAAAGCTGTCAGCCGACCCGTTCGCTTCGCCCGTGCCGACCCAGAGCCAGCCATTTACAGGATCCAGATTAAGCGTGCCGATGGCTAACGTTTGCGCGGCGTCGAAAATTGCCGTCCAAGTCGCGCCACCATCGAGCGAACGATAAACGCCGCCTTGCGCTGCTCCGACGTAGACCTTATTGGGATCAGTGGGATCGATTTCAATCGCCGAAATGCGGCCGCTCACGGCAACCCGGTCGGTTTGGGTCTGGCCGAACGGGATCGGATTGGGCCCCAATTCAACCCAGTTTGGAATAGCTTGCGGTGCGTTCGTGCCCCTCGATTCTTCCACCGCTCTCGTCAATGCTGCGATCTGACCGTCCATTACGTCATTGGCCCGCATTCGCGCCGTGCCATCGAATGGCTTGCTCGGGTCGACGCCGCGCAGCAAAGCGACAAATGCCTCTCTTTGCTTTATGTATTCGCCCCCATCGAAAGGACCTTGCACGCCAGCGGGGCGATCGGGGTCAATGCCCTCGTCCCCGTCAAGGCGCGCGTTCGCCAGCGGTGTGAAACTCCAGATCAATAAGAACGCGGCTACAGAAATGAAAGTGACAAAAATCGTGATTTTGATCCGGGGCATAATGGAACTCCTTTTTGTTCTGACTTAAATCGGGCGGAAGATTGCTGACACGCGAGACCGTGTGTCTTTCAGCAAATTATGTGCCGAGGGAGCAGGCACCAGATTGCCAGCCGCCCGTTCTTTTCGTAGAAGCACAATGCCTCATCCCAGCGCATTTCTGCGCCGTGAAAGACTTCGCAAAGGAAGCGTGTCAGGGTTGCGGCGCACCGGGCGTGGGAGATTCCTGCGGTTGCGCGCGTTTTCTTGCTTCCGCGGCTTTGGCTGTCGCCTGCTGCAGCCGTTCAGCATCTGACTTCAAATGTGGGTTTGGCGTAGTTTGAGCCGCGGTGTCCGGCTTCTTGTCCGACCGAGAACAAGCTCCTCCCGATAAAGCACACGCTAGTAAAATAACAATGAGGATCGTTTTCATAGGCAAGGGAATAAACTGGCAGGTTTCGGTCGGCGGCCCCTCCAGTGTTACATCGCCAATGGGGAGTAGGCAACCACGAAAAAACTGACGTGCCGCACGGCCTTCCGTGCGGCACGTTCATTACAATCTCCGTCCAACGGAATTCGAAAGCGCCAGCTCTACCAATGCCGATACCGGGGCCCGTAGTGACCGTTAAGCCAGACGCGATGATGGTTACGCCATCCCCAATAACCCGGGGCCCAATACCAGCGCACGCCGTTATTGTAATACCACGGCCCATGGTTGTAATATGGGCGATCGCCGATTTCGATATTGAACCCGATCGCCTGTGTAGTCATCGGCGCAAGCGCTCCCGCGCAAAGGAGCGCGGCCAACAGAACAGCAAGTTTGTGTTTCATAGTGTTTTCCTTAATTCGTATTTAGACTGACCCTGGCCGGATACTATTCGAGAAACTTCGAACCAACGCAAGAGCGGCGGGACGCTAAACCAAGACTGGCGCGGCGCCCGCCGGTTCCACCCACTTGCCATGCTCGCGAATCAAATCCTGCAAACGATCGACCGCGTCGGCCTCGGGAATATTGAATTTCACGGCTGTCTTGCCGACGTAAAGATTCACCTTTCCTGGCGCGCCGCCGACATAGCCGAAGTCCGCATCGGCCATCTCGCCCGGGCCGTTTACGATGCAACCCATGATGGCAATCTTGACGCCTTTGAGGTGCGAGGTCGCCGCCTTGATGCGCGCGGTCGTGGTTTGGAGATTGAACAATGTCCGGCCGCATGATGGACATGCCACGTAATCGGTCTTGAAAATGCGGGAACCTGCCGCCTGCAGAATGTTGTAACTCAAACGCAAGGCCTGCCCTGGCGCTTCCTCGCCCTGGATAAGAACGGCGTCGCCGACCCCGTCGCAGAGAAGCGAGCCGATATTAGTTGCCGCCGTGAGAAGAGTGGAAAGAAAATCGCGCCCTTCATTCTTCGTCTCCGCCAATTGGACGGACTCGTCCGGCGGCGAGCTTCCCAATTCATCCTTTAAAAGAATTGGGTGATGCGGCGCGATCCTCGAGGCCAGCAATCGGAACGCGGTGATGACTGGCAACGGGACGTCGTCCCGCACGGTAACGAATTCCGGAGTCGCTGATTGATTCAGTCGCGCAACCGCCCTTTCATCGCGCGGGTCGACTTCCACGATCCCGGCTTTTTCATAAACGATCTCAGGTTGATAATCGCCGAGCCGATCCAGCTTGTGCGCGACCTTGTCGAAACTCGATTGGCGGACAACGATGCGGATCAATTCTTCCCCGCCCAGCTTGATGCCACCGCGTTCGATCGTCTTCGATCCCCGCCGCTCGTACTCAAAAGGATTGTGGGGGAAGCGCGCCGTTTGCCCCGTGTTTTCACGCGGCAGGCTATGAGTCTGCCCGCGGATCTCCACCAAAGCCCGCGCGACCGGGATTTCGTGCACGCTGTCTTCGGTGAGCGAGACGCGGATCGTGTCCCCAATCCCATCGTGCAAGAGCGACCCGATTCCGATCGCGCTTTTGATCCGCGCGTCCTCCCCTTCCCCCGCCTCGGTCACACCGAGATGAATCGGGTAATTCCAATCGTCGCCTTCTTTGCCTAGCCGTGCGACGAGCAACCGATAGGCGTTGATCATCACCTTCGGGTTGCTCGACTTCATGGAAAAAACGAAGGCATGGTAATCGAGATCGCGCGCAATTCTGGCGAACTCGAGCGCGCTTTCGACCATCCCGAGCGGCGTGTCGCCGTAGCGATTCATGATGCGATCGGAGAGCGAGCCATGGTTCGTCCCAATCCGCATCGCGATCCCGCGCTGATGGCATAGCCTAACGAGTGGTGTGAAGCGCTCCCGGATCCGCTCCAGTTCCGCGGCGTACTGCTCATCCGTGTATTCGACGATCTTAAACTTTTTCGAGTCGGCGTAATTCCCCGGGTTGATCCGAACTTTTTCCACCCACTTCGCCGCCTCCATGGCGGCTTCCGGTTTGAAATGAATGTCGGCCACGATCGGCACGTCACAGCCCCGCTCGCGCAAACCGCGCACAATATGTTCCAGGTTCGCCGAGTCCTTCGCCGTCGGCGCGGTGATCCGCACGATCTCGCAGCCTGCCTCCGCCAGTTCCATCGTCTGCGCGATCGACGCCTCGGTGTCCATCGTGTCGCACGTAATCATCGACTGGACGCGGATCGGATTCGCGCCGCCGACGCCAACGCCGCCGATCATCACCTCCCGCGTGACGCGACGTTGATCGGCGGATGAGGAAGCGCAGTGCTGCATCACGCAGTCGCAACCGGCTCGACGAGCACGGCGGTTCCATAACAAAGAACCTCCGTCACGCCTTGCATGATCTCCGTGGCATCATAGCGCAAACCGATCACGGCGTTCGCCTCCAGGACACGCGCATGTTCCAGCATTTGCTCGAGCGCGTCCCGCCGCGTCTGCTCGCATAGATCCGTGAAGATCGAAATGTTGCCGCCGACCAGTGTTTGCAGGCCCGCGCCGATCGTCCCGAAGATGGAACGCGAACGCACAATGATCCCACGAACGACTCCGAAACTTTTCACCACACGATAGCCGTCCAGGTTAAAAGCGGTGGTGGTCATGGCTGAATTCATGGTCCTAATTTACATACGATTCGGACTTAACGCACTGCCATAATGATTCGGCCGTGCGGAGATTGACGTCGAGAAAATTGCGGGACTGCCACCGCGCACGCGCTACGGGGCAGGCTTCGCCCTCGCCGGCGCAGGCAATTCCTTCTTGGGAGATTTCTGGTCGCCGTTTTTCCCCAACAAATCCCCGATATCGAAGAAGCTTATATAGAGCATGTAGCCGATGATGACCGTCGCGCAGGCCGTTTGCACCCACTCCAGAATCTTGATATTCACGGGCTTTCGGCGCACTCCTTCAATCATGGCCAGAACAATGTGTCCGCCATCCAGCACCGGAATCGGCAGCATGTTCAGGATTGCCAGATTGACGTTGAGGATAACGCTAAACCAGAGCGCGAGCTTCCAGCCGTTCTCGCTTTCGAAGAGCAAATAATAAATCCGCACAATCATGATGGGACCGCTCATATGCTGGAGTTTCACGTCCGAGCTGGGTGAGGCAACGGCGCCGATTGTCTGGAGCGTGCTGGTGATGCTGTGATAAACCTGTTCGACCGGATCGGGATGCGAGAGCGACATCCGTCCGCTTCCGTCCCAACGAATACCGATCCGTGGCTTTTTCGTGCCTTCGGCTTCGAGTAAAACGGGCCGCAATTTGACTTCAAGTTGTTCGGCGCCGCGCCGGACGTCGAGAGTCAGTTCATCGGTCGGATGCTTCTCGATTTGGTCGACCAGGGCGATGGCATTGAAAATACGGGCGCCGTTCATTTCCGTGATAATATCGCCCGGCTTTAGCCCTGCCTTGGCCGCGGGCGTATCTTTCTCCACCTGTTCGATCAATGGCGTGACCGCGGGCTGAATCATCACTTGCCGCGTGCTTTTCCGCCTCCAGCCGCTCGTTTCCGCTATGCGGGGCACTACGTCGACGCTCAAGACTGCGCCATCGCGCTCGACCTTGAATGGAATGACCGGGCCCTCACTGCGCACCACATTCCACACGACGCTGTCGTTCATCCCGGAAAAACGCGAAACGCGCTGGCCGTCGACCTCCAGAATTTTATCCCCAGCCCGTAAACCGGCTTTCGCCGCAGGCGAATCCTGATCCACGTAACCGATCACGGTGGTCAGGTCTGATTCGCTCACGGGATGCCCGACGGCCCAAACGACGCAGGCGAAAAACAACGCCAGGAGTAAACTGAAAAGCGGACCGGCCACCGCGACGATGATTTTATCGAGCGCGGAGATTTTCGGAAGGCGCGCCCGGTCTATGTCGGCTTTGCCTTCGATGATGTCCATCGGTGCGAGCTGCGGGAGCGCGACGAAGCCGCCAAATGGGATCGAGCCTAACGAATACTGCACGCCCCTAATCGTTTTCTTCCAAAGCGGCTTGCCGAACCAGATACCGAATTTTTCGATGTAGAGCCCGCGCCAGCGCGCCGCCAAAAAATGGCCAAGCTCGTGGACAACGATCAACAAATTAAAGAGGAGGACGACTTCGAAGAGAACGAAAAAAACGCGAAGGGCGTGAGATAACATTTGCAGTGCTCGTTTAAACCCGGCGAACTGGTCCGACCGTAGTGCTCGCTTCTGCGCGCGCCCATTGATCGGCCCGCAATATTGCATCGAGCGTCGGCTTCGCAACGGTGGTGTGGCGATTCATCACTTCTTCGACCGTCTCCCAGATTCGCGGGAAGGAAATCTGCCCGGCGAGAAAAGCTGCCACCGCGACCTCATTACTGGCATTCAAGACGGCGGGCAGAGTGCCGCCCTCGTCGCCCGCGCGGCGAGCGAGATTCAGCGCCGGAAAATCCTCGTAACGCGGCGTGGCGAATTCCAGTTGCCGCAGCTTTCCGAAATCGAGTGGTGGCAGCGAATTCGGGACGCGCTCCGGCCAGGTGATCGCGTATTGAATCGGAAAACACATGTCCGAATGGCTGAGCTGCGCCAGCACCGATCCGTCGGCAAATTCGACCATCGAGTGCACGATGCTTTGCGGATGAATCACCACTTCCACGCGCTTCATTTCCACGCCGAAAAGCCAGTGCGCTTCGATCATCTCGAGGCCTTTGTTGAAGAGCGTTGCTGAGTCGATCGTGATCTTCGGTCCCATGTTCCAGGTCGGATGACGCAGCGCCTTTTCCGTCGTGATCGATTCGAAATTACTCGCCGGCGTTTCACGAAAAGGTCCACCCGATGCGGTGAGGATGAGGCGGCGAATGTCAGGATTTTTCCTGGAGCCGGGGTCGGCGACCCCGGCTAGAGATACCGTCCTGCCATCAAGGCACTGGAAGATCGCGTTGTGCTCGCTATCGACCGGAAGCACCTGGACGTTCTTCTGAGCCGCGGCACTCATCACAATCTCGCCGGCCATCACCAAAATTTCCTTGCTCGCCACCGCCAAATCCTTTCCCGCCTCAATTGCCGCGAGCGCCGGACGCAATCCACCCGTTCCCACGATTGCCACCAGCACCATTTCGGCATCGTCGAGACACGCGATCTCAATCAATCCGCTTTCGCCCGCGAAAATTTGCGGTTCGTATTCGAGCAAGCCGCGCAGTTCGCTGACCTTCGATTCATCCACCAGACCAACCGCCTTCGGCCGAACGGCATTCGCCTGAGCCGCAAGCTTTCTCGCGTTGCTGTTCGCAGCGAGACCGACGATCTCCATCCGCTCAGGGATATCGCGGGCCACTTTCAACGCGCTTTCACCGATCGATCCGGTCGCGCCGAGAACAACAACGCGTTTTCGTCTCATCTAGACGTCAATCGTTCCCGCTGCCCGCGTTTAGGGCAAGCGAATGACAAGACGGAGATAAAAGAAAAGGAGCGGCGCGGTAAAGAGCAGACTGTCGATCAGGTCAAGCGCCCCGCCAATTCCAGGCAGAAGGTTTCCGGAATCCTTCACGCCTGTGCTGCGTTTAACAATCGATTCCGCGAGATCGCCGATGACCGCGGCGAAGCCAAGCAGTAAACCCAGCACCGTCGCGTGTGTCCAATTCAGCACCGAAAGATGAAGGGGCATTAACTTGAACATGCCCCAGCTCGCGAGAAGCGAAAAAACGAGGGCCCCAAAGAAGCCCTCCCACGTTTTTTTCGGGCTGATATGCGGAATCATCTGATGTCGTCCGATCAAACTGCCGGTCAGATAGGCGCCCATATCACTGAACTTGGTGATGGCAATAAGATAAAGAACGTAGAATTGGCCCGTCACCGCGCCCGTGGACGAACGCGGAACCACGTAAACGATTTTCGTGATGAAGTTGTAAAGCCAGAGGACGTAGAGCAGCCCGAAGATCGTGTAGGCCATCGTCCGCAGCGGCGCATCGTCGCGCAGGCTCTCGAACATTTGCCGTGTGAAAACCGTGAGCAAAAAAAACAGCAGCACTGCCATCTCGAAGTCGTAGGAATGGCCGGGACCGATCCGTGAAAAATAATAAAAACTGCCGCACAACATGACGGCGCCGCAGATCATCGCGGTCACTTTGAAATTCGGCAGACCTTTGTGATCGAGCATGCCGTAAAACTCCCAGAGCGAGAGAAGCCCGAGCGTTCCGATCAGGGCGAAAAACGCGATCTCGTAGCCGGAAAAGATGATGCCCAGCGCGATCGACCAGAGGACAAGCGTGCTGGCGAAACGAAAAATAAAAACAGAGCGCGGCGTTGACGGTTTTAGTGCAGCGACGCGCTCGAGCGTCTCGGCCATCCGCTGCACAATCCGAAATGATTTCAGCAAACGCAAGCGCAGAAGGCGTTCCGGTCGAAGGCCCAAATCCTTGACCGCGATCGCACGGATTTCCTGAGGATTTCTTGGATCAATCCGCGTTATCCGCGAAATCCGCGGTCAAAAGTAGATTGGAGCAGAACAGGATTGCGCCAGCCCCGCGCTCATCTATTTTCAACGCCGTGAGCAAAACGATGCAGGCACTCGTAAAACGCCGGCCCGAACCGGGACTTGGGTTGGAGGAGGTTGCGGTGCCTGAAATTGGGCCCAACGACGTCCTCATCCACGTCCAGAAGGCTTCGATCTGCGGTACAGACGTACATATATATAACTGGGACGCTTGGGCGCAGAAGACGATCCCAGTTCCGATGGTGATCGGACATGAATTCGTTGGCGTAATCGATCAGGTCGGCAGCGCCGTCCGCGATTTTGTCCCGGGCGAAATTGTCACAACGGAAGGACACATCGTCTGCGGTCATTGCCGGAACTGCCTGGCCGGGCGGCGGCATCTTTGCCCGAACACGAAGGGAATCGGCGTCAATCGTCCCGGTGGCTTTGCGGAATATGTCTCGGTGCCGAGCACAAACCTTTGGCGCTGCGATCCGAAGATCCCACTCGATGTAATTTCCTGTTCCGATCCACTCGGCAACGCCGTGCATACCGCCTTGTCTTTCGACCTGGTCGGCGAGGATGTGCTCATCACTGGCGCGGGACCGATCGGCTGCATGGCGGTGCCGATCGCGAAAATGGCGGGCGCGCGCAAAGTGGTCATCACCGACGTCAATCCGTATCGGCTCGATCTCGCGCGCCAGATGGGCGCGACGCTGGCGATCGACGTGCGCGAGCGCAACTTGCACGACGCCATGCAGGAACTCGAAATGCGGGAAGGCTTCGACGTCGGTCTGGAGATGTCCGGCAATCCGAAAGCCTTTACGGACATGCTCGACGTGATGGTAAATGGAGGCAGAATCGCGATGCTCGGTATCATGCCCGGCAGCGCCGCGATCGACTGGAATCTTGTCGTCTTCCACGGCCTGACGATCAAAGGGATTTATGGCCGCGAGATGTTTGAAACTTGGTACAAGATGACCGCATTAATTCAAAGCGGACTCGATATTTCGCCCATCATTACCCACCGCTTCCCCTACCGCGACTTTCATGACGGTTTCGAGCTGATGAAGTCTGGGAATTCAGGGAAAATCGTTCTCGATTGGGCCGCCTGATAGAGAAAAACGCCGTCACGGTTTCGCTCGCTGATCCGAGGAGCGAAGAATGTTTGCTGCTGAGCGATCATTCGTGGTCCGAGTTGAATCGGCTAAACGGTGATGTCGATTCAGCTGAATTTTTCGCGCTTGATTTCAGCGGCGCTGGCTCGGCCTTCGTCGTTGCGCGTCAAAACGGGCGAGCGGTCGGTTGCGGAGCGATTCGGCGGCTCGCTCCCGGTGTCGCCGAAATCAAACGGATATTCGTCGAACCGGAGGCGCGGCAATTAGGGATCGGTCGAAAGATTTTGTCAGCCCTCGAAACGATTGGTCGCGATCTCGGATACAGTGCGCTTCAACTCGAAACTGGGGTGCGACAGCCGGCCGCGATCCGGTTGTACGAGAGGGCTGGGTATCAACGCATCCTGGTTTACGGCCAGTATCGTGACGATCCACTAAGCGTTTGCTTCAAGAAAGTCGTCGGAGAGGGTCGACGGGCAAACTAGGAGAGCGACGCGCGCCCCTCTGCGTCAAGGGCTGTTTATTCCAAACTTGCCGCCGCGGCGTCCTGACCTTCGAGTTCGAGCACCATGCGACGGATGTGGCGATAGCCTTGGTGGGCTTGGAGCAGGCGCAGGCTTTCGTTCGAATTGCCCCATCGCAGAATTTGAATCCCCTCTGCGCGCGCTCCCCACGCATTCATCGCGCTGCGAGTCGGCATATAGAGATCGATCGTGTTGCGGCCGGCCAGCGCCCAGCCGTAATCATCAATTTTATAAACTTGCCCGGTGGAGAGAAGGCGGAAGACCGTTCCTGCCGGCCATCGCGACCAATCCGCCGCCGCGCTACCGATCTGCGGTTTCGCGACGACAACCACGCGTTTTGTCCCGCGTTTCGTTTTTACCAATTTTGTCGTTCGCCTGGGCTCCATCGAAAATGGCTCGATCGCTGCCGGAGTGTAAGACGCGCGTCGATAGTCTGATTGTTCGTCGGCACTGACTGGCACCGCACGCGGCGTGTATTCAGCGCGACGGATCGCGCCGGTCGCGGCATGCAATTGCCCGCCGAGCGCATTGTGATTGGTGAACTGGCGGTGATCCGCCTCGGTGTGCGTATAAGCCGTGGTACGGACATTCTGGAAATCCCGCTTTACCAACGGTGTTTCGTACTTCGGCAGAGGCGATGTCCTTGTCGTCATCGTCGAAGTGGTTCCGCAAGCACTCAGAAAGAGCGCGCCGACGGCGACACAGAAAAGAGAAAAATATTCCCGATTACGCAATGGAAAAAGTTATTAACAGTTATTCACAACCACATGCAAGAGTATTTTTTGGGGGATTTATTGCGTAGAACAACTAGGCGAGGAGGTCGCTGGCAATCCAGAGCAGCCACACAAATGACAAGGAGCGGTTCGCATGCCACGGAAGGCGAGCGAACTTTTTTGCATCGCGCTCACTTTGTTCGAAGGTTCGCCATGCTCGCGGAATTCGATCAGCAACTCGCAAACATCCTTGCGGAAATCCGGTCGCAAGGTCTCTACAAAACCGAACGAATCATCACCAGCCCGCAGGACGCAAAAATCGAAATAGCGGGCGGGCGCCGCGTCCTCAATATGTGCGCGAATAATTACCTTGGTCTGGCCGATCACCCGGCGCTGATCGCCGCCGCGAAAGAAGCACTCGACACGCACGGCTTCGGCATGGCGAGCGTCCGCTTCATTTGTGGCACGCAGGACATCCACAAAGATCTTGAAGGATCGCTCACGAAATTTCTCGAGACCGAGGACACGATTCTTTATCCCTCAGCCTTCGACGCCAATGGCGGTTTGTTTGAGACGCTGCTAGGCGCTGAAGACGCCGTCATCTCGGATGAACTGAATCACGCGTCGATCATTGATGGTGTCCGGCTCTGCAAAGCGCAGCGTTTTCGTTACAAGCACAACGACATGGCCGACCTCGAAGCTAAGCTGCGCGAGGCCAGTGGCGCGCGAGTGCGCGTGATCGCGACGGACGGCTGCTTCTCGATGGACGGAACAATCGCTGAGTTGGGCGCGATCTGCGACCTCGCGGAAAAATACAGCGCGCTCACGATGATTGATGATGCGCATGCGTCCGGCTTTCTCGGCAAAACCGGGCGTGGCACGCACGAATATCGCGGCGTGATGGGAAAGATCGACATCATCACGGGCACGCTCGGGAAGGCGCTCGGCGGCGCAAGTGGCGGCTTCACGAGCGGCCGCAAACGGATTATTGAGCTGCTCCGCCAACGATCGCGTCCCTATCTTTTTTCCAACACGGTTGCGCCGCCGATCGTGGCCGCGTCAATCAAGGCGCTCGAGCTGCTGACCAGCTCCACCGCGCTGCGAGACAAACTGGAAGAGAACACGAAGTTCTTTCGCACGGCCTTGACCGAGCGTGGCCTAACGATCAAGCCGGGCACGCACCCGATCGTTCCCATCATGCTCGGCGACGCCGCGCTTTCGCAAAAGTTTGCGGCACGGATGCTGGAGAAAGGCGTTTACGTTATCGGCTTTTTCTATCCCGTCGTGCCGCACGGAACCGCCCGTGTTCGCACCCAGGTGTCGGCGGCGCATTCACGCGAAGATTTGGAATTCGCGGTGAACGCGTTCGCCGAAACAAACAACGAGCTCAGGTAAACAAATCCAGGTAGGGACGCCTCTCCGAGGTGTCCGACTTTCAAGGATAGCCAGGCGCAATAGAAGAAAGTCGGATGTTTCGGGAAACGTCCCTACCTCGGATGCAGTGCGATACTCGAGCCTACCCAGGTCTTCTCTTTGTTGAAGTCGACGCCCATCATCTTTCCCTGGCTCATGCGAACAAGATTATTCACCAGCACCGGCTCGCCGTCCTCCGGCCACAGAAACATCATGCGTAATTCCGCCTTTGATTTCGCCCCGTCCGGCGTGGGCACAAAGGCAGCGTAGTTTACCTTCCTTTGCAGAATCCACGCACGGGGCCGCGCGAGTGCCGCGAGCTTTTCCATCGTCGGCCCCATGTCGACACCAAGGCCGGCGAAGGAATAGAGCGGCTTCAGCACGTAGTCATCGATCGACTCGTTAGGCGGAAATTCATCCGCAAAATACGCGGGCGATGTGTGCCCGGTCTTCAGGAACGGCAGGGAATGTTTGCTGATGCGGTAATACCAGTTTGGATGGGCGATCCACCTGACTTCGAGATCATCCTGAAAACTGAATGCCACCGGAAGGTCCGGGCGCCGCTCGAGCTCATCGAAGATGACCCGGTTGTAAATCCGATCGATCCGCACCTCGCGCCCGTCGCGGTCGTAAAACAACTGCCGCCCTTTTTTCTTCAGTTTAGTGAGACAGACGGCCCGAATCCCGAGGAGCGCTTCGGTGCAGGCGAAGTCGATGCGCGTTTTCTGTTTTTCCGGCTCGATCTCTAGCAGGATAACGTTCTCCGGGTTCGCGCCGCCCATAATCGTGTGGCGCAACAGCTCGATGTACTCATTGTCATGCAGCCCACCAAACGCCGAGGTCCAACCCGCCGGGATTGCTCGAAACGTCTTGCGCATGCACCCGAGGAGCATGAATTGAAACGCATACAAGCTCGGGAAGGCTTGCAGTTCGATCAACCGTGGCACCAAACGGCCGTCTTCGACGCAAATGCCGAGATCGATGATGAGGAACTCTGGGTGTGCCGATTCGTTAGGCACAGCCAGTCCCGCGGGAATCGCCGAAGCGGCGTGCTGCAAAAACTCAGGACCTTGCGTTTGCGCTCGAATCGCCTGCGCGGCGGCGACGGCTTCGGCAGTGAACTCGCGCGTCAGGAAGATCGGCGTCTCGCAAATTCGAAAGTCAGCCGGCCAGCGGACGCTTTCATTCACGCAGCGCAAAAGCGCGGCGTACTTTTCCGGCGAAAAGTCAGCGTTGAATCGCGCTCGTAGTTCGGCATCCATCGCAGGCAGGGACGGCTCTCCGCGCCGTCCGACTTATATGGGCTCTTTCCGCTTCGGCACACCAGCGAAAAACGAAATCACGGACGCCACGGAAGTGCGTCCCTGCCTGCGAAGGTTTTTGCCGCATCACCGCCAACAATCTCACACCAAAAATTTCCCGCGCGTCATCACCTTCTCGTCGTCGAACCAGATGTCGAAGTCGCGGCCCACGCAGTCGATGTGCGTTGTCGAAATCCAGTTCTGGCCCGTGTGCTCCGCGTAGGGATGGCCAAACGCGATATGGACGCCGGGAATTTTTTCGTCCTGCAAAATGTGACCGATGACATGCGTGCACGCGATATTGGTGCCGATGGCGAACTCGCCGACGCGGTTGCTGTTTTCATCGGTGCTGGTGTAAAGGCGGAAGTCGTCCCGCAAATCTTTGTTGTCGGAGTGAAGATCGACAATGCGATTGTTCTTCACTTCGATCGTAAGCGGGTTGTCCTTGAGATCGCCGTAACGTTCGCAGAGATAATCGCCGACGACCCCGTCAACGACGAAGACGCCGCTCGTGTTTCGCGGCGAAGTGAAAATTTCGCCGCCGGGAAGATTGCCCCATTTGTCTTTCTGGATGATCCCGCTCGTCTTCAACCATTTAAGTTTCGGCGAAAGCTCGGCTTCGAATTCCGTGCCGTGCGGAGTCTTGCAGGTGATGCGCTCGGCTTTGCGGGCCCGTTCGACCAGGCGCTGGCTCAGCGCGTCGATTGCGCGAAAATCGGCGCGCATTCCTTCGAGCATGATCTCGCGGTTTATGTTCACCATGTGACCGTGACGGATGTGGTAATTGTTCACCACGCTCGTCATCTGAATGCGCGCACCGAGCTCACCCGTCTGCGTCCTCGCGGCGAAAATGCTGACCTGCGAGCGCGAAAGATCTTCGAGGATGTGCTCGGGCATGCTTTGCAGCGGCCGGCGCGCGTGGTGTTCGAGCGAAAACAAACTGTATTCCGAGCCGACACGCTCCACTTCGGTTTGCAACGCCGCGGCGATCTCACGTGTCGCGTCGTCCGTGATCATCGTGATGCGTTCAGCTGGTTTGAGCCGCAGGCAGACGTTGATGGCGTTGCGCGCACCCGGGATTAGCTCCGGATCGATGGGATGGAGATAAGCGCGGTCTGGCATAAGAGACGAATGTCAGGACTAGCGCGGAAATCACGCCCGGGCAACCACGCAACCCTCACGCGGCTTTTGCGTGGGTGAGCATCAGCCCCTCGTACGTTTCATCCACGATGTGATCGACCACCACTTTCATGTCGCCGGTGCGCTCCCACACCGCGAGTTGTCGATCCGCACCCGTGCCTTCGCGAATGATCCGTTCGATGTGCGCGAGCTCGCGCTGGCTGCCGAGTTCGTCAATTTCCGGCCCGATGAATTCGAGCATCTCGTGCAGCAATTCGCGCTCGTCTGTTTCACAGTTGCGGCCGAAGTCGATCATCTTGCCGTCGAGCCCATAGCGCGACGCGCGCCAGCGATTCTCATCGATCAAACGGCGCGGGTACATGCGAAAGGTGACGTTTTCGGAGCGCAGCCTATGCAATTTGACGACAATCGCCTGCATGATAGCGGCGAGCGCGATGGTGTCCTCCACCCGCGATTGCGCATCGCAGATGCGGAATTCGATCGTGTCGTAGAACGGATGCAGACGGATGTCCCACCAGATCTTTTTCGCGTTGTCGATGCAACCGGTCGTGACAAGCAGCTTCAGATAATCTTCATACTCGGAGAGACTTTCGAACGCGTCGGGAATGCCGGTGCGCGGGAAACGCTCGAAGATCATCTGCCGATACGCTTTCAGGCCGGTGTTCTGTCCCAGCCAGAAGGGCGAATTGACCGAGAGCGCGTAGAGATGTGGCAGGAAATAACGCGCCTGGTTCATGATGTCGATTCCTGCCTCGCGGTCGGGAATTCCGACGTGCACGTGCAATCCGAAGATGAGGTTTGCGCGCGCGATTTGCTGCATGTCTTTGACGATTGTGGTGTAGCGCTCGTCCACCGTGATCAACTGGTCCATCCAATGTGAGAACGGATGCGTGCCGGCGGATGCGATTTTCAACCCATCGTGCGCCGCGAGCATGGCGAGCTCGCTGCGAAGCTGAAGGACTTCTTGCCGCACACAACGCACATCGCTGCAAATCTCCGTGCCAAGCTCGACGACCGATTGGTGCATCTCCGACTTGACGTGCTCTTTCAAAAGCACTTTACCGTCGGCCAGGATCTCCTGGATGTGCGAACGCAGCTCGCGCGTTTCCGGATCGATAATCTGAAATTCCTCTTCAATGCCGAGTGTGAAAACGTGATCGCGCCTGCTCATTGGAAGGGAGGGTAGATTGCCGACACGAACAGCACTCTCCCTCCTTTGGCTTTTGCTCTGCAGAAATTGCTACCGCGCCGCCGCGTCGGCTTCCGCAATCGTCAAACCCTCGTACGTCTCCGCCACGATTTGATCGACGACAGCCTTTAGGTCGTTCGTCCGCTGAAATGCGGCGAGTTGTCGATCCGCACCCGTGCCTTCACGCATGATCCGTTCGATGTGTGCCATCTCGCGTTTGCTCCCGAGCTCGTCGACTTCCGTGGAGACGAACTCGATCAGTTCGTTGAGCAAACTTCGCGTCTCGACTTCAGCCTCGCGGCCGAAGTCAATCAGTTTGCCTTCAATGCCGTAACGCGAGGCGCGCCAGCGATTTTCATCCAGGAGCCGGCGACGGTAGACGCGAAAGGTCGTATTGTGCCGGAGCAATTTGTAGAGCTTCGCGATCACAGCCTGGATCAGTGCGGCCATCGCGAGTGTGTCGTCCACACGCGATTGCGCGTCGCACACGCGGACTTCGAGCGTGTCGAAGAACGGATGCAGGCGAATGTCCCACCAAATCTTCTTCGCGTTATCGACGCAGCCTGTTTTCACGAGGAGTTTGCAGTAATCCTCGTACTCGGAGAGCGACTCGAACGCGTCGGGAATTCCCGTGCGCGGAAAACGCTCGAACACTTTGAGGCGATAGCCCTTGAGTCCGGTGTCCTGTCCGACCCAAAACGGCGAGTTGACCGAGAGCGCGTAGATGTGTGGCAAAAAATAACGCGCCTGGTTCATCACATGAATTGCCGACTCGCGGTTCGGAATTCCTACGTGCACGTGCAGTCCGAAGATCAGGTTCGCGCGCGCGAGCTGCTGCATGTCTTTGACGATTTCTTTATAGCGCTCGCCTTCCGTAATGAGTTGGTCGCGCCAATGCGAAAAGGGATGCGTGCCGGCTGAAGCGATCCTGAGCCCGGCTTTGCCGGCGAGAGAAGCGAGCTTGCTGCGAAGCTCGATCACGTGTTCGCGCGCATTCGTGATTGACGAACAGATTTCCGTGCCGAGCTCGACCACCGACTGGTGCATCTCGGGCTTGATCTGTTCCTTCAGCAGAACTTTGCCGCCTTCGAGAATTTCCTGAATGTGCGACCGCAGCTCGCGCGTCTGCGGATCGACGATGGCAAATTCCTCTTCGATGCCCAGGGTGTAGACATGATCTTCCGCAGTCATTTTGTCCAACAACCGCCAACTGGAGAGGCGGCGCAAGTCCGCGCAGATGGGTTCGGTTTCACGCGTGTCATCCCGAGCCGCGCGCGCACGGCGCATCCATTATCCGCTGGGCGAAGCCGGCGTCGGCGAAGAGGCCGTGGATGACGTGGGGATCATGATCGTCTGGCCGATCTGCAATTTTCGATCGTTCTCGATGTGATTGAATCTCTGCAGTTCTTCCACGCTTACTTTGTGCATCTTCGCGATGGAAGTAAGCGTCTCCCCTTTCGCCACGACATGGCTGTTCCCTGTTTGAGGTGGCTTGGGAGCCTCAGTCGTGGCTGGCGAGGGTGTCTCGCCAATCATCACGCCCGGCCGAATGGCGGAAACTTGCTGCTCGAGTTTTAGAATCTGTTGAGAGAGCGCATCGATCTTCGCGTTTTGCAGGTCGATTTTCTTCGCCAAAGCGTCGAGCACTGCCGCGTCCGATTTATCTCCCGATGGCGCCTGGGCGGAAGTTGTCGTGCAAATCATCGCCACAAGAAGAAAAGAAAAAGAGCAAAGGGCGAAGCGCTTCATGGAGGCCATCTTGGCAGAGAGGGAAGATGGTGGCAAGTCTCCGCGCGCTGGAGCCACGCCCTGCGGGGCGCGCCGCAGATGGCGACGGAGACGTGGCTGCAACGGCTGGGCCAGCTTGCCTTTCGCCGATTTATCTTCTAGCCTTTTTGCATGCCTGAGCGCATCCAAAAGCCCCCGCTTCCATGGGGACCGAAACAGGGAGACGGCGACGGCCCCCGATCACCGGATATTCCGCGACCGGATACCAGAGATCTTCTTAAAAAGATGCGCAAGGTCGATCCTAATCAATCCAAACGCTATCGCCAGCGAACGGGTCAGTGATGGAACCGAGCGACCTGGGACTCGACCAGAATTTCTCTGGAGCGAGCGATGATTTTCCGGCGTTGCTCCGGCGCCGTGGCCTTCTTTCACCAGTACCGATGCAGAATGGTATCGCTTCCGCCGCGAATCCAGCGTGGGTTCCAACACAGGCTACGACAATCCTGGCCTTCAAGTTTCAAGGCGGCGTCCTCGTCGCCGGAGATCGCCGTGCGACGTCCGGCAATACCGTCGTCTACGATCGTGCGGATAAAGTACTCCAGATCGATCGGCACTCGATCATGGCGATCGCGGGAGTGCCGGCGACTGCATGGGAAATGGCGCGCGTGCTCGAACATTCCTTTCAGTTTTTCCGCCGAACGCAATTGCAGGAAATGAGCGTCGACGGAAAAGTGCGCGCACTCTCAAAATTGTTGCGGGACAATTTTGGATTCGTCCTGCAAGGCATCGGCATCGTCGTGCCGATCTTCGCCACTTACGATTCCGGCGCGGACCCTTCCGCGCGGCTTTATTTTTACGACGCGATGGGCGCGCAATTTGAAGTGGCCGACTACGCCGCCACCGGCTCGGGGTCTCCGGCCGTACGCGGGATTCTTTATTACGAAAACAACTGGGGGAAAAAGCCGTTGGCAAAACTGGGTGAAGACGATGCGGTGACAGTTGCCTTGCGTGCGCTGGACAC
>PNAS01000016.1 GCA_003169695.1 Spartobacteria bacterium
GGCTGGGGTTGGAACACCCTGGGATCCGCCTTGCACGCCCAATTGGCCATGATTCAAATCACGGAATTTACCGGGGTCGCCGGCCTTTCGTTCCTGGTCGCTTTTTCCAATGTCATTTTGCTGACCACGGCGCGCCGGTTCATCCTGGAAACTCAGGTGCGACCGATGCGGCCGCATTACGATCTGACGCTCACGATGGCGGCGATCGTCGGCGTGATGGGCTTCGGTCTGCGTTCTCTCCAGATTCAGCGGCCCGCGAAAATCCTCAACGTCGCCCTGGTGCAGCCCAACATTCCGCGCGAACAAAAATTCGGCGCGGAGTTTGCGCAGAAAACGTTCGACCAATTCACGCGCTTGAGCACTCCCGCGCTCGGTGCCAGCGCCCGACTGGACTTGCTGGTCTGGCCGGAAAGTTCTATGCCGGGCCCTGTCCTCCAAGACGAACTGAGTCATCGCTTCGTCATGGATTTTTCGGCATCGGCCAAGACCGATCTGCTCCTGGGGACGATCGATCTGGACGAAACGAGCGACTACAACGCTGCGTTGTTGGTCTCGGACGGCGGCGAGCGCGTGCAAATCTATCACAAGGTCCATCTCGTGCCGTTCGGCGAATATGTCCCGGGCAGGCACACCATCCCGCTTCTCGCGCGCGTGGTCGGCGACCAAGTGCCGGGCGATTTCGCGTTCGGGAAAGAACACACGGTCTTTCACCTAACGAATGATAAGGCGCTGATCGCGCCCCTGATTTGCTTCGAAGATACGATTGGAGACCTGACGAGACAGTTTGTCCTGCGCGGCGCGAATCTTCTCGCGAACGTGACCAATGACGGCTGGTTCCTGCGTTCCGCGGGATCGCAACAGCATCTCGCGAACGCGGTCTTTCGCTGCGTCGAAACGCGACTCCCGATGGTGCGAGCCGCGAATACCGGCGTCACCTGCTTCGTGAATGAGTTCGGGCGCATCACGCAAACCTTAGTGGACGACCACGGGAGCCAGTTCACCGACGGTGTGCTCATAGGTGAAGTATCCATCCCAACCGGCCACGAACTGACGTTTTACGTGCGGCATGGCGAGCTATTCGCGCAAGGGTGTGTGGGCCTTGCGTTGTTGACGCTCGTGATTCTCAGCCTGCGACTTGTTAGGCGGCGGCGAGCTTCCGTCGCAGAGCAAACAACCTAAATGACGCAGGCATTTTCATTATTCTGTCGCTCATTCATCGCGGCGTGATCTAAACCTTTTCTCTTGAACAGCGAATTTGCCATCTACGTGCGCGGCCTCCGGAAATCGTACGGAGATTTCGAAGCGGTCAAAGGCATCGATTTCGAAGTGCGGCCCGGCGAAGTCTTCGGGTTGCTTGGACCAAACGGAGCCGGCAAAACAAGCACGGTCGAAATTCTGGAAGGTTTGCGACCGCGCTCTGCCGGAGAAGTCACTGTGCTCGACTTCGATCCCGATCGGCAGAAGAAGCAGCTCAAGGATCGCATCGGCGCTTGTCTCCAGGCAACGAATCTCCCCGACAAAATTACGGTCCGCGAAGCGCTGGATTTCTTTGGGTCGCTTTACTCTCGCAAAGCAAATCCCGAAACCCTCCTCAAGCGTCTCCAGCTCTGGGACAAAAAGGATGCCGGCTACGCGACGCTCTCGGGTGGACAGAAACAACGGGTCGCTCTCGCCCTCGCCTTGATCAACGATCCCCAAATGCTCTTTCTGGACGAGCCGACCACGGGTCTTGATCCGCAAGTGCGCCTGGAAATCCGCGATCTCATTGAAGAATTGCGCGCGGAGAAGCGCACGATCCTGATGACGACGCATTACATCGAAGAAGCGGAGCGTCTGTGCGACCGGGTCGCGATTCTCGATGCCGGCCAAATCATTGCCATCGGAACACCGCGCGAATTGCAAGAGCGGAGCGCGAACCAATCGGCCATCGAAGTGAAGTTGGTTCAGCCGCTTCAGCAGGCGAACTTGCCCGAGTGGACGGAGTCGATTCGCAGCAGCGTGAGCGATGATCGTCGTCTCATCACGGTATACTCGAAGCGTCCGGCGCGAACGTTAGTCGAAATTGTGAAGTGGATCGATACAAGCGGATTCGAATTAGACGATGTCCGTCTTTCCCGTCCGACGCTGGAAGACGTCTTCATTGAATTGACCGGAAAGAAGCTGCGCGATTGAGATGAAAGCCTTTCTCGCCTTCCTCACAATCGACTTGAAGCTCGCGCGGCGGAACCGCGCCGTCCTCTTTTTCAATTATCTCTTTCCGCTCATTTTCTTTTTCGCTTTCGGCTTCGCCTTTGGTCGATTCGGGAGCGGAATTTTGTTGGTCGTTACCATGGTGACAACAATTGGAATCCTCGGGACCGGTTTCTTCGGTGCCGGCATGCGCGCGGTCCAGGAACGGGAAGAAAATATTTTGCGGCGTTACAAAGTCACGCCCATTACGCCGGTCCCACTTTTATGCGCGTCCATCGCCATGGGGGTGATTCTCTATCTGCCCACCGTCGGTCTGATGTTGTTTTTGGCGCACAGCATTTTCGGCATGCTGTATCCGCCAAATCTGTTCTCGCTTATTGCTTTTGTTTGTCTCGGAGTCGCTGCGTTTCGCGCCTTCGGTTTGATCATCGCCGCGGTCGTGAACTCCTCCCAGGAAGGCAACATTCTCATTCAGATTATTTACATGCCGATGCTCTTCCTCAGCGGCGCGACCTTTCCCCTCTCATTTATGCCGGACTGGCTGAAGCTCGTGACGCAATTCATTCCAGCAAGCTATCTGGTGACCGGAATGTCCGGAATTCTACAACGCGGCGAAACGATCGCGCAGAATTCACAATCGGTTTTCGCCCTGGTCGTTACCCTGCTGGTTGCGCTTTTCATTGCGACTAAACTTTTCCGCTGGGAGAAGGAAGAAAAGCTGCGGCCATCGGCGAAGCTTTGGGTGCTCGTTGTTTTGTTGCCGTTCTTTCTGCTCGGGGGTTACCAGGTCTGGAGCCGGCAGGAATTAACGAAATCCAAAATCATCGAGCGCGATCTCAGGCGCGGCCACAACTGGCTTATCCAGAATGCGCGCATTTTCGTCGGAAACGGGAAGGTGATTGAGTCCGGCTCGGTCCTCATCAAGCAGGGCAAGATCGTCGAGATTTATGAGGGCGCTGCTCCTGACGCCAAGACCCTGAACGCCGACCTGATCGAGGCTGCAGGCAAAACGGTGCTGCCGGGTTTGATCGATGTGCATGTCCATCTCGGGGCCAGTGGCGGATTCCCGGATGACATGACGAAATTCGATCCGAGTAAAGCCTCCGAGCGTGCGCTCGAGTCGTATCTGTACTGCGGCACGACCGCGGTCCGAAGCGTGGGCGATCGCCTCGATTACATGTTGAAACTGCGGGCGAAATTTGGGACGGGCGAAACGCTCGGCACTGAACTGCTCTTCTGCGGTCCACTTTTCACAACCGAAGGCGGACACGGGACCGAATATGCGAAATTCATGCCGGAGGCGATGCGCGCTTCATACAATGCGCAGTTCGTTCGGACGCCGGCGAGTGCCGACGAGGGACGCAAAGAAGTGGACGATCTTGCCGCGCAGCATGTCGATGCCATCAAAGGCGTTCTGGAAGCGGGTGTACCCGGATATTCGTTCAACCGGATGGATGTCGAGATTCTGCGTTCTGTGGTCGATGAAGCGCACGCGAAGAACCTTCCGGTGGCCATTCACACCGGCAGCGGCAAGGACGTTATCGACGCCGTGGCGCTCGGAACTGACTCTGTCGAGCACGGCTCGTTTATCGATGAGATTCCAGATGCCACGATTGCGGAGATGAAAGCGAAGAATATTGCCTATGATCCAACTTTGAGCGTGGCGGAAGGGTTCACGAGTTTCGCGAAAGGCGATACCACCCTGCTCAAACGTTCGCTTGTTCAACAAGTGACACCGAAAGACTTGCTGAGCGGGACTGAAAAGGCGGCGACGAGTGATCAATTCAAAGCTTTGCGCGAAGGTTTGAGCCATTATCCGATGTCGATGGAAATCGGCGGGAGGAACTTACTAAAGGCGTGGCATGCGGGCGTGCTGCTCGTGACCGGTTCGGATGCGGGAAATTTCCTCGTGCTGCACGGACCCACTGTCCAACACGAGGTCGAGCTCTGGGTTGCCGCCGGAATTCCCACCGATGTCGCTCTCCAGGCCGCAACTTATAATGCCGCGAAGCTACTGCGGGCAGATTCCCGCATCGGCACGATTGAAACGGGCAAGGAAGCGACCTTGCTCATAGTGGATGGCAATCCGCTTCAGGATGTTCGTGCTCTCTCCTCCATTTCGACGGTCTTCATGAAAGGCGAACGCGTTACCCGGACCGAACTCTTTGAACAGCGCTAATCATAACGCTTTCCTACCTATATCAAACTCACCTACAATCTCATTCTAAATGCTTTGCGTGCCTTTTTACGCCCACATGGCATTTGTTGCTGAACTGGTGATTGGCTGATCCTCTTGGAAGAAGCGTACGCTAAAACGGCGACCCGAGTTTCTCCGGATCGCCGTCCTAGAATTTCCGCTGTGGAATGAGCCTACGCCTTGGCATCTTTGTCGTGCATCTTGACGCATTCGGTCTTCAAGGTCTCGAATTGCTCCTTTGAAAGAATGCCTTCCGCGGACTTCATGAATTTATCCATGTTCTCTTTAGTGCAGCCGTCTTTGTGGCACTGGGCGTCCAGTTTCTCGAGCTTCGTTTTCTGCTCCGGCGAGAGATTGAGTTTCGCGTAGGTTTGCGGGCAATCCATCTTGTCATTCTTCGCATGGGCCGCGCAGCAACCTTTGTCGCCCGCATACGCCGAGGTCGCCGCAAATACCGCCACCGCTACAAAAACTAGTCCCTTAAGTTTCATCATGGCGGGAATGTGAGACAAAAAGGCAGAGGGCGCAACGTGCAAATCTCGCCGGCGCAAGGTCAGCTCGCGGTGAATTTCAAGGCGCCATTCTCCACGTCGACCTTGATCGTCTGTCCTTCATGAAATTTCCCCTCGAGGATATCCATGCTCAACGGATCGAGAATGTCTTTTTGGATCGCGCGTTTTAACGGGCGGGCGCCGTAGACCGGGTCGTATCCATGGCTCGCGACGAGAGCCTTGGCCGCGTCGGACAATTCCAGGGTGATCTTTTGGTTTTCCAGCCGCCTGACGAGACGCTTTAACTGGATCTCGACAATCCGTTTCAACTCCTCCTCGGTCAGCCGGTCAAAGATGATGATCTCATCGATCCGATTCAAGAACTCCGGCCGGAAATGTTGCCGCAACGCATCCATGACCAGCCGTGTGCGCCCTTCGCGAGATGACTCCTCCATGATGAACTGCGAACCGATGTTCGAGGTCATGATGATGACGCTGTTCTTGAAATCGACCGTCCTCCCCTGCCCATCTGTGATTCGTCCGTCATCCAGCACTTGGAGCAGGACGTTGAAAACATCCTGGTGCGCTTTCTCGATCTCATCGAAAAGAACGACCGAGTACGGCTTGCGCCGCACCGCTTCGCTAAGCTGCCCGCCCTCTTCGTAACCCACGTAGCCGGGCGGAGCGCCGATGAGCCGCGCGACCGTGTGCTTCTCCATGTATTCGCTCATGTCGATCCGGATCATGGCGTTCTCGTCGTCGAATAAGAACTCGGCGAGCGCGCGTGAAAGCTCCGTCTTACCGACGCCGGTCGGCCCAAGAAAGATGAACGAGCCGATCGGCCGGTTCTCATCCTGCAAACCCGCTCGCGCCCGCCGGACCGCGTTGGAAACAGCAACGATCGCCTCTTTCTGGCCGACCACTCGCTGCATCAACCGCTCCTCCATCTTGACCAGCTTCTCGCGTTCGCCTTCCTGCAAACGCGAAACCGGAATGTGCGTCCAGCTCGATACGACCTGGGCGATGTCTTCTTCCGTCACCTCTTCGCGCAGCAACCGATTGCCGCCTTCCTTGATCTTCTCGTCGATATTGCGCAGTTTTTTTTCCAGCTCGGGGATCCGGCCATATTGCAATTCGCTCGCTTTCCCCAATTCGCCGCGACGTTGCGCCCGCTCCAGCTCCGTGCGCGCTTGATCGAGCTCTGCCTTCAATTTCCGCTGCTCGTCGATGACCGCTTTTTCTTTCTGCCACTCCGCCTTCAGCCCGGACGACTTCTCCTTCAAGCCTGCAAGATCCTTCTCCAACGTCTTCAGCCGCGCTTTGCTGGCCGGATCCTTTTCCTTCTTTAATGCCTGGCGCTCCATTTCCCTCTGCATGATCTCGCGTTCGACCACGTCGACTTCCGTCGGCATCGAATCGAGCTCGATCTTCAATCGCGAGGCCGCTTCGTCCATCAGGTCGACTGCCTTGTCCGGCAGAAATCGATCGCTGATGTAGCGATGGGATAAGACGGCTGCCGCCACCAGGGCCGCGTCCTGAATGCGCACGCCGTGATGCACTTCGTAGCGCTCTTTCAATCCTCGGAGAATCGCGATCGTATCTTCCACGCTGGGTTCATCCACCATCACGGGCTGAAAACGCCGTTCCAGTGCCGCGTCCTTTTCGATGTATTTCCGATACTCATCGAGCGTCGTCGCGCCGATCGTGCGCAATTCGCCGCGCGCCAGTTGCGGCTTCAACAAATTCGAAGCGTCCACCGATCCCTCCGCCGCGCCCGCGCCGACGATAGTGTGCAATTCGTCGATGAACAAAATGATCTCGCCTTGCGAATCGGTTACCTCTTTCAGGAACGCCTTTAGTCGGTCCTCGAACTCACCGCGGAATTTCGCGCCGGCCACCATCGAGCCGATGTCCATCGCGATGATCCGTTTTTTCTTCAGCGATTCCGGCACGTCGCCGCTGATGATGCGTCGCGCCAGACCTTCCACGATCGCCGTCTTCCCGACACCCGGCTCTCCGATCAACACCGGATTGTTCTTCGTCCGGCGCGAGAGGACCTGCATCACGCGCCGTATCTCGTTGTCGCGGCCGATCACCGGATCGATCTTCCCCCGCCGCGCCAACTCCGTCAGATCACGCCCATACTTCTCCAGCGTCTGATATTTCCCTTCCGGATTCTGGTCCGTCACCCGCTGCGAGCCGCGCACCTGCTGCAACGCCTGCATCAATTTGTCGCGCGAGACCCCAGCGTCCTTCAGCAACTTCCCTGCGGCGCCTTTCGAATCCGCCAGCGCGAGCAAATAATGCTCGGCACTGAGGAATTCATCCTTCAGTTTCGCCATTTCCTTTTCCGCGGCATCGATCGTCGTGCGAAGCTCGTTGCCGACGCGAACATCGTAATTCCCGCCTTGGATTTTCGGACGCCGGTCCAGTTCCTTGTTCAGCTGATCCCGCAACTGCGGGACGGTTACACCCATTTTCTCCAAGAGCGGCCGCGTCACGCCATCCGTCTGGTCGAGGAGCGCGAGCAGGAAATGCTCATTGGTAATTTCCTGCTGATTGAATTGTGACGCGACATCCTGCGCCGCTTGCAGCGCCTCCTGCATTTTCTGGGTAAATTTATCAGGTCGCATGAGTTACACGTAATCATCGCGCCTGCTTCGGCAACCGCGCTTAACGATTCACCGGACCGCCTCTGTAGCGGCGGCTGCCTGCTCGCGAAAGCTTTCGGAGTTTCAGCCGCCCAATCTTCCAGCCACGAATCTTATTGAGTGGTATTTCCGTGGCGGCCCCGAAGTGAGCGACATTTACGGCTACCTGCTCAGATGGCAGCGGGCAAACCCAGCCCGAAGCAGTCGAAGATCTAATCAGGTCGCCGTCTGCGCAAAAGCCATCGACCGGCTGACGCTCCTCTAATACAAAGCAGTATATGCAATACATCACCCCGCTTTGGGGGTTGGAGCGAAAAGCAAAATGACAACGCAAACGACAGAGACGAACCCACTCCCGCGCCGCCAGGGCGAAGCGCCGTCGCAGTCCTCCTGGGGTTTTTCGCGTGCGCCATTCTTTCTCTCGGCACCGACCAGATACTGCACGTGCTCAAAGTCTATCCGCCTTGGGGCGAGGCGATGTGGGATCCGGGGTTGAACTTTCTGGCATTGGTCTATCGATGTGTTTACACAATCGCTGGAGGCTACATCAGCGCCAGGCTCGCGCCTCGCAACCCGATGCGCCACGTTTGGGTTCTGGGTTTCATAGGACTCGTCATGGCTGTGGCTGGTGTGATCGGCACTAGTGGCATGGACCTAGGTCCACGCTGGTATCCGATCGCGCTGGCCGTCACTTCCTTGCCCTGTGTCTGGCTCGGGGGAGTTCTCCACCGCAAATGATTTCATCGATACCTAACGCGTTATTTGCATGTCAAGTTAGCAACGCACCAACCATTCATGGGAAACCTAATACAGATGCCCTATACTAAACAAGAAAGGCGAGGGGCGCTCCTTGCAGGAGCGAAGCCACAGGACGCCGGCGAACTTAACTTCGCGATCACCGTATTAGTAGATACTTACCTGAAAGTTAAGGGCGGCGGTTTGAGGTACGCACATCTAAACGAGGTCATTGGCGCAATGGACTGCGCGAAGCTCGAACTCTATCGCCGGGTTTCCGCTCTATATGAAGACAAGAAAATCGCGGAATCCGGGGACGTTTACAAATGCAATGAAAGCTAATCAAATCGCTAAAGCTCAGCCGACTAGTTGATAACGGGGTGAAATCGTTTCACCGCCTTGATGCCCGCCAGGATGAAAAGCACAAGCACGATGCCCTGCGCGACGGCGAAGGGCGGCTCGGTGCCAGTGGATGCGAGGGCGTGCAAGGCGGGCACTTTCAGAAAAAGCTGTGCGATCAGCACGAAGACATTGAAGTAAAGAGCGACGACCGCCCCGACGACATAGATCCAGCGCCACGATCCCGCGAGATGAAAGGCGTAGAACCCCGCGATCGCCGGCGTCAGGACCATTAACGACAGGATGCCCAGGATGATACCTGGCGTGACTCCGTGGAACGGAAAGAAGAACCCCGTCACGGAGGTCGCCACCGTGGTGGCGAGAAAGAGCATCGTCCAGCCGCACATCCGGTTCGAAGTGAACAGCCCACAGAGAACAACAAGGCCCGAAAGAATCCCAATCAGACTTATGATGACATGCACAATGGTAAAGGTGTCCATGCCGGCATCATAAGGCCGTGTTTTCGCCGATGTCGAGAATGCCAGATTTCTGAATCCAAAATGCGCGCCTTCCGCATCTCAAAAAGAAGGCTCACAAGAATGCTTCATCGGCGGCATTAGCCTGGCCGCTATCAGCATTTTCCTCATGGCCAAAGGCTCATGAAACCGATGGTTTCTGAAGGGATGAAGGAAAAGGATGAAGTATGAAACGAAGAACGCTCGCTCTCGGTAGCCGTAGTTGGTATTGTTCTCGTCGAACCTAAATGCCGTCGTCAGTTCATCAGCATTCGCCGGACACCGCCGCTCGCAATCCGCACATCATCCATCCGTCGTGTCGCCCCTCCGAACCGGTCGCAGTTCGCCCTCCCCGATTCTCCGTTGGGCTCACCCTATTCGCTGTCGGTTTGCTTTTCATCGTTGTCGGAGATTTCATCGCGGGCGGGCAATGGCGGTTTATAGCCGGAAGCTTTCTCGTGATGACCAATCTGTTTGTGCTCAAGCAGTTTCGGTGGCCTAGAGAACATGACATGCGCAAGCTACATCGAGACCACGACGTCTAACGAAACGATCCAGTTCTTAAATGTTTCGGGGCTGACAGCCTGAAACCCATGACATTTCTGAAATATTTTTTCGCGATCGTAGGAGGCGCACTCGCAGCTTCGGTTTTGGGTGGAGCGTTTGCCTGTGTGGTGGCGCTGATTTCCTCGGAGCTCGTCGCCACGCTCTTTTCTCCACAGGCTTCCGCGGCCGGTGAGTCACTGGTTCGCTACGCCGCCGCGGTCGGCATGATTGGGGAGTCTTTCTCGGCACAGCCGTCATGGCGTTCTCACTTCTTCTCGTCACTGTCATCCATGCGGTTCGCATCATCCGAAAGAAGACTGATTTGCAAAGCGCAGACTGACGAGCCCTTGGCGATAAGCCATCTCCATGAAGACCAGGGAAGTTGAACCGCTTTGGCGTGAGGCGATACCCGACCGCGAGCCATGGCGCCGAGGGCGGGAGGCGATCATCATCATCTCGGCAATCATCCAACTATCAACGCGCGGTAAAGGCCGACGCCCTCGAGTTCGCGCAAATGACATTTCACCGCGTCTTCGAGAATCGCGATCCGGAATATCTGGCGGCACATTCCAGCGCGACGCGGAAGCATTCGTCAGCCCAAGCGTTCATCAATCAGATCGATTCGGATTTGGGCGATGTTCAGAGCGTTGGCCCTGTCGGCGCAACCTTCCAAACGAAATTCGTTCCTTATCGTCTCGAGGTTCATGGCACGGCGAAGGCGCGGGTCATTTTCCGCGCGGCTCCGGCGTGGGTGTCGGTTCAGATCTCTGGAAGCGAATCGGACTGGAAGATCGAGCATATCAGCTGGAATTACTGAGACGCTTTTTCGCGTCGCGGTGCATTGCGGGCCACTCCTTCTCCGCGTATCAGTCTGTCCGATGAGCGCCCAGGAAAAAAAGTTTGTAAACCGCACGCTGACGCTGCTGCGTCAGGGACCGTTCCGGCGTTACATCATCGGCTCGGCGATCTCGGATACCGGCACCTGGATGCAGGTGATGGCGCAGGGCTGGTTGATGAGCTCGCTTACGAATCAGGCGCTCATGCTCGGCATGGTCAACTTCGCAGCCGGCATTCCAACACTCGCGCTCACCATGATCGGTGGTTCGGTCGCGGACCGTCACGATAAGCGCAAGATCCTGATCGCGACCCAGGTGGTCCAGATCGCGACCGCCACCACACTGGGCGTGCTCGCCATGACGGGCCGAATTCAGATTTGGCATGTCGTTTTGATCGCGGCGGTACTCGGCACCTGCATCGCGTTTGAGATGCCCGCCATCTCCGCGCTCGTCCCCGAGTTGGTGAAGAAGGAAGAGATCGCGACGGCGATCGCGCTGGACCGTTCCGTTTTTCACGGCTCGCGTTTGGTCGGGCCGTTCATGGCGGGATTATTTGTGGCGTGGTGGGGCGCGGCGTCCGCCTTTTTTTGTAACGCGATTTCATTCGTCGCGTTAATCATCGCGCTCGTTTCACTGCCACCCCGGACCAAAGGGACTGCGGAAGAAGAAGAGCAGCGTCGCAGCGGATTTAAGGAAGGGCTGCGCTACGTGCGTTCCGACCGCACCATCCTTTCCATGATCGCACTGATCGCGTTGACGACGATTTTCGTTTTCCCCGTCATCTCCGTCATGCTGCCGCTCTACGTGCGGAACGTTCTTCATCTCGGGCCGGACCGAATGGGAATGCTGATGGGCATCTCGGCGATCGGATCGTTGTCGGGCTCGATCGGGCTGCTCAGTGTGGCCCGGGAACTTCGCTTCAAGTTCATGACCGCCGCGGCGGTGTTCGTGGCGGTGGCGCTTTTTTTCCTGTCGCGCTCGAACAGTTTTCTGCTGACCGCCTGTTGCATGGGAACGCTCGCGATTGGTCTGTCGCTCAATTTCGGTCTGGCTGGCACGATCGTGCAGGAACGCTCACCGGGTCCGCTGCGCGGCCGGGTCTCGGCCATTTTCGGACTGAGCTTTTTCGGATTAATGCCGATCGCGGGTTTGTTGATCACCGGCCTCTCGGACTGGATCGGAATGAGGACTGCGCTTGCCGTGGCCGCAATCCTGTTCGGTATTGGCGCCGTCCTGGTGTTGACCGTGGCAGGGCGAACAGTTTGCGAATGCCCGGAGACTTCGGTGCCGGACGAGGAAGCGGCGCCGGCTACTGTGGTGTGAGTGATGCTACCCATCACGGTTAATTCTGTCATCCCGAGCCGCGAAGGCGGGACCGCAAACTCGCCAATGCACCTTGCGCTTTTACTGATTTGAATGCGTCCATTCGCAGTTGCGAGGTCCCTCGCCGTCTCCGCGGCTCGGGATGACAGTTTTGGACGCGCTCACTGAATTCCCGTCAACTGCATGATCTCTTTTTCCACCTGCTGGAACTCCGGGCGGCATACCACCGGCGATGAAATGCTCCGGGAAATAAAGGATCTCGGCTTCGATCGCGTTGAGCTGGGCCACGGCATCCGCATCTCGCTCATGCCGGGGATTCAGAAGATGTTCGACGCGGGGGAAGTTCAGTTCAGCAGCCTGCACAACTTCTGTCCCCTCCCCGTCGAAATCATGCAGGCGTCACCCGATTGCTACAAATTCTCCGCGGCCTATTCGAAGGAGCGTGAGCGGGCCATCAAGCAGACATTCCAAACAATCGATTTCGCGGAGCGTCTTGGTGCTCCCTTCGTCGTCCTGCATTGCGGCGAAATCGAAATGAATCCGATCACCGATGAACTGATCGTGCTCGCGAAACGCGGCGAAATTTTCTCCCGAAAATATGTCCGCATGAAACTGAAAGCTGTGCAAACCCGTGAAGCCGCGGCGCCGCCTTATCTCGAACGCGTCAAAGATTCGCTCCGCCAGATTGCGGAATACGCCGCGAAGAAAAACATCCGCCTCGGCGTGGAAGGCCGGCGCGGTTACGAAGAGATCCCGAGCGAACGCGAATTGCCGTCCTTGCTCGACGAATTGAATTCACCGCAGGTCGGCTATTGGCACGACATGGGGCATATCCAGATCAAAGAGAACCTCGGCTTCCTGAACCACGAAGAATGGCTGGGCGAGATCGGGCCGCGCGCATTCGGCTGCCATATGCAGGATTGCATCTGGCCGGCACAAGATCACCAGCCGCCCTTCACCGGCATGGTCGATCTGGAAAAACTTGTTCCGCTCCTCCCGCCGAACTGCTTATTTGTCTGGGAGATGAGCCCGCGCAAAACTCCCGAGGAAATCCGCCGATCCGTGGCGCTCTGGAAAGAACGATTCGGCGAATGAAAAAAACCCTCCTCACGATCCTGCAACTGGCGGTTACCGGCGCGCTTCTTTATTGGGTCTTTCATGACCCTGCGACGCGAGCAAACATGGCCTTCGCGCTCCGCAGCGCGGACTACCGTTGGGTCGCGGCTGCCATCCTTGCCTATATTGTCGTCGAGATGGCAGCAGTCGTGCGATGGAGAATCCTCCTGAAAGTTCAAGGCATCAGCCTCAGCACCCCACGAATCGCCGGTCTGTTTCTGATTGGGATGTTTTACAACCAATTCCTCCCCGGTGGAACTGGCGGCGACGTCGTGAAAACCTACCTCCTCTGGAAGGAGACTCCGGACAAAAAGCCGGGCGCTCTTCTCGCCGTTCTCTTTGATCGAATGATCGGTCTCATCGCGCTGATCACCATTACAGGGGTGCTCATCTTCCTGCGCTATGGATGGCTTACGCGAGAGACCGGCACGCGACTCGATGACAATCCGCTGCACAACCCAAAGTTTTATGTCCTGATCGTTCTCGCGCTCTTCGGCGGCTCAGTGCTGATGGTCGTCTCCACCTTTGTCGTCAGTGGATTCAATCTTCTTCGCTCATTACCGCATCGTTTTCCGGGACGTGAAAAATTGATCGAGATCTCGGCCGCTTATCATCTTTATGCGCGTCACTGGCGGGCCACGATCGGCGCTTTCGGAGCATCGCTAATCTGTCACCTTGGAACATTCGCCACGTTCCTGTGCGTTGCTTACGCCTTTCGCGCCAACATCGCGCTGATCGATTTCTTCGCCATTATGCCGATCGAACGAACCATCTCATCGCTCCCGATCAGTTTCGCCGGCGTGGGCACGCGCGAGTTTATCTTGCAGGTCATGCTGTTTAATCTCTGCGCGATCCCTCCCGCGGTCGCGAGGCTCATCGGGCTGACGGGGTTTACGGTTATTCTCCTCTGCTGTCTTCCCGGCGGGATCGTCTATTTCTTTTACAAACCGAGCGGCGCCACGGGTCACGTAAAAATGCGCGAAATGAAGCAGGAATTCGCCACGCTCGAGCATGAAATCACCGACCAAGAAAAATAAAAAAGTGGGAAGGGCTTCAGTATCCCGTTCCCGATCGCCGCGCAAAGGCGCCTCCCGCATTCGCCGCCGGTCCGCGCGCCCGGTCGTGGCCGTGACTTTCGCGATGACGGTCGACGGCAAGATCACCACGAAGAATTTCACGCCGGTCGATTTCACTTCGCGCGAAGACAAGATGCATCTGCTTCGGCAGCGCGCGCTCGGCGACGCCGTCCTGATCGGACACAGCACTCTCAAGCACGACAACGTCCGTCTCGGATTGCCGCACCCGGAACTGCGCGAAGCGCGAATTGCGCGGGGCCAGACACCCTATCCCTTACGCGTGATCGTCTCGAATGAAGGACGGATCGATTCGCGCCTGAAGATTTTTCAATCGGATATCTCCCCGATCGTCATCTTCTCCACCGTCCGCATGCCGCCGCGTTATCAGAAACTGCTTCGCCAAAAAGCGACGCTCCACCTGAGTGATGCGTCATCTGTCGATCTCGCGTGGATGCTGGAACAATTGCGCAGCGAATACCAGGTTCGATCGGTAGCTTGCGAAGGCGGCGCGACACTTTTCCGCGCTCTTCTCGAGGAGGATCTGGTCGATCAACTCAATCTCACGATCGCGCCCTATATGTTCGGTGGCGCGAATGCTCCCACGCTGACCGGCCTAGGCAAGGATTTCCTCCCGCGGAGCGTTCGATGTTCGCTCACTGAAATGCGAACAGTCGGCGAGGAATGCTTTCTCACTTATCGAATCAAGCACCGGTGATGAGCCGGCCTCTTCTCTTAGGCCAGCAACGTTTCGGCGCTGACAGAGCGCCGCTACAGCGAAGCCGACTCCACCTTCCCCCGGCGGGGGCGCCGAACCAGTCCGCCACCGCAATTCGGACAGATTGCCGCCATCGCCTCCGCACAGTTCGCACAAAAAGTGCATTCATAGCCGCAAATGTAAGCAATATCGCGCTCCGCCAGAGCGCATCCGCATTTCTCGCAGGCTGTTCGCATCTCTAACGGCATTGTTACGTTTCACTCCATTGCCAACAATTTCAGAGAGTCTATCGTGAGCGGCGGATTTGCGCGAGCTCTTCCGCTTCGATGCATACAGGGAATTCCATCATCATACACGCGCCGAAGATGACGATTTTTGAAACGGCGGCGAACCTTGAGTTGTGGCCGAAAATTCTTCCCCACTATCGTTACATCCGTTATTTGGAGCGCGCTGACGATCGCAATCTCGTGGTGATGGCCGCAGTCCGTTCCGGGATTCCCATTTCGTGGACCTCCGAGCAAGTGATCGACCGGAAAAACCTCCAGGTGCACTTTCATCACCTGAAAGCCTGGACGAAAGGGATGCATGTCGTCTGGACTTTCAAGGAAACTCCCGCAGGCGTTTTGGTCGAGATCATGCACGATCTGCAATTCAGGAACCGCGCGCTTGCTCCAATCGCCGAACCAATCATCGGCACTTTTTTCATCCACCACATCGCGGGCAAGACGCTACGCTGCATGAAGGCATACCTCGAAGGAGCCGCAAACCGTTCCATCCCAATCCCACCTTCAAGATGACAAAGCGTCGCGCGGTCATTACCGGCCTCGGTCCGATTACCTGCATTGGAATCGGCCGCGAAGATTTTTGGCATGGAATGCGCGCGGAGAAAAGCGGCGTACAACGAATCGCCAGTTTCGACACGGCGGAATTCAATGCGCATTGCGGCGGAGAAATTCCCGATTGGATACCGGAAGATTATTTTCCGCCGCATCGCCAGAAGCGACTCGATCGCTACGCACAGTTTGCCGTCGCATCGGCGAAAATGGCGCTCGATGACGCGGGCCTTTCGTATTCCACGGACAATCCGCAGCACCGGATTGGGGTAAGTTTTGGAACGGCCCTCGGCGGCATCGCGAACGCGGAGTATCAGCACGCGAACTTCCTGAAAAAGGGGACGCGCGGCGTGAACCAAACCCTCGCGCTTCAAGTCTTCGGTGGATCGGCCCACTCGAACATCGCGATCGAGTTTGGATTTCGCGGTGTCGGAACGACAAACTCAAACAGTTGCGCAAGCGGTACGATCGCGGTCGGTGAAGCGCTTCGTTACATTCGAGATGACTTGGCGGACGTCATCGTCGCTGGGGGCGCCGAAGCGCCGCTCAGTCCCCTCACCTTCGGTGCCTTTGCCATCATAAAAACGATGAGCCAATGGGCCGGCGATCCAGCCTTGGCTTGCCGGCCGTTCGATCTCAAACGCGACGGGTTCGTGATCGGAGAAGGCGCTGCGTCGCTCGTGATAGAAGAGCTCGAGCATGCCCAAAGGCGCGGCGCGCACATTTTCGCGGAAGTGCTTGGTTACAGTCTGAACAACGACGCCTTCCACATGACATCGCCGCTGCCGAGCGGCGAATCGTGCATTCGCGCGATACGGGATGCGCTCGCTGATGCGCAGCTCGCGCCGGAACAGATTGATTACATCAATGCACACGCAAGTTCGACGCAGCTCAACGACAGCACCGAGACAATGGCGATCAAGCAGGTGTTCGGTGACCACGCACTGACTCTGCCGGTGAGCGGCACGAAGGCTTACACGGCGCACCCGCTTGGAGCGACGGGCGCAATGGAGGCAGCGATCTGTGCGCTCGCCATCGAAGAGAGATGGTTGCCGCCAACATTGAATCGCAACGATCCCGATCCCGCTTGCGATCTCGATGTCGTTCCGAACCACGGCCGACCGGCCGAATTGAATTACGTTTTGAGCAATTCCTTCGGCTTCGGTGGAATCAATTCGTGCGTAATACTCGGGCGGTTAAAGTAGCGCAAGCATCCTGCTTGCGACCAGAACGAAGCAAGCTGGAAGCTTGCGCTACTCTAGCAAATCCGGCCGATTCTCGCGCGTTCTTCGAAGCGCCTGTTCTTTCCGCCACGCGGCGATCTCCGCATGATTGCCGGACAACAATACTTCCGGAACTTTCCATCCTCGGAATTCAGCGGGGCGAGTATAATGCGGACCCTCCAATAATCCACTGCTGAAACTATCGTCCGCGGCCGATTGTTCGTGACCAAGGACGCCCGGCAGCAGACGCGCCACGGCGTCGACCAGCACAACCGCGGCGATCGCGCCGTTCGTCAGGACATAATCGCCGATCGAAATCTCCGCGTCCGCCAAATGTTCATGAACGCGATGGTCCACTCCTTCATAATGCCCGCAGAGAATGATCAGATGCGGTCGCGCAGAGAATTCGTCGGCGAGGGTCTGCGTGAGCTTGCGACCCTGTGGGGTCATCAGGACGACGAAGCTGTTCTCACTCCGCAGTGATTCAACCGCAGCGAAAATCGGCTCCGGCTTCATGACCATTCCTTGCCCGCCGCCGAATGGTGCGTCATCCACTATGTGATGCTTGTCGGTCGTCCACTCGCGCAGGTTGTGAATACGCAGGTCGAGCGCACCGCTTTCCTGCGCACGCTTCATCATACTCTCAGAGAGCGGGACGCGGCAGACCTCCGGAAAAAGCGTGAGGATGTCGATGCGCATTCGAGAATGGCGCAAGCTTCCAGCTTGCGAATCCAAATTAGAGGCAAGCTGGAAGCTTGCGCCACCTTATTACTCAACAATCTCGAGCGTTGCGCGTTGCCCGTGACGCGCCGCAGAGCTGGCAAGCAGCGCGCGGATCGCCTGAATGGTCTGGCCGTTACGACCAATGATTCGGCCCACATCCGTTTGACGCAGTTGCACCCGGAAAATCGTTGTCTTCCCCGATGGAATCTCGGAGAGCATCATCTCATCCGGAAATTCGACGAGCTGACGAATGATGAACTCGAGAAATTGTTTCACGCTTCGCAAGCTATCCAGACCTCGCCGTTTGTCATCCCGCGATGATTCGGCACGAATGGTGGGCGCCCCGGGACTTGATGGTCGCCTCAGTTTCACCTATTGCGGCGGTCATGGGATCGCCGCAATAGAAATCACTCCGGGAGAGGCGGGGGAGTCGCGGGTGATTCAACCGCAGCGGTGGATTCTTCTGCCACAGCAGTTGGTGCGGCGGGCTCCACCGCGGCGGCGGGTTCATCAGGTGATGCAGTTGGCGCAGCGACTTCCGGCGTAGCGCTCGCTGACTGCATTTTATTCTTCTTGATCAGACTGCGCACCGTATCGGATGGCTGCGCCCCCTGGGAGATCCAATGATCGATCCGGTCCAGTTTCAGCGTGCTGTTGTGATCGGGCTTCTTCGGATCATACGTCCCGATCAGCTCGATGAATTTCCCGTCGCGCGGACTGCGGCTGTCGGCCACGACGACCTTGTAATACGGGCGATTTTTCGCGCCTTCTCTGCGTAATCTGATTGAGACTGCCATATCGTTAATTTTTCATCCGCGCCATTTGCGCCATCATCTTTTTCATTTTCCCAGTGCTCTTCATCATCTTTCGCATCTGATTGAAGCGCTGGAGCAAGTCGTTCACTTGGGTGACGCTGCTGCCGCTTCCGCGGGCGATGCGTTGACGCCGCCGCGCATTTAGAATGTCGGGCCGCGTTCTCTCCTCGTGCGTCATGGAAAGCACAATCGCTTCCGTCCGCTTGAGCTGCTTCTCGTCCACGGAGAGGCCCTGCACGTTACTCATCCCCGGGATCATGCCAAGAATATTCTCCAACGGTCCCATCTTCCGCATCATTGTGAATTGCGCGAGGAAGTCGTTGAAGTCGAACGATGCGCTGCGCAGCTTCCGCTCGAGCCGCGCGGCCTCTTCTTCGTCCACCGCTTCAGCGGCTTTTTCGACGAGACCAACGATGTCGCCCATCCCAAGAATCCGGCCCGCCAGGCGATCTGGCACGAAGGCCTCGAACTGATCGAGCTTCTCGCCAACGCCGGCGAACTTGATCGGACGCTGCGTCACTTCCCGCATCGAAAGCGCGGCGCCGCCGCGCGCGTCGCCATCGAGCTTCGTCAAGATGATGCCGGTGATGCCCAACGCCTGGTGAAAGTGGGTGGCCACGCTGACTGCCTGTTGCCCCGTGGCCGCGTCCGCGACGAGGAGAATTTCCTGCGGCTTCAAGAATTCTTTGAGACCTTTGATCTCCTCGATCAACGCAGCGTCGATCTCCTGTCGTCCGGCCGTGTCGAAAATTTGGACGTTGCCGGTTTGTTGCGCCGCCCAGTCCAGGCTCGCCGCCGCCGAGCGCAGCACGTTTTTCTCCAGCGGATCGGGCGTGTAAACCGGCACTTCCACTTGCCGGCCCAGCGTGGCGAGCTGTTCGATGGCAGCGGGTCGCTGTAAGTCGCAGGCGATCAGCAAAGGTGCGCGGCCCTGTTTTTTCAGATACCGCGCCAATTTAGCCGAAGACGTGGTCTTTCCAGCGCCGTTCAGGCCGACCATCAAAATGCGCGCAGGCTTTTCCAGATTCAGCGGCGCCGCATCGCTGCCGAGCAATGTCGTCAGCTCATCATAAAAAATCTTAACGACCTGCTGACCGGGCGTGACGCTGCGCAGCACTTCGTCGCCGAGCGCCTTTTCTTTGACGCGTGCGATGAAAGTTTTGGCGACCTGGAAATCAACGTCCGCTTCCAGCAACGCGAGCCGCACCTGCCGCATCGCATCAATGATATTCGTCTCGCTGATCGTGCCATGCCCACGCAGATCCTTGAAAATGTCCTGCAGCTTGTCGCCGAGTTGCGAAAACATACGGAGTTAGGTGTTGACCAGCTTCGATCGCAACCCGCGGCTATCTCTTGGGTGGTGGCGCTGAAGCGGCCGGCGATGGTGCTGGGGGAGCGCCTGAGGAATTTTCATCAATCGTAAAAGCCCAATGCGCCTCCACCTTTTTGCCGCCCGATTTCGCGCTGATGAAGACGGTGCAGGTTTTATCGCGCAGCCTTTGCGTCACCTGATAGGCGAGTGTCTGAGCTTTCGCATCGTAAGTAGCCGGCACCTGGCCCAGTCCGCTCACCCGCATCTGCACGGTGCCGTTGTCCAGCGAGCCCATCGACGCGAGATTCGCTTTGATCAACGGCAGCGCGGTCTTCACCGTCTCGCCATTGGCGGGTTGCGTCGATAATTCGGACGCGCCTATCTCCGCCACGGGCGCCGCGCCACTGTTCGTCGCGCCGGAAAAGTTAATGGCTTCCGAGAAAACCTTGGGCTTGTTGGCCTCGATCAAGTAACGGCCTAACGAGTTGTTAGGAGCGTTGTAGGTCAGCCGCTGTCCGTAAACCGTGAAGACTGCTTCATATTCCGCCTTTTTGGCCACATCACGGACGCGGTCATTGATGTTTCCGTAGGGAACGGCAAAGCAGTTCACCTTGATTCCGAGTTTTTCCTCGAGGGTGCGTTTAGACCGGCCAATTTCGTTTTCCAGCCATTGCTCGTATTCCGGTGGGCCCAGTTTCTTCTTGGCGATCTTATCGTATGGCTTGCGCAAATCGGGATGGGTCTCTGAGTGCGCCTGGATGTCGACACCCGCATCGCGCATCTCCGCGAGTTGTTCCCAGCTGATGGCTTCGCCGCCGCCGTAGTGCCCACCGCGGACGCCTTCAGTGTAAATGAACATCGTGTGCGGGTAGCCATATTTCTTGAGGATCGGCCAAGCGACGTCGTATTGTGACTTCCAGCCGTCGTCGAGAGTAAGAATCGCAGAGCGCACCGGAATCGCTTTTTCGCCACGCTTCCACGCCAGAAAATCCTGCATTCCGATCACGGACACGCCTTTGTCTTTCAGTTCCTTCATCTGCGCCTCAAACGCCGCTGGCGTGATCTCGGTGTCCGGATGCTTGATGCTATTGACGAAGCGATGATAGCCGAAAATCACAACCTGCGCGTTCAGGTCAATCGCCGGTTTCGTATTGACCGCAGTGGCCGCGGGCGTCGCGGCGGGCGCAGCAGACGAGCCGGGAGCGGTGGATGACCCCGGTGGCTGGTTCGGGGCTGGGTTATTTTTCGCGAGAGTCTCACGCTTCTTGCACGCAGGAAAACTCAACGCCAGAAGCAATAAAATAACTGCGAATCGTATCAGCATAAAATCAGGTAAAGGCCTTTAGTTTGACACGTGAAAAAAACAAGCGGTTTTTGCCGCGAGCGCAGCGCGGACGGCCCATAGATTCATCCGGCGAGCAAAAATTTCTGGCGCGATGGCCCCTTTGGGTTATTGAGGGCCGATGTCGCGATTCTCCCGTTACGCTCTGCTTTCCGCTGCCTGCGGTTTTCTCGCCAGTTGCAGCTCCGTCCCACAAGCGCATGTGAAAGATACGACCCGGACGTTCACGACTGTGGTCGTGGACGCGGGTCACGGCGGCAAGGATAATGGCGCATTTCGGCAATATGGCGGGGCCGAAAAATCAGCCACCCTCGACGTGGCAACCCGGCTCGCGCGCAAGCTGCGCGAATCTCAATTTAGCACCGTCATGACTCGATCGAGCGACGTCTTCGTTCCGCTCGACGAACGGGCGGCCATCTCAAACAGACAAAAGAATGCGATCTTCGTCAGCGTGCACTTCAACGACTCGCGTCGTCGCGGCATCCACGGATTCGAAACCTATTACCATTCGCCTGTTGCGCGCAACCTTGCCTACCGGATTCAACAACATTTGGTCACGATGCGCGGCGCGTCCAATCGCGGCGTGAAGACGGCTAATTTTCGGGTCTTGCGAAAGGCGCTTTACCCCGCAGTGCTCGTCGAATGCGGATTCTTGAGCAACCGCTCGGAAGGCGCGGGTGCGCGAAACGCCAGCTACCGCGACGAACTCGCGGACAAGATCGCGGAGGCGATCGTAGACGAACGTTATGGGAAAGGCACATATCGGGCACCACAGACCGCGTCCGATTCTGCCGACTCGTCCGGCCACACCGAATAATTAGAACTTGGTCTCGATTCGTAGTGGATCGTGCGCTCCGGCGCGCGATGGAGTGCGACCGCGCCGCCAATGTTTGGATCGAGCGCGAAGCGCTCGATCCACCTCGAACCCTAGAACTCGATCCCGCGCGCCTCGCGCCCCGCGCCGGCCAGGGCGATTAACGCGATGAAAGCGATCAGCGTTACGATCCCGAGCGACATCGCGTAGCCCGCGCCTCCGGTCGCGGTGGGGAAGCTTTCCGCGAGCTTGGCTTCGACCACCGCGATCGGCGCGGCGCATAGATTGCCGAGCTGATAAGCGAAGCCCGGGAACGTTCCTCGCATTTCCGGCGGTGACAGTTCATTCAGATGCACCGGCACAGTGCCCCACGCGCCTTGCACCATGAACTGCATGCAGAACCCCCCCGCGATCAGCATTCCCAACGCGGGAGAAAAGACCCAGGCGGGAATCAGGAAAATACCCATGGCGGCAGCTGCCATAATCGAACGACGACGCCCCCAGGATTGCGAGAGCGCGCCGAAAATCGTTCCGCCACAGATTGCGCCGAGATTGTAGATAATGCTCACATTTCTCACCTGGGAGACATTGAGACGGCACTCCTTTTGCAAGAATGTGGGATAGAGATCCTGCGTGCCGTGCGACGTGCAATTGAACGCGGTCATGAGCAGAATCGCGTAGAGAAAAAGACGCCAGTGCTGACGGATCGTCTGCGAAAGAGGGCGGGAGACTTTTTCGAGTCTGGCTTTTTGTCGCTGCCACGCGGGCGATTCCGGCACCTTCGTGCGAATGAAAAGAACAAGCAGAGCCGGCATGGTGCCGGCGATAAAAAGTCCTCGCCAGCCGAAGTGCGGAAACACCAGCCAGTAGACAATCGCCGCTAGCAGAAATCCGAACGCGTAGCCTTGTTGCAAAATCCCGGAGAAGAGGCCGCGAGCCTTTGCCGGCAATGTTTCCATCAAGAGCGAGGCGCCGAGGCCCCACTCGCCACCCATACCGATTCCGAAAAGGGCGCGCAGGATAAGGAACGCTGTGAAATTCGGCGAGAAGGCGGTCAGGAGTTCGATCAAGGAATAAAAGACGATGTCGATCATCATCGGAATGCGACGTCCAAATCGATCGCCTAAGAATCCGAAGAGCAACGCGCCCAACGGCCGGAACATCAGGGTGAGCGTGCTCGCGAATACAACTTCGGAGACCGTTCTCCCGAACTCCTGTCCAACCTCGGAGAAAACGAACGTCAGCAAAAAAAAGTCGAGCGCGTCCAGTGCCCAGCCTAGGAAACAGGCAATGAAGGTATTCCGCTGGTCCCGAGTCAACGCTTTGAAAAGCCGGATTGCCTCCATCAAGAGAATCTAACTTTTCGCGCGGTAAACGGGAAGGCTTCGATTCGTCGAAGAACGCGCTGTCATCCGAGGCGCGCAGACGCGGAGGGACCTCACACTCGCATCGCAACCTGGGTTGAACGTGTTGCTGCCATCCCCCTCTCGAAGAAGAGCGGCCCTATTGGAAAAAATACTTTGAGCTTCTTGTCGTGAAGGACGCCCACGCGCGTCGCAATTGCCGGCACGAGAGCGGCACGGAAGCGTGGGCCTGTTGCGATTGCGCAAGAGCAGGAGCAAGCCATAACACATCTACGCATCATGATGCGTCAATTTGTTCCTTGATGCGCAGAGGAACCAGAGTTTAGTTCTCCTTCAACATGCCCGTCGAAATCCTCCATCCTCTCGAAGCGCTGATGCGCCAGCGCATCGTCGTGCTCGACGGCGCGATGGGCACGATGGTCCAGCAATACAAGCTGACCGAATCCGATTACCGCGGAACACGCTTCAAAGATTGGAAAGGCAAGGACTTGAAAGGGAGCATCGAGCTCCTGCTTCTGACGAAGCCCGCTGTCATCGACAAAATTCACACGCGGTATCTCGAAGCGGGCGCGGACATCATCGAAACCAATACCTTCAGCGCCACGACGATTGGGCTGCACGATTTCCTTTTTCGCGGCGAACCAGGAGGCGGGCGAAAAGATCCGGAATTTTTTCAACGCGTCGTAGATGACGCTGACTTCCGAGGGCTCGTGCAGGAGATAAATGTCTCAGCCGCGCGGGTGGCTCGTCACGCTGCGGACGCAATCGCTAACGCGACCGGGCAACGGCGCTTTGTCGCGGGATCGCTCGGTCCGCTGCCGGTGACCGCGTCGCTTTCGCCCGATGTGAACGATCCCAGTTTTCGCGCGGTAACGTTCGATCAGATCCGACAGGCCTACGCAGACCAGGCGAAGGCACTCCTCGAAGGCGGCGTGGATCTCTTAATGGTAGAAACTATTTTCGACACCCTGAACGCAAAAGCTGCGATCGCGGCGATCACGGAAATTTTCGAGAAATCCAGCCGGACTGTTCCTCTCATTATCTCTGGCACAGTGACCGATCTTTCCGGGCGAATCTTAAGCGGTCAGACAGTTGAGGCGTTTCTGGTTTCGATCGCGCACGCGAAGCCATTGGTCGTGGGCTTGAACTGCGCTCTCGGGCCTCGCGAGATGGAACCGTACATCGAAGAGCTGGCACATGGCCCTGCCCGCTACACGAGCGCTTACCCGAATGCTGGATTGCCTGATCCGCTTTCGCCCACGGGTTTTCCCGAGACGCCGGAAAGTTTAGCGCCACAGCTACAAAAATGGGCACGGAACGGGTGGCTAAACATCGTGGGCGGATGTTGCGGGACGACGCCGGATCATATCCGCGCGATCGCCGATGCAGTTCGCGATTGCGCGCCGCGCATTTGTAGGGCGTCTGTGCCAGACACCGAGCCTAATGCCCTGGCGTTTCACAGAAACGCCCTACAGCTCTCAGGACTCGAACCTTTGAACATCACGCCCGAAATGGGCTTCGTGGTCGTGGGTGAAAGAACCAACATCACCGGCTCGCCGCGTTTTTCGAAACTAATCCTCGCCGGCGATTTCGAGGCGGCGCTCGCCGTCGCGCGCCAACAAGTAAAAGGCGGTGCCAACATTCTCGACGTCAACATGGATGAAGGGATGATCGATTCCGAAGCGTCGATGACACGCTTTCTTAGTCTTATCGAAAGCGAGCCTGAGATCTCGCGGGTGCCGATCATGATCGACAGCTCGAAATGGAGCGTGATCGAAGCCGGTTTGAAATGCGTCCAGGGCAAATCGGTCGTGAATTCGATCAGCCTGAAGAACGGCGAAGATGAATTTTTGCGGCAGGCTGAACTCGTTAGGCGATACGGCGCGGCGGTGATCGTGATGGCGTTCGACGAAAGCGGGCAGGCCGACAGCTTGCGGCGGCGGAACGATGTTTGTGCGCGCGCTTACAAACTCTTGACCGAGCGGGCGGGCATTCCGGCTAACGACATCATTTTCGACCCAAACGTCCTCACGGTCGCGACCGGGCTCGAAGAGCATCGTAATTACGCGGTAGATTTCATCGAAGCGGTCCGCTGGATCAAAGCGAACCTGCCCGGCGCCCGCACCAGCGGCGGTCTCAGTAACATTTCGTTTTCCTTCCGGGGAAACAATGCCGTGCGTGAAGCGATGCATGCAGCGTTCTTGTTTCACGCCATCCAGGCGGGGCTCGACATGGCGATTGTGAACGCTGGTCAGCTCGCTGTTTACGAAGAAATCGAGCCGGAGCTGAAAACCCGCGTGGAAGATGTGCTTCTCAACCGGCGCGACGACGCGACTGAACGGTTGGTCGATTTCGCCGAGAGCGTTAAAGCCACCGAGAAAACGCCGCTGGAAAGGGAAGCCTGGCGACATGCACCGGTCGAAGAGCGTCTTTCGCACGCTTTGGTGAAAGGCATCGTCGATTTCATTGAGGTCGATACCGAAGAAGCGCGCCAAAGCAGCAAGCGGCCGCTCGATGTGATCGAAGGGCCGCTCATGTCCGGCATGAGTGTCGTGGGCGATTTGTTCGGCGCCGGGAAAATGTTTTTACCACAGGTGGTGAAAAGCGCGCGCGTCATGAAAAAAGCGGTCGCTTATCTGCTGCCGTTCATGGAAGCGGAGAAGGACGCGAACGCGAAGCCGCAGGCGCGCATCGTCATGGCGACCGTGAAAGGTGACGTGCACGACATCGGCAAGAACATCGTCGGCGTGGTGCTCCAATGTAATAATTACGAAGTCATCGATCTCGGAGTGATGGTTCCGGCGGCGAAGATCCTGGAGACGGCCCGCGAGCGCAAAGCTGATGTGATCGGCTTAAGTGGCCTGATCACGCCGTCGCTCGACGAGATGGTCCACGTGGCGCAAGAGATGGAGCGGGAAGGTTTCTCGTTGCCGTTGCTCATTGGCGGCGCGACAACGAGCCGCGCGCACACCGCTGTGAAAATCGCACAACATTATCGAGCCAGTACCGTGCATGTGCTCGATGCGTCACGAGCAGTGGGTGTCGTGACCAATCTCCTGAGCGACGAATTGAAAAATGATTTCGATGCGAAGACGCGGGCGGATTACGCGCGATTGCGAGAAGAACACGCATCGAAATCACGCGAGAAGAAACTAATTCCGTTGGAACAGGCCCGAGCGAATCGCACCCCTGTTGATTGGGCGTCCTATACTCCGCCGAAACCGGACTTCCTCGGCACACGCCTGTACGGAACCGATGGCTCAAACGCCTCTGTCATTCGGAGCGAAATCGAGGAATCTCTCGCCGTCTCTTACGGAACGCAGCGCAAAGTTGCAGCGAGAGATCCTTCGCCTTCGCTCCGCTCCGCTCAGGATGACAACGGACGAGAGCGCGCGAGTCAAATATTTACTCTCGAGACGCTCGTTCCGTATATCGATTGGTCGCCGTTCTTTCACACGTGGGAATTGCGCGGACGGTATCCGGCGATTTTCGACGATCCCACCGTCGGCAAACACGCACGAGAGCTTTTCGATGACGCGCAAAAACTGCTCGAACGAATTTGTTCGGAGAGATTACTGACCGCGCGCGGTGTTTACGCTTTCTGGCCCGCGAAAGCCATCGGCGATGATGTCGAGATCTACACGGACGAAACGCGCACAGAACGCCTCGCGACATTTCACTTCCTGCGGCAGCAGATGAAAAAGCCGTTCGGGCAATTCAATCATAGCCTGGTGGATTTCATCGCGCCGGAAAACTCAATCGATTACCTCGGCGGCTTCGCCGTGACGGCGGGAGTCGGCGCGGACGAACTCGCGAAGGTATTCGCGGCAGACCATGACGACTACAATGCAATCCTGACAAAGGCCCTCGCGGACCGACTTGCGGAGGCGTTCGCGGAATTCCTCCATCGCGAAGCGCGCGGTGCCTGGGGCTTCGGGCGCGACGAAAAACTTTCGCAGGAAGAGTTGCTCCGCGAAAAGTACCGCGGAATTCGGCCGGCGGCGGGATATCCCGCGTCACCCGATCACACGGAAAAGAGCACGCTCTTCGGATTGCTCGACGCGGAGAAAGCGACAGGGATCACGTTGACCGAATCGTATGCGATGCATCCCGGCGCGAGCGTGAGCGGTCTCTATTTTTCTCATCCCGATTCGAAATACTTCGGCGTGGGAAAAATTGGCGACGATCAGGTGCGCGATTACGCCGCGCGGAAGGGTGTGAACGTCGATTACGTCGAGAAGTGGCTCGCGCCTAACCTCGACTACTGACGGGGATCAGTGTCATCTCGCTTGGCGTCGAGACGCGGATCCTTGATTTGCGCGCCAAACAGAAGGAGAGCGCCCGCTTGATCCGCCGTGACGGGATCGACCGCGATTTCAGCACCTGGTTTTGGCCAAACGACGTTCCAGGCCAGGCCGCACTTTTCGAGGGTCCAGATAATGTAACGCGTCAGGTCAAACTCCCACCATCTCAAGCCATGCGCCGCGCAACGCGGCTTCGCGTGGTGGTTGTTGTGGTAGCCTTCGCCGAAGGCGCCGAGCCCAATCCAGAAATTGTTCTTGCTGTGATCGGTCGTCTCGAAGCTCCGGTAGCCCAGCGAAGGCATATGGCAGACCGAGTTGACCGCCCAGGTGAAATTGTAAACCACGAGCATCGGCACGTAGAGGCACCAGAGCAGGCCCACGCCGCCAAGTGAAAAATATAAAAGCGCGGCCACGCCAAGATGTGGCAGCACATAGAAATAGGGGCGTTCCCACAAGCGGCAGTACCAAATCTTCCGGACATCTGCGGCATAACGAAGCGACTTATCTCGGAAGCCCGGCGGTTTGCGCACGAGCCACATCATGTGCGCGTAAGGAAATCCGTGGACTGGACTATGAATATCTTCCTCGGTGTCTGATTTCAGATGGTGATACCGGTGGTCGCCTACCCACGTGACCGGATCACCCGAGAGCGCGACCGCCGAACCTGTAGCAAAGATGAATTTCAACCAGCCAGGCATTTCAAACCCGCGGTGCGTCAGATATCGGTGCAGATAGAGAGTCGTGCTGACTCCCGCCCAGAAATAAATGGCGAACATGATCGGCAGGTAAGTCCATTGGAAGCGCGTCCAAAGCGCCACAAGGCCAAGGACCTGCAAACCAATCAGAACGACGAAGAGAAAAAGATTGAGTTTGTTGTGTTTAAACATGAAGCGAAGTGGGACGCAGCACGCGTTCCGTAGAAGCGAAATCGACTGCTTAGTTTCCTACCGAATGGGCCCCGCCGCAAGGTCTTATTTCTCTGGAATTTATGCGTCTTGCACGTGAGGACAGTTTGGCGACAAAATGACCTGCGGCACGCACCAGTGATGGTGCCCGACGCCAAGATTCTGGATGCGCCGCGGGCGGGAGCGTGTTAAGTCACGCGGATCAGACGGGGTGTAGCTTAGTTTGGTAGAGCGCCTGGTTTGGGACCAGGAGGTCGCAGGTTCAAATCCTGTCACCCCGATTTCTCCTCTCCGGATAGCTTGCGAGTGCTCAGTATGTTTCACGTGTATGTTCTGACGAGCGGGAGGACAGGTCGCCCGTTACGTCGGGTGCTGCGAGGATCTCGATGATCGTCTCCGACGCCACAATACTGGTGAATCCAAAACGACGAAGAACGGGATTCCGTGGACTTTTCCTCATGTCGAGAATTTTGCGACCCGCTCTGCGGCCATGACAAGAGAACGATATTATAAAACCGGCGAGGCCGCGATGAACTCAATCGACTCCCATAGAGCGGTCGCCGCGGCGACAGGTCGCAGGTTCAAATCCGGTCACTCCGACCACCGTAAAATGAATCGGATGAAATTTCTTTTGGCGATCGTTCCAATCGCTTTGTCTGTTCCATTCAGGTCGCTTTACGGGCAGGAACCTCCGTTGCCGGCAAAAACTGAAACGCCAAGCCCGACGCCAACCGCAAGTTCGAACGCGCGTCCAGAGCTCGACATACCGGAGATTCCCACGACGATCGAACCGCCAAACCTCGTGCCGGATTCATCCCCGACAATACCTCGCCACCCGACGGGACCCGCCGTGGCTAAGACTGCGCCGGCGTTATCCGAACTGGATGCTGCGTTCCAGAAATTGCCTCTGGCCAAGGCGGCGGAAATAGAGCGACTCCACTTGGAATGGCGACAACTCCAAAATCGCACCGCGTACGATCCCGAAGTGGTGGCGGCGAAGGAGGCGACGACGAGAACGAAAACGGACCTCGAAAAGCGAGTCCGGCGCCGCGCCTACTACACTATTTACTATGCGCACATGCAGGCGCTAGCCTCCAGCCCGGAGATAAAAAATTATCTCGAGGGACAGAAAGCCGCGGTCCTGAACAGCCTGGGCCAACCCCGGGTCCGCCCCATACCCACGCCGCGACCGAGCCCCACACCCTAACCAGCCGGCTCGGCCTAACGACTCATCAACCAGCGAACTGACGCTTGCCGAACGTTCGATTTGCCGCTAGGATTTTTTCGAAACCGCACGACGGCGCATTCGTCTAGTGGCTAGGACACAGCCCTCTCAAGGCTGGTGCACGGGTTCGATCCCCGTATGCGCTGCCACCTATTTTCATCGGGAATCTGGCCTGTCTGCATTTTGTTCCCATTATGTTTCGGACACTATTTTCGCAGATGAGATTCAAGATTGCGAAGCGTAGTTGATCGCCTGAACAAATCAGGCTGGAGCTGGGGATGCGTTTCTGTCGTCAATGACGAGGGGCGCGACGTTTTTGTTGTTGATGCTCACCGCGACGATGGCAAACGCCACATTGTGCGATCGGACGAAAAGCTGACAGCGTTTCTTAAAGTTGAAAGGGGTTCGAAACTGTGTTGCTGAACTTGGTTAACCGAGGCTGATCGACGTGCTGGGGCGCGAATCGCAACCGCGGCTAAGGGAGTTATCACCGCGTTAGCTAGCGAACCCCGATAACGGCGCCACCAATCGCCGCTTCAATTCTGATCCGTTTCTGCTTAGAAAGGAAAGACCTCTCATGCGTCGAGCCCGGCATAATTTTAATGACCCCTGGGTCAGCTACGGCGGCGGCGGCCCCGGCGATCGTCTTGAAAGGGTGAAAGAAGTCGCCCTCTTCGGGACCTCCCCAGTCGAAATCAACCCAGACTTCGTTATTTGAACCTGCCTCTTCGACTTCCCCGGTCTCGGAAGTACGCTTGGGGTGCTTTGGATCGCTCATGTCCAACGTGAGTTTTGTTTGAAGGCCAGGATTAGTGATGTCCACAATTGCCTCCGCCCTGCTATTCATGATCGTGCCGTTTAGAAACGAAATAGTGTTGCTGACGGCGTCCCCAATCCGATCGTTTGGATCAGTTATATGTTCAGGAGGGTATTCAATGCTGTAGACCCATGCGTTAAAATCTGCGTCGTTATTGTTTTCATAGTGTACTGCGAGGCATCAGAGCGGCCAGCGGTTAGCTGCAGCGAGCCATCTAACGAGAATAAGATCAGCTTGTTGAAGTTTACGACCTGGATCAAGCGGCTGCATCAGCACACGCGGCTTCGTGGATACCGGCGACAACGTAATGATCGGTGGCTTCATCGTTGGAGGCGGCAATGGTAGTGCAAGAGTGATCGTCCGAGCGATCGGTTCGTCGCTTACTCAATTCGGTGTTTCCGGTGCCCTGGCCGATCCGACGCTCGAGTTACATGATGGCAATGGCCTCACGATTGCCACCAACGACAACTGGAAAGATACTCAACGGGTCGAGATTGAAGCCACCGGAATTCCACCGTCGAACGATTCGGAATCTGCAATCGTTGCTACTCTGCCCTCAGGAGCTTATACCGCGGTCGTTGGCGGCAAAGGTAGTGCCACTGGCGTTGGGCTCGTTGAGGTTTATGATTTAAAATGACTGTTGGCAGAAAGGCGCCGAGGCCGCAGTCAGCCTCCGCGTCAGGCGAGCCAGGTTCGAACTTTTTGACGCCAGTGGTAATAGCACCAATTCAAGACAGTCGTTATAGACTACAGTCTTGTTCTGGTTCGCGGGTTTTTGCGCATTCGCTAATCCAGGCGAGATCACGAGGAGGGCTAACGCCAATGTCGTATACTTCATAGCGAACTCACTGTACACGCAACGCTCGCGCGATGATCGGGTTCGCCGATGGCCGCTAGATTTCCGTTATTTGGGATGGTAGCTAACGGCTATCCGGGCATGGAGCCTGCAACGACTCATTGCAAATTGTAAATCTCCACGACCGCGATGCCGGTGGCATTGTTCTTCCCGCGCACGACTGCCGTGTAAGCACCTGGCGGGAGCGTCGAGACAATCGCGGACTCGCGCGGGTCGGTGGGTGGAATGCCAGTCGCTATGATCTCACTTTCCTGCGTCGTCTGCCAATCATCGTTCGTAGCGATGGTGGTGCCACTGTTGTCGTGGAGTTCCAGGGTGGGATCCAACAAAGGATTCGTTATGCCAAAGTTCGCCAGCGATGGACCGATCGCCCGAATGAGCACTTTCGTCAGTCCGTTCCCGGCGATGAAACCACCGATCAAAATGTTGTCTCCCGTTTCGACAAGTCCGCGCGTGCTGATATTCCCCAGCTTCGAGTTGGCCGCCGTATCCAGATCGTAGGCTTCCACCACTCCCACTCCGGTCGTGTTGTTTTTCCCTCGCACGATTGCCGTATAGCCGGCATTGTTGGCCGGCAATGTTCTCACGATGGCTGATTCCAGATCGTTCGTGGGTGCAATGCCAGTAGCCTCTATCACGGCCTGCTGGCTGCTCCCGTCGGCTCTCGTTTTCCAGTTGTCGTTTGTCTCCAGAGTCGTGCTCGCATCATGCAACTCCAGAGTCGGATCCGCCAGCACTCCTGGCACACCGAAGGCGCTCAGCGACGGGCCGATCCCACGAAGCATCACCTTCTTCGGATCACTTCCCCCAATGATAAAGCCGGCAATGAGCACGTTTTCACCGGTCTGCACGTGCAGCCGCGACGAGATATTCAAGAGCTGGCCGATGGCGGCAGAGAACTCGGAGGTGTTACCGTTTGGGTCGGTCGCGGTGGCGGTGATGTGTGCAGCGCCTGAGACGGGAAAGTTCACGTCGAAGGCGGCGTTGCAGGTCGCGTCGGTTGTGACATTAGTGAAACCGACAAATCTTTGTCCTTCTCCGTAACCAGAAGGATCGATCGCGTCATTGGCGAAGAACTCAAGGCGAAACGTCGTGTTCGCGGTGCTATTGAGCGTGCCGGTGATATTCACGTTACCGGCTGTGCTGGTGGCCGCAGTCAGGACGGGAAAATTCTGCAGATTGTTGTTTCCGGTGTCGGCGTCGCATGGGTCGTTAGCGATCACCGCGCCGGAGCCGTTCAGATCGATACCGAGGCCAGTGCCAAAGACCGGGTTTCCTGCCGAGTTACCGAAAATGGTGTTGCCTAAGATTGCATTCCCTGTTCCAGAGAGGAGCTCAACGCCGCTCAAGCCATTGAACGCAATAATATTGCCGGAACCCGCCACGGTACCCCCAATCTGCACACCTGAAACGTTGACTGTGATTCCTTGGCTGACATTGCCGAGGGGCGATCCTCCGTCGGCAGTTGTGCCGATGCGGTTGCCTTGGATGATCGTTCCTAGAGCCTCAACATCGACCCCAAATGTGTTGCCAGAGATGACGTTACCCGCGCCGGCGACGGTGCCGCCGATCACATCGCCGGCTGAATTGCTAAGGAAGATACCGTTGTCGTTCCCTAAGGCCGCCGTACCCGTGGCAGTCGTTCCAATGAAGTTCCCTTGAATGACAGTATTAGTAGAGCCGTTGGTGCCGACACCACTGGAAGGATTGCCAGAGATGACATTGCGCGCATCCGGCGTGAGGCCTCCGATGGTGGTGTTAGCCGCGCTCCCGATTTGGACACCAGAACTGTTCGGAACTCCTATCATGCCGGTCGCGTCAGTGCCCAAAAAATTGCCCGTGATCATGCAATCGTTAGTCGCAATCACGATCGCGGTCAGCGCGCAGTTGTTAATTACCAGCCCGCGCACAGTGGTCGCGCCGTTGGTGAGATGGAGGCCGATAGCCACGTTGGCGCCAGGTCCCTCACCGTGGAGTTCGACGAGCAGCACTGCATTGTCGCCATTTGCCGACGTGTTCGCGCTGGAGCCAGGTTGACTGTAGCCGTCGATTAACACCGCATCAGTGACGGTTGGCAGGTCCGACGCCAGCGAGATTGTGTGCACGCCAGTGCCCGGGATATTGAAATTGATCGTGTCGAGGCCGGGGTGATTATTCGCATCGGTAATCGCCTGACGCAACGAGCCGGTGCCGGTATCGTCAGTGGTGCTGACAGTGAACGTGTCCGCCCATGCGATGGTTGCGACCGCGGACCAAAGAATCGCGACCGGTAAAACAGATCTCCTATAGTTCATGCTCTCTTCTTCCTCCGTTTAAGGACCCAGCACGGCCTTTGTTTCCCGTTCCAGAAAACTGGCTGGCTCTGCCCGCCGTGATCACAAGAACTGCTTTGTCCGTCAAGATAATTATCTCACCGCCAGCAAAACATCGCGCCGATTTAAGTGGGGAAATTCCTACAACCCCTGTCGGCATTAATCTTGAAACAGTTGCCGATAAGATGATGCACCGAGCGGCAGATCAGCCGTTCTCACAAGTTGACGTGGATGCCGCTTGTGCGCAGCACGGACTCGGCGTCGGTGAGCTGTTCGACGCGATTTCACGGCTCATCGTACGAGGTTACACCTGCGGTGAACTGACGTTTGGATTTTGCGACAAGGTCATAAACCACATTTACAGCTTCATGCTTCTGAACCATAATATGGCTCCGCCCGGGTACAGCCATGCCGTCTTCCTTGCATTCGATGAGGGCGGCTGACGTGTTTGTCGGGAGCCGCTTTTTGTAGATTGAACTACGTAGGACAATAGTATGAGAACAAAACCTAAGAACAGATGGCTAAGTGAACCTGAAGAACACGACTATCCGGCAGCGAAGTCATATTTAACTTTGATTTATGATGACCGCACCGCTTCAAGTTACGTCAAAGCATTGAGGCAAGCGCACGTCACAGAATTTAAGTCTAAGGATATTTTCAGAGCCTCGGGGTTGCCCATGTTGGGCGTCAACAATTCTCATGTAAAAAAGAATCAGATAAAGCTAGCGGCAGGGAAAAAGCTTTCGCCCATTCTCCTCGTCAGAGACAAGAGTAATGGCAGAGTCATTGTCGCTGACGGTTATCATCGAATGTGCGCGGTGTATTTGTTCGATGAAGATGTTTTGGTTCCTTGCAAGATAGTTTAGCGATTGTTCTGAAATGCCTGCTTCGTGCCGCCCGCCAGCCGTAGCTGATCTTATTCTCGTTAGATGTTGCAGCGGCTCATAGAACGCTTCGAGCTTTGGCGCGAAGAGAAAACGGAAGAAAAGCGCGACGCGAATCCTCTCAACTCGCCACGTTCGTCGCAGCACTGCTGATCGCTGTGGACGGCTACATGGCAATCACGCCGCATCACCTCAAGTGGCGAGCGGTCGTTGGCTCCACTCTGCTGATCGCATTTCTATTCTTGTGTGTCCGCAAATAACGCCGCTGGGTCTCGAGGTCGTTCATTCGTGGCCTCGGAATTGGCGCAGTGGCAATCATGCTCGTCTCTTCGGCGAGCGCGCAGACGGCACAGGCGGCCGACGGACCTCGATCCGACATTTGGCATCGGCGACAAAGTGACGACCGATTTTAACCGATAGCACCGACATCCCTATGCGGTAGCTTCAACCAACTATCAGGCCGGAACTGGGATGGGGTTGGTCTGGAACTAGGGCGTTGGTGCCGGAGTTGAGGTAGAGGTCGATAGTGTTGCAGCGCTTGCAACATTGGACAGTGCAGAGGGCCCGATAGAATTAAACGCCCGGACTCGATAATAATAGGTCGTTGCTGCCGTACGCCCGTTATCTGTGTAGGTAGTGACATTGGCGCCAATAGACGCGATTAAGGTAAAGCTCACGCCGTTGCTCGACCGTTGAATCTGAAAACCACTCTCGTTCGTTGCATTGTCAGTCCACGAGAGAGCAATCTGGCTGGATGAGATAGCAGTTGCTAAAAGACTTGTTGGCGCAGCGGGTGTCTGAGCAGGGGTAGGAGTTGGAATCGCTGTCGGTGTTGGAGTTGGTGTCGATGTAGCGGCAGGTGTTGGCGTCGCAGTCGGTGTGGGTGTTGGAGTAGAACTTGGCGTTGGCGCTGGAGTTGGGGTAGAGGCCGGTAGTGTCGTAGCGCTTGCAACATTGGACGGCGCAGAGCTCCCGCGAGAATTATACGCTCCTACTCGATAATAATAGGTCGTTGCTGTCGCACGCCCGTGATCTGTGTATGTGGTGACATTGGCGAGAACAATAGCGATTGGTGTAAAGGTTACGCCGTTGCTCGACCGTTGAATCTGAAAACCGCTCTCGTTCGTTGAATTGTCAGTCCACGAGAGAGCAATCTGGCTGGAGGAGATTGCCGTTGCTAAAAGATTTGTTGGTGCAGCGGGTGTCTGAGCAGGGGTAGGAGTTGGAGCCACTGTCGGTGTTGGAGTAGACTTAGGTGTCGCACTCGCGGTCGGAGTTGGAGTTGGTCTCGGGGTCGGTGTGGGGGTTGGGGCACCTCCCACCCTGGCAGACACCTCGTTGGAGGGCGGACTTTCCATCTCGACGGTAGTGTATGCGGTCACCACAAAAAAATACGTGCGTCCATCTGCCAAATTGGGGACCGTCGCAGCCGTCGTGTTTCCGACATCGATTTGCTCGGCGTAATTTCCGCTGGAGGGTCCATACAATACGCGGTACCCCGCGATATCAGGCGCCGGATCCGGATCCCACTGTACCGTAATGCTTCCCGTCGCTTTGGCCTGAGACGCCAAACTGAGAAAAAGCATGATACCGCCGGCAATGATTACTACCGATTTCGCGGCGCCAAAGCCTCTGAAAGGATTTGCGAGGCGATCCACGAGTCCGCGTGGCCCTTTGCCTCCAAACCCGCTTCGACCGCGATTTCTCGAATGCAGTTCGAGCTGCGCCGCCCACGATGAGAGCAAGGTATGTTGATCCATTTGGCCGTCGTCTGAATTTAACCGGGTCCCTGATTACCGCGCGAGCGCCGAACCTGCTCCTCAAACGGCCCACCAAGCAAGCAGAAAACTGCCAGCGCGGCGAAGTCTTGATTAAGACCAGCTTCGATGGGCGCCAACCATGAGAAGCGTTTCGGAACGCGCGGCCAGGGAGTTGGATTAGCACGAGTGTTGTTTGCGCCACCCTAACGATGGCAAGAAGATTTGGAGACTTGTGAAGGTTTGATCGCTTCGACCTTGCCGCGAGAAATGATCTTCGCCATAAGAAACACATCTTGCTTCGTGACGGATTGCCGGTGGCGGCGTTGGAAGCAAGCCAGATGCACAAGCTGGCCGATAAGCCAGGAAGAGCGAAGGTCCGGCTAAGCCGCCGCCAGGAAGCTCGATTCACCCTACCGTCCGTCTCGCGTGCGCGCGTATGAGCACTCCGCGCAGGGCAAAATAAGTCACGACCGCAGCGGGCAGCGCGATAAAAAGCGTCCCAACCAGGAGGGGCTGACCGACGGTAAAGAACGTTGTCCATTCCATATATTCACGGAGCGGCACGTGACGAAACCCGGGACGGTCCGGGATGCGTCCGTGCAAGGCCCACATCCCCATCTTGTATTCCCAAAGATAGATTGCCGGCGAAAACGGCAGAATCAGATCGTGAAGCGTCACGCTGATCACGGCGGCGATCTTGTTGCCCCTGCAAATCCACGCCACCAAAATCGAAAGGAGCGTTTTCATTCCGAGAAGCGGCGTGCAACCAAAAAACATGCCGATGGCCGCGCCAAGTGCGATCGAGTGCGGCGTGTCCGGAAGCGTCATCATCGTCAGATGATGCGCCGCCAGCCAGCGTTTTAGCTGCATCCGCCAGCCGGGGTTGGCGGCATCTTCGCTGCTCGTTTCCTCCCGCTTCGTGTCCTCGAGACGTTGATCCGGCATTCCCTAGAATAACTCCGTTTGTCGCGGCATGTGCGCAATCATTTGGCCGAGGGCCGCGCGCATCCGCGTTGCCGCGTGCGGCGCGTAATCGAGCGCGTTGTTATTGAAAACGACATGCACTTCCTTCGCTCCCTGCGTTAGGTCGCGCGCGCGCTGCGCGACCTCTCCGATTTCGCCATCGCTGTAATTGTAATTAAAGCGTGACGCCACTGTTTTGCCGGTGGTGTAGGCGTGCGCATCGCGGCCGTGCAGGCGCAGATAAGCGAACTGGGGGTTCGTGATTTCGTTTAGATTCGGCGGCATGATTGTGAAGTATTTTTCCACCGGCGCATCGACCAAAACAAATGTCGCCGAATGGGCGCGCAGAAAATCGAGCGTCGCTTTCAATTGTTCGCCCTCCGCCCAGTTTCGATTCCTGAGCTCGATGGCGATTCGATATTTGCCGAGCGCACCTAACAAGTCATCGAGTTCGCTCAGGTGATGCATTTTCGGCGAGAACGCCGGCGACAATTGCAAGAGGAGCGCGCCCAATTTTCCGGAATCGCGCAAGATTTCGATCGATTTCCGAAACTGTTCGATCATCGCCTTTTCAATTTCCGGAGTGAGTTTCACTCTGCCTTTCGGGTCAATCTGAGCGCCACGCTGCAGCGCGGGCGGCAATAATTTCATATTGGTGGAATGCCGCGAAAGCAGTTGATGGAGCTTCACATCAAATGTGAACCCGTCCGGCGTGCTCCGGCACCAGCGCTCGGCCATGCGCGCATCGGGCGCTGCGTAGAACGTCGAGTTCACTTCGACCATTTCGAAATGTTGGGCATACCACGCCAGTCGATCGCCCGCTGGCATCTTCTTCGGATACCAATGCTCGACAAATCCGGGATCCGACCAACTGGCCGTACCGACAAGGATTTTGGCGCCGTCGCAAGGCGGAGTTTTCTTGGCAGCCACAAAGAATAAAAGGCAGGGCTGCAATCGTCGAGGCAAGCCTAATTTCCGAGCGGAAAATTGGTTGCGGGGGCGGGATTTGAACCCGCGGCCTTCAGGTTATGAGCCTGACGAGCTACCAGGCTGCTCCACCCCGCGTCTTGGATTCGTATTATGGAGCGCCCGAAACGGAACGCAAACGCAAAATCAGTTTCACCCGGTTTTCTTGCCGAAGCGCAGGGCAAAAGAGGACTTGCCGCTGATTCCTCCGTGGGCAAGATATACGCCCCGTCAATCGGCGGGCGAGACGATCCAGAGTAGCTCAGTGGTAGAGCGGTCGGCTGTTAACCGCAAATCGGGGTTTTGCCCCAATTTTGCTCATACATTCTCACGTCGTCTCACGAGAGGAAGCAGCTCGATATGGAGCTTCCCAATTGCGCCGAAATGCGCCCATTTGCCGCTGCGAGTATCAGATAGAGTATCAGACGGCGTTGCGATGCCGTTTGCAAATTACTCGCTGCCGCTACGGTCGCGTTGAAATCAACGTCACCGTAGTGCAAGGCGAGTGTCCTCCCAGGCGAACAGCACCTCTTGGCGAAAACTGGAGCTTATTGCCGTGCACTTTCGGCCTGTGAGGTGTTCGCAGTTTAGTAGAATCGAAATGATGGTGGAATGTTCTTGATTGAACCAACGCCAGCCGTATCTGATTTGTTCTCGTTGATATTGCTGCGAGGCCAAAAACCGCGCGATCGCTTCTGCAGGCACACTGCAATGAACGAACCACTGACTCATTTACCTTCTACCGGCGTTCAGCCGGGGCTACCAGAACCGCAAAGATAAATGAGCACGTGCGCATCCGGCTTGTGAGGTTTTGGCCACAATGATGTTTCAACAAGGGCGAGTCGTCCAAAAGCCGCAATTTGGCCTCCGGTGACGTTGAAATCGACGCCACCGGGACACCTAATTGTCTGGAATTCCGAAATAAAAGATAATCGGTTTGCGTCGATAGGACCTAACTAGCTGATGTAAAGTAATCTTCCATAAAAAGCTTGAATCTCCATAAAAGCTTGACTCCCGATCGGCGTTCCATTCACCCTGCGCCAACACCGCCTCGTCGCCAGCCATCGCGCTCGACCCCTTGATCGGCGCTGCCCCCATCGTTACCAGCGTCGCGTCCATACGACGCTCCTTATGAAAAATAAATCGTCCAAGTCCGCCTCCTTCAACCTGCGCGTCTTACTCCCTTTCATGCTTTGCTCAACCGGCGCTCTCATTGTTTTCTCAGCCGGCGCGTTGGGGTCGCAGCGCCCGTCGACACCGCAGGTCTACCTTGACGCCAGCCGGCTCGGCACCACAGCCGGCACGGCTCCGGACGGCTCGATAGCGCCGCCGACGCTGGGCAACTATCCGGACACATTGGTTTCACTGAGCACCAACACAACGGTTACGCCTGATGCCGCACCGGCCAACACAACGAGCATCAATGTTTCCACCTCGACCGACTTCAAGGGCAAGCTGGAAGGTGATCCGGCGACGGGCGTGGTGCGCGTAACGGACGCACATCCGGAGGGGATATACACGGTGACGGTCAAAGCCTTCAACGGTGCTGGCCCGACCACGACCAAGACGTTCACGTTGACGGTGACGACGCTCGCAACGTGCAATCCGGTCAGCTTCGCAGCGGCGGCAAATTTCGGCACTGGCACTATTCCTCTCTTTGTAGCGGTGGGCGATTTCAATGGCGATGGCAAGCAAGACCTCGCCACGGCCAACGAGGGCTCAGACAACGTCTCAATCTTGTTGGGCGATGGCGCGGGCAGTTTCAGCGCCGCCACCAACCTCCGCGCAGGCACCAGTCCTCGTTCAGTAGCGGTGGGCGATTTCAATGGCGATGG
>PNAS01000067.1 GCA_003169695.1 Spartobacteria bacterium
AGGCGCACCGTAGTCGATGCCCGTGGGACTCCAGCCCACCGCGCAAACCAGTTCGCCATCGTGCGGCGCGCGCGCGTGCGGACAAGCCCAACCTTTCCCTATGCCTGTGTTGTGCACGTGCTCGCGCGCCAGCACGTTTTCCGTGATACCGCCTTCGACTCCAATGTCTGGAATAGCCTCAATTAGCGCAGCTAGATATTCCAGCGCCTTGATCTTGTGGTTGTCCGCTAATTCAATCAAGCGGCCAGCCTGCAGGGCATCGAGAAGGCTTCTCATGTTAATCCATTCCGTATTTCCGGTGGAACCAGACTTTAACCGAATGAGTTAGCACCGAATAGCAAAGAACGAATCCAGCGATCCATATCCAGAAGCTGGCCGGCAGCGGGACAAAGCCGAAATAACTCCCGATCGGCAGATACGGAAGAACGGCGCCCGCGATCATAATAATGATTGTTGTCAGGAGCAGAAATGGACTGGCGACGCTTTGAAAAAAAGGAATCCTGTTGGTTCTGATAATGTGAACGATGAGCGTTTGGGTTAAAATCGACTCTACAAACCAGCCAGTGTGAAACAGGCTTTCATAATACGTTTTCATTTCCGGAGTGGTCCCAGCATGGGAGTAGAGTTTGCAGTTAAAAAAGTAGAGCATGAGAAAGAATGTCGCGTAGTCGAAGATGGAACTCATCGGCCCGATGAAGATCATAAAGCGACGTATGTTCTCGATGTTCCACTTGCGGGGAGTCCTGAGATATTCTTCATCGACATGGTCTGCCGGAATGCCGACTTGGGATGCATCGTAAAGCAGGTTGTTAAGCAAGATCTGAATCGGTGCCATCGGCAGGAAGGGCAAAAAATAGCTTCCGCCGACCACGCTGAACATGTTTCCAAAGTTCGAACTGGCGCCCATGCGGATGTATTTGAGGATGTTGCCGAACACCTTTCTCCCTTCAATGATGCCGTCCTCAAGCACGAGGAGACTTTTTTCGAGAAGAATGATGTCGGCCGATTCCTTCGCGACATCGACTGCCGTATCGACCGAAATGCCCACGTCGGCCGCACGCATCGAAAGAGCGTCGTTGATGCCGTCGCCCATATAGCCAACTACATGCCCGCGTTTTTGCAGGGCGGTAATAATGTTCTCCTTCTGGGACGGAGACAAACGGGCGAACACATTGTTCTTTTCCGCCAACTCGCCCAGTTGCGTTTCATCCAGGCCGAGAAGCTTATCGCCGGTGATAACCTCTTGTTCATCCAGGCCGACATCCTTGCAAATCTTCCGGGTCACCAGCGCGTTGTCGCCGGTTAGAATCTTGGTGGCGACGCCATACTGCTTGAGCGAGGCGAGGGCCTTTGCGGCGGAGCCCTTGGGCGGATCGAGAAAAGCTATGTAGCCGAGCAAAATCAAATCGCTTTCGTCAGCAACTGAAAACACCTGCTTGCTTTGCGGAAATTCTCGGTAAGCGATTCCGAGCACGCGGTAACCGTCCCGACTCAATTCTTCATACTCTTCCAGGAGATCATCTTTGATGAGGTCAATCATTAGATGAATTTCCTCATCGATCTGGTAATGCGTGCAGGCCTTGTAAATATCTTCCACCGCACCCTTGCAGATCAGCACGTGATCGCCCTCATAATCCACGGCGACGGACATGCGTTTGCGTTGAAAATCGAAAGGAATTTCATCCACTTTCTTGCAACCGCGCTCCACATCCAGATCGCTATGCGAAAGAACCGAACGGTCCAACAGGTTACGCAACCCGGTCTGATAGTAACTGTTCATGTAGGCGTAGCGCAGGACGTCATCGCTATCACGGTTGGTGACATCCACAGCTTTTTCGAGAATCACGCGATCTTGCGTCAGGGTGCCGGTCTTGTCGGTGCAAAGAATATCGATGGCGCCGAAGTTCTGAATCGAGTTCAGCCGCTTCACGATGACCTTCTTCTTCGACATGGCCATGGCGCCTTTGGAAAGGTTCACCGTCACAATCATCGGCAGCATTTCCGGCGTCAGTCCTACCGCCACCGAGAGGGCGAAAAGGAGAGCCTCCGCCCAGTCGTGCTTGGTCACGCCCACAATCAAAAAGACGATCGCGACCATGACCACCATGAAGCGGATCATCAGCCAAGTGAAACCGGCGATGCCTTTGTCAAAACTCGTCTGCGCCCGCTGTCCCGAAAGCTTTTCGGCTATCGAACCGAAGTGAGTCTTGCTCCCAGTGTTGACGACCACCCCGCGAGCGGTGCCGCTCACAACATTGCTCCCTTGGAAACATGCGTTTTGCAACTCGATAACGCCCCGGCCGGTTACATCAGCCGGCTCAGCATGCTTCTCCACCGGCATGGATTCGCCGGTTAGGGAGGACTGACTTACGAAAAAGTCCTTGGCACTGATTAAGCGAAGATCTGCCGGGATAAGTGCGCCAGCTTGCAGGATGACGATCTCTCCCGGAACAATCTCGGCTATTGGGATGTCATATTCCTTTCCACCGCGCATCACCAGAGAGTTGGTTTGCACCATGGCGTTGAGCTTTTCCACGGCCTTGCTGGAGCGATGCTCTTGCACGTATGCCAGCACGACGCTGAGCAAGACCATCGCTCCGACGACCGTCGCCGCGCGGACATCTCCCATTAACAGGGAGACGACACAGATCACAAGCAGCTGGATCACCAAAGGATTGCGGCAGCGTTGCAAGAGCTCCATCACGATGCCGGCCTCTTTTCTGTGACTGAGAATATTGCTGCCGTATTCTTCCCGAGCAGTTTCAACTTGCTCGTCGGAAAGGCCATTCTCTGTCACGCCAAGACGCTGCAACGCTTCCTCGGCCGGCACCGTGCATAGCTCTATGAGCTTCTGCTCATGCTCTGAAATAGCAGTCGCAGCCGCTTTGACCGCCTTATGGAGGATGGCGGGATGGAGTTTGCCCGAAAAAATAAATCGGAACATGAAAGATGAGCGTTCTCTTTGGGTTGCTTGCCGTGGCTACAAGCGCTCGACTTTACGGATCATCCGGGTGCCGGGATGAAAGTCGAGTGGAGAATTGAGTGGACCGCACCCGAGCGGCAGCGATTACGCGGCAGAGCCGGCTGAGTTGCGTCAAAGCTTCGAGCATCGCACGTGAACGCCGCGATTCCATGTGATCGAGCAGCGCGAGAGTCCAGCTAATCCGCCAACGCAGTAGAAACCAGTGGATCAGGCGGCGGAACCACGTTTCCGGAGGGAGACTGTGTGAAATCCGAAACTTTTGCAGTGACACCTCCACACGTTCGCCACGCACGTCCGCTTCCTCCGCCAGACAGCGCAAGATCAATTTGCGTTCTGATCCTTTGGCCTCCCGGGCTGCGAGAGCGTGATAGATTCGCGCGTATTCGTGGAGGACGTGGTAGCGCTGCGTGATATTGAGCCGCACCCGTCGGAGCTTCCGCCGAAGCTGGCGGATTGTAGGGCCGTGGGGCGACACGGCAGATTGCCGAGTCGCCCTCTTCGATCTGGCGGCCGTAGTACTGAAAATAGCCGGGCTCATTCAATAAGTGCATAGCCCTATGCACCATCATATGTCCACTCCGTTGTGTACGAATCTCGGGATCGCACGCACCGTCGCACGGTGACACGGAAACGCAGCCCTCGGCATCCAGAGGAAGAACGCCGCGCCTCAGTCAAGCGGGTGTGCAAGATCGTCGGCCAGCTCAACACCGTCGAACGAATGATCGACGAGGAGCGCCACTGTGATTGAGCCTTCTCGACGATGGTCAGGCGCAAGCCTCATCTGCCGATCGTGAGAAGGAGATCGGCGGCTGGCGATGACGAAGCGCTTTATCCCGCCGGATTCGAATCGGTGCTTGGAGAAGCGAGTTTCGTATCCAGCGACCATTTTCGCCCGGCGCCAACAAGGAGTAAAAATAGAAGGCTGAACCACATGGCGAGATCGGTGCGCGCTTCGTGCATCATGGCCAGGAATCCGTAGCGCGGCAGCTTTGCCAGTGAGAAGCCCCAAAACGCTTGACCGAAAAGAATGGGAATCTTCGTCGAGACAATTGCCACGCTGATATCGATAAGCAGGAGCAGGGCAGCGATTCGCGTGAGGAACCCGACAATTACGAGCGCGCCACAAACGATTTCGATTCCGCCAACGAACGGCCCCATCAATTCCGGCGCGGGGATGCCGATCTTGGCAAAGCGACCCGCACCCATATCGGCGGGGTAAAGGAATTTTTGAATGCCTTCGGTTAGGAACACTCCGCCAACAACGATTCGAATCAGAATCGTCGCCGCGGGAGCGTCAGTGGCAGCCAGTCGACTAAGGCGGGTGGTTTTCATTTCAATTGTAGACCTGGTTTACGCGTACTGGAACAGGCTCATGAAACCATAGTCCATGTGCAGGTTCTGATGACAGTGAAAAAGCGTGAGGCCGGGATTGTCTGCCACGAAGTCGGCCTCGACGCGGCTGAATGGATTCATTAGCACAACGTCTTTGATAATACCCGAGGTTGCTTGGCCATGGATCTTCACAAGCTCAAAACTGTGCCGGTGGAGATGCACCGGATGCGCGTCATCAGTTTTGTTCGCAAACGCCAGCCGGTAGCGGAGTCCTTTTTCGAGCGTGATCGGCTCGCTCTCTTCGAAGGCTTTCCCATTCACGCTCCATTTGTTGAAACCGCCTTTGCCGCCATTGATTTTGCCGAACTCCATCGGGATCACTCTGTCCGGCGCAGGCAGGGGCTTTGCTTCACCAAAAAGCAGGTAGTTCCAGTCGGCTTTGCCAGGGGCATGCCACTGAGGTTTTCCAGTCTTGTTGGCATATTCGACAACGATGCCGAAACCATGCTCGCGATCTTCGTCCATCGGCGTTCCAAGCACCCAAACGCCGGGATGATTCATCTCCACGATGGCATCCACGCGCTCGCCCGTGCCAAGCCGGAGCACGTTTACGCTTTGAGGACGCGGGACGGGATTTCCATCGAGTGCGATGACACGGAATTTGTGGCTCGGCAACGCAAGCTCGATGTTCTCGGTTGCGCTCGCATTGAGGATTCGAAAAAGCACACGCTGGCCTTCATGCACCCTCACCGGTTCGCCATAGCCGCGCGATTTACCGTTAATGGAAAAGAGCCGGTAACCGACTTCCCAGCCGTTAGGCTTGCCCAGAGCCTTCTCTGCTTTTTCAGCCTCTTCCTTCAGGTCTGAATCCTCAGCCTTCAATTCTCCCGTTTCCATCTCGCCGCTGCTGAAATACGGCTCCCACTCGTGCGTGGCGAGCAGCACCTCCTGGTCGTATTGGCCCGAGTTAGTCTTGGGTTCAATAATGACAAAACCAAATTGCCCGCTGTAAGTGCCGCGGTACAAATCCGGCCCCGACACAACATGCGAATGAACCCACCGCGTGCCCGCAGGGCGCGGCGTGAGCTGGTAACGCAAATGGCCATGCGCGGGCACCACGAGACTCTTTTCCTCCATGGCTCCGTCCACGTCCGAAGGAATCACCTGCCCATGCCAATGCACAAATTCGGGCGTGTCAGTGTCGTTAAAAAGATCGACCGTGACCGCTTTATCTTCCTTCAATCGGATGACAGGGCCGGGCACCTGACCGTTGTAGCCGATGGTGCTGAGGGTGTGTTCTTTGTCGAGTTCCACCAGCACTGGTCCGATGCGCAGTGTCACATCAGCCTCGCTCTTCGCTTGAGCCGGGCTTGGCGCGACCGGCATGTTCATCATTTCGGCCGCCTTACCGAGTCCGGAGGTAGTCATCAGGCCGGCGCCAACCAAGCCAGCCATTTTAATGAAGTCACGGCGCGCCAACTCTGACTCAGCTTTCGTTTTCATAGGAGAATTTCGTCCGCGGCCTATTTGCCAGGAAACCCATCCCGTCTCTACCGCACCTAGTGGCGCGAATCAGTTTTGCGCCGGAAAACCTGACGGCCGCGGCGCTGGCGATCAGGCCAGCCCGAAGGAAAGCTCTGCGCGTTTGCTCATTCATAGGGTTTTTGTCCGCTTTAAAAAAATATCGCTCTCCACAACCACGACGGATGTCTTTTTCGTTTATGAAATAAGACATCGCATGGCAATATCGAAATCCGATACTGAAGATCGTTTGCAAGGGTGGCTTTCCGGTTTCATCCGTCTGCATATTTTGCATCATGCGGCCAAAGAGCCGCTGGTCGGCCATTGGATGATCGAGGAGCTGCGCCGGCATGGATACCGGCTCAGTCCCGGCACGCTTTATCCGATGCTGCGCGGCATGGAAGAAAAGGGCTATCTGCGTTCGATCGAAAAGCGTTCAGGCCGCCGTTTCTGGCGCGAGTATCGCGCGACCGCGACTGGCCGCAAAGAGCTCGCCGGCGCCAAGGCAAAACTGCGCGAGCTGTTCCACGAATTGATCGAAGGGTGAATGACGGCGCCACGCGATGAACGTCGCCAAGTTTTCCGCCTCAGCTACATTCCGGTTCGTGTTGAAGATAGGCATCGTGAACCGGTGTCAGGACGGTCGGCCCATTGATTGTTTCAGGCGCTGCTTATGTATTCCAAACAACTGACATCCGGCGAGCCGTTGGAGGTGTTGCAAGCGTTTTTGAAGCTCGGCTGCACGGCGTTCGGCGGGCCAGTTGCTCATCTCGGTTTCTTTCGGCATGAATTTGTCGAGAAACGTCGTTGGCTTGACGACGCCGGTTATGCCGACCTCGTCGCACTCTGCCAATTTTTGCCCGGCCCGGCGAGCAGCCAGGTTGGGCTTGCGCTTGGTTGGAAACGGGCGGGATTCATCGGCGCGTTATGCGCGTGGTTGGGATTCACTTTGCCATCTGCAGCGTTAATGCTGGCCTTCGCTTATGGCGTGCAGAAAGTTAGTTCCTTTAGTCACAGCGGCTGGGTACAGGGGTTAAAAATCGCCGCCGTCGCCGTCGTTGCACAAGCACTCTGGCAAATGGCCAGACGGCTTTGTCCTGATGCGCCGCGCGCAATCATCGCGGGTGTGGCGGCAATCGCGTTGGTGCTTGTGCCAACGGCTTGGATGCAACTGGTCGTCATCGGCGGCGGCGCGCTAACAGGAATGTTCTTGACACAAAAATTATTGTCCGTTGTGAAACCGGCTTCCACCCCGACAGTTCACCGGCGGTTTGCCGGCCTGAACTGGCTGGCTGCCTTTTCTGCATTGCTTTTGTTTCTGCCGTTGGCGGTCCGAATCTGGCCGCTGCAATGGCTGGAAGTCGTTAATGGATTTTATCGTGCGGGCGCAATGGTGTTTGGAGGCGGCCACGTCGTTTTGCCGTTGCTGGAACAAGCGACGGTGGGTCGCGGCTGGCTCGACCACGACACCTTCCTCGCGGGTTACGGCGCGGCCCAGGCATTACCCGGCCCGCTATTCACTTTCGCTGCGTTTCTTGGCGCGACCATTTCCATTGGGCCACGCGGAATTATCGGTGGCTTGCTGGCGCTGCTGGCGATTTATCTGCCGTCCGCGTTATTGATATTCGGTGTCCTGCCGCAATGGGAGCGTTTACGGGAAATGCGGTTGGCGCAAGCGTTGCTCGCCGGAACCAACGCGGCGGTTGTCGGACTTCTTGGCGCGGCTTTTTATTCGCCGATTTGCACTTCCGCCATGACCGAACCCAAACGGTGGCTGATTGCCGTTGTCATTTTCATTGGGTTAATGTTTGGCAAAATGCCGCCGTGGCTGGCTGTGCTTGCCTGTGCCCTCGCAGGAAAATTATTTTTGCACTGAACACTTTATTTATGAACAACGTCCTCGAAACCATATCGCTGGCCGCAGAAGTTGCGACCCCAGATTGTTGCACGCTCACTTTTGATTGGCTTGAGCGAAAACAATTGCGTGACGTAACATGAGGGAATAAGCCAGTAATGCGGTACCCGGCGCGCAAACAACACTTTGCAGGTCTTTCACGGAACACGTTCCTTCTCGCGTTCGCCAGTTTGTTTGCTGATGTCTCAACGGAGATGCTCTACCCGGTCTTGCCGGTGTTTCTGACACAAACATTGAAAGCGAGCGGCAGCCTCGTTGGTCTGGTGGAGGGTTTTGCTCAGGCCACGCAAAATATTGTGCAGGGCTTTTCCGGCGCGCTGTCAGACAAGCTGCAAAAGAGAAAGGCCATTGCGCTGGTCGGCTATCTCCTGGCGGCGATCGCCAAACCGTTGATGGGATTGTCAACAGCTTGGCAAGGCGTATTCGGCGCGCGGCTTCTGGACCGGTTAGGCGCCGGCAGCCGCTCGGCGCCGCGTGATGCGCTCATCGCATCTTCAGTGGACGAAGAAAACCGGGGTAGAGCGTTCGGGCTTGAAGGCGTTGGCGACAATGCGGGCGCGTTCCTCGGCCCGATACTGGCCGTCTTTCTTCTCTACTCGTTGCATGTGGGGTTACGCACCATTTTCTACGTCGCGTTCGCTCCCGGTCTGCTCGCCTTCTTTATGGTCCTCCTAGTAACGGAGCGCCCGGCAAAGGTGGTTGCCAGATCGAGAATCGATGTGAGCCTCCGGCAGTTTCCGAAGGGATACTGGAGATATTTGCTGGTGATCGCCCTCTTCGGACTCGGCAACTCCAGCAACTCCTTTTTGATTCTGCGCACACAGGATATCGGCACTTCCCTCGAAACGACGATTGTGATCTATGCGATGTTCAACCTCGTCGCCGCCGTGATTTCTTATCCGGCGGGCTTTCTTTCTGACAAGTTGGGAAGAAGAAACGTCTTGCTCGCCGCGTTCCTCATCTTCCTGATTGCCTATGTCGGTTTTGCGCTGGCGCCCAACATCCTGGTCGTGGCAGTTCTGTTTGTGTTTTACGGGTTGTATCAGGGGATATTCCGTGCGGTCGGCAAAGCTTTGGCATCGGATTTCGTGCCCGAACATCTGCGCGCGAGCGGCGTCGGCTGGTACGGCACCACCCTCGGCTTGTTGCAACTAGTGGCGAGCGTCGTGGCCGGGCTCCTTTGGGATCGGGTCGGCCATGCGGCCGTATTCTATTACGGTGCCGCCTTCGCTGTGGCTGGCAGCATCGGACTGGTCCTGTTGATTCCACGAAAAATTAATCGGCACAACGCACCACAATGAAGGGCTGAATCGCGGGGAAAATTCGGACTCCGCAACCGAGGCGATTGATAAAGGATTCAAATGAAAATCAAAGTTCTGTTCTTCGGATTTGTGATGTCCTCAATGACCTGTTTGGCAGACGCTCACCAGCCCACTATCTGGCAAGGCTATTCACGCGATCCTTATCGAGACCAGTCGCGCTAGCATGGCAGGTAATTTTCTTTTGTGGCAAGCATCGCGGAGCATGGAGCCTGACTACATTCGTATAAGTAAGAGTCTTGCCTTCCTTCTCCTGATCACGCCGTTCACTTTCGCCTTTGCTGCGGCTGCGCCCGAAGCCGGTCCGGAAGTGAAGGAGAATCCGCAAGTATCGGCCGTGCTCTCCGAGATCTCAGCCACTCAGATGGAGGCGACCATCCGCAAGCTGGTGGGCTTCGGCACTCGTCACACGCTCTCAGACACTCAGAGCGAAACCCGCGGCATCGGTGCGGCGCGGCAATGGATCAAGTCAGAGTTCGAGCGTGGGCAGATCGCTGAGATGCCCCCGTCCATCTGGCGGCCGTAGTGCTGAAAATACCCGGGCTCATCAATAAGGTGCATACCCCCATATCCCATCATATGCCCACTCCCTTCTTTACCAATCTCCCGATCGCAGGTAGCCTCGCACCGTGACCAGGAAACGCAGCCATCGGCATCCCGAAGAAGAACGCCGCGCCTCGGTCATCCGGGTGCGCAAGATCGTCGGCCAGCTCAATGCCGTCGAACGAATGATCGCCGAGGACCGCGATTGTGTGGAAATCCTTCTCCAGATCGTCTCCGCCCGGCGCGGTTTGAAATCGCTCGCGGAAAAACTGATTCATTCGCACACTCATCACTGCATCGAGGAGGCTCACACACCGACGGAGGGCCGGCGGAAGTTACGCGAGTTGCTCACGGTTCTGGAGCGTTATGTCGAATAGGTACGGTCAGGATTTCACCAGCTCCGGCAATTCATCCACTATTGGGGTCACGTGCAACATCACGCGTGATCTGCAAGTGAACCCGGCGATCTATTTCCCGACTACCATCCTGAGCGAGTCTTCGGCTACGTCGTCTTCACCTGCAGATTTCATCTCTGGGGCGGGAAAGAGAGGGAGGGAGCGAAATGACTGCGAGTTCTAAGAAAGATAGCCGTAATCTAATCGTCCGGTTTTTCGCGAACCTTGGTCCGGGCCTGATTACTGGCGCGGCCGATGATGATCCGTCGGGAATTGCGACCTATTCGACGGCGGGCGCTCTCCTGGGCACCGGTCAGCTTTGGACTGCGCTCATCACGTGGCCACTGATGGCGAGCGTGCAAATGATGTGCGCGCGTATCGGAATGGTCACCGGCGTGGGACTCGCTGGCGCTCTGCGCAAGAAATTCCCGAAACCCCTTATCGTGATCGCGGCGCTGGGCTTGCTCGCCGCCAACACCATTAACATCGGCGCTGATCTCTCGGGAATGGCTGACGCGGCCGAAATGTTGTCCGGCATAAACTCGCACTACTTTGTTGTTTTGTTCGGGCTCGCCATCGCTGTGGCCACGGTGCAATGCCGTTACCACCAGATTGCCAGCATTTTGAAGTGGCTGGCGCTCACGCTTTTCGCCTACGTCATCACGGGTTTTGTGATCGGGCCCGATTGGAGCAAGGTGGCTCACGACACTTTTGTGCCGTCATTGCCGAAAGGCCATGAAGGATGGGCCATGCTCGTTGCGATCCTGGGCACGACGATCAGCCCGTATCTTTTCTTTTGGCAGAGCTCACAGGAAGTGGAGGAAGAAAAGGCCATCGGCCGACGCATGCTGGCCTGGCGGCAAGGCGCCACCCGGCGCGAGATCGGAGCGCGCAAGATGGACGTAGGGACCGGCACGTTTTTTTCGAACCTGGTCATGTACTTCATCATTTTGAGCACGGCATTGACCTTGCATGCGCATGGCGCGACGAATATCGAGACCACGAAGCAAGCAGCCGAGGCGTTGTTGCCGTTGGCCGGAAAATTCGCTTATCTTCTTTTTACTGTCGGGATCATCGGTGTCGGCTTTCTCGCCATCCCGACTCTCTCCGGTTCGGCCGCGTATGCTTTTGCCGAGACGTTCGGCTGGCGAGAGGGACTTGATGCAAGATTCACAGCCGCGCGCGCCTTTTATGCCGTTGTCATCCTCTCGACTCTCATGGGTGTCGGGCTCGATTTTGCGGATGTGAACCCAGTCAAGGCCCTGTATTGGACCGCGATCATCAACGGTCTGCTCGCGCCCTTTCTGCTGGTTGGAGTTTGGCTCGTCGCGTCGGACCGGAAGATCATGCGTAACCAGCCGAGTTCTCGCTTGGGCCTGGTGTCAGTCGGACTGGCAACCCTCTTGATGTTTGCCGCCGCAATCGGAATGTTTGTTTTCTGACGGCAATGGGAGAAGCGCGTTCTGAATTGTGCCGCCCGGAAATAGGGATCGAAGGTCGATCCGGGTCGGAATAAGCCGTTGGTCAGGCACTCTAGGTGTTCGTAATTATCACCTTCAGCGCACGTTGGTTAATAGCATCGGCGAAGGTATCGTAGGCCTTCATCACGTCCTTCAGGGTAAAGTGATGCGTAATGAGCTGTTCCGGCTGAAGCTTCCGCGACACCACCGTCTTTAAGAGCATTGGCGTGGTAACGGTATCAACCAGGCCCGTCGTTAGGGTGATATTGTGCGACCAAAGCTTATCCAGGTTTAGTTGCACAGGTTTCCCGTGGACGCCTACGTTCGCAATATGGCCGCCGGCGGCGACGATCCTTTGGCATGTATCGAAACTCCCCGGTAATCCAACGGCCTCGATCGCAACATCTACGCCTCTGTTACCCGTCAGCGTCATCACTTCTTCTACGGCCTTGCCGTCGGTTCTGCTTACGATTTTGGTCGCTCCGAACTTCGTGGAGACTTCTAACCGGTTCTTATCTCCGTCGATCATGATGATCTCCGCGGGGGCGTAGAATTGCGCGGTCAGAAGCGCCGCCAATCCTATTGGGCCCGCTCCTACAATCGCTACGGTATCGCCGGGTTTGACCCGGCCATTTAATACGCCGCACTCGAAACCAGTCGGCAAAATATCGCTCAGCATGACGAGCGCTTCCTCATCAGCTCCGGCGGGAATTGGGTACAAACTGTTGTCAGCATACGGGACTCGAACGTATTCCGCCTGAGTCCCATCAATGACATTCCCCAGAATCCATCCTCCGCCGTTTTCGCAATGTGAGTACATGCCTTTCTTGCAGTTTGTGCATTTCCCGCATGAGGTGATGCAGGAAATAAGAACATGCGCCCCGACCGGGAAGTTGGACACACTTGCTCCCACTTCTTCGATGATTCCGACCCCTTCGTGTCCCAATATTCGCCCGGTCGTAACGGTAGGCACGTCGCCTTTCAGGATGTGGAGATCGGTTCCACAAATCGTCGTCGCAGTCACACGGACAATGGCATCTGTCGCCGCCTGTATTAGCGGCTTCGGTCTGGCCTCCAGGGCTCGTCTACCTGGACCTAGATACGTTAGTGCCTGCATCACCGATCCGACTTTCTGCTTCTCCAGCGTGGCATACGTTACTGTCGCACGTGTTCCTGAATTGCTCATCAGATATCCCGAACTTTGTTTGGGCTCAGCCATTCCGCAAATCAACGGATGTTGCGTCCCACGCGCTTGACGACCTGCACGGAGGCGTTCGGAGCAGCCGATGGATTTCCGGGCTTCCATGCGATAAAGCGCTCCAAACAAACACCCCGGCAAATCCGGGACTGGTGTAGAGTATCCTAAGGATGCACCACATTCAGTTTGGCCAGATAGTCCGGCGTACTTAATTGTTAAAGAGAAAGCGATTCATTATGTTGCACAGTATTCAACAACGATACGGGGAGAAACTACGCGCGTCGGACGGCGACATCGGACACGTGAGAGACTTCTATTTCGATGATAAGAATTGGACCGTCCGTTATCTGGTGGCGGATACCGGTGGATGGCTCTCGGGGCGCTTGGTGCTGATTTCTCCTCACGCCCTAGGTCACCTTTATCCGGAAGGAAAGGTTCTTCTCGTCAACCTGAGCCGGCAACAAATTGAGGACAGTCCCTCCATTGACGAGCACAAGCCGGTGTCACGCCAGCATGAAGAGGAGTATCATCGGCACTACGGGTACGCCTACTATGCTGAATCAATGCCGTTGTGGGGTTTGGGTGGTTACCCGGTGCTGGTCCCTCCACCGCTCGAGACCGACGCAAAGCAACAAGGAGTTGATTCACATCTTCGAAGCGCCCGCGTCGTAGCTGGATACAACGTCGAAGCTAGCGATGGCGTGGTCGGCCAGGTCGCCGATTTACTGATCGACGGCAGGACCTGGGTGATTCGCGAAATGGTGGTTGAATGTGGCCACTGGTACTCCGGCAGGAAAGTCGTCGTATCAACGGATAAGGTTTCCCGCATCAGCCACGATCAATCCACGGTTTACATGGATTCGACGAAGCGCGCATTTGTGGAAGCATCGGAACAGCCGCAGGGCCATCCAGCGTGAAGGCGGCTCGCCACGACACTCTTCGCGTGTTTGATTCTCAAGTTAGTCCGACTTAGGGGGATCACGCAGTGCAAGGTGGCGCGACCCATCTAGTCCGCATTCTTTTTTCGAAGATTACCACGCCTGCAATCCGCTACTGAGGAAGCCGCTCAATTTGGCGCACATCAAACCTCGCCCGTTCAGCCACTGGGGCACGACGGCGGGTTTGAAATTCCTCTATCGGTTCACCCGAATCGCCGGGAGGTTAAGCGGCCCGACGGCCGACGGCCGGAACCGCCCTCTATGAAGACCACCCTGGAACATCCACCCGCCAGTGGCTCGGATAAGGGGGCGAAGCGCAACCTGAGTCAAGAACCAGAGCCTGCTCGGTCCTGGAATTCGGTGTCTGGCCTCTGGCACCGCAAGACCACGGTCATTGCGGCGCTTTCCATCCTGGCCATCATTTTGCATCTGGCGCTCCGCTTCGGCTTCCACGCGACGCCGAGCTCTTACCAGATTCCCCTGCTGGCGACGCTCGCTCTCGGCGGCCTGCCGCTTTTCTATGACCTGCTTCGGAAGCTCCTAAAGCGGGAATTTGGTTCCGATCTGCTGGGCGGTATTTCCGTCATTACGTCCATCGTGCTGGGCGAATATCTGGCTGGCTCGATTATCGTCTTGATGCTCTCCGGAGGTGAAGCGTTGGAGAGTTATGCGTTGCGAAGCGCTTCTTCGGTGCTGGCCGCACTAGCCAAACGGATGCCTTCGATTGCCCACCGGAAACGCGCGACAGAAATGCTGGATGTGCCGCTGGCGGAGATTGCGGTGGATGACACTCTCGTGATTTATCCGCATGAGATTTGTCCGGCGGATGGCGTGGTGATCGACGGCCACGGGATGATGGATGAATCCTACCTGACCGGCGAGCCATTCCAGATTACCAAGACCTCCGGCTCGACGGTGATTTCGGGCGCGATCAACGGAGAGTCGGCCCTGACCATTCGCACGACCCAGCGCGTGGCCGACTCGCGTTACGCGAAGATCATGGAAGTCATGCGCGAGTCCGAGACCAAGCGGCCGCAGTTGCAGCGACTGGGCGATCAACTGGGGGCCATTTACACTCCGGTGGCCCTGACCGTGGCCCTTTTAGCATGGGTGATTAGTGGTGAATCGATTCGTTTCCTTGCGGTGTTGGTCATAGCCACGCCTTGCCCTTTGCTTCTCGCGATCCCCATCGCCATTATTGGTTCGATTTCCCTCTGCGCCCGCCGCGCGATTATTGTCAAGAGTCCCGTTGTGCTCGAGCAGATCGCCGGGTGCCGGACCGCGATTTTCGATAAAACCGGGACGCTCACTTATGGCGAGCCAAAGCTGACCGAACAACTCATCGCCTCCGGCTTCGCGCAAAAGGAAGTGCTGACGCTCGTTGCCAGCTTGGAGCGTTACTCGAAGCATCCGCTGGCTCGAGCCATTCTTGCCGCCGCGAAGGGGGAAGCACTCCACCTTCCGGAAGCCACTGAAGTGAGTGAACCGCCCGGCCAGGGATTACGCGGAATCGTTTCCAGCCATCAATTGCAGATCACGAGCCGCAACAAGCTCGGCGCGCAAGAGATTGCCGGCGCCGATCAGCTTCCTCCCGTGGCCGGCGGACTCGAGTGCGTGGTGGTGATCGACAATCGTTATGCGGCGACCTTGCGCTTTCGTGATGCGCCACGAGCGGACAGTCGTTCCTTCGTGGGCCATTTGGGTCCCAAGCACCAATTCCAGCGCGTGATGATCGTGTCGGGAGATCGCGATTCAGAGGTTCGCTACCTGGCCGAGCAAGTAGGCATCACCGAAATCTACGCGCAGAAAAATCCGGAAGAAAAACTCGCCATCGTCCGCCAGGAAACAGCCGCGGCAAGAACACTCTACGTGGGCGATGGCATCAATGACGCCCCGGCCATGATGGCGGCCACGGTTGGCATGGCTATGGGACAGAACAGCGACGTGACCACGGAAGCGGCGGGAGTCGTGGTCTTGGACAATTCGCTTAAGAAAGTGGACGAGTTCATGCACATCAGCCACCGGATGCGGTCGATCGCGCTCCAGAGTGCAGTGGGTGGAATGCTCCTTAGTGTTGGCGGAATGGCGTTCGCGGCGAGCGGCTATCTGAGTCCAGTCAACGGCGCAATAGCTCAAGAAGTTATCGACGTGCTCGCCGTGTTGAATGCGTTGCGGGCGGCGTTTCCACCCAAAGTCATTTCTGATCTGTGAGGCGACTTCACGCACCATTGGAAGGCAGTCCCCTCCGACAGCGGAAGGCACCGCAGGAAAACCGAGATTCCGCCGTAATCAGTCGCCGTCTTCTGATCTTCTAGGCTGCTGCGGAGGAGCGCGCCGCTTTTATCGCGTCCGCGCGCTCTCGTAACCGGTCGCCGATCAACCCCGAACTGTCTTCATCCCATGCCGGATGATCCGGTCGATCAATTGCGGATACGGCAGGCCTGCCTTGCCGGCTGAAAGCGCGAAGTCCTCGTCCTCCGCTAGAATTGGATTTGGGTTCGCCTCAATGAAATAGACCTCGTTCGCCGCCGTGACCCGCAGGTCGATGCGCGCGTAGCCGTCGATCGTGAGCAGACGGTAGATGCGTTTGCACGTCTGCTCGATGTGCGCGACGAGCGCCGGGTCGAGCCCCCCGGCGAACTGATTCTGCAAGCCCCAGCGTTTGCGATATTCCTCGTCCCACTTCGCGCGATAGGTCGCAATCTTCGGCTCGTCCGGCGGCACTTCGCGGAAGATCAGCTCGCGGATCGGAAAGACGGTCAACCGCAGATTGCCCATCAGGCCCACGTAGAGTTCACGGCCCGCGATGTATTCCTCGGCGATCACGTCGGCGTCGTGTTTTTCGTGAATAAAGGCCGCCCGCTCCCGGAACTGTTCGTCGGTCTCGACGAAGGACGCCTGCGAAATGCCGTAGGACGCCTCTTCTTTCACCGGCTTCACCAGGATCGGGAACTTGAGCTGCCTGGGCCGCGCAATGCGCTGGCCGCGCGGGATGACCACGAAGTTCGGCACGTGGATGCGATGGTAGCTGAGGATTTTTTTTGAGATGCCCTTGTGCTTGCAAAGGACGAGACCCGTCGCACCGCAGCCGGTGAAGGGCACGCCTTGCATCTCGAGAAAGGAAACGATGTTCTGGTCGAACCCGCGGTTGTTCTTGAACTGGTCGGCGAGATTGAAAATTACATCGGGTGCGAAACTTTCCAGTTTTTGCCGCAGCAGATCGAGGTCGTCGAAGATGGCGAGATGCTCCGTGGTGTAGCCGAGCGCGCCGAGCGCGGTCAGGAGGTTCGCCTCGGTTTTCCAATCCGCCGTTTTCATTTCCGCGCTCAAGTCCTGGTCGATCGTCGTGGGACGGATGGCGTCGAAAAGGGCGAGGATTTTGAGCTTCTTTTTCACGTTATTTGGTCCGCTTGAACTTGCCGGTGAAGAGATAATTCATCACCAGCGTTGTGATGAAAGAGGTAACGCGAAAATCCTGTTGCGGATCGTCGTTGAGCACGAAGAGATCGAGCTGGTCGCAGCGGTCGATCAATCGCGCGAGGAGTTTGTTGACCCTGAATTTTTTCTCATTGGTCCACTGGCAGACCGAGTTCAGCAGTCGCCGTCGTCGCCGCCGTAGATACGCGGTCGCCGTGATCCGCCCTGGCCCGACTGGCGCGGCGAAAAGCTGACGCAGATCGGCGTCGTAGAAATCCGGATAGGTATCTTCGTAGAGCTTCCGTTTGCGCGCGTAATAGGTCTTGAGCTTGAGGTTCAGACAGTCGTAGTCGGCGACGCGATACTCTGGTGCATGCACCGGTGGCTTCCCCGCCAGCGAGCGCATCAGCTCATCGACGTATTCGAGTTTTTGCAGCGCCTTCCAGCCGGTGTAACGCTTGCCCCAGTCGAGCCCCGGCGTTAGCCAGACCGCGAAGGTCTCCGCGAAATCCTCGTCCGGATGGCTCTGCGCATACCAATCGTCGAGATTGACGACGTAGCTGCGGCTGAACGGGCGCGGCTGGTAGAAATCCGGGGTCTCGTCGCGCGACGTGTGTCCGAAAGTCTGCTGCCATTTTTTCTTTTTCGGAAGCCGGTAGGCGTAGCTGTAGGCGTGCGCTGCCTCATGCCGGATGAGTTTCATGAACCAGTCGCGCGTCCCTCCCTCGACCTCGAGCATCATCGTCTTCTCCAGCGTGCGCAGCCGGTCGTGGACGAGAAAAAACGGCACGAAGATCGCCGGGATGCCGACCGGCACGAACCATTCATCGCCGATGTGACAGGGCGGATGAAACACCAGCCCGTGCGCCGAAAGCTCGTCGTGGAGCTGTCGGATGAGCGGGTCGAGTGCCGTGCCCTCGAGCCGCAAACCGAGCTTGGAGATACGGCGTTCGAGCAGTTCTTCGTCGCTCAATGATGCCCAATCGGCCGCTTCCATGTCGCGCAGAGTATCAATCCGTCTCGGGCCGCTGTCACGCCTTCGCACACTGGGGAGCGCAGACTGCCAGCCTGTTGGTCTCGGCAGCTTGTCGAGACGATCTCGAAGGCGATCTCGCCGACTAATTGCCGCGAGGTCTTGAGTGGAATATTCGCCGGCACCGCAAACTTGCCGCCCTAATACCACTGGACTTCGCCCCGCGTTCAATTCTTGTCACCGATATGGATACGACTGCCATTCTTGTCTACTCGGGAATCGCTCTTTCCCTGGGGCTAGTGATTTGGCTGGGGCTCCGGGGAGCGCGTAAACGAACGGAGGGTCTCCAGGCGATTGCGACATCGCTGGCAGCGACCTTCCGCCCCAAAGCGACCGCTGAAGACATGGCGCTGCTCGATCAGTCCCACCTGCGTTCGCACGGTCACGACCCCGAGATGACGAACGTTATGGAGACTGCGCGGACCGGCGACCTCGGTATCACGCTCCTCGACTACACCTACAGAACAGGCTTCGGCAAAGAGGCCCAGGTCTGGAACCAAACCGTATTGCGGATGCAATCGCCGATGCTGCACCTGCCGGAGTTCCTGCTCTATCCGGAATCGATTTTCTCGAAAATCGCGCAGGCCTTCGGTTACAGCGACATCGACTTCCCGGCGTTCCCGAAATTCAGCAAGATGTATATGGTGCGTGGGGCGGATGAAGCAACGGTCCGCCGTGTGTTCACGCCGGCCGTCATCCAGTTCTGCGAGCAACACCGCGGAATCAGCCTCGAAGCCGGTGGCGATCGATTGCTTTTCTTCCGCTTAGCCAAGCGCGTCAAACCGGAGGCGATCACGACCTTCCTGGATGATGGCAAACGGATGATGGCTTTGTTCTTCGAAGCCACTCAGACCGCCGTCGCGTAGAGTCGGTGCGTTCGTAGCGGGAGCCGCAAACCGAGCTTGGAGATGTGGCACTCGAGAAGGTTCTGGTCGCTCAGTGATGCCCAATCGGCGGCTTTCATTTCGCGCACGGTCAGTCCGGGCGGGGCGCAGTCACGCCTTCGCACCGAGCAGGCGGTGCAGATCTGGTGGATCGAGCAGTCCCTTGCTCGATGTTAACCCTCGGCGCTTCAGCGCCATCAATCCTCCGCTTTTGATTGAACTGCAGCGGCGATTTGCGCCTAATCGATTCGCATGAATTCGTCCGCAGTCGGCGCCGAAGGGACGCCAGCGCCAAGCCGATTCATAACCGAACACAAATTGATCGTCGTCTTTGGCGCGATGACGCTGCTCATTCATTTCCTCACCAACGGTCGCTACAATTATTTCCGGGACGAGCTCTACTACATCGCCTGCGGTCAACATCTCGCCTTCGGTTATGTCGATCTGCCACCGCTTTCCGCGCTGCTCGTTAGGCTGAGTCGCGTCTTGTTCGGCGATTCGCTTTTCGCGATCCGTTTCCTTCCGGCTGTTGCGGGCGCACTAAACGTTGCTCTGACCGGGATGATCGCGCGCGAGTTGGGCGGGCGCAGTTGGGCAGTCGCGCTTGGCTGCACCGCTTCGCTTTGTGCGCTCGTCTTTCTTGCCGTCGGCAATTTCTTTTCCATGAACGCGTTCGAGCCGCCGTTCTGGATGGGCGCCATCTATCTGCTCGTTCGCATTATCAACGGCGGCCCGCCCCGGCTTTGGTTGTGGTTCGGCGCGCTCATCGGTCTCGGGCTGGAGAACAAACATTCCATGGCGTTCTTCGCCGCCGGCATATGCGTTGCTCTGTTGCTCACGCCCGAGCGCCGTTATCTCGCTCAGAAATGGATCTGGCTTGGCGGACTAATTGCGCTTCTCCTCGCCTTGCCAAACGTCATTTGGCAGATGCGGCATGATTGGCCCACCTGGGAGCTCTTGCACAACATCGCGCAAAGCAACAAGAACGTCCTGCTCACCCCCGCGCAATTTATCGCGCAACAAGTCCTCATCATGAATCCAGCCACGCTCCCGTTGTGGCTCGGCGGACTCATCTGGCTGCTCGCCTCGCGCGACGGCCGCCGCTACCGCGTCATTGCCATCGCCTACCTGGTCACGCTCGCAGAGTTCATCGTCATGCACGGAAAGCATTACTATCTCGCGCCCGCGTATCCGATGCTCTTCGCCGCCGGCGCTGTTGGAGCCGAACGTCTTTTCAGCATTCGGTTGCAATGGCTCAAGCCGGCCTTGCTTGTCACGATGATCGCACTGGCCGCGCTTCTCGCGCCGACGGTGATGCCGATTCTCCCGCCGGAAAGACTGATCGCATACATGAAGGCGATCCATTTCGAGCCGCCTCGCACCGAGACCTCGCACACCGCCGCGTTGCCACAGCTTTTTGCTGATCAATTCGGCTGGGAAGAAATGGCTCGGACGGTCGCGCACGTCTACACGCATCTTGCGGCCGACGATCGGAAGCGGGCCGCGATTTTCTGCCAGAATTACGGCGAAGCAGGCGCGCTCGATTTTTTCGGACCAAAGCTCGGACTGCCGCCCGCGATCTCCGGCCATCAAAATTACTTCCTCTGGGGTCCGCGCGATTACACCGGCGAAGTTCTCCTCGTCCTTGATGACCGCGACGACGACGAACGGGAGCAATTCGAATCAGTTATGGACCTCGGTCAGGTCGTGAGCAGCCCCTGGGCGATGCCGTGGGAACAACGGAATCACATTTACCTCTGCCGTCATATCAAAGGCACAGTGCGCGATCTCTGGCCCAGACTAAAAGTCTGGCTCTAGCCTCCGCCGAGCCGCCGCCCGAGCTTGGAGATGCGGCGTTCGAGAAGTTCCTGGTCGCTCAGTGATGCCCAATCGGCTGCTTCCATTTCGCGCGCAGTATCAGTCCGCGCGGGCCTGTGGCTGAGAGAAGTATTTGGATTCGCGATTATCAAAAGCAGGCATGGTACCCTCCAGAATATCTATGATCGCTTTGTTAATACCTGGATTCTCGATCGCGCCCGACAAATAATGCATCCGGCAATTATCCTTCTTGTCTAAGTCTGCACAGATTACCTGCTCCGCATCGCAGACGACAGCAAGGTTTGGGTTATCCCGCGTCACTATTGAAGTCGTGCCGTGTGAATCTGTGGCAAAAGATTCGTTTCGCAGTTTCGGCATCGGCACAAAAGAACGCGGGACTGTCTGTGAACAGCGGCGCTACGATTTCGCCGCGCCGTTCTGGTGCATCGTAAGCGGCTTACGATGCAGGGACGAGGTTGGAGTCGGACGCCTCGGAGATGCGTCCCTACCTGAATTTTCGGTCGAATCAAAATTGCTAGACCGCCAAGACATTTGGACAGTATCCTGTCCATGTGAAATCCATTACTTACAGCGCGGCGCGAGAGAACCTGGCCAGCACGATCAATCGAGTCTGTGAAGATCAGGCGCCGATCGTGATTACGCGAAATCGCGATCAAGCGGTGGTGATGCTTTCGCTGGCAGAATATGAGTCGCTTCAGGAAACGGCTTACCTGCTGCGTTCACCGGCAAACGCCAGGCGGTTGCTGACCGCGATAGATACTTTGAAGCGCGGCAAAGGGATCAAACGCAAGATCAAGCTGGGCGCGTGAATCTTGTTTTCGCTCCGCAAGCCTGGGACGACTATCTTTACTGGCAAAGGACAGATCCGCAGATGATTTTGCGAGTCAATCTACTCATCAAAGAGATCATGCGTAATCCCTCCACCGGCATCGGCAAGCCCGAGCCGTTAAGGCACGCGTTGCAAGGCTACTGGTCGCGCCGAGTCACCTCCGAGCATCGCATCGTTTACAAAAAGATGGGCGATCAGATCCTGATCGCACAATTGCGCTATCACTATCGTTAGACTGGCAGACAAAGTTGCGGCCCGGCGACGTGTTGTTTGAAGGAAATCTTCCTGCGATTGAAGATTGAAGAATCCAATCGTGGCCAATTAACATCTAAATTCATATGATGACTGATCTTCGTTTCGCTCTGCGGCAATTGCGCAAATCGCCGGGATTTACTTTTCTCGCGGTGATCACCCTCACCCTCGGGATCGGGCTGAACACGGCGATTTTCAGCTTGATCAACGATCTTTTCCTGCGCGGCCTGCCATTTCATGAGGCCAATCGGCTGGTGCATTTGTTCGCCAAACCCCCGGAACGTGACCTGGGCGATTTCCCGTTATCGGGGCCGCGCTTCATGCATTATCGCGACGGCCAAACCATCTTCGACGGGTTCGCGGCCGAGAACGGCGTCGGGGGCACCCTCACTGGACTGGGTAATCCGGTCCAACTGGGCGTATTCAAGACGACGGCGAATTACTTCGACGTGCTCGGGGTTCGCCCGATCCGCGGCCGCACGTTCCTGCCGCAGGAAGAGGAAGGCGCCGACGTGGCGATGGTGAGCGAGAATTTCTGGCGGAAACGCATGAGCGGCGATCCGAACGTGATCGGGCGCAGCATCACGCTCGACGGCGTGGCGCACACGATCGTGGGGGTGCTGCCGAACATGCCGGTGGCATGGATGGGACCGAACGGCAACGAAGTCTGGACGACCAAGCCGTTTATTATTCCCGGGTTTTCGCATGAACGCATGATGCGCGGGACCGGATTTCTACGCGTGATCGGACGGTTGAAACCGGGCCAAACGTTCGAGCAAGTGCGCGCCGCCTTGCCGTCGCTCGAGCAGAGTTATCGCACGCAATACCCGGAGAAGATCGACGCCCAGTTCGGGTCGTTGATCAAAACATTGTCGGAAGATGTGACGGGCGATTTGCGCCCGGCCTTCGCCACTTTGCTCGCGGCTGTCGCGTTCGTGCTGTTGATCGCGTGCAGCAATGTGGCCAATCTGTTGCTGGTGCGCTTCAGCGGACGCCGCCGTGAGATTGCGTTGCGCATGGCGCTGGGTGCGTCGCGCATGAGCGTGCTGCGGCTTTTTGTTTTCGAAAGTCTGCTGGTGAGCGCAATGGCCGGAATCGTGGGCGCGTTCCTGGCCTGGCAGTTGGTTCCGCTCGTGCCGAAAATGGCGGCCAACTTTCTCCCGCTCGAACCAAACTATCATGTCGGCCTTTCTCTTCCTCTGCTCGGCTTCACCATCGCGTTGTCGATCTTGAGCGGGCTGGCCATGGGAATTTATCCGGCGTGGCAAAGTTCGCGAGCCGATCTCATTGATGGACTCAAGGAAGGCGGGCGCGGAAGCAGCGGCAGCGTGCGGCAGCAACGTTTTCGCAAAATTCTGGTCGGCGCGCAGGTCGCACTTTCGGTCACGTTGCTGGCGGGCGCGTCTTTGCTCATCACCAGTTTCGTGCGGTTGAGCCGGCAGGACCTCGGGTTCCGTCCGCAAAATCTCTGGGTCGGTTTCGTCACAATGCCGCAAGCGCAATATCCCGACGTCGGTGCGCGCGCGCGTTTTGGCGATCGAGTCGCGAACGCGTTGCGAATGATACCGGGATTGGACAGCGTTTCGGTAAGCGGCGATTTTCCGCTGGCCGGCGGGAATGGGCAGACGCTCTATACCCGGCCGGAAGGCAATGTCTTGCCTGTCCCGGAACGGGCGGCGGCCCCATCGCACGATCTCGCGCCGGGATATTTCAAGACCTGGGGGATCCCGATTCTAGCCGGGCGCGACTTTGACGAACACGATGTGGCCGATCACCAAAATGTTGTCCTGATCAGCCAGGCCGGTGCGCACAAGGTTTTTCCTACTGAAAACCCGATCGGCAAAACGCTGTTAGTCACGAGCGGAAGCGTGCCGGTGGAGATTATCGGCATCGTCGGCGACGTGCGCTCAGATCGCGTGGCTCGCCCGAACGACATGGAATTTTACCGGCCATGGGCGCAGGAAAACTTTCCCTTCATGAGCGTGACCGTGCGCAGCAATTTTAAACCCGAAGCGGTGACAAAGCAGGTGCAGACGGCATTGTCCGCCATCGATCCGACGCTGGCCATTGCGCAACCGCAATCGATGGACAGAGTCGTCGCGCAAGCGCTCGGCCAGGCAAAGTTGATGATGACGTTGCTCGGCATCTTCGCCGAGGTCGCGTTGCTTCTCGCGACCGTCGGTATTTACGGCGCGGTCGCGTACACGGTCGACCAGCGGACGAGCGAGATCGGTGTGCGCATGGCCCTGGGCGCCCAAACCATGGACGTGTTGCGGCTCGTTGTAGCGCAGGGAATGAAGCCGGTGGTTTTCGGGTTGGTCGCGGGATTGGCCGCGGCTTTGGCTCTTGGCCGATTGCTCACTTCGCAGCTCTATCAGGTATCAGCGCACAATCCGCTGTTGCTTATGGGGACTGTCGCGATCCTTGCCCTGGCTGCCTTCATCGCATGTTTGCTTCCCGCTCGGCGAGCCAGTCTGCTTAATCCGGTGATCGCGCTCCGCGCGGAATAATCCAAGCTTCCCGCGCGCGCGACAGATTAGCGGAACGCGCATTAGCTCCGAGCGCCATGGATGCCTGACGACACTCTCACCGACCCAAGCGCGCACTTCACCAAAAAAACGTCAGCGATCAAACTGGTCAGAGTGAGGTCAGGCTACGGCGCACCGGCCTTCTCTTTGTCCTTCGCCTTGTCCTTATTCCAAAGATGAAAGGTGTAGGTGAAAACGATGTATCCGAGAATTTCATGAGGTTTGTCATTTGTGACGTACATGGCTGGATTCATCTGAAAGTCGGGAGTGATGTTCCAGGTAAAACCGATTGTGGATGAATTGCCCGAGCCGCTCTGGAAATCGACCTGCGCACGCCATTGTTTGTTGAAATCGTACGCGTAACCAAGGATCGCCTCGTTCCGGTAACCGACATGACTCGCGCCGATGATAAATTTGTGATGTTCGGTGTAGTAGCCCGCTTCAAGGTACGGCTGAGGATCGACATGACTGTGTGGTGACCAGTTCACGAATCCAACCGAGAGCAGATACGGTTCTTTTTGAATCAAGCCGAATTCCGTGCCGAAGATCAGCTCATTCGGTTTGAAACCCTTGAAGAGAGCTACCTCCGCCCAATTGGTCAGGCCAAGCTCACCTTGCAATTCGAAAGGATTCGCAATTCGCTCGCTCTGCGCCTGAAAGCTGAGAGAAAAATCGCCGGGCGGCTGCAAGTCCGGGGTAACGATCTGGCTAAGCCCCTTCGTAGTCGCGTGCGCTGCAAGCGGGAAGCTCGCAACCAAGGCGACGGCTAATCCGCTGAACACAATGACTCTCATGGCGCGAACGTTCTAAACGTCGCGGCATCCCAAGGCAAGCCCGCTCAAGGCAGGAGCGTCAAAAGTCGAGTAACCGGCGAGCTGCGTTTCACCGGCGAGACAGTGCAGAGGTTCAACGATCAGAACTCAAAGACTGATCTTGTTCTTACGGGCATGCGCAAATAGAGTGCAAGAAAGCGTGTAACCCCCGCAACCCCTGCGTCCCCAGAGACATCGAACCGAACAACCCCATATCGCTTGGAAAGCACGAATCCGCTGAAGGCCAGCGAAGTGTTCCTGCTCCATTGTTGGTGCTGCCTCCGGCGGCGAGTGCTTTTACGATTTGCATCGGCATCCTGGTCCTCATCGGATGGTCCCTCGATCTTGAACCGCTGAAACGAGTGCTGCCGGGTTTCGTGGCCATGAATCCCGGGACAGCCGTGTTATTCATCCTCATCGGAATCGCATTGGCCAGCGCGCTCCGTTCCCGTTCCCTCGTCACTGGCGTCATGGGCAAAGTTCTCTCCGCGATCGTTGTGGTCGCGGCCGCATCAGAGTTGCTGGAATTCGCGGGAATTTGCCGCTCCCCGGTAGATGAAGTGCTGTTCGCTGCAAAACTTTCGGCGACACAAGATGGCCTGCCGAATCGGATGGCGCCAAATACGGCGCTCAATTTTTTCCTCGCCGGTTTGTCGATCCTGCTGCTCGATACGCGCGGACGACGTTCCCTCGGCCAGGCGCTCGCGATCTTGATCGGCCTGGGCGCGATCCTATCGATCACCGGGTATGGCTACGGCGTTCGGTCATTCAGTGGTTTGGCCCCTGTAAACCCAGTCGCCTTGCACACAGCGGTGACGTTTTTTATCCTGGCCGCTGGAATTTTCTTTGCCGTGCCGCGCGCCCCGCTGGCCGAGCCTTTTGCAACGAATGATCCGCGCGAAAGGCTCGCGCGCATTCTGCGCATTCTTTTTCCGCTGGCGGTCTTGCTTACACTCTTTCTCGGGTGGTTGTGCGTGTGGGGCGAACGCCACCAACTTTATGAAAGCGCGTTCGGAACTGCCCTCTACGCCATAACCCTGATTTTTTTGTTCGCCGTTTTCGTGCGCTGGGCGGTCTCGGTTGTAGGCAAGCTCGAAGCCGAGCATGCGGTGGCTAATGCTCGCCTCCGTGAGGTGAATCGGCGCAAGGACGAGATGATCGCTGTGGTATCGCATGATCTCTGTTCTCCGCTCACCGGGTTTCAAATGGTCATCGATCTCTTGCGCACGAAAAGCGAAGAGCCCACAGAGGAACTGCTCGGCCTCATGGACCATTCCGCGCGCCGCATGGTCTCAATGGTGCGCGGATTACTTGATATCTCGAAACTCCAGACCGAGAACATCGAGCTCGAGTTGGGAGATGTACTGGCCAGCGAGGTGATTCGGCAATCAATGGAGCCGCTGGCCATCAATGCGAACGCAAAACGCATCACGCTGCGGCTCCATGTCGCGCCAGGCGAACCAACGCTGCGCGCGGATCGCCTCCGGGTCTCGCAAATTTTTAGTAACCTCCTGACTAACGCGGTAAAATTCACGCCGAATGGTGGTGCAGTCGATGTCACGGTCGCGCCCGCGGCAGAGGGCGTTCAGGTGGACGTTAGGGACACGGGACTCGGAATCCCAAAAGATGAGATGACGCAAATTTTTGACAAGTATCGGCAGACCACGACGAAAGCGACGGCTGGCGAAGGTGGGACAGGGCTGGGGTTGGCCATCGTCCGCGAGCTCGTATTGCTGCACGCCGGCCAGATTACTGTAACGAGCGAGGTTAACCGCGGCAGCGTTTTTACCGTTCGTTTGCCCGTAAATCCTGAGCGTCAGGATCGAACGTCTTCTTAATCAGCGCGGAGCGTTTCGGCTTCGCGGCGCCGCTGCAAATGCACCACGCATTCGATTTCCGCGGTTTGTGGGAACATATCCAGCGGGGTGATCGAGAGGACGGCAAATGGTTGCTGCAACTCCGCAATGTCGCGCGCCAGCGTCGGTGGATTGCACGAGACGTAGATCATCGTTGCTGGCGGGGAATCGAGAATGGCGCGGCGCGTTTCGGCGGAGAGACCCGTGGCCGGCGGGTCAACGATCAACGCCGTCGACGTGAGCTCGCTCTGTTGCAAAAGCCAGCGTAATTCTGTCGTGACGTCGCCTGCGACGTAGGCTTCGTTTACGCCAGCATCTTTCTGTGCGGCCTCGATTGCGAAGCGGTCCCAATCGATTCCGACAACGCGTCCGAATTGATGCGCAAGCCGCTTGGTAAAGAATCCGGCGCCGCAGAACGCGTCGATCAGAAGCGTTCCTTGGCCGGGTAGAATGCCGGCGATCAGATCGGCAAGGGCTTCGGCGACTTCGTCGTTGGTTTGCGCAAAGACGCGCGGGCCAGAATGCGCGCGCAAACTGTAATGACCGTCGCACACTCGTCCCGCGCGCAATTGCACGAGAGCATCGTTGACTTCGGGCGTGGCGATCGGGCAGCGCCCGATGTCCATCAACGTGTGGACGTCACGCCGGTAGAATCCGACGACGTTGTCTTCCGCGTGGACTGTGATTCGGTTCCGATAGGCGTAGGGCAGAGGCGAGGGGATGATGGGCCGCATGGGCGGCTCTGACATTCGCCCGATCCGCCGCATCGCCTGTTCGACCTGCCGCGCTTTCAACTCCAGTTGATGCTCGTAACTGATGTGTTGGTAACTACAGCCGCCGCATCGGCCGAAGTACGGACATTCGGGCGCGACACGGTCCGCCGAAGCCTCGACGACATCGATCAGTTCGGCTTCAGCAAAACTTTTTTTCTCGCGCACGATGCGCGCTGCGACTCGTTCTCCCTCGATCGAGTAGGGGATGAAGACGGCTTTGCCGTTATCGCGCGCTACGCCCTTTCCGCCGAAAGCGACATCTTCGATTTTCAGTTCGACGGATCGCATCGTTGAACATTCGTGTGGACAACCCGCTGCGTCGAATAGGTGGATCGAGCGCTCTGCGCTTCGATGCCAAAGAATCGCGGCGGAGCCGCCACTAAAAACATCGCGCGACGGGGCGCGCGATCCATCCTGCCGCTAATACTCCGCAACTAGGGACGGTTCGATCCGCAGGTGAATGGGAGCGCAAAGGAAAAACTCGCGCACCACCGATCAACTTAGGACGAAACCGACATCGCGTGTTCAATCGCGGCTTCGAGTTTTTCGAGGTTTACGGGCTTCACCAAATGTTCGGAAAAGCCTGCCTGCATGCTCTTCTCGACATCGCCATTCATCCCAAAGCCGCTGATGGCGATGCCACGAATTCCAGATGTTGCGCGGAGGTGGGTCATGAGTTCCAGGCCGCTGCCATCTGGCAGCCCGACGTCACTGATGAGAAGATCGAACTGGCCGCGTTCGGCGGTTTCCATCGCCGAGCGCATGTCGTGGGCCGCTGCAACCGTGTGACCGCGTCGCGTCAGCAATCTTTCCAAGGCCGCGGTGGTGTCGGGATGATCATCGACGAGCAGGATGCGAAGAGAACGCCGGCGGGATTTTGAGGAAGCGGTGGTACTCTGTGCGGCTCGCTCGTGTGCGGGGACAGTTTTGATTGTGAAGAAAAAGCGCGCGCCGCGCCCGCGGCCCTCACTCTCGGCGATAAGAGTGCCGCCATGCGCCTCCGCGAGCGACTTTGAAATGGTCAATCCGAGCCCAAGACCGCCGAATCGCCGTTGAAACGAGCGGTCACCCTGCTCGAATCGATTGAAAATGCGCTTCATGATTTCTGGTTCGATCCCGATTCCGGTGTCGGTGACGCCGATGGTTAAACTCTGCGATGATTGGTTCGACGACGAGATAGTGATGCTGCCATTTTCCCCGGTGAACTTGATCGCATTTTTTAATAGGTTCCAAATGATCTGCTGAAACTTAGGCGCATCGGCCGCGGCGTGGTGATTGTCCGCGCGCAAGTCGAGAGAGAGGCGGAGATTCTTAACGCCTATTTCCGACGCGCACATTTCCGCCACGTTCGAGATCGCTCGATGGGCGTCGAGGGACTCAAGTTGCAATTGCAATTTGTCCGTTGTGATCCTGGTCAGATCGAGCAGATCGTCGATCAGCTGGCTTTCCAAATCGACATTGCGCCGGATCATCGCCAGCGCCGCCTCGGACTCGCTCGTATCAAGGGGCTCCGTCTTGAGCATTTCCAACGCTGCGATGACAGGCGTGAGTGGCGTGCGCAATTCATGCGAAAGCATCGCGAGAAAGTTGTCCTTGGTCCGGTTCGCTGCTTCGACCGCTTTCTTTTGTTCCTCGATCACGGCTTCGGCTCGCCTGCGCTCCGCCATCCCCGCGGCGAGCGCCATGGCGGTGATGATCAGCACCGCTGTGGAACTCTGCATAATGAGAAGCGATTGATTTTCGGTTTCCATAACAAATGGTCCGAAGTTGTGCCGCGTGCCCCAAATGGCCAGAGCCGAGAGAATGAAAATACCGGTGGCAGTTTCGCGTTGGGTGAAACGGAAAGCGGTCCAGATCACGATCGCTCCGCAGATGAACACGATCGGATAATTCTTGGCGGAGATCGGAAACCAACCACCAAAAACAATCTCGCCGAGAGCAAGCAGCAAGAGCCCAAGGAGGATGACCTCAAGAGCTTCCGCGCGGTTCCAGCGCCGGCTAGGTGCGACAAACCACAGGATGATCAAGGGTGCGAACATGAGACCGCCGGTGACATTGCCGAGCCACCACGTTATCCAAATTGCCCCGTAGTTCGCCCAGTCAGCAAAACCGCCAAGCGCGAGACTGGTGACGCCAAGTATCGCGCTGATTATCGCGCTGGCCATGACGGCAAGCGTGAATTTGAAGACGTCTTGCGCGCGATCGAAAGCGCGAGTACCGCCGGCAAATCTAACGATGAGCCATGCGCCGCAAACCGCTTCGAGCGTGTTGCCCGCTGCGATGCCGAACGACGTGGCCAAGTTGCCCGCAGTCGTGAGATTGACGAGGAATGCGCCGAAAAAAATGGCCGGCCAGGTGCGGTAGCCGAGCACCACGAGAGCGGCCAGCGCGATTCCCGTGGGAGGCCAAACGGGCGAAGCACTGGCATTCAGAAAGGCGAGCTTCAGTCCGAGCTTACCCGCGATGAAATAAAGGACCGTGACAACGCCGACGAGCGGGAGAGTGGAAAAACGTCGAGAATGCATCGCCCACGCCTTCGGGTCGCGTTATCTCTACGGCGCTCCCAGGCGCGGTCAACTTTCGATCTCGTAGTGGATCGATCGCTCCGCGCTCGATGCTAAAAGCTCGCGGCGCAGCCGCCACTAAAACATCGCGCGACGGAGAGCGCGATCCACCCTGCGCTCAATACATCCGCACATACGGATACTTTGATTCGTTGCCGAGCTCCGGTGAGAATTCCTGATATCCCGCATGGATGTACGGGACGTCGCTGGGGAGAAGTGGATAGTACGTGTGGCGAGTCGTTGGAAACGGGAACGTCAAAAACTCGAATAGTCCCGAGTGGAAGCGCATATAGCTGCGGCCCAGACCGCGCACGACGCCGTAGCCGGCAGCGGCGGAGTTTCCTTCGCGCTCATTGATTTTCGCGATCGTCGTCGGCAATTCCGCGATACCGAAAACCAGGTTGGAAAGACCGCGGCCAAGCTTGCGCGTCGGGCCGTAATCATTCGAAGGCGGATCCTGAATATCGGCGAAGGAGGAGGTCGCGAAGCCGAGAACGAGCGTTGCGGTAAGCAAGGTTTTCATGGGGGTTATTCCAGCTAACCGATTTTCGCGCCCAAATGCAACATTTCAGATTTGGTCCGCGTTTCGAGCCTGCCTTCGCGTGGCAAGCATCGACACGGTAATCGTGATCGCCAGAATGACGATGATCACGACAAGAGAGATCCAATTTCGAATCGGAAAATGATCGGCCACGATCATTTTTGTCCCGACGAAACCCAGAATGATGGCGAGGCCGATTTTGAGGTAAATGAAGCGATCGACCATGCGCGCGAGCAGGAAGTAGAGCGAGCGCAATCCCAGGATAGCGCAGATGTTCGAGGTGTAGACTATGAACTGATCGGTTGTGATCGCGAACACGGCCGGGATGGAATCGACGGCGAAGATAAGATCCATGACGTCGACCAAAATCAAAACCAGCACGAGCGGCGTGAACATGAGCTGGCCGCGACCGGCCGTGCCTCCGCGGCGGACGCGGACGACAAAACGGCGCCCGTGGAATTCGCGCGTGATGGGCAGCATTTTGCGGCAGAAACGCATGAAGAAATTTTTCTCGAAATCGAGCGTTGCATCGCGATCGAAGAGCATGCGCAAACCGGTCAGGAGGAGAAAGGCGCCGAAGATGTAGAGGACAAAATGAAACCGCTCCACCAGCGTCACGCCCAACCAGATCATCACGCCGCGCATGACGAGCGCTCCGAGAATTCCCCAGACCAGGACGCGATGTTGCGAGCGGGGAGAGACTCGAAAGTAGGTAAAAATGAGGACAAAAACGAAGATGTTATCGACACTCAATGAGTATTCGATGACGTAGCCGGTCAGAAAATCGAGACCGTCCTCGCCGCCTTTGGACTTCCAGACCAGGACGTTAAAAGCGAGTGAGAGAGCGACCCAAATCAGGCTGCGCAGGATCGCCGCGCGCATGCTCAATTCACGAGCGCGGCGCTTGAAACTGATCAGGTCGACAGCCAGGGCCATGAAGACGCCCACGTGGAAGGCCACCCAAAACCAGATGCTCGTGGACACGGCGCAGACCGTTCCATGCAGAGCACTCGGTCGCAATCGCAAAGCTTTTCGCAGTCGATCGCGACGAGCGCAAACGCCTCGTGTCGGACACTTTTCTCTCGCCAACATCGGCGTTCTTCGTAGCTTGTCCGACCCGCATGGATGCCGAATTAGAAAAGCTCGTCGAATCCGGAAAACTCACCGCCCGTGCCGCGGACCAACTCGAAAAACTCAAACCCGGGACCTTTTGTCTGCACAAAAGTTGGGGCTTCGGTCGCGTGGCCGAATGGAATCTTCTCCTCAATCAAATCCTGATCGATTTCCTGGGAAAGAAGGCACACGGAATGCAGTTGAACTACGCCGCCGAGAATCTCACCGTCATCCCTCCGGAACATTTTCTCGCGAAAAAAGCAAACGATCTTAAGTCCATCAAAGAGCTCGTGAAGAAGGATCCCGCAGCTCTCATGCGGAACATTCTGGAGAGCCTCGGCGGCGCAGCCACTGTCACGCAAATCAGCCAGCTAATGCTCGGCGATATTTTCACCGAGGCCGAATGGAAACGATGGTGGGATTCCACGAAGAAGCTTTTAAATAAGGACGGCCATTTCCTTATCCCGACCAAGAAGAGCGAGCCGATCGAATTGCGGGCCGAGAAGGTTTCGCGGGCGAACGAGTTGATCGCTTTTTTTGGCCAGGCGCGCCAGCCGAAGGAGCAGGCGGCCGCGCTCGATCAAATCATCAAGTTTCACACCGAATTCGACAAACCTGAGACGCAGTTGCAGCCGATCATCAATACGATCGAAGAGGCGGCTGCGCGGAATCAGCGGCTCAATCCTGCGCTTGTTTTCGAGCTGGTAATGGCGCGTGATGATTTGATCGAGGGCTGTCCACAACTCAAGACCACGAACCCCGATCTGACTTTGAATCGCTTGATCGCCCAGGAGGAAACCCGCCTGGTCACGATCCTGCCGAAGGTTCCAGCCGGTAAGGAACGCCGTGTCCTGCACGCGCTGCCGGCGGCGCTGGGCCCTGGCTGGACGGTTCGTGGATTGCAATTGATGCAGAGCAATCACGCGCGGGCGGTCTTGCAGATCCCGCGTGTTTTTGCGGAGGCGGGAATGCAGGGCGAGTTGCGCGCGTTCTTGCATCGCGGGATTCGCGAGCACTCCGTTACCAGTGAAGCGTTGGTCTGGCTTTGCAAAGAACGCACGGGCGAATGGCGCGAATTGATCACGCCTGATTTGCTCGGCGCGATTTTGTCGGCGCTCGAGCGCGACCAGCACAACGAGAACAGTCGCGGGAGTAAGCTGCGCGATCTGTTGCTGGACGATCGCGAATTGATTCCCGATATGTTTTCCGGCACCGAGCTTGGCGTGGCCCGCGATGCCATGCGCCGCCTGATGCTCACGCCGGTTTTTGATGAGCTGACGAAGCGCTCGCTCCTCGCCCGCATCATCAAGCTCTTTCCGGAACTGGAAAGCGTGATCACGGGCGAACAAAAGGAAGAGAAGAGCGACGCGCTGATTGTTTCCTGGAGCAGCCTCGACAAACGCAAAGCCGAATACGAAGACCTCGTGAAAAAGAAGATTCCGGAGAACAGCAAAGAGATCGGGGTCGCGCGTTCCTATGGCGATCTGCGGGAAAATTTTGAGTTCAAGGCTGCGAAGGAAATGCAGGCCGTGCTGATGCGGCGGAAATCAGAGTTGGAAGCCGCGCTCCATCGCGCGCGCGGTACGGCTTTCGAAAGTCCGGACACGACGCAAGTTTCGATCGGAACGATCGTCGCTCTCCGCGATTCCGATTCCGGCAAGGAAGAGATTTACACCGTCCTTGGCGCGTGGGACGGCGATCCGGAGCGCGGCATCATCTCCTACCAGACCGCGATCGGTCAGGTCTTGCTCGGACATAAGCTTGGCGAAGTCGTCACGCTGACCGACGACAACGAGACCCGGCGGTTCGCCATCATTTCGATCGAGCCCGCGCCGGTCGATGTGACTGCTCCGGAGCGCTCGCTCACCGAGGTCCCGGCTGAGCCTGTCGCGGCAGAATAAGAGCGGCAGCAATGTCCGCGACGATCGCCTTGAATCTGCTTGCTGCGGAACCTTGCGGGGCCGGATAATCGCGCACTCCCATGAATAACAAGATTAACCATTTGGCGGTTTGGATCCTGGTCGTGGTGCATCAGTTGATCGGCTTCGGTTGGTACGCCTTTTTCGGGGAGCTCTGGTTGAGTTATCACGCCAGGACGATGACCGACATCGAGCGGACGCATGACTTTGTGCCGTATCTCGTGGCAATTGCAGCTTCGATCGCCGTCAATTATGCTTTGGCGTGGTTGATCAGCCGGCTCAATGTCACGACCGCCGCTGCGGGTTTGAGAATCGCGATCGTCTGCTGGTTCGCTTTTCTGTTTCTTGAATTCGCGACTGTCTCTGCATTCTCTGCCTTCGAGACGAATCCCTGGCCTCTCGTTTTCATCAACATGGGTCGGCCTTTCCTCGCATTCGCTTTGAGCGGCTTTGTCCTCGGTGCGTGGCAAAAGCGAGCTGGACCGTAGCGAACCTGTGCGGGGAAAGCGGGGCTTCTGCCGAGCCGAGAGGCGGCGGCTCAGCAGGAGCTCTCCGTCCTCATAAGGCACCGTCCCCGAAAACGAGCGGCCTTTATTCTTCCCGCCAATCCTTTACACTCTGAGCGATGTCCGTCGTTTCCGTAGGAAAAATCGTAGATTTCGTGGGTGGCGATTATGTGGGAGACCGAAAGAGGTCGGTCAGAGCAGTTGCGCCGCTGGCGCAAGCCAGCCGCGATCAACTAAGCTTCCTCAGCAATCGCAAATACGCCGCGCAACTGGCCCAGACAAAGGCAGGCGCCATTCTGGTGCCGCGAAATCTGGAAGGCAAGAACGATCGGTGGATCCGCGTCGATGATCCTTACTTCGCGATCGCGCAAATTATGACGCGCTGGTTTTCGGCGCGGCCCATGCCGAAGGGGGTTTCGCCGAAGGCTTCCATTGCGGCGAGTGCAAGGTTGGGCACAAATGTGGCCGTCGGCCCGTTCTCTACGATTGGAGATAGTGTTGTCATCGGGGACAACGTTGCGATTTTCCAAAATGTCTCGGTCGAAGCCGGATCCACGCTCGGAGACGATTCGATCATCTATCCCAACGTAGTCATTTATGACGGCACGCGCATTGGTCGCCGGTGCATCATCCACGCGGGGGTCATCATCGGCTCCGATGGGTACGGCTTCGCCATGCACGATGGCAAGCATCACAAGATCCCGCAGATCGGTATCGTCCGGATCGAGGATGACGTGGAGATTGGGGCTGGGACAACGATCGATCGCGCGGCCCTGGGCGAAACGGTGATAGGCGAGGGGACGAAAATCGACAACCTGGTGCAGATTGGGCACAACGTGAAAATCGGGAAACATTGTCTGCTCGTTTCGCAGGTCGGTGTCGCGGGTTCCACCGAGCTGGGCGATCATGTTTTTGTGGCGGGGCAAAGCGGGTTCTCCGGCCACCTCAAGATTGGTCATCGCGTCCAGGTCGCCGCGAAAAGCGCCGTGCTCGAAGACGTGCCCGACGACACCAAGGTCATGGGCTCGCCCGCCATGCCATTCAATGAGTTCGCGCGTCGCCAAGCCGCGCTAAAACGTCTCGCTCAAAGAAAACCCCTGTAGTCGCAAGAGTAGCGCAAGCTTCCAGCTTGCGTCGGAATTGGTTCGCAAGCTGGAAGCTTGCGCTACATTGACGCGAGACTCTGTCGAGCGGAGGAATTTCCTGTCACTCCTTGGCCGGCCCCGCCATCGTCTTCACACCCACACGGGCGAGGTATTCCTCCACCTGCAGAAGATTGTCCGCGCCGCGTTGGACAATTTTCAGGAGATTATCCATTGACGACACCTCTTCCAGCTGCTCGGTCAGGAACCACTGCAGAAAATTAATCGTGATGTAGTCATTTTCCGAGCGTGCCAATTCGACGAGGGCATTGATCTGGTGCGTCACCTTCACTTCCTGATCGAGTGAAAGCTTGATCGCGGCCTCTGCCGTCTTGAAGCTGGCCTGGGGCGCGTCGATCGCCGGAATCACCGTCCGCCCTCCGGCATCCACCACATATTTGATGAAGCGCATCGCGTGCTCTTTCTCCTCTTCCGCCTGCTCAAAAAAATGCTGGGACAACTGCGGGAGCGCGTCCGCTGCGAAATGGGCCGCGATCGCGACATATTGCAACGACGCGCCGAACTCATTGCCAATTTGTTCGTTGATGGCATCGATAACTTTCTTGCTGATTAGCATGGGAGCCTTTCGGTGACGGAATCTCTTGCTCTAGCCCATGATGGGCCCGCACTCAATGGCGACTTGGGGAACGCCTCGCGGATGCTTGGATGATGCATCGAAAAAAAGACCCGGCTCATTGTTTCCAACGAGCCGGGCCGTAATTCTGGCGACGTCCTACTCTCGCACAACCTATCGTCGCACTACCATCGGGGCTGCAGCGTTTCACTTCCGTGTTCGGAATGGGAACGGGTGGGGCCACTGCGCTATGATCACCAGAAGGCTGACGCCTTCGATTACAGATTGAAGATTTCAGATTGCAGATTGGTGCCGGCAACGTGCTTTCCTCAACGTGCGTCAGAGTTTCTGATGATCTACGTCGTTAGTTTTTTAAAAGAACCGTTTTCAAATCGTCAATCTGAGATCTGAAATTCCGCCGATTCTCTGATGTCTACATACAGGAAGTGTTCCGCATTTTAAGGCTTCGTTTTGTTAATTTAGAAGTCATTCCCCTCAATTTGCCGTCGCGTCAGGTTTGACGCCGACGCGACGGGTTAATTGAA
>PNAS01000008.1 GCA_003169695.1 Spartobacteria bacterium
CCAACACCAACGCCAACGCCAACGCCAACGCCAACGCCAACGCCAACGCCAACGCCAACGCCTTCACCAACAGCCACACCGTGCGGTGCAACGTTCTCGGAGAACTTTGACGGCGTAACGGCCCCCGCGCTGCCGGGGGGATGGACAACTGCGGCCACTGGGGTTGAGGTGCCATGGGTCACCGACACGACCAGCCCAGTGAGCGCGCCGAACGATGCGTTTGCGCCGGATGAGACCAATATCGGCAACACCGAGTTGATCACGCCGACGATCGCGGTCTCTGGCGTCGGTGAGGCGTTGACCTTCCAAAACCTCTACAACATGGAAGACACCTTCGACGGCATGGTGCTTGAGATCAGCATCAACGGCGGAGCGTTTGCGGACATCATTGACGCGGGGGGCACCTTCGTCACCGGCGGCTATAACGAAACCATCTCTACGGACTTTGGCAGTCCGATTGCCGGACGCATGGCCTGGAGCGGTCTTTCGGGCGGGACGTCGGCCGCGCCAACCTACATCACCACGACGGTCACTCTGCCGGCAGCAGCCAGTGGGCAGAACATCCAATTGAAGTGGCGCGCGGCCACCGACGAGAACGGCTTCGCGGCGGGCGCGGCGGGTGTGCGGATCGATGACGTCGTACTCGCTCCCGCAAACTGCCCGACACCGACACCGACACCGACACCGACACCGACTCCTACACCAATCCAGACACCGACACCGACTGCTACTCCAATCGAGACACCGACACCAACACCAAGCCCAAGCGCAAGCACGCCCCCCACACCTACGCCAACAGCGACAGCGACTCCAACCCCTGCTCAACCACCCGCGGCGCCCACAAATCTTTTGGTAACTCCCGTCTCCTCCAGCCAGATTGCTCTCTCGTGGACGGACAATTCAACGAACGAGGCTGGTTTTCAGATTCAACGATCTAACGACGGTGTAACCTTTGCGTTAGTCGCTAGTCCTGGCGCCAACGTCACCACATACACAGATAATGGCCGCACGGCGGCGACGACCTATTATTATCGACTTCGAGCGTATAATTCTCACGGGAACTCTGCACTGTCGAACGTTGCAAGCGCAACGACAGCGCCTTAGGAAAAACGAAATTAACGTGACCAATGAGTCGTGGATCGCCTCGGGGTCTTGCCCAGATCTATCCGAGCGAAGCTAGAAAGCCGCTCAGTTCGATGAATCGGGTCCCAGGAGTCGCAACCGAAGGTCTAGGCCATCTGTCCCTCCGTCCTCTGCCTTTAGCCCTCTATCCTGTGAAATACGTCCTCATCACCCCCGCAAGAAACGAAGAGAGATTCATCAGGAAAACACTCGACTCCATGGTGACGCAGACGCTATTGCCTCAGCGCTGGGTCATCGTAGACGATGGTTCAACCGATAGCACATCGGAAATCGTCCAGGATTACGTGAGGCGCTATCCATGGATTGAACTTATTCGTCGCGGGAAGAATGTGGAGCGCAGCTTTGGTGCGAAGGTCCACGCGTTCAATGCCGGTTTAGAGCGGGCGTTGTCGCTGTCCTTTGAAGTCATCGGCAACCTCGATGCCGACATTTCCTTTGATTCAGATTATTTACAGTGTTTGATGTCGAAGTTTTCTGACGATTCCAGGCTGGGGGTAGCCGGGACTCCTTTCACGGAGGATGGCGGCTATGATACCGCAAGGGACAGCTTTGAGGGTGAGAATCATGTTGCCGGAGGTTGCCAACTTTTCCGTCGGCAGTGCTTTGACGACGTGGGTGGTTATATGCCCAATCCAGCAGGAGGCATTGACTGGATCGCGGTCACGACCGCGCGAATGAAAGGGTGGAAAACAAGGTCATTTCCTGAAAAACGATTTCATCACTACCGGACCCTCGGCACGGCGGGAAGGAGCGGTATGGCAGCGAGCTTTTCTTACGGGGAAAAGGATTACTATCTCGGTGGCTCTCCTGTCTGGCAGTTGTTTCGCGTCGCTTACCGGATGACAAAGAGACCGGTTCTCATTGATGGTTTGGCTTTGTTGTCAGGTTACTGCTGGGCTGCCCTACGGCGCATGAAACGGCCCGTTTCCAGAGAATTGATGCGGTTTCACCGCGGGGAGCAGATGAAAAAACTGAAAGCGATTTTCAGGACTCTCTTGAGGTTAAAGAGAGTGGATAGCTTTCGTGTGGCAACCGAGCGGAGCTAGAATCGGAGGGCCCGCCTACGTTCCGCAGTAGCGGGGCTACGGCGCGGGAAGCAAAAAATTGAAGATTGAGATCAGATGCAGGTAACGAAAACATCCGATGAATTGGCGGGCAACGTATCCCGTGTCCTGACCAGCTTCAAAGGGTGGTTGGATGGCTATGGGGAAAGCTCATGGGATCATCAGAGCTTTTTCGCGGGCGCGGTGGGCGGACGGGCCAAGTCGCTTTACTACCGGAACCGGGCTGTGGGAACTGCCGCCGTTGCTCCTCTTATTCTCTTTGAAGCATTCTTCCCGACGGCGCGCCGCCTGTTCCATCATCCCATTCGCTTTCCAATAGCCGACGCCCATTATGCAATGGGATTCGCATTCCTCTACGAGGCAACCGGAAACTCCGCTCATCTCGAAAGGGCGATTCACTTTCTGAATGAACTTGAGAAGGCGCGCTGCCGCGATTTCAAGGAGTTTTGCTGGGGCTATCCCTTTGACTGGGTCACGCGCGCTGGAACTATCAAGGAACAGACGCCCTTGATTACGACTACGCCGTACGTCTATGAGGCCTTTCTTCAAATTTATGAGTTGGATCCACGTGATGCGTGGAAACAGATTCTTGAATCCATTGCGCGACATGCCTGTGTTGATATTAAGGATTTCAGGACGTCAGAAACGGCCAGCAGTTGCTCCTACACTCCCTTCGACAAGGGAGGAGTTATCAATGCCGCCGCCTACCGAGCCTTTTTATTGACTAGCGCCTCCCAGGTATTGTCGAAAGACGAGTATTGGAGAATCGCTGAACGAAACCTGAATTTCGTTTTGGGGAATCAGAACCGTGACGGCTCCTGGTACTACGCGATGGACGGAGTGCGTGATTTTGTCGACCACTATCACACTTGTTTCGTCCTGAAGGCTCTGGCCAAAATTCACTCTCTGACCGGGCATGAGGAGTGCCGGGAAGCGCTTAGCAGAGGCGTTGATTATTACGTGAGGAATCTCTTTGACAAGGATGGACTCCCAAAACCTTTTTCCAAAGCCCCGCGCCTGACCGTTTATAAACGCGAGCTCTATGACTGCGCCGAATCCATTAATTTATGTCTGTTGCTACGCGACCGTCTTCCGCAATTGGAAACGACGCTGGAAACGGTGGTTATCGGGATTTTGAAAGGTTGGATCAAACCCGACGGCTCGTTCCGCTCCCGCCGGCTGCATTTGGGTTGGGACAGCGTTCCGATGCACCGCTGGGGTCAGTCGCAGATGTTCCGTAGTTTGGCGTATTACCTCAGAGAGGCGATGAATAGACGAGGTCAGGCGTCAGAAGCCAGAGGAAACAACCATGCCGTTCAAGTCGCCGAAGGATCTGATCGTTTATTAGAAAGCGTACGCACTCGCGATGACGATGTTTAGGCTAAGTAAAGGCTCTCCCGTGGAGGAAAAGTGCTCACTGACCGATCAAATCTGGCGTTCCTCCCGGTCTGGACAAATTTGCCAGAGGCATGGGCACCTCCGTGCTCCGATCTCTGGATTTCTGAAACATGTGCGATATCTGCGGTCAATATAAGTTCGCTCGCCGGCCGGTGCTCATCGCGGCACCGGTTTTCATGAATGTTTGATTTCCTCATCGTCGGTGCAGGCTTCGCCGGTTCTGTGCTGGCCGAGCGAATTGCCAGTGAACTTGGCAAGACATGTTTGGTTGCGGAACGGCGCAATCATATCGGCGGCAACGCCTACGATCAGTACGACGCCGCCGGTGTTCTGGTCCATAAATATGGCCCGCATTATTTTCGGACAAACTCTGATCGGATCATTCAATACCTGAGTCAGTTCACCGAATGGCGGAAAGTTGAGTACAAGATCTTGTCTTGGACGCATGGCCGATACTGGCGGTTTCCAATCAACCTGAACACCTTCGAGCAGTTGATCGGACGGAGCTCGACCAGCGACGAGATGGAAGCGCAACTAGCAGAGTGGCGCGTCGACATCGCCATTCCTAAGAATTCGGAAGAAGTAATCGTTTCGCAGGTAGGCTGGAAGCTGTACGAAATGTTCTTCAAGAATTACACGCGCAAACAATGGCATCGCGATGCGAAGGATCTCGATCCAAGCGTGTGTGGACGCATTCCGATCCGGACCAACCGCGACGATCGGTACCTGTCGGAAAAATTCCAGGCGTTACCCAAGCATGGTTACACGTCGATGTTCCAGAAGATGCTTTCGCATCCAAAGATCGAAGTGCGGCTCAACACCGATTATTGCGAGGCGCGCGAACACGTGCAATTCAACCACCTTATCTTTACCGGCCCGATCGACGAATATTACGATCATTGCTTTGGCCATTTGCCATATCGGTCCCTCCGTTTTGAGCCCGAAAGCTTGGCGCAAGAATTTTTTCAGCCAGCCATGCAGGTGAACTTTCCGAACGATCACGACTTCACTCGGATCGTGGAAATCAAACACGCCACGGGTCAGAAACTCCCATCGACAACGATCGTGCGCGAGTATCCGGAGGATTTTGGACCCGGTCGCGAACCGTACTATCCAATCCCCGCGCCCGATGCCAGAGCACTTTATCAAAAGTACGCCGAGCGCGCTGCGTCGGAAAAAAACGTAAGCTTCGTTGGTCGACTCGCAACTTATCGATATTATAATATGGATCAGATCGTAGGAATGGCTCTTGCAGAATTCGATCGCCTGCGACGTAACGAGCAAGTTCTGCCGGCAGTCCTTGGCCCTCTGTCCTCTGACTTCTAAACAACATGTGCGGCATCTGCGGTCAGTTTAATTTTGCCCGGAGCGAGCCGGTGGAAACGGAAAGGATTCAGCGCATGACCCGAACGATGGTCCACCGTGGTCCCGACGATGAGGGCCATTTTATCGTGGGACCGGTCGGATTGGGCTTCCGGCGGCTTTCCATCATTGATTTGGCCGGAGGACACCAGCCGATGTCTGATGCCGAGGAAACGGTTTGGGTCATTTTGAATGGCGAGATCTACAATTTCAAAGAGCTGCGTGCTGAACTTGAAGAACGCGGTCATCATTTTCGCACGAATTCTGATACCGAGGTGATTATTCACGGTTACAAGGAGTGGGGGACTGAACTCCTAAATCATCTCAACGGCATGTTTGGACTTGCCATCTGGGATGTGGAGAAAAAACGGCTGGTCGTGGCCCGCGATGCCATGGGTATCAAACTGATTTATTACCGGATCGAAAAGGGACAACTAACCTTCGGGTCGGAAATCCGTTCGATTCTCGCCGCAGAAAACTCCAAATCCGAAGTGAATCCCGTTGCCCTCAATCTCTTCCTTCGTTTCCGTTACACGCCTTCCCCTTTGACAATATTTCAAGGTGTTCGAAAACTCGCGCCAGGAACGATGCTGGTCCTGGAGGGAGGGAAATGCCGGGAAGAGCGCTGGTACAATTACGCTCCAATTCCTTTTTCGAATCCGAAGGAGGACAAAGAGGCCACGCACGAACTGCTGGAATTATATAGGGCTGCAGTTCGACGGCATCTGCTGAGTGACGTGCCGGTCGGAATACTACTGAGCGGCGGCCTTGACTCCGGCCTTCTCCTAGCCCTGATGAATGAACAAGGCGGTCCCTGGCCCGCCTACACAATAGGTTACGGGGAGACATTTGAAGATGACGAGCTGGCCGATGCGGCGGAGACTGCCTCTCTTTTGGGCGCCCGGCACGTAAAGGTAAAGCTCGACCGAGCCGAGTTTGAACGATCTCTGCCTGGTATCGTTGGATGTCTGGAAGAACCTATCGCTGCTTCCTCCATTGTTCCGATGTACTTCGTCTCGCAGCGCGCGCGACAGGATGTCAAAGTAGCCCTGATCGGGCAGGGACCGGATGAGCTGTTTGGTGGATACAAACGGCATTTGGGAGTTCATTACGGAGACTGGTGGCGTGGGCTGCCAACAGGCCTCCGCTCGATGATCGGCTTCGCTGTCAGCCGGTTGCCTCGCAATGAAACACTAAAACGGGGGGTCTCTTCACTAGGGACGGAGGACCGGCTGAAGCGCTATCAGGATGTTTTTTCTCTGGCACCAGCAGGAACCATAGATGGGCTTTTCCAAGATGATTTGCTTCCCGAGCGACAAGACCACCAATTGGTCGATTACTGGCGCGCACTGGTTCCGCAAATGGAGCACACCGATGAATTAGGTGGGTTTCAACTCCTTGAACTCCGATCTTCGCTTCCGGACGAGCTACTAATGTATGCTGACAAGCTATCCATGGCTCATAGCCTGGAAGTCCGTGTGCCTTATCTGGATCGCACCATTGTCGAACACGTCCAGCGACTCGGGTCAAGCTTCAAAATTCGCAATGGAACTCGCAAATGGCTGCATCGACAGGTCTGTCAGGGCTACTTGCCGCCACGCATTCTTAAGCGCAAGAAACGCGGTTTTGCGGTAAATGTGGTGGACGACTGGTTTCACTCGTCGCTTAAAGGTCAGCTTCCAGAACTGCTCCTGGATGAAAGCTCGCTCATGTTCGAATTGCTGAAACCCAAGGCGGTGCGAAAACTGCTCGAAGCTCATCGCTCCGGACGACAGGATAATCACAAGCTTTTGTTTAGCCTTGTCATGTTCGAGAAGTGGTTGTGCGGAATTCGATCAGATCAGAAAGAGGCGGCGACTACCGCGACCCCGAGCAAGGGTTCGAGACCGCTCTCGTCGCCGACTCAGGTGGCCGGTTCCATTCGAAATTCAATTTGAGGAATCCTATGCCCATTGTTTACCTGAACAACCTTCAACCGCGCGAGGAGATCACCTATGAGAAATTACAAACAACTACTCCTTCGTCCGCTTTTCCTCAGCATAATCAATTTGCTGAGTTCTGACATTCGGGATGTCAATACCGGAGAATGTATTGGCCGTGCATTACTTATCCCGTGGCGCGGGCGAATCGTGATACTGGGCGCAGGTGTCGCAGGCCATACTTGGGTACCTAAATTTTACGCCCAAACACGACTGACGTTTTGGAAGTGCGAACTCGGTTTCACCCGGCACCCGGATCCTGACTATCCACATGAGCCGCGTCCTTAATGTTATCCTATCACACCAACCTAGAGTTGAATTGAAACGGGTTGTGGAATGGTGGTCGTCCTGTGCACCAGTTGAAAATCTTTTGGTGGCCTATGGAGGAACAGAAGAAGAATTTGAGAAATTAGGAGATGTTTCGCGCGTTTTCGTGGCCGATCCACGTTTGAGGGTGAACAAGGCACGTGGAAAACAAAGTTATGCGGGCGTTTGGCGAGCGGCGGCGCAATGGCTGGCGGAACGACGCGATGAATCTTTTAGCCACGTATATTTCGCCGAATTTGATCACTTACCAGTTGTCTCTGATTTGGCGGTGAGACTGGAAGAGCGTTTGGAGCAGGAGCAAGCCGACGTTCTGGGACACGGCCTGCACCGCATTGATGGCACGAGTAACGTGCACTGTCTGTATCATTTATCAGATCCGGAATTCATGAAATTCTGGCGCCGAATCAGTGTGCGCTCCGACAAACAAACTGTGCTTAGGATGTTGGGGACGGGATCATTTTGGACACGGCAGGCGTTTATGGACGTTGCCGCACAAAAGGAAGAGATTTCAGTGTATCTAGAGGTGTATCTACCTACACTGGCCCACCACTTGGGATTTCGTGTGAGGGATTTTCGAGATCAAAACAAATGTGCTTCGCCGGTGCCAATTCCGGGGTTGTCAGTGGATCGAGCCCGCCAGATGGGTTGCTGGACGGTGCACCCAATCAAGACATCTCCTCTTCTTGCTTGTGTGTGACTACGGCATTTTTTCGCCGGACGGCTATGGATTGCTGCACCTCGAAGTCATTCCGTCGCCAGCAGTTCTGCCGCTTTCGCATCAGCCCTGTCTGTGTATGACGCAGCTAGCCGTTGAAAGAATGCGCTTTGAGGGAAATCGAGCGCGTGGAAGGCGTTTTGCGGGTTACATTAAAGGCAGTGGAACACGATGATCCATCAAGAGACGATTCGCATTAGAGGAGTGCCTGTCCAGTTTGATGCCGTACGAGTGGGAAATCAGACATTTATTATTTCCGGGAAATTTGCTAAGACAGCCAGTCTTAGAAGGGATAAGAATGAATGGTTGGAGGATGTGCATAATCCAGAAGAGATCATTCGAGCACTAAAGGCCGCTCGCGTAAAGATAGACTTCCTGAGGTTCTGGCAGCGGGTACCGGAAACAGAGCCGAAATTTGGATACTATAAAGAGTGGCGACACATCGCCGCTCTTCCGATTGAGGACTATAAATACTGGTTTGAGAAGAAAATTAGTCCAAAAGCGCGAAACAAAATCAGAAAATCAGAAAAGTTCGGAGTGGTTATCCGGGAGAGAGAATTTAGTGACGAATTGGTGCACGGAATCATGGGAATCTTTAACGAGTCGCCCATCCGGCGCGGCAAACCCTTCTGGCATTATGGCAAGGACTTTGACACGGTTAAGAAGGAAATGTCCTTAGACATGAATGAGTCGATCTTTATCGCTGCTCATCATAACGAACAATTGATCGGCTTCATCAAGCTTTTGCTGGCTGACAGGTACGCGATCATTACGTTGATTCTGGACAAGATGGCTCACCGCGATAAGGCGCCCATGAACGGCATGATCGCGAAGGCTGTTGAAATCTGCGCCCAGCGTCAGATTCCTTATATTACCTACACGGTGTGGCGAAGAGGCGAGCATGGCCAATTCCAAGAAAGCAATGGCTTTGAAAGGATCCCGGTCCCGGAGTACTTCATCCCTCTAACCCGGAAAGGTGCAATCGCTTTGCGGCTTGGGCTACACAAAGGCTTAAGAGGGTCGATTCCTGAGAAAATGATGGTTAGGCTATTGGCACTGAGAGCCAAGTGGTACTCCTTGAGGTATCCGCAACAATTCCCGCCAAGAATTGACAAAACGTCCCATATTCATCGTCGGGCCACATCGTAGCGGGAGCACGCTTTGGCACAACCTTGTTTCCATGTGCCCAGGTGTAATGAGGCTCACGGATCCTAGGTTTTTGTGCGAAAGAAGGCACAAGGATTTCAGTTATTTTCTTAAAACCCGGGCGGGCGACTTATCTATTGATGAAAACGTTGATAGAATGGTTGAGATGTGCTTTTCGAAACAAAACATCCCGGGTCTCGACGCCACTTTTTGGAGATTCGAGAATATCGAAGCGATCAGAAATCCCGAGTTGAGCAAGGAAATCTCGCGCAGAATTAAGCATTCCGATCGAAGTCTGGGAGCAATTGCGCGAATTTTCCTTGATGAGATTACGCGATTCAGCGGTTATGAGCGGCCCTGCGTGAAGTTTCCAGTTGACGTTGGGCACATACCGGAACTGGTGAAATGGTTTCCCGACTGCAAGATAATGCATATAACCAGGGATCCGCGGGCAATGGCAATGTCAAAAACAAATGATCCATTCGGTACCGCGCTTCGAATAGCGGGACACCCGCGATTGGCGCCATTGATCAGGAGACTTACGATTCTGTTCGTCATAATTCAGTACCGCTGGACCGCGCGACTTCATCTCCGATATAAAGGGTCGCTCAATTACAAGCTGTTTCGCTACGAGGATTTATTGGCAGCGCCGGAACAGGTGTTAAAAGAGGTCTGTGAGTTCATCGAAGCCGAGTTCACGGAGGACATGCTTAGGCCAGAAACAGGACGTCATGAGCATCAACGCTCCAGTCTCACCGGCAAACAGAAAAAGGCATTTGACGTCAGCGCAGCTATCCGTTGGCAGACTGTAATCCCTGCCGTCGACAAGTGGCTCATCACTAAATTGACAAGACAGAGTATGAAGAAGCTTGAATATGACCCTGAAACTCATCCCATTTTTGTGATGGGACATTGCCCATGAATCCCTCGTCACGGGGCAAAAATTGGCGCAGGAAAACGATTGATTGAATAACGCGCTTTTTGGAGAGGTGGCTGAGTGG
>PNAS01000030.1 GCA_003169695.1 Spartobacteria bacterium
GCTCGCGCGCGAGCTCGATCGCTCTCCTAACCGACGCACGAACGTCGATGGGTTTCATCACCAGTTCGGACGGGTGAGCGAAGTTATTGATCTGCGTAATAATTTTGTCGAGCCGGTCGATTTCCTGCACGACGATTTCGTTAAAATCTTTTCGGAAATCCGGATCGTCGAAACGTTCTGGCAGAAGCTGAGCAAACGTCTTGATTGCCACGAGCGGATTTCGAATTTCGTGCGACATGCTCGCGGCAAGGTCGGTCCAAAAGGCAGCGCGATCGACCAGGTCTTGTTTTTGGCGCAGGTTGTCCTCCGCGGTCAGATCGTGCACGACTGCGACGGCGCCGAGTGGCGTTTTTTTATCCACCAACCGCCGGGTTTCCACGGAAAGGGATCGCCGCGTGATGGGATCGATCCATTGCTGAGCGGGGAGATTCACTTTCGAGTCGAGGGTCTCGCGCAGAAACGCTGCGAGGCGGCTGCCCGCCGCCTCGATGGGGTGATTCAAAGCATCGGCTGCCGCGATACCGAGAATCCGTTCAGCAGTGGGATTAAACCAACGAACCATCGCCTCTTCATCTGTCGCGATGATGCCAGGCGGGATCGACTTCAAGAGTGTTTCCGCGAGGGTTTTTTGAAGCGTGACCTCTTCATAGAGCAGCGCGTTCTCCAGAACAGTGGAAACGTGTTCCGCGAGGAGCATCAGACCTTCGAGATCGTTGTAATCGAAGCGTTGGCCTGTGACGCGATGACCAAAGAAAAGCCAACCGATGATACTCCCGCGCGCTTGCAGCGGGACGATGACTTCGGCCCCGAAGGTATCCAGCGCACGCCGCATCAGCGTGCGTTGCGTCTGATCGACAACCTGAGCGAGGTTGCTTCGGCAAATGAGATGCGCGTGCAATTCGAACCAGCGGACCAACGCATCGCGCTCCCCATATTCGATCTCGGAAGTTTCGGGAAGACAACGCAGGCCGGCTCGAAGCCGATAACGGTCACTCTGTCTGATTTTGGAAAAAATACCTACGCGGCCGACGCCCGTGGCATCGGCCACGCCTTCGACGACGCTGGCCAGCATAGCCTCGACGTTGTCAAAGCGACGAAAGACCCGCGGAAAACGCAGCAGTGGCATCGATGATTCGCGCCGCTCGGGAATCGCCTCGACACGCCGCGGCTCCGGGATTGCAGGCACGGTGGATTGCTCGCGCAGCTCGCGGTTTTCTTGCAACACACGCAGATGCTCGAACCCACGCGATACCAGTGCCTGTAATCGTCGCCGGTCGATCTGCAAATCCTCCGCTGCGTAAATTCCGGACTGCTCGGCGTCGCGCAGAGGCTCGGAGCGCGGAGTCCCGAGAGCTACGATCAAAAATTCCGGCCAGCCATCCTGGATCTGTTCGAGAAGATCCCGGGCCTCTTTCGCGCGCAAATCCAGAAGAAGAAGCGCGGGACCGGTCTGCTGGAGCACAGCATCCAACCGATCGGCCACGCCTACGTGGCGCACTTGCGCAAGCGCACTCACGTAGGCTTTGATGCGCCTGACAAGATCCGCGTCCTGCGAGTAGAGGATGCAAATCGGAGAAGGGCTCATGCAGCTACGATCTCCTGTTTGAAGCGAACAAGCGGCAGCAAAATATGAAATGCCGTGCCTTTTGAGAGTTCGCTCTCCACTTCGATCTGCCCGGAATGTTCCTGGATAATGCCGTGCACGACGGACAAGCCCAGTCCGGTCCCATAATCCTTGGTCGTGAAAAAGGGATCGAAGACGTGGGGGATGTCTTCGCTGCGGATACCCTCGCCGTTGTCGCGAATCGTGATGCGCAAAATCTCGTGCACATCCCCATTCGTGCCGGTCACGGCCGCGACCCATTCTTCCGCCGCGCGAATCTCTGTCGAAACCACCATCTCCCCGCCGCGCTTCATCGCATCCATGGCGTTGAGGAAAAAGTTGAGAAAAACTTGTTCGAGCTGGTCGGCATCGGCTCGGATTGTATCCACATCCGCGCCCCAGGAACGAGTTAATTTGATTTCTTTTTGATAGAGGCGATGCCCAACGAGCTGGAGCGATTTTTCGAGGACGGCGTGGACATGCATCGGCGTCAGGAGCGGCTTCGCCGGCCGCGCAAATCGCAAGAGCTGGTTCACCAGAGAGTCGATCCGATCGATTTCATGACCGATCAGGTTCGAGAAAGTTTCGCGGAAATCGGAGTCTTGGTAACGCTCTGGTAAGAGCTGGGCAAACGTCTTGATCGAGACGAGCGGATTCTTGATCTCGTGCGCCATGCCGGCGGAAAGCGTGCCGAGACTGGCGAGCCTGTCACTGCGGCGAATTTGCAACTCGAGTCGCTTGAGTGCTGTGATATCCGTGAGAACGACCAGGACGCCCAGCATCTCCCCATTCTGTCCGTGGAAGACGGAACTACTTGCGCGCACCACCACGCTCCCTTCCGTCGAATCTAGAATGAGCTCGCGATTTTCCGGACGCTCCTTCGACTGGAGCGTCTCTCGCACCAGATCTCGAATCGCCTCAGGCAAATCGTCAATCGGTCGATCAAGCAGATTCTGCGATTTCGAGCCAGTAATTTGTTCGGCTTCATTGTTAAAGACTGTGATGCGCCCATCGGCGCCCGCGGCAATCACCCCAGTCGTGAGGTTCTGGAGAAGAATCTCATTATAAATTTTGGCGTTTTGGACTTCGGTGAAGAGCTGCGCGTTATCGATCGCGATGGCGAGCTGTCCGCAGAGAACCTGAAGAGCATTCTGTTCGACGTTGCCATAGATCCGCCCCGAGAGCCGCGGCCCTAGCAGCATCACTCCGGCGAGGTGTTCTCGGGCAAAGATGCCCATCGCCACAGCTATCTGGAGAGATGCCATCTGCTTCTCGACCGCTTCCAATTCCGGCGTCTGCCGCATGCGATGGAGCTCATCGAGAACGAGCGGTTCCTGGTAGGTTTCAAGATATTTGATGGTCGCTTCATCTTTGCTCAACGCCAAAACCGGACTGCTGAGTTCTGAGGTCGGTAGCGGGTATTGCTGCGAAAAGCCGTGATGGTCGGGCAGCAGGATAAACACACTATCAGTGGCGACGGCGCCAGCGATGGTCTTGGCGAAACGTTCGAGCAAATCCTGCAACGTCGTGACGGACTTCAGGATTGCTGCGGCCTCGTTCATCGTCGAACGGAAATCCAATCGCCGCGAGCCAAGGAAGAGTTTGTCGGCGAGTGATCGGGAAACGCCACGCGCAGGAGCCATCGCAAAAGCAATGACGATGGCAGCCGCCACGTGTGCGATTGATCCAGCGTCGCCGATAAGAGGATTCAGCGCCGTGGAGACAAGCCACCAGACGACGCCGTAGAGCGCGAGCAGATAGGCGGTGAGAACGGCATAGGATGTTATCCGCCGGAAGAAAAGTCCGACCTCCATGATTTTCCGAGTTGCGATGCCGTAGGCAATAATCAGGCTGAAAACCACAACCCTGAACGGCGCGAATCTCACGGCGACGGCCCGCTCGACAAACGGCAGTAACGCGACCAGTGCGACCAATGCCGCGCTCGCGGCAATGACGAATTGCAATTCGACTCTTTGCATTCCACTGCCGGAGCGCAGATCTCGGAGGTAAAACACGACTACTGTGACCACGGCGATCACAAAGAACCCGAGGTAAAGAAAAGACAAAGGGCCATAGACGGGCCGGGGAATCTGCCCAGTTCGGAGTTCCGCATACCGCAGAAAAAATGGCGTATAACACATCGCGATTACGATCAGACTCGGAATCACTAAAGGCGCTGAGCGTCTTCCTATCTCGCGCCACCCGCTCTCCCGGCAGAGGATAGCAAGTCTGAACAGATTGAATCCGTTTACGAGCAACGGTCCGCAGGCCGATGCGTTCCGGATCCAGAACTCAGCTTCACTCTGTTGAATGGCGTTATGGGCGAAGTGGAGCGATAGGAGCCAAACGGAGAGGATCACCGAAACTAGAAAGAAGGTTTGATTCCCGTAATTCTTGTAATTCGCCCGGAAAACCGCGACGCCCAACCCCAACTGCATGAAAAGCGCCAACCATAGAGGCAGGCTTTGGGCGTTCATCGTAGCAGACGCTCGATAAGACGGCCGCCGCCGGTGCGCAGCAGACACCGTGCACTAACAAGAATTGGGTCACGCTTCGCTCGACGCGGTTTCTCCCTTACGATTTTCAAATCGCATGCACAGCCCAAGTATTCACAACTTGTCATGGGCAGAATCAGATCGTGTCTTCAAACAGAGTCGGTGAGATGAGCTGCATAGGGCCTGCCGCTCCAGAGAATTAGTCGTCCGCCATTTGATTGGGTCCACGAATTTTGTGTATGCGAATCGTGCATTATCAGGTCATTTGGTGGGGACGATCAACGCAACTAGTCTTCGCAATCATCGTACCATTCATCGAGCAATCGCGCATTCGTTCCACCACCAGCGAACTGGTGCTGCCCCCAATGCCTCGGACGTTCATCAAAATGCAATCAAGCTTTGTTTTGCGGGGATGACGAGGTACAAAGTCCAGATCGCAAGCTGGGTCCGCGATTTCGTAATTCGCGGTTGGCGCAATCATTTGATCGCGGAAGCTCAAGGCACATGCTGCGATCTGAAAGGGTCCACCAGCCGCTAACGGGTTTCCAGTAACACCCTTAATCGAGCTGATTGGAATGCGGTAGGCGCGTTTGCCGAAAACCTGCTTGATATAGCGAACTTCGGCAGCGTCCAACACGGGATGCCCTGGACCATAAGCGGAAATGTAGTCGACCTCGTCCATGCTGCGCGCCGCATTTGCCAAGGCGAGTCTCATTGTTTCAATAAGGCCCGAGCCGGGAGCATCCGGAGCGTGATCCCGTTGTCTGGCGTAACCGCAGATCTCAAGATAAATCTGTGCGCCCCGCGCCTGTGCCCGTTCGAGATTCTCGAGAACAAACATCCCAGCGCCCTCCGAAATCACACCCGAATCGCGCTCGAGGTCGAAGGGCCGGCTCGCTTTCTCAGGTTCGCTGTTTCGGCAGGAACTAAGGCCCGAGGCCGTAAACGCGGCGAAAGTATGTTTCGTGATGGGAGCATCAGCTCCGCCTGCTAGGGCGAGTTCTGCCTCTCCCGATTCGATCAGTTTCGCCGCCACCGCTACCGCGTCCAAGCCGGAAGGACAGGCGGAGGAGACAGTCGTCGCGTGCGCGTGTGCGCCGATGCGATCCGCGATAAAATTTGCCGCTGCCTGAGGTGTCAACGCCCCAATTGCTGTTGAAGATATTCCGCGCACTCCCCGCTGCTCAAACTCATTGATGGAGTTCTCAATGATGTCCATCGCACTTGTGCTCACGCCGACGACGACCGGCGTAGGACTGGGCAAGTCTGATTCATTGATTTCCAATCCTGCGTCGCGAACTGCCATTACCGTAGCGGCGTATGCCAGCTGGGTGTGTCTCGCCAAACGCCTTGGTTTGAGTTCCGGCTCGATATAATCCAGCGGGTTAAAGTCTTTTATTTCTCCGGCAATCCGGCTTCTCAGATCGCTCGCATCGAAAAATGTGATCGGCCCGATGCCACTGCGACCGGCAAGAAGTGACTTCCAAAAGGCTTCGATCCCGATGCCATTCGGCGCCAGGACACCCATTCCGGTGATAACAACTCGATTTCGCTTATTCATGAACTCGCTGAGAAATTGCAGTGGGGTGTTCGAATTCGAATCCAATCGTCATTCTAGGCATTACATTAAATGCAGTCATTATATTTCTGGTGGCGCAGGCGATGATGTTATTCACCAAATTTTCGAGTTATTCACAAGTTGCATCTTGTGCCTGACAAAAAAAGTTTCAAGATGGCGGTCAGGTAAATCCCTCAACAGATGGACGATCTTGATAAACGACGCCCGAACGGTACGCCCTTAGCTTCCTTAGCGCTACTAATATGACGATCGCTTCCGATCTCCCTCAAGTTCTCGTCATCGATGACGAAATGGGTCCGCGTGAGAGTTTGCGCATGCTTTTGAAGCCCAATTATCAGGTTTACACCGCTGACAACGTCGAGGCAGGTCTGCACATTCTCCGCGAAAAGAAGCCGGACGCGGTCATTAGCGACATTCGCATGCCAGGCACAAGCGGCATCGATGGCCTGCGTAAAATCCGGGAGATCGATCCGCACGTCGCCGTGATCATGCTCACTGGGTTCGGCGCGCTTGAGACGGCCAAGGAAGCTTTGCGGCTGGGCGCGAACGATTACATCAGTAAGCCCTTCGATGCGCGCGAAATGCGGGAAGTGATCGGGCGCAACGTCGAGCGCACGCGGATTCAGCGGACCGGCATCAACGCCGCCGCCGAGATCAAGGAATTGAACAACCGCCTGCTCAAGGAGCTCGCGCAAAAGGAACGGCTCGCCTCGTTAGGCCAAGCCTCCGCCGAATTCGTCCACGATCTTGGCAACCCGCTCACGATCGTGTGGGGTTACGTCCAACTCCTCGCGAAAAAGCTGGAGCAATCCGAAAAGGAGAATGGCACCACGAATGAGACGTCGGCGAAGGAGCTCAACATCATCGAACAAAACGTGCGGCTCTGCCGGGAGTTGCTCACGATGTGGCAGAGTTACGGGAGCGTGGAAGCGTCCCCGCACAAGCCGATCTCAGTCACCCAGGTTGTCCGCGAGGTCGTAAAGGGCGTTGGCCCGATGGCCGTCCAGAGCGGCGTCGAGTTGCACTGCGATATTTGTGATGATCCGTGCACGCTGCTGGGTGATTCCGTCCAGATCATGCGCGCGATCCAGAACGTAATCATTAATGCGCTGCAAGCCTCCGCGGAAAAGAAAGGTTCCGTCGTCGTCAGTTGTACGTGCAAAGATTTTTATGTCGACGTCCGCGTGGAAGATACCGGCTATGGAATTGCGCCGGCGCAACTGGCGAAAATTTTCGATCCGTATTTTACGACGAAACAGGGCAAGAGCGGCACCGGACTTGGTCTCTATATCACGAAAAAGGTCGTCGAAGATCACAACGGCTCGATCAAAGTGGAGAGCACACCGCAAATTGGCACGACGTTCACGATCCGCTTGCCGCTCCTGAATAATTAGATGCGGGGCGGAGGCAGCGCCGCCGCCCGCAAAATTGAGTTCAATCACGCGTGACTTTCACTTGTCACTGCCAGCTGCTTCCGTTCTGTTGCTTGAGTGTCTGGAAGTTACCGTGTTGCACCGATTTTTTTGATTCGCATGGCCGGCGTGCCATTCGAGCCGATGGAACGGCTCGCCACGACTGCGACGGCCGTGGCGGCACGCGAACTACTCGTTAGGCAGGCGGAATTTGCGAGAGCAAGAACAGAAGTCGAACATCTCTTGCACAGGCGCGGTCACGGACTTTCCGAAGAGCTCTTTCGCATCTGGCGCAAGGCGATTCGGACTGGCACAATGCCGCCGGCATTGGATCCGCCCGCGCGCGCGTTCGCGGTCTGCTGGGAATGCGCATCTAATTTGGCAACGGCAGAAGCAAATCTCACGCACGCTCTGCAGCAGGACCTTGGCGTCGCGCGCCGGGCGCTTCTCACGTCCACCCAAACCTTCCTGCCGCCTTATCTTGTCTTTGTTGCTGAAGGCCTCCGTGAGCGTTTGTCGAAGCAATCTTCTCACGACAGCGGCTCTCTTCCTCCCCGCAGGAAAGAGGACCGGGCTCGTGAGCGGCACGTGCTTTTGTATTTGCAGCGGATTTGCGCAAAAAACGATTCGCTGAGCGAGTTTGGACCGGAAGGCTGGGGCATGATCGAAGGAGGACTTCGGGGTTTGAAGCTGGCCCCTCTGACCGGGATCGCCGAGCGAGAAACCTTTCTCGAGCGCTGGACCGCGCACGGAGTCGCGGCGGCGCTGAACTCGGACCCGGAGATCCGCGTTGAACTTTCTCCGCGGCTGCATCCCAATGGCCTGATCGCCGGCGATCAGTTTGTTTTTACAGACACGGCCGAGACAATCCCGCTCGAACCGAAAACCGTTGAGATCCTCCTTCGTTGTGACGGAGATACGCCGGCGTATTCATTTGGCGAAGAGATCGCCGCGCTCGAACAGCTCGCGGCGCAAAACATGATCCGATGGGAAGTCGAAGTTCCCGCGCTCAAACCGCACGCGTTCGACGTCCTCATCTCGGATATCTTGCGCTGGCGGGACAGTCCTGTCCGCGCGCGCTGGCTGGAGTTGCTTCAACCGATCGCTGCGTTGCCGCCTAAATTCGCTCAGGCAAAAGAAACTGCTTCCCGCGCGGAAATCATGGATGAAGCGCGCCGGCAATTGGAAAGCCTCGGCGCGGCGCGCGAGACTTCCGATCGGTTTCTTTATTCGGCGAGCAATCCCATCGGGGAAGAATGTTTTCGCGAGTGCCATTTCTCGATCGGCGAAGATTTGATCAACGAGGTGGCAGGGGACGCCGAACCTTGGATTGATCTCTGGCGCGATAATTACGCGTTTGTCGCCAGCCGGGTCGCGACGGGATTGCGCGCGCTCTTCGAAAAAGCGCCGCTGCAAAATGGCACGCTTCTGCTTCCGGCGTTTTTGCGGCATTGCGAAATGCTGAAGATGCCGCTGACTGGTCCCGCCATGGTCGGACTTGCTCACATGGCTTTTCAAGAAGTGAAGGCCGCTTTTCGCGAGCGGATGCGAGATCGGCCGGAGGCGGAGGAATGGGAACTCACGGCCGATGATTGCCACTTCATCCGCCAAAATTTTCAGTATGAGAAGTTCGATGAATTCACCTATCCCTCGGCTGATCTGCAACTCGGGGCCAGGTCAGTGGAAGCGGTCGCGCGTGGTGAGTATCGATGGATTCTGGCGGAACTTCATCCGCCTGTCGCGCTCCTTCATCACGGCTTCTATTGGAGTTGCCCGGACAAAGCGGCGCTGGGGAATGCGCTGGCCCAAACAACGAAAGGCCGTCCGAGTTTTCATTTCGGTTTTTTCGCGGCCGATTTTACGGCAACCACCACCGTGCGCATGCTCGATGCAATTCCGGAGCGAATTAGCTTTGTCGCGCCGCAACGCGGCGATCCACGCTGGCGAACTATTCCCCCGAGCGAAATTGAAGTCTACGTCGAGGAAAAGAACGGCGACATTTGTTTGCGAACGCACGGATCACGCGAATACCTCGGTTCGTTCGCGCGCGCGTGGGTGATTCCGCTCGGCTTTCATCCCTTTCATTTCGGTCGTGCGCCGCACATGCCGCGGCTGCGTTGCGGCCGGATCATTGTGCAACGCCGCTCGTGGACAGTTACGTTCGAGGAGTTGGGACCGGGAGATTACACCGGCATCTCGCGCGATCTTGTTCTCGCGCTCGAGCGTCTGCGCGCGGAAAAAGAATGGCCGCGCTATGTCTATATTCGCCCGAGCGAACAAGCGCTGCGGCGGAGCGGCGCGGAAGGACGCGATAAGGATACGAAGCCGGTCTTCGTCGATTTCGAGAGTTATCTGTTCCTTGAGATTTTCCATCGGTGGCTGACGAAGGCGGGCGAGCTGGAAGTCAGTGAAATGTTGCCTGATCCGGACGATTTGCTCTGGCAGGAACCGGATGGGCGCCGGACTTTCGAACTTCGCACTCAGATAGTGCCGCGCGCATGAAGATCGTCGCGATCGAAAATCGAAATGGGGAGCGCACGGGGTTCGCGTGCCCGGTTCGGCGACTCGCCGAATTCTCTGCGGAATGAAAATCGTCGCGATTGCGAATCAAAAAGGCGGCGTCGGAAAAACGACGACGGCGGTGAACCTTGGTTGCGCGCTCGCGGAAGAAGGATTGCGCGTGCTGCTGATCGATCTGGACCCTCAGGGAAACGCGACGAGTTCCTTTGGCATGCAGGAGTTGGAAGGCGAGAGCTTATATGAGCCGCTGCTCGGAGGCGTCTCGATCGTGGAGAAAATCTTGCCCACGCGGCTGCCGCGCATGTTCATCGTGCCAGCCGATCTCGATCTCGCCGGCGCGGAAGTCGAGATCGCGCGAATGGATAATCACCTCACCCGTTTGAGGGAGACACTCGTCCCGCTCCGGTCGGATGACACATTCGATTTCGTGCTGCTCGATTGCCCGCCTTCCCTCGGCATTTTGATGACGAACGCGCTGGCTGCGGCGGATGAGCTGCTCACTCCGATTCAATGCGAATATTTTGCGCTTGAAGGCCTGGTGAAGATCGTTCGCGTGATCGAGCAGGTGCGCAATTCTGGTGCGAACGATCATTTGGAACTCGGGGGGATCGTAATGACGATGTTCGACGGCCGGACGAACCTCAGCGCACAGGTCGTGGCAGACGTGCGAGATCATTTCGGCGAACGCGTTTACGAAACGGTCATTCCGCGCAGCGTCCGGTTGAGCGAAGCGCCCAGCTTTGGCAAATCGATTCTGGAATACGACGCGAATGGAACAGGCGCGCGCGCTTATCGAGCGCTGGGCGCGGAGTTCATCAAGCGGCATTCGGCGCCGGTGGCTTGATTATTGTTCGTGGGTGTTCCCGCGGTAATGCAGCGCGCGAACTTTTTCCATCGTGACCAATCCGCCGGTGATCATTCCATCGAGCACGGGAAGGAAGCTCTGAATCTTCTCCTCGCTGTCGATGATCTCAATGATCATCGGGAGGTCCATCGAGAGCCGCAGGATTTTCGAAGTGTGCATCCGGCTGGATTTTCCGAAGCCAATCGGACCGCGCAACGCGGTCGCGCCGGCCAGATGCAGCTCGCGCGCCTTGAGGATGATCGCTTCGTAGAGCGGCCGATGCTCGTATCGGTCGCTCTCGCCGATGAAGATTCGCAGCAGAGTGGCTTCGTGCGGGATTTCCATTAGCGGCCGTTCCGTTGCTCGGGACTGATTCCGAAAACGATCGTGGGAAAACCGCGGAAGATAGTTTCTTTCTCGGGGATCATTCCATTTTTTTCGGCCATACGGCGCGACGTAATGTTCTCGGGATGGATGAGCGAAATCACATGCGAAAGTTGAAGGTCATCGAAGGCGTGGTCGCGCACGGCTCGTGCTGCTTCGGTGGCGATCCGGTGACCCCAATAAGAAGGATCAAGGCGATAACCGATCTCCAGCTCCTCCACATCGTCCACTGTTTGCAGAAAGAAGCCGCAATAACCGATCAATTTTTGGTCCGGACGAAAGATTAGGGCGAATTGCGAAGGTAACCCTTCGCGATCGCGCCCACGAGCTTTCTCGAGAAACCCGGTGGTCTGCTCGCGCGAAAACACACCCAGAGAAAATCGCATGAAATCCGCGTTCGCCATGAGTGCGGACAGGTCATCCAGATCGCCCTCAGAAAACGGGCGCAAGTTCAAACGCGAGGTCTTGAGAGCAGTCATGCAGTTCACCGGCTGATCACTGTGGCGCAGAGATGTCCGAGCCAAACTGCGCCCAGACAGAGCACCATGGAGAGCATCACGTTCGCGGCCGCGCGCAACCAATCGCCATCCGTGGCGAGGTTGAGCGTTTGCAAACTAAAGGAGGAAAACGTCGTGTAGCCGCCGCAGACACCCGTCATGAAAGCGAGCCGCCATTCCGGCCGCATCAGCGCGCGGCCTTCTGTTCCGGTGTATGCCGCGAAAAATCCGATCGCGAGACAGCCGCTCACGTTCACGAGCAGAGTGCCGTACGGGAATGTTTCGCCGAAGCGCCGGCCGACGACGCCGGAGAGCCAGTAGCGAGCAACGCTCCCGAGCGCGCCGCCGCCAGCCACGAGCAGATAATCCAGGCGATTCATTCCGCTTCGTTTAGCAAAAGCAAAGAGGCGCGACTAGCTTCAAAAAGTGCACGCGTTGTGAGCAGAAACGCCGAAAAAGTATGGGCACAACTCGCCGGAGGCCGATGAAAAAGAGCACAGCAAAATTAGAGATGATGACGCGGACAATTGGAGGCCTGCGCCGGTACCGGAAACATCGAACCTGATCACGCTAGAGAAGGCGGCCAGGACATGCACAGCCTGCCATCTCTACAAACGCGCGACCCAAACTGTCTTTGGCGAAGGTCCGCAAAGCGCGGCGTTCATGCTGCTCGGAGAGCAACCGGGAGATCAAGAGGACCTCGCGGGCAAGCCGTTTGTCGGGCCCGCCGGCCAACTGCTCGATCGCGCACTCGATGAAGCGGGAATCAAACGTGACGAGGTTATGTCACGAATACCGTCCAACACTTCAAGTGAGAGCCGCGTGGGAAGCGCCGCATTCATCAAAAACCGAACTCACGCGAAATCGCCGCGTGCCGGCCCTGGCTCGAAGTCGAACTGCGACTCGTTAGGCCGAAGCTGCTCGTTTGCCTTGGCGCGACTGCGGCCCAATCGATTTTCGGTCCTTCCCTTCCGCGTGACGCGAGAACGCGGGAAGATCTTGAAATCCGAACTTGCCCCGAGGGTTTTGGCGACGGTGCATCCGTCATCGTTGCTCCGCCAGCCGGATGAAGAATCGCGCGAGCGCGAGTACGCAGCGATTCGTTGCTGACGTGCGAGTGGCCCTAAGAACTTCCGAGCAAAAATAAACCCTGCGGCATTCCCCACCGCAGGTTCGAATTTGTCTTTCGATGGTTCCCTAGAACTTCGCGGAAGCCGGCCTGGCGGCCTTGGTAGCCAACGCTCCTCAACCCACGGAAGTTTGCGCTAGTCTTCCGCTTTTCCTTGCAGGAGCGGTTCGCAAGGGAGTGTTTCCGCTCCCTTCTCCGTGCAGACCGCGTAGCTGGCTTCGGGGTACATGGAGACTCCCGCATATTCTCCCTTCGCATTCAACACATAGAAATTGATGTTGAAGTTCGGGTTGCCCTTGTTGTTCAGGAGCCGTTTTTCGATTGTGTTCGCCTTGATTCGCCGGCAGACCTCGAGTCCCGCGTCCTTCGGGTGCATCCCACGCCGCATGTTCTCGATGATCAGGAACGAACAGAGATTGTAGAGATTCGCTTCGCCGCGCCCGGTGGATCCCGCGGCGCCGACTTCTCCATCCACATAAAGACCGGCGCCGAGAATTGGGGAATCACCGACGCGCCCCGGAATTTTCCAGGCCAGACCGCTCGTGGTAGTAACGCCGCAAATCTCGCCCTTGGCGCTGATGCCATCGCAATTGATCGTCCCATAGATGTGCTGCCGATCGATTAAACCCTCCGCCACCATCTGCATCATGACCCGGCTGCCCGCCTCAGCGCGTTTCTGGGGATCGAGGTAATGCGACGGGTCGGTGCGGCGCTTCCACTCCAGCCAAAGCTTGCGGGATTCCTCAGTGTTGAGGTCGTCTTCTATCTTGAACCCGAGGCTGCGCGCAAAAGTCTGCGCTCCAGTTCCGACGATGAGGTGATGATCGGTCTGCTCCATCACGGCCTTGGCCACGAGTGATGGTGTGCGCACACCTTCGATTGCGGCCACGCCGCCCGCGCGTTTCTTTGGTCCGTGCATGCAAGATGCATCCAGCTGTACGACTCCATCCGCGTTCGGCAATCCACCGTAACCGACACTGGTATCGAGCGGATCAAGCTCGACTATGTTCACCCCTGCGATCAACGCATCGAGCACGTCGGCGCCCCCTTGCGTCATCATGGTGAAGGCCTTCTGGACACAAGTCATGTCGCCTCCATTCTTGAACTTGTTGCCATTGGCAGATGCGATCACGACTGGCTTGACTGATTTCGAGTTCATAATGGTAGGAGCCTGGGCGAAGAGCGCGCGCGGAGCGACCGCCACGGTTAACCCCGCCGCGGCGCTGGAACAAACAAAACGGCGTCTATTCATATCCGATCAAATCACGATATGGGCTACGGTGACAATGAGCAGTTTGTTTCCATACCAAACGGCGAGCGATCGAGCTTATGAAAACGATTTCGAATTCCGGATGCGGCGGCGCGACTCGGTTATGAAATTTCACCAGTTGAGGCGTGAATTTGCGGCAGGGCGCACACCAATGCGCGGAGAAATAAAGGGCGACTAGTTTTTTCTTCCCCGAGCGCTTCGTCATCGAAACGGCTGAGACGCCCATTTCTCCAGTAAACCAGATCGCCTTGAAAAAGTCGGCGAGGACGGTAGGCGGCTCGCTTTTAGAGGGTGCAGGCGCGCTCGAGCGCGCGGGTTGGCTTTGGTGAAGATCTCCCTTTTGCGCAATCGTCCCCCTTTTACAGAAGACGCCGCGCTGGGGACTTCTTCCGCTCGACGAGCGTTCTCAGCGTGCGTCCACGTCAACAGAGGCGCTCGCCGCTGGGGAGCGCGCCATACTGTTGCAAGTCATAGATCTCACTTTGGCGGCGCCCGGGACCGCCGCCTCCCGGCGTGTCTGCCTCTCATCGAGAGAGAGGCAGACACAACGCGGTGAAGGGATGTGATCGACTATTCGGGCTACGGCGCCCCGGCGCGGTCGTAGACTTCCACTAAGCCGACGCCGGTGCCGTTGTCCAGTCCCGCGAGCAAAGCGGTGT
>PNAS01000084.1 GCA_003169695.1 Spartobacteria bacterium
TGTCGTGCTAGGCCTAACGAGACCCAAGATCAGCGACCGCGCGAATTACAAGCGACTTCATGAAATAATGAAAGCTACAGATAAGGGCGGTCCGCGGTTCGCTGCATCGCCCGGTTAGGCGTTTTAATCATGCTTGAGCGGTGTGCCGAAAATCTTCGGACTCGGTTTCCCGTCGCCGACGCACTCTTTCACGAAAAACTTCTCAAGCGCGTCGCCATCTTTCACATTAAACGGCCCTTTGATCTTCTGGGCTCGGCGGCCGGTGATGCGATACGAGATCGCTTTGAGCGGCTCGTGCCGATCGACCCTCCAAACGATTGTCACCTGCTGGCCATCGCTCGACCACTGCGCCGCAAACGCATTCGCAGCGGTGTCGAGGAACTCCTTGATCTCCTCGAGCGGCCCGATCTTTTTGCCGGTGCCCGCGTCGGTCAGGTAAAGATGGAAATTCTCATCCCCGAGCTCGCCGTTGCCGTGGGCGGTGATGGCAATCTTTCCATCGGGTGATATGCCCTTCGTGACGGTGACGTACTCATCCGGCCCATACTCGTAGTTCGACGTGGCTCGAACAGAGATAACCGGCAATAGCAGTATCGACAGGAAAAGAAGAAGTCGTGGAGTGGTCATACGCGATAACGCCTAACGAGAATAAGATCAGCGACGGCTGGCGAAAGCGAGCGTGAATCGCGATGGGCGCGGTTTCAGAAAGAAAAGCGCGGCCGTACGCCGGTCAGCGGTTGGCTGCATCTGTGCGGCGTTGCGTTCAAGCAGCCGCGGCTTTTGAGCTCACTTCAATTTAAAGGTCCGCCGAATCTTCTCAAAATCATCAGCATACGTCTTGTAGTCGCTCAGATTGGCCTCCTCGCCGATGATGCAAATATTCGAGCCCTCTTCAAATCCAAATGTTTGAGCGCGAACACTAGTCCGCTTAAGGGTTCCTTGAATCTCGACACCGTTGCCCTGATACTGCCCCCACTTTGTGAACTCCGTTGCCTTCGCGTCCGCCAAGTTCGTTTTGAAGGGCTTCGTTTGCGCTTCCAGCATGGCTGCGGCGGTGACCCCGTCCGATTTCGGGCGGACTAAGACTGTAAACATACAGCTCGCTGAGTTATCAAAGGAGGCAACAAAATCACGATCGCCGAAATCGAGCTTCCTCTCTTTCCAGCCTTTGGGCAACGATACAGAGAAGGACTTGCGGTCTATTTCCGCGGGAATTGGGTCGTTCTTGTTGCTCGCCGACCGCGCCCCTGATGCGGCGATGGAGGCCAGGACAAAGTAGAAGATAAAGACCGTGAGGCTGAATCGAAGCCACGACCACGGCTTTTTGCTGAAACGTCCCCAAATGCCCGTAATGATCGCGGCAAAGAGACAGGAAGGGAAAGCATAGCCAAGCCAATGGCTGAGATTTTGAACTACGGTGGCCGCAAGAAGAATCGCGATGACGGCGTATAACACAGCGCCGCAAATGAGCGATTTCTTAAATGGTTTATCCGATTTCATAGGTTAAGTTCGAACCTGAGGCCGGCTGGCCCGGTGTCAATTAATTCTCCGTCTATTAAAGCTATGCGGAAAACGGTGACGCGCCAACGGGGCAAAAGACGTGAGCACGACGATGATTTATACGCACGTGCTGAAAACTCCCGGACTCGGCGTCACCAGCCCGCTCGACCGGAACCAGCCCGGCACAAGCCACCCAATCCCCGCTGCGGGTGCCAGGTGAAAACCCACGCCCTTTTGACCCGAACAAGCTGCGGTGTCGCTTCGCAGTAGCCCAGAGGGTCCTGCATCCGGAGCGCCTCTATCCATCCAGCGGCCTTGAAGCTTCCTCGATGCTGGTCCCTCCTGTCTTGGGGATGTGAACGAACAGAACTGTTTGTGCGCCGCGACGAAATAGGGGCATCCGCTGAATGAGGCACGCCTCGCGTCCAGCGCCACTGGCGCATTCGCGAGTTTCGTGGAGCTCAGGTTATGGCTTTAGACCTGGACTCGAATCAGGGCTTGGGGGTCCCTTGGGAAACGGCCTCTCAGGAATGCTGTTGGTGTTTTGGAAGGAGGCAATTAACCACTTGCCCGCCTGCTTCTGCAGGATCTGAATCTGAATTCCTTGTTGTGGTTCGGGAATGCCTTTAGGGGTCCTGGCCCCAACCATCGTCCATTTAACGTGCGCTACCGCGATCTCCGGGGTGAGGAACTTAACTTTGACGTCAGTTATTGTCAGGGCGCTCTCCCGAAATACGAACGCATAGGCATCTGTCAGCTTCTTCTCGATCTCCGCCTTCCCTATCCACCACCAGCCCACCACATTCACTATGTCCCCGTCTTCCGTGAACAAGTTGGCGTAAGCTTTCGCGTCGTGGTGGTTCCAAGCCTCCTGTTGGCGTGTCTCCACGGTGCGGATCTCGGCCTCGTCCTGACTGTGATCCTGGCTAAATACAGCTGCCGGAAAGGCTGCTAACGAGGTCAGAATCAGTGCGCTTAGAAGTTGTCTATTCATAATTTTGGTCGGTTACACATGAGTCTTGGTGGTTCGCTCCAGACTGTGGATTGTAAAGCGGGCGGGAGCAAGCTTTCCCAGGCGAAGCGCAGCGCTGTCCGCAAAGCGTTGGCAGCAAGAGCGTGCCTCTCTACAACGGTGCCTTGCCGCACCTGCACGGCGCCGGAGTGGCTATAATCGGTTAGGGCGCCGATATTGAAGTGTGACCCTCGCCGATTACCTCCGAGCTTCGAAGAAGGCGCTGATCTTTACCGGCGCCGGCATTTCAACGGGTAGCGGCATTCCGGATTTCCGCGGGCCGCAAGGCGTGTGGACCAGACGGCAGCCCGTTTACTTCCACGATTTCATGATGTCGGAAGCGGCGCGGATCGAGCATTGGGATTACAAGCTCGAAGGGAGAGATGCTTTCCGCGACGCCCGGCCCAATGCCGTTCATCATGCGATCGTTGCCTTGGAAAAAGCCGGAAAACTTCGCTCCGTTATCACGCAAAACATCGACGGCTTGCATGGCCTCGCCGGCGCCAGTGCCGAACGCCTCGTCGAACTTCACGGCACAAATGCACTGGTCGAATGTCAGAGCTGTCACTGGCGCGGAGATCCGGAGCCGCATTTCGAATACTTCCGGCTCAATCGGAAACCACCACTCTGCCAGTGTGGCGGGTTCTTGAAACCGGCCACGATCAGCTTCGGCCAGAATCTTAGTTCCATAGAACTCGAGCGCGCGGGTCAGGCGGCGATAGATGCCGATCTCGTCGTGGCGCTCGGCTCTACCTTGTCCGTGTATCCGGCCGCTTCGTTCCCACTTATGGCTGCGCAGCAAGGTGCGCCTTACATCGTCATCAATCGTGGAGCGACCGATCACGACCGTCAGCGCTGCGTTACGCTTCGTTTGGAGGGCGAAGTAGGCGAAATCTTCCCTCCAGCTGTTGACGTTGCGCTGGCATGATTGTGACCCAATCTGCGGGGCGACAAACGCGCCCTCTCCATTCGATCATCAACGTGGCGACATTCTCGACCTTCGTGTTCTCGAAATTCAGTTCTATTGGGATACCGATACCAATAGACGTTCGCTCTAGCTCCCCATTCAGAGCAGTTCCTGGCGGAGGAGAGTTGGAGATGGCATAGAATTCCATTCCATCAAAGCTTTTTCAATTTCCTGACCGTTGGCACTTAGCCAGGAGCTCATCTGGACTCCTATTTGCTCCCCGTAAATGCGATGTGAATAGACGATGGAGCATCCGTTCCCATCCACCAGCTTGAGCCGGGCAAATGCGACCTCGATGAAACTTGGCCGGGCAAACACCACGGCGATCAAATGTTCCGCCGGGCAATCTGCTGTGCGAGGGACGGAACGCGTCTTGAGTACCTTTGCCTGGTGACTTTTGTAGTTCTCAAGAACGGCATTTGCCGTCGCCGCCAGACGCTCACCATCGCCCACATCCGGATACATGTTTATCGTTATCATGTCGGACCATTTGTTGAGGTCCTCCTGCTTTTCCGGCGTGAACTCGCGTTGATCGTTCTTCGACCAGCGATGGAAATAATCAACGTCTCGGAAAACGAATGCTCGCCTCGATTGTGGATCAGCGGCGCGGCTCTCTTCGGCATGAACTGTGGTGCAGGCGACGGCCAGCGATACAAAGGCTCTCAGCGAATAAATTCTCATCGTTCTATCTCCTCGTATGATCAAACTCAGGTGCGGGACGCTGAATGCAACTCCACTTCCCACCGGTTGCTGATGCGGCGGTGCCGCATTTCGAATACATCCGAATCAATCGCCAAGAGAATCATTTCCTGGGTTACCCCAGGCCGATAAAGCGTTATTGAGAATCGCTATCCTTCACCGGCCCGCTTCCTTCACCCGAAACGAGATCCACCCGAACGACTTCGTCGTTAGCCTCGGCCATTGGTCCTTCCCAACGCAGAAAGCCGGCCGGAGCTGGATTGGTCAGCCAAATTTGCGTGTCCGGAACGCGCATAGACAGCTTGGCGATCGCCGGAAGGTCCGGATGGACTACGAAGTGATCGCCTTTCAAAAGAGAGGGCCGATGATTCAGAATGGGAGGGCTAACTTCGATCGTAATCGTCTAAGAAAGCGTCGATGCTCTTGTCGGCCCGAGCGGGACGTCCGCTCGGTAGATGAAGACGAACGCTCCCTTCTGGCAACCCGAAGACGCGCTCAATCTCCCGTTGTCCTGTTGCGACGCTCGCGTCGCGCCGAAGATTAAATTTGCGGCGAGCGGGGAACTGTTTCTTCGCGATCTTTCGTTTCATAGAGAGACTTTTGCGGTAGATGTCAGGCAATTGCAATGTCGTTGTAACATGTGTGGTCCGAGATGTTACTTATAGACCTTGTAGCATCTGGCGGGTCTCACGCCGCGGATGCGATCTTCGGGCTAAGCGACCGGATTCCTACACCTAACTCAGCGCCGCTTAGTCCGTGCGAACGCCCTTCCACCTCAGGGTTGAGGGCGAGACGTTTACCCCAGTCCCAGCGCTTCAATAACCGGTCGATCAACCCGGCCAGTGACGCGCAATCCTTGATTCCGTTGATACCGTCTCAGAGCACTTCGTGTCCCTGGGCCCAGGCTGCCGTCGATCGCTCCACGGTAGTATCCCTTCCTGGCCAACGCTGCCTGCACTTGGCTCACGCTGGAATCCGAGTTGCCTCTGTCATATTCGGATTGCGCCGGATACGGCTCCCGTGAGTATTCGCTCGACGCATCGCCATCATCGTAATAGCCGTTGTCATAATAGGAATACGCGCCGTATGGGTAGAAGCCATATCCGTAATCCCAGGGATAGAACCCCGTGTCAAAAATCACCCAGGCGTTGTTGAAGAAACGGCACCGGTGACCATGCCAAAAGTGGTCGCGGCTCCGGTCCCAGTTTCGACTGGACCGTGCCAGGACGCGGCCCCGACTATTAAAACCTTGAGAGCGAAGAGCGGAGCTGCGACTAACCGCGAGCCGCTGACCGGAGGTTCTACTGCGAAACGCCGCCTGCGAGGAGAAGCGCGGGGATGAGCGATAAAAGTGCGTAGTGCTACCCGAAAAGTTCCTCGGATAGCTGGAATAATGCCCGGCGGACGCTGAATAGTAGTGAGCGTGAGAGGAAGAGTGTCCACTTCCTCGGGAACTACCTTGCGCCGGTTGCAGCAAAGCAATGCTCGCGGTCACCACCACACCGAATATGCCAATAATTTTCACTCCTGAATCTACGATTGAATGTTCCTTTCAGCAAATACGACGATCAGCCTCGCGCGACTTGCATTCGCCGCTAACAACGCTTTCGCCCTCGTAACCCACACGCTCCAGTTTGCGGACGAACTGAATCGTCGCGGTGAGGAGTTGAAAAACGATCGCGGCATAAAAAATCCAGAACTCATTGCGCGTCGTAATGTTGTAAACCGGAACAGAGTGCCCGCCATTCCGAACACAAGAGAGGATAAAAAACGAATCTGCTCTTCCCGGTGATTTTCGTTGGGCCCCGCGCAAAGGCGCGGCGACCCATTATCACGGCGAAAGGCACCAGACGGCAGACTGTCTTCGGTATCGCTCGTCCGGCCCGCCAGTCGGACGGACTCGTCCTGTGGCGAGCTCCAACCGCAGGCTGTCCTTCTTCTCTCCCGTGAAAAGTCTCGCTAATTGCCAAACCCGTGGAGATACTCGGCGACGTTCTGCGGGAAAACGACGGAGGAAAAATTATGTTTCATTTAATCTGGTATATTCTTGTTGGGCTACTCGCGGGGGTCATCGCGAAATCGGTCATGCACGCGCACATGACGATTTTCTGGACGATTGTGCTCGGCATCATCGGATCGATCATCGGCGGCGCCGTTACCCACATGTTTTTGCGCCCGAAAAACGAACGATATCACCCAGCCGGACTCATTTTTTCCACGCTGGGTGCGATCCTGGTTCTCTTTATTTGCTATAAGCTGAAGATCCATTTCCCCAAGATCAATTAGGACCCGGCACGTCGTGCCTTCGCCTGGTCGAGAACCGCTTCATAGCACAGGGCCGCGCTGATCAGGTAAACCGCTGTAGCCGATCCGGGGCGCGCGAGCGGCGGTGCAGCTTTTTGTTCGCTCAATGCAGCCGCCCCAGCCAATAATTTATGGATGGAGATCGACACCACGCTGCCGGCCTGCCCGAATTGTGGCGCGGCGGCGGCCAGCGGCGAGTATTGCTCCCGCTGCGGGCAAAAACGGATCACACGCCATCATCTCTCGTTTGGCGCTTTTGCCCGTGACGCTTTTAAGGAGGTCGTCGACCTCGAGCATTCAAAAATCTTCCGCACCCCTGTGCGCCCTGCTCTACACAAAGTTTATCGGCAATCATGGCCGGTGCGCGTGTCGAAAGGCATCGTTCTCTACGTCGGCCATTTTATCATTTACCCCCTGGTCACCTTTTCGTTGCTAGGCCCCGCCTTCCGGATTGCCGGCAGCGGCTTATAAGCGGCAATCCTGGATTTCCTGGCGGCGCCTCTTCGGAGGAGGACGAACCTGGCAGGGTGAACTTTTCAAGCGAACTCAACTCGTCCGACGGCTCAACGCCAATCTTGCATGCCATCTGCTTTGAGTGAGGCCAAATACTTCCACCGCCGCATGATTGACCAGGAAAAATTCGAACGCTTAGCGCCACTCGCTTATCAGTGGGCGAAAACGCAGGAGGACTTGATCCTCAAACACGGGGCCCCACTTGCGCCTGGGCAGATCGCCGATGCGCAGCGAGGCGGCGTTCATGACTCGTCCCGGGTGCGGGTGCTCGTAGTCGATCGGATTCCGCTGCCCGACGATGGAGAACTGGCTGAGGCAGCGCGGCGCGCTCAAATCATCACCGACGCATCTCGCGGAGTGGCCATCGGGCATGGGATTATCATCCGGGCGGATTGCTGGCAGAACCGCGAATTGCTCGTGCATCAACTGGTGCACGTCGCGCAATGCGAACGCAGTGGCGGGCTGGAGTCATTCGTGGGGGAATATCTATGCGATCGCCGCAACTGCGCGGACTTTAGGGTCGGCTCACTCGAAGACGAAGCCCGCGGGCTGGCTCGCGAAATTTGCGCGGCCGACGAAGCGACGAAGCAACCAGCTTAGTCGGCTTCGTATGTCACGGAAAAGAATCGGTATGCCGAATCTCCGGGTTTGGTGGCAACTTGGTAATCGCGAAAGATTGGACGACCCGCTTCCGGCAAGGCGCTGAGGGAATGGAAGCGCTGAAATCCGCCATCACTTTGAAATGATCTTGATCATTTCAGAGCTATGCCTCAAGCGCTACTTGGTCGGCCAAGGGTTTTGCGGGCCGACGAGCAAAGTCACCAGCCGATTTTGCGCAGGAAGCGAAGGCGGTTCAATCATGGCGGCGAGCTCCAAGAATGCTGTCAGGTGTGACGCTCAAACGCCGTCCCGAGAGCCTTTGCGGCGCAAGCGGTAAGGCAGCGGCATATACTCGACGGAAGGTTGTTGGCGCGTGGGCTGCGGGTAGAGGATGCATCAGGTGCAGCATCGCTTCCGGCATGTCAACATTGCCCGGCCAATCGATCTCGGGCGCGAGCCGTCGCAAACGTTCACTTCGCTTCGTGAGAATCTGAAAGGTGTGCTGTGGACATCTAGCCATGGTCTCGAAGACCTGTTGGATGAATTCTAGTGGCACGTTCGGAAGCGGCGAAGGGATTGATCAGTGAACGCCGATCGAGTTCCGGATCACCGCTGCAATCAATGCGCCGCGGTTCACGTTTCCAATCAGGACGGAGGCGCGGCGTTCGACGCGAGGTTCTCCAATTTTTCGACGATGGCCTTCTTCGCTCCTACGCCGACGATCTGGTCTCGCAGTTCGCCGCCGCTAAAGAAGAGCAGAGCGGGAACGCCACGGATGCCAAACCGCTGCTGTAGCGCGGGATCATCGTCGATGTTCACCTTCGCGACGCGAAAACGACCGTCGCTTTCCTTCGCGATCTCATCGAGCAGCGGCGCAATCATTTTGCATGGACCACACCAAGGGGCCCAGAAATCCACCACGACGGGAATAGGCGACTGGATGACGGCCCGCTCAAAACTGGCTTCGTTGATGTTGATGGGTTCGTTCATGATTGTTGTTTAGTTGAGCTTCTCGCGACGAAGAGGTGTCGCTGGCGGCAGTTCCCGTGGGACAACCATGCGGAAGAGCTTCTCGGTTCCGCGTAGGAACATGAGCGGCGAAGGCACGCCGATTTCAGAAGCGACCAGGTTCTTGTGAAGATCGTCGACGGTCGCGATCGGCTGGCCTTTGAAGCCGACAATGGTGTCGCCCTTCTGCAAGCCTGTTACCGCCGCGGGGCTGCCCGGTTCCACCTCCATCACCAACACCCCGCGGTCGTTAGGCAATTTGTGGAACCGAACGACTCGCGGATGCAGCGGCACGTTCTGGCCAGCTACGCCAATTGAGCTGCGCCGGATGTAGCCATCTTTAATCAGCCAACCCGCGACGAAATGCGCGGTGTTGCTCCCGATAGCGAAGCAGATTCCCTGTGCGGGCAGGATGACTGCGGTATTCACGCCGATGACTTCACCCGCGCTGTTCAGAAGCGGACCGCCCGAATTCCCGGGATTCAGCGCCGCATCGGTTTGGATGATCTCGTCCATCAAACGGCCAGACTCCGCGCGCATCGAGCGCCCGAGCGCGCTCACGATTCCGGCGGTCACAGTCTGTTGGAATCCATATGGCGAACCCACCGCAACCGCGATTTGCCCAACGCGAATCCCTGACGAGTCGGCGAGACGCGCATGCTGAACCTCCGGCGCGTCGATCCGAATGACCGCTAGGTCAGTCTCTGGATCGGTCCCAACAAGCCGCGCGGAAAAGACGCGCGAGTCGTGCAGCGTTACCTCAAGTTCGCGCGCACCGTGCACCACGTGGCTATTTGTTAGGATGAATCCATCTCGCGCAATGATGAACCCCGAACCGCCGCCAGGGCCGCGCTCACCACTGAGCACGCGAATATTTACCACCGTCGGTGCGACCCGATTTACGACCGCTGCGATCGTTCTGGAATATGAATCCAGAAGTTGTTCGTCGCGGTGGCTGACGGGCGCGGAGGGCGCGACGGGCAAATCGCCGTCGCTCAGAATTAACTCGGGAATGAGTGAAGGCATGATGTGTTTTACCACGGCAGTGTTTCGCCCATGTGCATGTAAGCGCCGTTCGGCCCGTCCGCGCCGATAGTCGCGAGTGCGACGCTGGTTTTCGCGCCATCTGGAATGTCCATCGTCGCGCCCTCGCCTCCCATATCTGTCTTCACCCAACCGGGATGCGCGGCGTTCACTTTGATCGTGGTGTCCTTCAACTCATAGGCGAGCTGCACCGTGTAGGCGTTCACTGCCGATTTAGAGACGTTGTAGGCGGGTAATTTCATATCGTAGATCGGCGAACCTGGCGTTGCGTGGAGATTGATCGAGCCGAGGATGCTGGAGAGATTCACGATTCGTCCGCCGGCACTTTTGCGCAGGAGCGGGAGCAAAGCCTGCGTCGTTGCAATCAGGCCGAACAAATTTGTCTCGAACGTCTTCCGCCACACATCGAGCGACTGCTCGCTGGGCTTCTTCTTCTGATCGTCGATCATCACGCCCGCGTTGTTCACGAGGATGTCGAGACGCCCGTAGTCGCGCTCGATCCGAGCGGCGGCTTTTTGGATGCTGTCGGCGTTATTCACGTCGATGACGATTCCATGGGCGTCGAGCCCCGCTTTACGCAGCTCCTCCGCCGCTTGGTTACCCTTGGCCTCATCACGCGCGCCGACAAGAACGGTGATGTCTTGTTGTCCGAGTTGACGGGCTGTTTCCAAACCAATGCCTTTGTTCGCGCCAGTGATCAATGCAATTTTTTTGCTGCTCATATCGTTCGGGAATGGTTTCGTTTAATTATTGAAATCGGATCGTTATTAATCCAACTGTAATCAAGACAATTACATTTAAGACAACGTGGTCAACCAGCAATTTACTTTCGCCGTTCACATCATGACTGCGCTGGCTTTCTCGCCGGAGGAAGTAATGGGTTCGCAGAAGCTCGCCGCGAGCGTAAATACCAATCCGGTCGTCGTGCGCCGGTTGCTGCTCGCGCTGCGACGCGCTCGACTGATCGAGACGTTCGCCGGCAAGCGCGGTGGCGCCAGGTTGCGAAAAAAGCCGAACCGCATTTTCCTCGTGGACATTTACGATGCCGTCGAATCTCGCCCGGTGATCCCCATCAACGAACGGAAGGCGTTAAAGGAGTGCCACGTGAGCTGCAAGATGAAGAGCATCATGAGCTGCGTGGCCGAGAGTACCGAACAGGCCGTGAGAAAGCACCTGCGCGGCATAACCTTGGCGCAACTCGTCCGCAAAGTGCATCATCGACGCTGACGCGGCTCAAAGCACCCAGAGAATCCCTGTGCTAGAATGCGTGCCTTTCTGGTCGCCATTCGCGGCATTGCGCGATTTCTCCAAAACCAGCGTTCTTTTCTCGTAAAGACGTTTCCGTTTTAAAACGGGAAGCGACTTAATCCGGGGAAGGCTGGGGCACCCGCCAAGCCAGTGCTGGCAGATTTTCCACGTGGCGGCGGCGCAGCTTCCGGCGTTGCCGCAGTTGGTCGAGAGCAAGGTAGATGACCGGCGTGGTGAAGAGCGTGAGGATCTGCGAAACGATGAGACCGCCGACGATCGCGATGCCCAGCGGTTGACGCAATTCGCTGCCGACGCCCATTCCGATCGCCAGCGGCAACGCGCCGAAGAGCGCGGCGAATGTCGTCATCATAATGGGCCGAAAGCGCACCAGGCATGCTTCGTAGATCGATTCCTCGGGACTGCGTCCTTCGTTCCGCTCGGCGTCGAGCGCAAAATCCACCATCATGATCGCGTTCTTTTTCACGATGCCGATGAGAAGGATGATCCCAATCGTCGAGACGATCGAAAGCTCATCCCCGCTCACGAGCAGAGCGAGCAACGCACCCAGTCCCGCCGACGGCAACGTCGACAAAATGGTGAGCGGATGAATCAAACTTTCGTAGAGCATGCCGAGCACGATATAGACGGCAATGAGCGCGGTGAGAATGAGCAGCGGTTGCGTGGAGAGCGATGCTTGGAAAACCTGCGCGGTCCCGGCAAAGCTGCCGCGAACTCCGGACGGCATGCCGAGCTCGCGCGCCGCGCGCTCGATGATCTTCGTGGCGTCGCCTAACGAGACGCCGGGCGCGGTGTTGAACGAAACCGTGACGCACGGGAACTGCCCCTGGTGATTGACGGAGAGTGGCGTGTTCGCCAGCTCGAAGTGCGCGATGGCGCTCAGCGGCACCTGATTTCCGGCCGGTGATTTAACATAAATCTTGTCGAGCGAACTGGGATCGAGCTGGAACTTCGGGTCTACCTCGAGGACGACGTGATATTGATTTTGCTGCGTGTAAATGATCGAGACCTGCCGCTGGCCGAACGCACTGTAGAGGGTGCTATCCACCGCCTGCGGCTGAATGCCGAAGCGCGCGGCAGCGTCGCGATCGATCACCACATTTTCTTGCAAGCCGCGAAATTGCTGGTCACTCGTGGCGTCTTTGATTTGCGGATAGTCGCGCAGTTTCGTCACGAGTTTCGGCGCCCAAGTGTTGAGTTCATCCACGTTCTGATCGGTGAGCGCGTATTGATAGAGCGCCTTCGAGGAGCGTCCGCCGACGCGAATGTCCTGGCCAGGTGTGAGGAAAAGATTTGCGCCGGTAACTCTGGAGAGCTTCCCGCGCATCCGCGCGATGATCGTAGTGACATCTTCCAGACGTTCTCCCTTGCCGCGGCCTTTCGGTTTCAAGGAGATGAACATGCGGCCGCTATTCAAGGCCGAGCCGCTGCCCCCGCCGAAGAAGGAGCCGACCGCCTGCACCGCGGGATCTGCCATCACAATCCCAACGACCTGCTCCTGCTTCTCCTTCATTGCCTCAAAGGAAATGTCTTGCGCCGCCTCAGTCGCTCCCATCATCTGACCGGTGTCCTGCTGCGGGAAAAATCCTTTCGGCACCACCGTGTAGAGCCAAACGGTGAGGACGATGACGGCGCCCGTGACGATGAGCATGAGATACTCGTGCCCGAGCACCCACTTCAGCGTCCTGGCGTAGAAGCCGTGCATCGCTTCAAACCCACGTTCCGTCACGCGATACATCGCATTGTGTTTTGCATTGGGGTCTTCGCGCTGCAAAAAGCGGCCGCAGAGCATCGGCGTGAGCGTCAGTGAAACGATGCCCGAAACGAGAATCGCGGCGCTCAGCGTCACGGCGAATTCATGAAAGAGGCGTCCGATCAATCCGCCCATGAACAAGAGCGGAATGAAAACCGCCACGAGCGAGAGACTGATCGAGATGACGGTGAAGCCGATCTGCCGCGCGCCTTTCAACGCTGCTTGCAACGGCGGCTCTCCCTTCTCGATGAAGCGCACGATGTTTTCGATCACCACGATTGCGTCATCGACGACGAAGCCGGTCGAGACGGTCAGCGCCATCAGCGAAAGATTGTCGAGGCTGTAACCGAAGAGCCACATGACGCCAAAGGTGCCGGCGAGTGCGAGCGGCATCGTGATTCCGGCGATGAATGTCGGCCAGAATCGCCGTAGGAAGATGAACATGACCAAGACGACGAGCCCCATCGTGATGACGAGCGTGAGCTGCACATCGTTGACCGAGGAGCGAATGGTCGTAGTGCGATCGCTCATTACGTCGAGGTTCACACCGGGCGGCAGCCAGGTGCGCAGCTGCGGCAGAATCGCGTGAATCTGGTCGGTCGTCCGAACAACGTTCGCGTCCGGTTGTTTGAAAATGACCACAAGCACCGCGCGCCTGTTGTTGAACAAACCGGCCTGGTCGCGGTTCTCCTGCGCGTCGATCGCCGTGCCGACGTCCCGCAAAGGCACAGCCGCGCCGTTATGCTGCGCGATAATGATTCCCTGGTAGTCGGACGCGTTCAGAAGTTGGTCGTTGCTCGCGATGATGAAGCGCTGGCTCTGGTCCTCGAGCGCGCCTTTGGGTGCGTTCACGTTCACCAGGGAAAGGCGCGTGCGAATGTCCTCGAGACTGAGTCCCATCGAAGCGAGTGCGACCGGATTGAGCTGGACGCGTACAGCCGATTTCGCGCCGCCCCCGATCGTCACCTGACTGACGCCTTCCACCTGGCTGATGCGCTGACCGATGATTTGATCGGCCAGGTTGTAAACTTCGGCGAGCGGATGTGTTTCCGACGTCATGGCGAGAATCATGATCGGCGCGTCCGACGGATTGACCTTGCGATACGAAGGTGGATTCGGAAGGCCGCTCGGCAGTTCACCGGCAGCAGCGTTGATTGCGCTCTGCACGTCGCGCGCGGCGCCGTTGATATCGCGGTTGAGATCGAACTGAAGCGTGATCGACGCGCCGCCTAACGAGCTGACGGAAGTGATTTCCGAGACGCCGGCGATTTGCGCGAAGCGGCGTTCGAGCGGTGCGGCGAGAGATGACGCGGCGGTTTGCGGATCAACTCCCGGCTGCTGTACGTTCACCGAGATGGTTGGAAAATCCACTTTCGGCAACGGCGCGACCGGAAGGAAATGATAAGCAACCGCACCGAGCAACAAGATGCCGGCAGCGAGCAGCGACGTGCCAACCGGCCGGCGGATGAACGGCTCCGAAATGCTCATGGTTAGAATCGGCCGTGGCCGTTACGCGCGGCATCTCCGTTCGCGCCGGCGAGCTCCGCCTCCCGGGCGGTGCCGAGTGGCAATTCAGCCTGGGCGAATCGCCCGCGATTGCGGCGTTCCTCGATCCAATGACCGATGCGATCGAGATAGAGGTAGATAACCGGCGTGGTGTAGAGCGTGAGGAATTGCGAGAGCAGCAATCCGCCCACGATCGAAATGCCGAGCGGCCGCCGTAATTCGCTGCCGGTGCCGTGTTCGAGCGCGAGCGGCAGCGCGCCCAGCAACGCCGCGGCCGTCGTCATCATGATGGGGCGAAACCGGAGCAGACACGCCCGGTAGATCGATTCCTCCGCCGACATGCCTTCCTCGCGTTCCGCTTCCAGCGCGAAGTCGATCATNNCATCATGATCGCGTTCTTCTTCACGATGCCGATGAGCAGCACGATTCCGATCAGCGCCACGAGCGAAAAATCCGTGTGGCAAATGAGCAGCGCAAGCAACGCGCCGACTCCGGCCGAGGGCAGCGTCGACAAAATGGTGATCGGGTGAATGTAGCTTTCGTAAAGAACGCCGAGGACGATGTAGATGACGACGATCGCGGCGAGAATCAGGAACGGTTCGCTCGCGAGCGAAGAACTGAATTCGGCCGCCGCGCCGGTAAACGTCGTCGCCACCGTGTCCGGCAATCCGATCTGTCGTTCCGCTTTTTGGATTGCGGGAATCGCGTGGCTGAGGGAGCTGCCGGGTCGCAGATTGAACGAGATCGTCGCCGCAGGGAATTGTCCCTGATGCGGAACGGAGAGCGGCGTGTTGCTCACGCGCATGGTCGCGAAGGCGCTCAGCGGCACCGGCTGCCCGCTGCTCGACTTCACATAAATCTTGTCGAGCACATCGGGCGAGGAGCGAAAGTTCGGTTCCACTTCGAGTATGACCCGGAACTGGTTCAGTTGCGTAAAGATGATCGAGACCTGTCGCTGGCCGAAGGCATCGTAGAGTGTGTCGTCGATCGCCTGCGTGAGGACGTTGAGGCGCGAGGCTTTCTCGCGATCGACGTCGACGTTGAGCTGCAAGCCGTTCACCTGCTGGTCGCTCGCCACGTCGCTAAGCTGGGGCAAAGCCCCGAGTTTTTGCACCAGCTTTGGCGTCCACTCCGCCAGCTCGACCGCATCCGCGTCCTGCAGAATGTATTGGTATTGCGTGCGGCTGACGCGCGCGTCGATTTGCAAATCCTGCGCCGCTTGCATGAAGAGCGAGATGCCCTCGACATCGCGCGTGGCTTTGCGGAGGCGCTCAATGATTTCCTCCGCGCCCGCGCTTCGCTCATTGTGCGGCTTCAGCACGATGTAAAGACGCGCGGTGTTCACCGTCGCGTTGACCGTCCCTGCGCCCACCGACGCCGACACACTCGTGACGTCCGGGTCTTTGCGCACGATGTCGGAGATCGCGTGCACGTGCTCCGTCATTGCTTGGAACGACACGTTCTCCGCCGCGTCGGTCACGCCGATGATCACGCCCGTATCCTGCTGCGGCAGGAGGCCTTTCGGGATGACGATGTAGAGCAGGATCGTGGCGACGAGCGTGATCACTGCGACGATCAGCGTGAATCGCTGATGCGCCAGGACCCAGCGCAAGCCGTGTTCGTAGAGATCACGGAAGCGGTCGAAGAAGTTCTCGGTCCAGCGCGAGAAGCGTCCCTGATTCGCCTGCTCCTCCTTGCTTTCGGCGTGCAGAAGCTTCGCGCACATCATCGGCGTCAAGGTGAGCGAGACGAACGCGGAGACGACAACGGCCACGCTCATCGTGATCGCGAACTCGCGGAACAAACGCCCGACGATTCCGGTCATGAAAAGCAGTGGAATGAAAACCGCGATGAGCGAGACGCTCAGCGACACGACGGTGAAACCAATCTGCCGCGCGCCTTTCAACGCCGCTTCCAACGGCGGATCGCCCGCCTCAATGAAGCGCACGATGTTTTCGATCATCACGATCGCATCATCGACCACGAACCCGGTCGAGATCGTCAGAGCCATCAACGATAAATTGTCGAGGCTGAAGTCGGCGAGGTACATGATGCCGAAGGTGCCGATGAGCGAGAGTGGGAGCGCGACGCTCGTTATAACGGTGGCCCAAAGTTTTCGCAGGAAGACAAACATCACCATCACGACGAGCCCGATGGTGAGCAGGAGAGTGAACTGCACATCGGTAACGGAGGCGCGAATGGTTTCGGTGCGATCCGCCAGGATCGAAACGTGGACGGACGGCGGCAACGTCCCCGAGAGTTTTGGGAGCAACTGCTTCACGCGATCGACCGTTTGGATGATGTTCGCGCCCGGCTGACGCTGAATGTCGAGCAGCACCGCGGCTTGCTCGCCATTCTTCGAGCCGACCCAAGCGCCGAGCTGATCGTTCTCCACTCCGTCGATGATGTTGGCAACGTCACCGAGGCGAATGGGCGCGCCGTTTTTGTAAGCCACGATAATCGGCTTGTAAGCGTCCGCGGAAAAGATCTGGTCGTTAGACCCGATCGTGTAGGATTGCCGCGGCCCGTCGAAGCTTCCTTTTGGCGCGTTGACATTGGCCTGGCCAAGAATGGTCCGCACGTCTTCCAGGCTGAGACCGAGCGACGAAATCGCAGCCGGATTCACCTGCACGCGCACCGCCGGTTTTTGATTGCCCTCGATCGTGACCAGGCCGACGCCGGTGACTTCACTCAATTTTTGCGCGAGCAGCGTGTCGGCAAAGTCGTTCACGCGATCGAGCGGCAAACTGTCGGACGTGATCGCGAGCGTCAGGATGGGCGTGTCGGCGGGATTGACCTTGTTATATTTGGGTGGGTTCGGCAGGTCCTTCGGCAAATAGCCACCCGCGACGTTGATCGCCGCCTGTACGTCCTGCGCGGCAACGTCGATCGGGCGGTCGAGCACGAACTGCAGCGTAATCGTCGACGTTCCGAACGAGCTGGTGGAATTCATCGAAGCCAGCCCGCTGATCTGGCCGAATTGCCGCTCGAGTGGAGTGGTGATCGACGAGACCATCACGTCCGCGCTCGCGCCGGGATAAAGCGTGGTGACTTGGATGGTCGGGAAATCGACCGCCGGCAGCGCGGAAATCGGAAGCAATTTGTAGCCGAGCAACCCGAGCAAAATCACGCCCGCCATGAGCAACGAAGTCGCAACTGGCCGGCGAATGAATGGCTCGGAAATGCTCACGACTTCGACGGCTTCGGCGACCGCTCCGTGCGACCCGGTTTCTTATCCGCGGCTTGCGCGGGCTGTTGCCCCGGCGCAGGCGCGATCTCGACGTGCGCACCCGGTTGTAACTTGTATTGGCCGTCCACGACCACCTGCTCGCCCGGCTTTAATCCATCATCCACGACCGTCTGGTTGTTCTCCGTCTGTGCGACTTTGATTTGCCGCATCTCGACGCTTTTATCCGGCTTGATCACGTAAGCGTAAGTGCCTTGCGGTCCACGCTGCACCACGCTTGCCGGAATGACGGTCGCGCCTTTTTTCGTCGTCAGAACAAGACGCGCGTTGACGAATTTCCCAGGCCAGAGTTTCAGATCGTCGTTTGGGAACGTTGCCTTCAGCTTCGCCGTGCCCGTTGTCTGGTCGATCTGATTATCGACGACCGCGAGCGTTCCTTCGCCCAGCGGCGTCGTATTCCCGCGATCAAGCGCCGAGACGTGGAGTCCACCGTTTGCCGCGCCCTGATTTAAGATTTCCTGCAGGTTCTGCTCGGGCAGCGTGAAGACAACAGAAATCGGTTTCAACTGCGTAATGACGACGATGCCGTTCGCGTCGGCGGCATGGATGACGTTGCCGACATCGACCAAACGAATCCCGGTGCGTCCGTTGATCGGCGATTTGATTTGCGTGTAATCGAGCTGCGTTCTTGCGTTGTCGATTGCCGCCTGGTCGCCCTGAACCGTGCCTTCGAATTGGTCGACCGCGAACTTCGATGTGTCGTAGGTCTGTTGATCGATCACTTTCCGCGCGAGCAGATCGCTGTTGCGCGTGAAGACCACCCTCGCATTGCCCAACTGTGCTTCATCCTGCGCTTTCTTCGCCGTCGCCTGATCGAGCGCAGCTTGAAACGGCCGCGGGTCAACCACAGCCAGCATGTCACCAGTCGTGACCTCCTGGCCTTCCGAAAACAGCACCTGCTGTAGTTCGCCGTCGACGCGCGTCCGGACCGTCACGGTGTTGAACGCTTGCACGGTGCCGAGTCCGTCGAGAAAAATGGGCACATCCTTTTGCTCGACTTCGGCAGCCACCACCGGAACCGCCCCACCACCCGCGCCCGGTGGGCCGCCGCGCCCATTCCGGCCGCCCGCAGCCCCATCGGTTTGCGCCTGATCCGAGCCTGCACGGTGATGACAACTCCACCACCCAAGCAGGACCAGGAATATTGCGCCGATTAGGATGATTTTGCGTTTTGACATTGATTTCGGCGTGCACTTCGGCCCGATTCCCCTCCAGTTCAACCAATCAAATGCCCTTCCGGTTACGGAAAACCGTTGCTCTCCGGTAAATAGTATTCGGGACAGAGACTGCCGGCGGCGGCAGCGGCTGTCCTTGCTTCACCTTTTTCTCCATCTGATCGGGGGGGTGCGTGTTTGATCCGGCGGTGCGACAAATTCTCGCGCAGATCATGCCGGCTTCGTCCAGCTCGGCCGGTGGGTAGTCGCGTCCAAAACCAATCAAAGGGTGTTGAGCGCAGGCCAGGGCGGCGGCATCGCTCGACGAAAATCGAGTGAGCTCCCGAATCGCCATCAGCCGGCCGCCCCTTGAAAGCTGCCGCGCGCACGCTCGAGGCTGCCCCGGGCCACTGGTCGCCTTCCGGCGGCGGAAACGGTGAAAAGGCCAATCCAAATGTCTTCTTCGCCATGCGTTTTTGAATCAGGTTTCGACATGTCTGAAAGAAGTCCTGCCATACCGGCGGAAGTGCCGCGAAATACTCCGCGAGGGACTCGCGGCGCTCTTATAACCGCTAAGTCAGGCCGAGGGACTTGATTGTCGCCGCGTCCACAACCGAGGTGATCGACAAGTTATGATCTCGCTGGTAACTGGCAATCGCCGCCTGGGTCGGTGGATCGAGAATTCCGAGTGTAGGGCCGTTGTAATACCCGTCTTGTTGCAGTTGCGCTTGTACGTCTGCAACAACCTGGTCCGGGTTTAGATTGTCATACCCATAGATCGGGCCGTCGTACGAATAGGCTTCGAAGCTCGGATCGTAACCCCACGCCGGACACCAATAGCCGGAATCCCAGTAGTAGTATCCGCCATTTTCCAGAACAAATTCCGAGTAATGGCTCTGCCACCAGTTACGGTCGTGCCGTGCATGGCTATACCGACGGGTCGCCTCTGCGAAACTAATGCGCTTGTTTTGAGTTTGAGCGTTCCGGGCGGCAGCCGTGGTTGTTGCGGTCTGCTGCGGTGCGGAATTAGTCGCCCACGATCGAGGAGGGAGATGGGATCCCACTTGAACTGAAGGATGCACGTATCTCACAGTTTGCTGGCTATGGTTGACTGGCACATAGCTGTGTGCCGGCCTCGCAAAGTGAGCCGAGCTTGAGAAGTGCGGAACGGCACCTGAGGAACCGCCCCTGCCGGGAGGGTTTGCCCGCACCGGTTGAGTTAGAGTTATGCCTGCGGTGGCTATGAAGGCCACCAAGGTTGATGTTTTCATACTCAAAACTACCTTCCAGACCTTTCCGTCACCATAACGCGATGGGAGGATTGTGGAGTGCCCCTTTCGAGATACCATTGCGAGGAGCGGTGGTGGCCGACCGACAGCCGCATCAAACGTCGCGATTTTCATATGTTAGGCAACTACATCTCGAAGCCCTTGGTTACTGCGGCTTACATAGCTTTGCTCGCAACCCAGGCTATCGCGCGGATTACTTGCAATTGCCATCCACCTCGCCAGTTCGCGATAAGATAAACGATGGCTGCAGTGCGATTCAGAACGCCGCACGCGCGGGCAGATTTTCTTCGATGCCTGCGATCAGGTCCGAAAAGCTGATTGGCTTGGCGAGAAATGGATGGCCCTGGATCCGCAGGCCCGATCTTGTTTCGGTTTTCGTGACAAGAGCCGTCAGAAAGACAATTGGTGTTGTATGCAATGTCGGATCGGCTTGAATCCGTGCAGCGACTTCGCCGCCATCCGTTTCCGGCATCGCAACATCTAGCAGGATAAGATCCGGCTTAAGATTCTGCGCGCTTTGATGAGCCTTGGTCGCGTCATTCTCCTCAAAGACGAAGTAGCGGCCCGTCTTCTCCAGCGCCAGTCTGGCGGAGCGAGTAAAGTCGTGGTTGTCATCAACAATCAAGATGCGCGGCTTATTTTTGATCACTTCAAAGGCTTGCGGGAAAAAGTCTGCTTCAATGGTTCTGCCCATAAGTTCCTTTCATACGGTCGTAGTATCGGCTAGGTCTCTGTTCGAATTTTGAGTGGTGGATGCTCTTTCTTAAGCTGCGGCCGGAAGCCCGATGGTATCCTCCTCTTGGCTGAGCGCGCGGCGTAATTTCGCGAGCGCGATACTCTCCAATTGACGGATTCGCTCGCGCGAGACACCCAATTTGTGGCCAATTTGTTGGAGCGTTTTCCGCTCTCCGCCTCCGAAACCAAAACGCTGGAAAATGATTTTCTTCTCCCGATCGTTGAGCTCGTCGAGCAACCCGTCGACCTTGTTGTGCAGGTCTTTCTCGCGCAGCAATTCAAACGGCGTTCGAGCCTCTTCGTCCGCAACACTTTCGCCAAACTCCGTCAAATCATCGTCACCAATTGGCGCGTCGAGCGAAGCAGGACGAATTGAAGCGGTTTTCAATTGCGATACTTTTCTGCTGGCGATCCCGATCTCTTCGCCGAGCTCGTCATCGGTTGGCTCGCGGCCGAGTTCCTCGCTCATCTGCAACGCGACGCGGCGCACCTTCAAGATCTTGTCGCCGAGATGAACAGGCAACCGGATTGTCTTGCCTTGATTAGAGAGGGCGCGCTTGATGGTTTGTCTGATCCACCACGCCGCATAGGTGCTGAGCTTTGCACCTCTCGATGGATCGAACCGATCGACCGCTATCATTAAACCGATGTTTCCTTCGGAGATGACATCAAGAAGCGGCAAGCCGAGATTCGCGTAGTCTTGTGCGATCGTGACAACGAAACGCAAATTCGAATTGATCATGAGGGCGCGCGCCTTGCGATCGCCCTTCTTAATCTTAGCGGCGAGCTCGATCTCCTGTTGCGGCGTCAAGAGCGGGATGCGCCCGATCTCACACAGATAACTCTTGATTGCGGTATCGTTATTTTCGGAAGTCATATGGTTTTACGAAGTGGGTTGTTAAGCGCTTAAAGCTATCCCCGCTCTCCGACCTGCCGCCATTGCGCGATCGTAGGATTTTTCCATGCCACTTAAGAACTGATGGCCGCTCCCTCTTTTGAGATAGAGGGCAGAATGGCTGCCGGACTCCGGTGGACAACAACCGCAAGGGCTCTTCGAGAGATAGGGCAAATCGCCGCTCTACGAATTGCCGATGAGCACGCTGGTAACGAAAACTAAGATTCCAATAGGCGGTGAACCTGGCTTTCGCCAAGCTCGAGATCGACCGACATGTTGCAGGTCCGATCGAATCGCTGAAGAGGAAGCGACATTTATCACGATCAAAGAGCCATTCCTGTGTATCCACGGAGAGTCGTTCATCGCAACCTGCTAGAAAGAAATGCTGAAGACCTTGATTCCGCTCCCTTTTCCGGGGACGTCGGGATCCAGCGAGACGTTCTCTTCCGCTGTGCCATATTTCGCCGGCGCGAGCGGATTGAGCATCTGGGGCGGATGGCCGCCCCGGATCGCGCGCGGAATCACACCGGAAACGGCCTGCTCGGAGCGGGTCGCGGGCCGGTGAGTTTGGCGCGCATGATCCCTGGACTCAAAAGAAGCGATATGCGAGGGAGCAGTGGCGGGATTACCGGCGGCCCGCGTTGGTTGGCCTAACGTCAGAAGTCCAGTGGCGAGGCCAGCGATCAATGTCTTTGTTTTCATGTCCAAGGTTCCTTCCGTTCCAATCTTCCTTCCACGGCGCGGTTGCCAGATTTTTCCAGGCCCCCTAAGGGCTGGTAATCGCTCCCTCTTTCGGCATAGCCCGGCTAGGCCAGGCCGAGTGCCTCCATTGTCGACTCATCCATAGTGGAATTGACCGCGAGGTGCGCCTAGCTCAGCCCCAATGCTTCGAGCACGGGCAAGGTGATGGTCCCGGTTTTGGGCAGTCCCTTGTCTCTTTCGAAACGGTTCACCGCGGCGCGAGTGTCTCCGCTGTACTCGCCGTCAATATCGCCGACGTAGTATCCTGCCTTTTGCAGCGCTACTTGAACCGCGCGGACCATTGGATTGTAGTTGACGCTGCTGTAGCCCGCCCCAGTCGGGTAATGGTAATCGTCGGCATCTACGCTTTCTGCGCGTGCCGGTTGCATTGCGCAGGCCAGCGTGGCGATTAGCAAACTAATTATACTGTTTCTTTTCATATCCTAACGATGTGCCTGCTCTATTTTTCCGGCCATTGCGCAATGGCGGGGTTTTAAGCTCCTACTTACGAACTGATTGCGCTCCCTCTTTCGAGTACGCTGAGGTGAGGCTCAACGGAGTCGTGAGCCTCCCGAGACAAAATCAGAACGAGGCGGCCGGGACTTCAGGCGATCTTGTTCGTCGCAACAAGAACGATGCAAAACCCGATGCCGAAAGGTGTGACATGCCGCTTCCCATGGTCCCGAGACCAGGTAGGAGATTGTCCTTATCATATGTGGAGTTAAGCTCCCCGCTCTTTTCCAGTGTTGCCCGTCGCGAATTCGTAGACGGCCGAAAAATCCTTGGTGTCGTGTCCGTCGCGCATAGCCAGCCGATAGATTTCTTTGGTTACGTTCGTTAAGGGCATGGCCACTCCTGATTCGTACGCACTCACCGATGCGAGATGCATGTCTTTTTGCATCCAGCGCAATGGAAACTCGGCCTCGTAGTTGCCGCTCTCGATCTTCTGCCGTTTGGTCGCTACAAACGGCGCGACCGCAGGCGTCCCGAGCAGAGAATCAAACAGCATTTTTCGCGAGATTCCGAGGCCTTCGCCCAAAGCCATTCCTTCGGCGAATGCCGCCATGGCGTTGCCCAACAACAGATTGATCACTATTTTCATGGAAGCTCCCATCCCATGTCCGCCGGCGTGAATAATTTTGTTGCCCATGCACAGCAGCAACGGACGAATCATTTCCACGTCGATGGCGTCGCCACCCACCCAAAAAACGAGCTTTGCTTCGGCGGCCACGGGAGCGGAGCCGGTTACCGGTGCGTCGATAAAGTGAACCTCGCGCTGCGCGGCCTCGGCAGCCATCTTCTTCGAAAACGACGGATTGACCGAACTGCAATCGACCCAAAGCGCGTTCGATTTCAGATGACTTAGAAAGCGGTTGCGACCCAGAGCCGCTTGCTCCACTGCATCGGGATGAGCCAGCATCGTGAACAAGACGTCCACCTGCTCCGCTAGTTTCGCTGGCGATTCGGCGAAGCTTGCACCTTGCTCGAGCAGCGGCTGCGCTTTGGCGCGCGTGCGATTGAACACGACCAAGGAGTAGCCGTGCTTTTGGAGGTTCGCCGCCATGCGGCTCCCCATGATGCCTAAGCCAATGAATCCAATCTTCATTTTCATTCCTCTTGTCAGGCTGCCGTGACCAACTCCGGTTGGTAGGCGTTTCTTCCTTCGATTTCCGCGATTTCTTCGTCGGTAAGACGAAGGTCAGCCGCGCCCGCGTTTCCTTCGACTTGCCTCGTGTTGCGCGCGCCGACGATAGCGCCGGTTACAGCAGAATTTCGCAGCGCCCATGCGATGGCGACCTGGCCCGACGGACGTCCGTGGCGTTCGCCGACTTCTCGCAAGCGTTCAACGAGAGCGAGATTCTTCGAGAGCTTCGGCTCCTGAAACTCGAGGTCGCGACTGCGCCAATCGCTGTCGGGAAGATTGGCCGCGCGTTCCCGCGTCATTGCGCCGGTCAACAAGCCGGAGGCCATGGGCGAATAGACGATCACACCAAGCCCGTTAGATCGACAATAAGGCAGAATCTCTTGCTCAACTTCACGACGGACCAACGAATACGGAGGCTGCAAAGACGTGATCGGAGCAATTGCCTGCGCTCGACGCATTTCCTCGACGTTGAAGTTGGATACGCCGATCCATCGAACTTTTCCTTCTTTTTGAAGCTGCGTCATCGCACCCCAGCCTTCCTCCAAGTCCTCCGTCGGCCAGTGGATTTGGTAAAGGTCGATAACATCGATATCCAGTCGGCGCAGGCTGTCCTCGCACTCGCGGCGGATGGAGTCCGCGTTCAAAGAGCGATGAATGTATCCCTGTTCGTCCCAGCGCAGTCCGCATTTCGTGAAAACATAGGGTCTCGGTCCGGGCCAGGTCCTCAAGGCAAAGGCGACTACCTCCTCGGAGTGACCCATTCCGTAAACAGCCGCCGTGTCGATCCAGTTAACGCCAAGCTCGAGCGCGCGATGAATCGCGGCGACAGAGGCTTTATCGTCCTGCTCGCCCCAGCCAAACTCCCAACCCGAGCCGCCGATGGCCCACGCGCCAAAGCCAACTGGCGTGATGGACAAATCGGAATTACCGAGTCGGTTCGTTTTCATGTCGATCCTTGTGATCGGCTTCATTTTCGGATCTCTAGTTTTCATATTTTGAGATTTGGATTGCTATTGTAACCTAGCAAGCTGCAAGTGAGCGCCACGCTTGGCCCCCGCCTCCATTGCTCCCTACCTCTCCTACAAGCCATCGAATGCGGCGTTCTCATAGATCAATTCCGCGCTTGTTAGCTACCCATCGGTTGTGGCAATCCCAGGGATTGCAGCGTTGCTGTAGTGAGACTACCTGTCACTCGCAATCCGTGGTTCCTTTGATAACGCGTGAGGGCCACGCGCGTCTGCGGGCCATAAACACCGTCGATCACACCGCGATAGTAACCTCGCTTGGCCAGGTCCGATTGGACGGCACGGACCGTCGACACCGAATATGGATCGATGGACGCATCGTACCCGTAGTAATCCTGGTCGTCGTACGCATAGTAATCGCCGTAAGGATAAAACCCGTCATCCAGTCCGAACCAGAAACCGTCGTCAAAAACAAAGAACCGATTGCGGAAGAAGTGGCCACGCCGCCGGTCCCAGTCGCGGTGCCAATTTGCAGCGTGACGTTCGGCGATATGACCCATTCTTCCATTGAACGGACGACCACTGAATCCTGGTCCACGAGAAGGGAATCCTGCTCCACGACCGAAGTGCCCAGCGCCATGGAAGCCTCCTCCACCGAAGTGTCCTCCGCCAAAACCACCACCATGAAAACCACCACCACCACCGCCGAAGCCTCCTCCACCTCCGCCGTGGCCAGCTGCCCATCCGGCGTGAGCTAGGGCAATCGATGTGATGCCGACTAAACTAAGTAATCTTAACCTTTTCATATTCCAAGATCGTGACTCTTCCGTTTTGCGGCCATTGCGCGTCGGTGGGATTTTGTTCTGTCACATAAGGGTTGCCGCTCGTTCCCTCGTTCGAGGTAGAGTCCCGTGCGCCGCAGCAAGCGATCGACATTACCAAGTTTGTTCTCGCGTTCACGACGGGAAACCTCAAAAGAGCGGCCAGAATATTCCGATTCGACTTGCTTCGCGTTGCGCGCGCCGAGGATCGCGCCAGTTACGGCAGGGTTCGAAGCGTCCATGCGATGGCGACCTAGCCGACGGACGTCCGTGGCGGTCGCCGACTTCGCGCAAGCGTTCAACGAGGGCGAGATTCTCGTGATGAACAAGTTGGTATTACCGAGCTGATTCGTTTTCATATCAGTTTGTTCGACTCGCGCACGGTATGTGGCCTAACGACCGAACAGTACGGGTTGCTCGGCGAATTGCAGAATGGCAGCCACCGCGCTCAGAATGACCAAGCCGTAGACGATCGTCTCAAAGAGAGCGCGCTTCTTTTCCTCCGAGTGCACAAGTAATGAGTAGGTCGATTCTCCGACTTTCTTGATTGGTTCGTTTGTTTTCATAGGTCTCGTTTCTTTCGTTTTAATATCTTGAGATTTTGGCGTTCGTTAGGCAGCGACTACGTTGCTGACCGACGCCGCGGTTTCATTCCTGATCTGGGTATTAGCGTTCAACTCGACGTTGCCTGCGGCAAACCGAGCGATTGCAGCGTGTCCGGCGATAGACTTCCGGTTACGTTCAGCTGTTTGTCGACTTGATATTTCGCCACCGCATCACGTGTCGACGGTCCAAAAAAGCCATCGACCGGACCACCGTAATAACCCAACTGGGTAAGCTGCGTCTGGGCAGCCTGGACCGTGGCATCAGCCACCGGGGCGTCATTATAAACGGGCGCGGTGTTATCGTCCGGCTGAGTGTCAGCGTAGTAATCGTAGGGGTGGTAGTCGTCGGCGTAATACGGCAGGTAATCCCACGGGAAGACTCCGTCATCTAGTCCGAACCAGAAACCGTCGTCAAAGACAAAGAAGTGACCGTGGTCAAAATGCGCATGCCGTCGGTCCCAATCGCCGTGCCAATTTGCCTCATGACGTTCGGAGATGTGATCCGTCCTTCCGTTCAATCCGCGTTGCGGAAACGTTCGCGACAGTCGCGCAGCTGGAGGCATTGCGGCACGATTGCGGGCGATGTTCGAAGAAGCCGGCCGATTGGTCGTTCTGCGATCTGGCCGCGCAAAGGAGGGCCGTCTCATTGGTAACCTGCCAGTTCGGCCTGAGAAGCGCGGAGCTCCCCTCCCAAAATACATGGGTCCGCCTGAGAAATGACGGGCTCCGCCGAAGCCACCTCCGCGCATCCCGCCTCCGAAGTGTCCGCCACCATGGAAGCCTCCTCCACCCCCGCCGTGGCTTGCTGCCCATCCAGCATGAGTGAGGGCGATCGCTGTGATGCCGACTAAACTCAATAATGTAAACTTTTTCATATTCCAAAGATCGTTACCCTTACGTCTCGCGGCCATGGTGCGTTCGCGGGATTTTGCGGTGTCACGTAAGAGTTGCCACTCGCTCCCTCTTTCGAGTGAGAATCCCACGGACGTCGCTGACCGCGGCTACAACAAGCGGGAGAACCTGCGAGGCACGGCGCTAACCTTGTTTTCGCGTTCACGACGGGAATTTAAAAATGAGCGGCGAGAACATCAGGATCAATGCGCCCATTATCAGCATCCAGGCCAGGATGGGCTCCCACCATCCTGCGCTCGGCGGCGCCGTACGATCGACCTGTGGGTTCGCGCGGCGTCCAAAAACCAGGCGGAGACTGTCGGGATGATCATCAGAGATCAGAATGCGCTGTATTGTTTTGCCCTCAGTATTTGTGGCCGGCAGGCGGCTCGCCTGCTTGATGACGAAAATCCTCCGCGCGCGGATGCCGGGCTGCTCGCTTGCGGAAGGAAGGCCAAACGAGTGGGGATACCGGTGGTCGATGGGCCTAACGAGGCTTGCCGCGAATGGCATCGCCCGACAGCGAAAGCTTTCCCTTTTCATAGTTCACGCTATGGCGGACCAGCACATCGCCGCTATGGCGCGTCCGGGGGATTTTTTGGTCTTACGCGAGAGGCGCTCGCTACCACCTCTTTGGGGAGAGCGCCGTTCGCTAAGTGACTGCTCTCTCGGCAGGGCGCGGAGGTCGCACCAGGATCGGCAGCAGAATTGAAACCGCCATGACCCCGGCGATGACATGAAGCGCGCCGCCATACGAACCAGCCGTCTCGCGCATGTGCGCGATAAACAAGGGACCGAACGCGCTGGCAAATCCCCACGCGGTCAGCATTAAACCGTAGATGGGACCGACGTTCTTTGGACCAAAATAATCAGCCGCAAACGCGGGCATGGTGCCAAACCCGCCGCCATAGCACATCAACACGACGAATGTAATGATCGTCATCAACGAGACGGTCGCGATGTTCGGAAGGAACCAAAAAAGCAGAACCTGAAGAACGAACACGACTGCGAAGGTCGCTCGGCGCGTAATCAAGTCGGAGACCCACGCCCAGAATACTCGACCAACCGCATTGCCGATGCTGGCCAGCCCTACCATGCTCGCGGCGACGATCGCACTTGCTCCGGTCAATTCCTGAAAGATCGGAGCCTCCTGCGAGATAACTGAAATGCCGGCGCACGTATTTAGAAACAGCAGCAGCCAGAGAGCGTACCATTGCCAGGTCTTGAGCGCCTCGCCCAGTGTGAAATCGTGGCCCGCGCGGTGTGAAGTTTCGGTCGCCGTCGGCGCCCAACCCTCGAGCTGCCAACCGTCGGGTGGATTCTGCATAAAGAATCCGGCAATAAGGGTGACGATTAGATATGCGATCCCGAGATATGCGAATGTGCTCAAGACGCCAACGCTCTGAATGAGTCGCGTAGCGACAGGCGCGGTAATGAGCGCGCCAGCTCCAAACCCGCCAACCGCGATACCGGTAATGAACCCTCTGCGATCCGGGAACCATTTTACCAGCACGGCCACCGGAACGATGTAGCCAAGACCGAGACCGATTCCGCCGATTACGCCGTAACTGAGATATAACCACCACAGGCTATGTGAGAAGCTGGCCAGGAAAACTCCCAGCCCATAGAGTGCGCCACCGGTCAATGCGACGATGCGCGGTCCTTTACGGTTCAGCCACAGGCCACCGAAGAACGCGGCAAATCCCAGGACAAAAATGCTGATCGTAAACGTCAGCGTTATTTCTGAAATGCTCCATCCGAATTGCTTCGCCAGTGGGGCGCGAAAAACACTCCACGCATAGACCGCCCCGAGCGCGATCTGGAGAAACACTCCTGCGGCTGCGATTACCCAGCGATTATTCGTTCGCATAAACTCCTGCTAAGACAGCGGCGTGATTACCGCGCCATTCTTAGATAAGGCATCGAAGGTCGCCCTGTCGATGTGCAAATGCGCCATGACCAATTCCGGTGGAGTGTGAGCCAGCCACTCCGAGAATGAAAGGTCCCGAAAGCGATCGGCCTTGAATATCTCGAGGAACACCAGATCGGTGTCGCCCGTGTTCTCGACGTAGTGCAGCAAGCTCTTCTCCACGTATCCGACGTCTCCCTCCTGAAAGTCCATTGTCCGGGCTTTGTTGCCGGTCGCCACCACAGTCATTCGTCCCTTGCCAGCGATAAAGTACTGCCACTCGTCCGCGTTCGGGTGCCAGTGCAGTTCCCGCATTCCGCCCGGATGAACGGTGACCATGGCCATCGCTGTGGTTGAGACTTTGAAGTTGCTCGAATCAACGATGCGCACCTCGCCCCCTTTCGTTTGCTTCGTCGGCGGCATTTCCATCGTGCGAAAAGCAAAATCCTTCGGTGACTTTCCACGTGCTCCGGCCGCTGCTTTCTGATCGGCCTCTAGCCCCCCTGGAACATCCGCTTGGAGAATGAATAGCTCTTCTTTGGGCACATTCTTAAACGCTTGTTCGCCAACGCCGAAATTTTTTGACAGCACATCGAGCGGTAGATGCGCCATCGCGTCGCTCAACAGCAC
>PNAS01000015.1 GCA_003169695.1 Spartobacteria bacterium
ACCTTCCTCGCGCTTTGCGCGGGCTCATGGATCCTTGTGCCATTTCTTGGCCAAAATTTCTTTCCGGCCGTGGATGCGGGATCATTTCAATTGCACGTTCGCGCCGTCGCCGGAACGCGCGTCGAAGAAACGGCTAACCTCGCCGACCAAGTAGAAGCCGCGATCAGACAGCGGGTCCCGGCGCAGGAGCTCAAGGGAATCGTCGACAATATCGGCCTTCCCATATCGGGGATTAACTTGAGCTACAATAACAGTGGCACAGGTGGATCAGCCGACGCTGATGTTCTCGTCGCGCTGCAACCGAACCATAAGCCGACGGACGATTATGTGCGGCAATTGCGGCTCGATCTGCACCAGAAATTTCCTGGCGTTGAATTCTATTTCCTGCCCGCGGACATCGTAACCCAAACGATTAACTTTGGATTACCGGCGCCGTTCGACGTTCAGATTTTAGGCCGCGATCTGGCGACCGACCACAAAATCGCGGGAGAACTCGCCCAGAAGCTGCGGCGCGTGACCGGCGCGGTTGATGTTCGTGTGCAACAGCCCGCGCATTTGCAACGGCTCCAGTTCGCGATCGACCGAACCAAGGCCGCAGGCATGGGACTCACCGAAAGCAACGTCGCCGGCTCGGTCCTGTTAAGCCTCAGCGGTAGCGGTCAAACTGCGCCGAGTTACTGGGTCGACCAAACCACCGGCGTTTCATACTTGGTTAATGTGCGAGCGCCTGAGTACCGGCTGGCATCACTCGATGCACTCCAATCGCTGCCGGTGAGCGCTCCGACGACGCCCGGCGCTGCCAACGGACAGCTCTTGACGAACCTGGCTTCGTTCACTCGGGCCAACAGCCAACCGATTTACTCACACTACAATATCATGCCGGTCGTGGACGTTTACGGCGGCGTGGCGAATCGCGACCTCGGCGGTGTGATAAGCGACATCAAGCCGATCATTGCCGAAGCGCAAAAAAATTTACCACGCGGCACCTCCATCATGCTACGCGGCCAGGCGTTGACAATGAACTCCAGTTTTCTCGGGTTGAGCATCGGCCTGGTCGCGGCGGTCGCGCTCATTTACCTGCTGCTCGTCGTTAACTTCCAGAGCTGGCTCGATCCTTTCATCATTTTAACCGCATTGACCGGTGCGCTCGCCGGCGTGATCTGGGGGCTGTTCGTCACGGGCACAACGCTGAGCGTGCCCGCGATGATGGGCGCGATCATGTGTATGGGCGTCGCCACGGCGAACTCCGTGCTGGTGGTTACCTTCGCGCGCCAGCAGCTTGACGAAGGCTTGGATCCGTTGCACGCCGCATGGGAGGCAGGCACAACACGCTTGCGGCCGGTGTTGATGACGGCTCTGGCCATGATCATCGGGATGTTACCGATGGCCCTGGGTCTTGGTGAAGGGGGCGAACAAAATGCGCCGCTTGGCCGCGGTGTTATCGGCGGCTTAACGGTGGCCACAGTGGCTACGCTGTTTTTCGTGCCGGTGGTGTTCAGTCTTTTGCACCGATCGTCCGCTGCTAAGCGCAATTCCAAACCAGAGGAAGCAAATCCGTCGCTAGGCCTGGATACGGCCATTCCCGCGACCTAACCAAGCAAATGTTATGAACGGAACTACTATTAGCGGCATTCCCTTAAGCACAGGAGAGAAGCAATCCGCTGGCTCTTCGCTGTTCGGCAAACATGGATCTCGTTGGCTCCTCATTGTGGGCGGGGTACTGTTGGTCCTCGCCGTCCTTGCTGGGGTGTTGCCGAGATTGTCGCAGCGCAAGACAGCGACAGCCGATACCAAACAACTGGCGGTGCCGAACGTGACGGTCGTCTCGGCGAGCGTGAGTGCGCCTCCGGACGGACTGATGCTGCCGGCCGAGGTTAAACCGTGGCAGGAAGCGAGTATCTATTCGCGGGTCAATGGCTACCTCAAAAGCTGGGCGGTAGACATCGGCGCACATGTTAACCAAGACCAGGCGCTCGCCGAGATCGACACACCGGACCTCGATCATCAACTGGAACAAGCTCGCTCCCAGGCCGCACTGGCCCAAAAAAGCTACGATCTGGCAAAGATTACGAATGAAAAATGGCAGCAACTATTCAAGCAGGGTGTCGTCTCCGAGCTCGACGCCCAAAACACAGCCACCGCGCAAGAGACTAATAGGGCCAACGCGGATGCGTTTGCCGCCAATCTCCGGGTTCTTGAGCAGCAGGTCGCATTTAAACGGGTAACTGCGCCATTCGCCGGCACCATCACAGTGCGCAACACGAATGTCGGCGACCTGATCGTCGCGAATAACACGAGCATGGAAATGTTCCATGTTCAGCAAACCAATCCGCTCCGCATTTATTTTCGCGTCCCGCAAGCGAACGCGACCGACATTCGCGTGGATCAACCGATCGATCTCGTCTTCCCCGATCAAGCGGGCAAAACGTTGCAGGCGAAAGTTGCGACCACTTCGGAATCAATCACGCCGAATTCCCGGACGCTGCTGGTCGAACTTCACCTCGACAACCCGAACAATCAGATTCAACCGGGCAGCTACGCCCAGGCTCGGCTGCCAGCGAGTGCGCTAGGGCAAATTGTTACGCTGCCGAACAATACCTTCTTATTCCGCGCCCAGGGAATGCAGGTGGGAGTGGTGAAGCCTGACAACACAGTAGAACTCCGCGATATCAAAGTGGGCCGCGACTTCGGCACCAACATTCAAATCGTCGATGGCGTTACCCCCTCGGATAAAGTCATCCTCAATCCAGCTGACTCACTAGTGACCGGCGACGTTGTTCGGGTCGCCGCCACGCCCCCTCCTTCACCAATTCCTGCGGTGGCGAAGAAATAGTATTCGCATCGACCACTCAGCTTGGTGATCCTGGCGGTTAGGTTCGACTGATCTGGAGGAAACGCCGTGGCTAAAAATTTCAAAGACCTCTCCGAACAGGAAATCCTGGCGCTGGCCATTTCGTCCGAGGAAACGGATGCGCGTGTCTACGCAGACTTCGCCGAGGGATTGAAAGCAGATTTCCCCGCCACCGCCCAAATCTTTAAGGAAATGGAGGCGGAAGAGGACGAGCATCGCCGCGAACTGATTGAAGAATATCGTCGCCGCTTTGGAGAACACATCCCTCTGATCCGTCGAGAAGACGTGAAGGGGTTCGTGCACCGCAAACCAGTTTGGATGATCCGGCCGCTCGGAATCAAAACCGTTCGGCGCCAGGCAGAGATAATGGAGACAGAAACCCAGCGCTTCTACGAGCGCGCTGCCGGTAAAGTCAGCGACGCGTCAACGCGGAAGCTGCTCGGAGACTTGGCTGAGGCGGAGCGCAAGCATGTCACCCTGGCCGATAATCTCCAACGGGAACAACTGACTCCGGAAGTTGAAGCACAAGAAGACAAAGCCCATCGCCGATTGTTCGTTCTACAAATCGTGCAGCCCGGGCTGGCGGGATTGATGGATGGTTCGGTCTCAACCCTCGCGCCGGTTTTTGCCGCAGCTTTTGCAACCCACAACACCCACGCCGCCTTCCTGGTCGGCCTCGCCGCCAGCGTCGGAGCGGGAATTTCAATGGGGTTCGCTGAGGCAGCTTCTGATGACGGCAGCCTGACCGGCCGCGGCAAACCTCTGCTTCGTGGAGTTGTCTGCGGGTTGATGACCACGGCCGGAGGAATCGGTCACACGTTGCCCTATCTGATTCCAAATTTTCGAACCGCTACCGCCGTTGCAGTTGTGATCGTGGCCATTGAACTTCTGCTCATCAGCTGGATTCGAAACCGGTATATGGATACGCCGTTTCTCCGCGCCGCTTTTCAAGTGATTGTCGGAGGAGTGTTGGTATTTCTCGTTGGGATCTGGATCGGAAGCTCGTAGACGGTCGGTCGATTGTGTCCTACTTTTGATAGTTATGAAGCCCGCGGTCTTGCTGGCAATGATTCTCGGTTCCATTGCGCCAGCGTTTGGTAGTGAAATCGTGATCACTAGTCCCGATCATGCCCGCACGTTTGCTTACGGCGAAATGATTTCGCACCAACTTTATGTTGATCCAACGACCGATGTTTTGACCGCCCGGATCACTTTTAGCAATCTGCCATATGTGTCAGATCGCGAGCCGCGCGTAGATGAAGCATTCGATTTTCGTTTCCCTGGTCTGCATACCGATCGAATCAATCACCGGCTTTTGGCTCGCCCTCGTCACGGGGAACAGATAGCGGTCGCGCGACTTGAAGGCGCTTCCGCCTGCGGATGGGTCGATCTCGCTGCTGGCGCAAAAATCTATCTGCTCAAGGAAGGCGGCCGTGTTACCGCGGTCCTTACGGCGACTGATCGTCCGCGTTCCGGGCTTCGCTGGCTTCAAATGGATGACAACTGGTCGCTCCAGAATCTGCTTGGCGATTTTTTCGGACGACTGCGCGCTTCGCGCGGTTAAACGGGGCGCATCCGACCGACGCGGCCGGATTGACCCGTTCTTCCACCACAGATAGGCTTAGTTCGGAAGGAGCACGATGAAAGCGGACGTCACGATCGAATACTGCACGGCTTGAAACTACGAACCAAGGGCCACCAGTTTGGCGGCCAAAATTCGCGACGTCGCCGGGATCGAGTCTGTGAAACTGATCCCTTCGGGCGGAGGTGCTTTTGAAATTTGCGTCAACAGTGAACTCATTTATTCCAAACTCGAAACCGGCGAATGGCCGGACTTTGACGCCATCGCGCAACAGATTAAAGCGCACAAATAATCTCTTTAGCGCTTTCGCTTCTTCTTCATTTGGCCGTTGGACGTCGGACGTTGGACGTTGGACGTTTTTCCTCTCTCGGAGAGTGAAGGGTGCCTGGTGGTCCCCGCGGTCTTCAAAACCGTTGTCGGCCCGTTCTGCGGGTCGGGGTAGGTTCGATTCCTATCCTCTCCGCCAATTCGAACGGAAAGGGGGTGACTGGCATGTCGCGCGAGCAAATTCTTAAGCTCACGTCGCTCTCGTCCTGTGCGGGGTGAGCGTCGAAATTGAGCCAACAGGCCCTGTCGCAAGTTTTGCGGCAGCTTCCGAAAATGAGTGATCCGAACGTGCTCGTCGGTTCCGCCAGCCTGGACGACGCCGGCGTGTTTCGTCTCACGCGCGATCGCGCCCTCGTCCAGACGGTGGACTTTTTCACACCGATCGTGGACGACCCATTTTCCTATGGCCAGATCGCGGCGGCCAACGCGCTCTCAGATGTGTACGCGATGGGTGGCCGTCCGCTCACCGCCTTAAATATTATGGGCATCCCCACCGACCTCGTGCCGCCGGAAGTGATCGCTGCGATTCTGCGTGGCGGCGCCGCGAAAGCAAAGGAGGCAGGCTGCGTAATCATTGGCGGCCACACCATTCGCAATCCCGAGCCGATCTACGGTCTTGCGGTAACCGGAATCGTGTCGCCCAGGCGCATGTTAACGAATGCGAACGCGCGTCCCGGCGACTTGCTCGTTTTAACAAAGCCGCTTGGAACCGGGATCGCGACCACCGGGATCAAGCGCGGGCTGACTTCCCCGGCGCTGGCAAAAAAATCCATTGCCTTGATGCGCGGCTTGAACACGGTCGGCGCCGTTCTGGCCGAACGCGGACTTGTGCGCGCCGCAGTCGATGTCACCGGCTTCGGCTTGCTCGGCCATCTCGCCGCCATGTGCCGCGCGAGCGGAGTCGGCGCGGAAATTTCGCCCGGCGCGGTGCCCGCCATCAGCCGGGAAATTTTCTCGCTCATTGACGATGACTGCGTGCCCGGCGGCACTCGGCAGAATCTTGAAACCGCGAACGCAATCGTCGAATGGAATGGGACCGCCGAGCCGATCCGCCTCCTCCTGGCCGACGCGCAAACCAGCGGCGGGCTGCTCCTCTCTGTTCCGCCGAAACGCTGGAGTGCCGTGCAAAGCACATTGAAAAAACACCGCACCGTGTGCGTCACCATCATCGGAAAAATTATCCGCACGCAGATGCCAAAAATATCCATGACAAAGTGACGGCGCGTTCATTGCGGGACATTCCTGCCGTCGAAAAAGTGGTGACCGAACTCGGTCGCTGCGATTTGCCGCGCCCGGTCGTCGTTGCGTTAGTGCGCCGCGAACTTTCGGCGATGCGCGCCGGAAAAAATGTGCCGGATTTTGCCGCCGTCCTCGCTCGGGTGCGTGCGTCCGTCGACGATTTGCGGCTTTCGAAAATCCAGCCGGTTATCAACGGCACGGGAATTATCATCCACACGAATTTCGGTCGAGCGCCGCTCGGTCCGGACGTCCTCGAATCGCTCAGCGCGATCGCGCAAAATTATAGCAATCTGGAATACGACTTGACTGGTGGGGAGCGCGGTCATCGCGGAAGTTATCTCGAACAGAATCTTGCGCTGCTTTGCGGCGCCGAAGCGGCAACGGTGGTCAACAACTGCGCGGCCGCGCTCGTGCTGACGTTGCGGCATTTCACCACGAAGAAACGCGAGGTCATCATCTCGCGCGGCGAGCTTATTCAAATAGGCGGCGGTTTCCGGATTCCGGATATCTTGGAAGCCAGCGGCGCGAAGCTGCGGGAGGTCGGGACGACGAACAAGACCACGCTCGACGACTACGCGCGCGCGGTCGCGGCCGACACGGCCATGATTCTGAAAGTGCATCGCAGCAATTTTTTCATGGGCGGCTTTGTCGAATCGCCGAGCACGGAATCGCTGGCGACGCTCGCACGCGCGAAGCGCATTCCACTCGTGCAAGATCTTGGCAGCGGCGCGATCATCGCCACGGAGAAAGCGACGGCGATCGAGCACGAGCCGACGCCCTCGGAAACGCTAAAACGCGGCGTCGATCTCGTTTGTTTCAGCGGCGACAAGCTTTTAGGTGGACCGCAGGCGGGTATCATCGCGGGGAAAGCGCGCCACGTTGCCGCACTGAAACGCGAGCCATTTTTTCGCGCACTCCGCTGCGACAAACTTATTCTCGCTGCTCTGCAGACGACCGTTGATCTTTACCTTTCCGGTGAAACGAGCGCAGTGCCCGCGCTCGCCATGATGCAACTTTCGAGCGACCAATTGCGTGAACGAGCCGGAAAGGTAATCGCGCGCCTTCAGGAGCTGCCGCTGCGGGCGGAGATTGGCGAGGGGAAAGCGCAGATCGGCGGCGGCACACTTCCTCGCTCAACGATCCCATCGGTCACGCTCGATTTTCCGGCCGAGGAACCGGCCGCGTTCGCCGCTCGTCTGCGTCGCGGGACGCCGCCCGTGATCGGCTACATTGCCGCCGGGAAATTCAAACTCGATCTGCGCACGATTTTTTCACGACAGGATGACGAGCTCGTGACCGCTCTGCGTTTCGCTGCCCAATCCTCTTGAAGCATTTCATCCTCGCGACCGCCGGGCATGTCGACCATGGCAAGAGCGCGCTTGTCAAAGCGCTCACCGGCATTGATCCCGACCGGTTGCCGGAAGAAAAAGCGCGCGGTATCACGATTGAGCTCGGGTTTGCCCAACTGGAACTCAAAGGCCCGGATGCGAGCCTGAACATCGGTATCGTGGATGTGCCGGGGCACGAGGATTTCGTCAAGAATATGGTCGCGGGCGTTGGCTCGATCGACCTCGCTCTCCTTGTCGTCGCCGCCGACGACGGCTGGATGCCGCAGACCGAGGAACATTTGCAAATTCTTATCTATCTCGGAGTGAGACGCGCAGTCATCGCGCTGACGAAGATTGATCTCGCGAAATCGGAAGACGCGGCCGAGAGCGACGTGCGCGCGCAGCTTGCCGGCACGGTCTTTCACGATGCTCCAATTGTGCGGACTTCCGTTACGGTAGGTCGTGGAATCGAGGAGTTGAAAGCGCAACTCGCTGGTGAATTTGGCTCACTGGTGCCGCAAGCCGACATCGGCAAAAGCCGCCTCGCCGTTGATCGCGCCTTCACGCTGCGAGGCATCGGCACGGTCGTGACCGGCACGCTGACCGGAGGAAAATTTCGCCGGGGCGACGCCATTGTCGTTCAACCCGCGCACATTCCGGGGCGTATTCGCGCCATCCAAAGTCACAACCGCGAAGTGGAAGAAATCGGTCCCGGCGCGCGCACCGCGCTCAACCTTGCGGATGTAGCGATTGCGCGAGACAAAGGCCAGCGCGGTGTTTGGCGTGGTGACGTCATCACGCTACCCGATTTCGGCGATGCGAGCGGCATCATCGATGCCGCGGTGACGCGCTCCTCACGGTTACCAATGACAACGCGGGCGCTAAAACATGGCGCGGCTGTGCGCGTCCATCATGGCAGCAGAAATTCTGCGGGGCGCATTTTCTTCCAAAGCGGAGAAGAGCTGCGTGCGCGCGAAACAAGCGTCGCGCAATTGCGTTTCGACACGCCGGTTTTCATGTTCGCGGGCGACCGTTTCGTTGTCCGCGAGGCGTCTGGGCAAAGCACGCTGGCGGGTGGAGTCGTGCTCGATCCGGAGGCAAACGTGAAGAATTTCAGAAGCGCCGCGCAGCGAGACTTTCTGAACCAGCGAACGCGTTCCCCGGAAAATGCGACCGTCTTTGTCGGCACACAGCTGGTCCGCGACGTTGCCGTGCGGCGGCCGACACTGCTGGTGAAATCGCGTTTCAGCCGCGCTGAAATCTCCGCCGCGATCTCGGAACTAAGTGAAAGGGGAATCGCCTTGGATTGCGGTGACCGTGTCCTCGATGCGAAGTGGTGGGCGGCTTTCCGCGGGCGCGCCATTTCGGAGATTGAGGATGAGCACAGGACGCATCCGCATCGGGTCGGCCTCGAGCTGGCGCGGCTGCGCAGTGTGCTTGGCAGCGAAATGCCGCTGCCGGAACTCTTCGACGCGCTCATTTCCGAATTGTGTCAGAACGGCTTCGTGCACTCCGGCGAAATCATCCAGCGGGCGACGCACCGGCCTACTTTGCCGCATTCGCTTCAGTCGGCCTGTGCGCGAATTCGGGCAGCACTCGCGCTGAAGCCGTTTGATCCGCCGTCAGGCAAGGAGCTCGTGCCGGATGCGATCTCCCAGCAGGCGCTGCGGTTTTTGTGCGACACGGGAGAGGTGTTAAAAATCACGGACGACGTGTTTTTGGGGAGCGAAGAATTTGCTAAGATGCGCGACGCGGTCAGCAAATTCATCCGCGCCAAAGGCTCCGCGAGCGTCAGTGATCTGCGGCAAACGCTAGGAAGTTCGCGGCGCGTTATCGTGCCGTTTCTCGAACGGCTCGATCGCGCCGGCGTGACGCGCCGCGTCGGAGATAAACGCACGCTGCGTCAGGAGCTGTAGCCGCTCCGCCATGCGAAGAGGTGCCGGGCAGCATCGAGGGTTTATTTCCGCCGCGCCCCAGGCGGCTATAGCGTGCCAACGCCAGCGGTCTTCACCAAGGACAGCTCGTTCACCTAACGAGTCATCACCGCGACCTATTTCCCCGATACCACGTGCTCGTGCCGTAGATGCCGCCGAGGCTGTAGCTGAGTTGCGGCGGACTGTTAGTGAAGCAGCGCAGGCCGTTCTTCACTGAGAAACGCTGGGATAGCTAGCGTTCTTCAGGAGCTGCTTTCGATTTTCGCCCTGGCGCGACATACGGTAAAGGGATGGCTGTTTCTCCTTGTCGCCCTGGGAAACGAAGAGAATCTCTTCGCCACTCAGCCAGGAACCACTCCAGCCAAAGAAGCCTTTCGGCGTCAGGCGCGTGACTTTGGTGGTGGCCAGGTCAAGCGTCCAGATGGCGGGCGGAGGGCCGTCCCAGTCTTCCCGCTCCACGTCCTCATCCACCTCGACATCAAGAAGGAGAGTGCTACCGTCGGGCGAAACAGCCATCCGCGAACTGCTTGTTAGGCCGGCCGCGGGAAAGAGCGCGTGCAAGTCCCATGTCTTCAGTTCGCCTCCATCCAGACCTAGTTGGGAAATCTTATCCAGGTCCTGCACGTAGACGGAGCGGCCATCGGGCGCCCAACACGCCGACCAAAGGCCACTGTTCTTGGAAGGCGCCTTTTTCAGGTAACGAAACCCGCTGCCATCCGCGTTGATCAGACCGAGGTGCCAGTCGTTCTCGGTGTAAAGGTTGAAGAGAATCTGGGAACCATCGGGCGACCAGATGGCATGCTGGCAGTTGTCGCTTGGAATTTCCTTTGTGAAAACCGTTGCCTTTCCCGTGGCGGCATCAGCGAGCGCGATGCGGCGATCGAGCGCTTTCGAGCCGCCGGTATCCGTATTAAAGGCTACGCGTGCTCCGTCGGAAGAAATGTCGGGCTGGGTGCCGCGCGCGATTTTTTTCGCGCCGGTGCCATCAAGGTTTGCGACCCAAACATCGGAACCTCGTTCGAAGGCCACGCGGCGTGGCTCAGCGCCCAGGCTCGCGTGGAGGAGCAGTAATGCGGCAAGAGTAACGAGCGATCGGATCATAATTGTTCCTTCTCAGCCAGGCGGCGGATGTGCTTCATGACGCGCAGATGGACGGCGCGAGTCATGTCGCGCGTCCAGACATCGAAATACCAGAGCGGACGAACGTGCAAGGTGTACCAGCTCGAGCCGAACAAAGTGGTGGTTCCGTTTCCGTTATCGCGCAACACGAACTGTCCCCGGTGCAAGGTAATGTGTCCGTAAGCCTCGGGGTGAGTTGGTTGTTCGACAATATCAAACGTGAGTTTTTCGCGCGGGACAAACTCGGCCACACGCTCCTTGATCACGATCCCATCGCTGAACATGCATTGCCGATCCGCTCCGACGAAGTTGCCCCCGTTTGTTGTTTGTGTCGGGTAAGGGAGGCCCAGGCGGAAAATCCAGTAGTCGGGCCGATCGGGAATATCCGGAAAGGCCAGAACATGCGGCCAGACTTGGTCTAATGTGGCGTGGATGAGAATTTCGTCCGTGACCATCGCGCGTTCAGGCGAGGTGTAGAAGGCGTCGGTTACGGTAAGCAGGACGAGGAGTGGGAAGATACTTAGTTGGAGCTTGCTGTAGTCCGGCTTGAACCACAAACGGCCCAGGAGCAATCCCCCGGCGACCAGAGTATAGAGTGCGGGAAAAACGATCACCAGGCAGACAATCCCTTCGTTAAGAACTATCCACGCGGCCACCAGTCCCACCAAGGACACCCAGAGCGCGTCGAGAAATGTGAGACCGAGGCTCCGATTGAGCCGCCGATAGAACCAGGCCGCGATCAACCCCACCATCAGCGGCAGCAAGACAAAGCTCGGGAGTATAAGCACGCCCCGGGTCTGATCCTTATACAGCGAAAACAACTTCGTGACGCCAAAAAGAAGCGCATCGCCGACGAGGTTCGCAAGCAGCATCCCAAGAAGAAGAGTGACGATCGGACGCCGTGGCGGGAGAGATGGCGGGATTTCGGTCATGGCAGGAACTGTGAACAATGCCTGGCGGCTTCCGAGATAGGGCACCTGACTAATGGTTGCCCGTCAATAATAATTATGAGCTGGCGTAGCGAAACTTCATCGATCCCGGAAGATTATTACTGCAAATCTAATGTAGAAGGTTTAACTCTTCTTTCTGCCGCTTTAACTCTTGATACTAAGGACAAATCCATGACACCACCACTACTAGAACGGAAAAAGATGAACCCCTTCGTAAGGCTTTTAGCAATAATTTGCGGCGTCATCGTGATCGCCCTTGGTCTGGTAAAGATGTATCGCGGCATACAAGAGATTCGGGGAGCAGGAGGCGACCCCCAATTCAAGCCCTTGCTTGAGGAAACGGACAAGGCGGTGAGCGCAGCGAACAAGGCTTCGCAGGAGGCTCAGCCATTATTCCAGCAATTCTTGGACGATATCGACAAGAGCGGACTCTCGACCGTCCGCACCCAGAAGAAAGACGCCGCACAAAAGTTAATCGATCTATTCGGCGAGGCGGTGGAACAATATCAACTTGCCGCGCAGAAGAGCGACGAAGCGGCCAGGCATAGCACCATTGAAAAAACAAAGTCATTTCTGACTACAAAAGCGCGTGCCTATGGGCTTCTCGCTCAAGCAAGGACAATCAACCGGGGAATTGTTCGCCTTGTCCTGGATGACCCAGCCACAAAGCTCGAACAACTCCTTCCGAAGCTGCAAGAGGCGGCTGCCCGCCGGGATACCGCGCAAAAAAGTGGCGTGGATTTGGACGCTGAAGCTGAAGCGACAGCCAAGAAGTCCAAGTAAGATCATTCGTTCTCTCGCTCGTGCTCAAGTTTATCGGTCCAACGATCGATTAGGATCGCGAGCACGAAGATGGAAAAGCGGGTTCCCTAATACGCTGGACATCCGATTCTTGTGTCGGCATAATCACATGTTAGGCCAACTCGCGCGCAATATGTCCAACGAATACTCTCAAATCTTCACTCAAGCGAAGCTCCAGGTTGTTGGATAGTTCAAGATATACTCCGCCTTTTTGTGCTTCCTTTATCTTGCGGTTGCCGTCGCGTCGCTGTTTTACTTTCTCGCCGACCCGGCAATTGTTGAGGTGTCCACTGCCAGGGCACGCATCATCGGCGCGCTTTTTCTGCTGATCGGTTTGGGGCTGTTTGCTACCGTTGCTAGTCCGCCCTCGACCTTGGCTCTGGACTTATGACTTGGTGATTATCTGTTTAGGGATGACGAGCGCCTGCTTCTTGCCCGCTTGCATCCCGTTGCTGATTTTCTGGCTCACGCCAGAGACGAAGACGTACTTTGGGAGGAGTTGACAATAAATTTGTCGGCCTAACCAGTGCGCTCCAGTGAACCGTCGATGTGCTTCTCCGCTCGGTGCGGCGCTGCAATTCGGACCCATCCTTCGAGATGAAGAAGATGGAACAGAAAGTCGGGTGCGACTGCACACTAGTGCTTGAATTACCGTCCCCAGCAGATGGCACCTACCGCGGCTTAAAATTACCCGCCAGCTTTTGTGCCTCCGCAATCTGCTCTGGCGTCATCTTATTTTCCAGCATGGTCATAGTTTTCCTTGCATCCTCAAAGCCTTGCCTCGCCGCCAGCGGCCTCCACTTGTAAGCCTCCACATAATCCTTCGCCACGCCTTCGCCGTTGTCGTAGCAGACGCCCAGATTGTATTGAGCGTTGGCGAAATTTTGCTCGGACGCTTTGCGATAGCATTGCGCCGCTTCCACATGATCCTTCGCCACGCCTTCGCCCTTGTCGTAGCAGACGCCAAGATTGTATTGAGCCATGGCGAGATTCTGTTCGGCGGCTCTGCGATACCACTGCGCCGCTTCCACTTGATCCTTCTCCACGCCGTCGCCCTTGTCGTAGCAGACGCCAAGATTGTTTTGAGCCTCGGCGAGATTCTGTTCGGAGGGTCCTGCCGTGGTCGAAGCAATGCTGATTGGAACCTCTCTCTCTGTCAGTTGCTTGAATATGTGATTTGAAATCTCCTGCCACTGAACTGTAGAGAAGCCGTCAGCCCGCACGTTGAAGACAGCATCGTCCGTCCACAGGCGCCATCTCAGTCCCCCGTAGGAGCTGCGCGTGGCCCGACGGACGTCACTCCAGCGAATCTCGGACTCCCTGCCGTCGCGACGCTCAAGAATCAAGGCAATGTCGGAAAAGCGAACGGAACGCGGGGCACGCAAGAGGAAGCGGCAGGTATAAAACAGGAACCCGAGGAATGCGCCACCGGCTCCGCAGGCGAGCGCAACGATCCAGGAAATGGGATGACCCAAGTAAGCGCGACGAACCCACAAAATCAGCGGAACAAGTACAAGCATTCCCAAACCAACGAGCGCGTTATCGGAAACGTCCTGCTTCAAAGTTGGGGTAAAGCGCCCGGATTCGCTCGTCCGAAAAGATGGTTCCGGATTGTTGCTCATGACTTCTTGGCACGCCTAACGAGACATAAGATCAGCTGCGACTGGCGAGAGAGCGAGCGTGAATTGCAGTCGCGGTATTTTCATAACTTTATGCGAAGCATAACGCCGGCCGGCTGGCCATCACTAACTCTTTTACCTTCGAGCATCACTGACAAATCGCCGGGAGAGCGTCAAGCCTTGCGGGCGGTCGCAGCGTTATGGATTCGTCGCCGGGCGCTTCGTCTGATGGAATCGTTTTGGATCCGGTCGCGTCATTCGAAATTCCCGGTTCAAGCAAGGATTTTCACGGCCCTTTCAATTTGCTCGAGCGCCTTGCGCGGCAGCCGGGCGGTTTTTCCGTTTCGTGTCAGGTTTATCGATCGGATTCACTCGGATTCGGTCGGAAGCTAAACCCTTTCTGAAATTAGCTGCCGCCGGTTTTGCGCCACAAATCGGATGCGATTTCAAGGGTGCGATCGCCGCAGCCTTGGCCGGGTCGTTAAACAGCCATTGCTGGCTCGTTTGCAGCACCTTTTCGAGCAAACGTCTAGGCTTTCTTTTCTGGCCGCGACGCCGTTGACTCTTTCCGGTCTCGGGCTCAGACTCGACTTGAAAGGAATTACAAAATGAAAAAATTAATCTCTGTAGTTTTTCTATGTTTCGCCGTGGCGGCTTGGGCGGCGGAGAAATCAGCCAACGATTGGGCCATGAACGCTTCCATTATCGAAGCCTGCAGTTGCCCGATGTTCTGTCAGTGTTACTTCAATACGTCTCCGGCCGGTCACGCAGGCCATGGCGATCATGGCGGCGGCGAACATTTCTGCAAGTTCAACAACGCATATAAGATCAATCACGGCCACACGGGCAACGTGAAACTTGATGGCGCAAAATTCTGGGTCGCGGGTGATCTCGGCTCAGATTTTTCCACCGGGAAGATGGATTGGGCGGTGCTAACCTTCGATTCCGCGGTCACGCCGGAGCAGCGCGAAGCGATCAAGACTATTCTCGGTCACGTTTATCCGGTGAAGTGGAATTCGTTCACTGTCGCCAACGATTCTGCAATGGAATGGAACGCCGGGAAGGAAAAAGCCGAAGCGCG
>PNAS01000012.1 GCA_003169695.1 Spartobacteria bacterium
TGCCAGGGTTGTGAGACCATCATGCGCACCGGCGTCTATCAAGTTTATAAGTCGCTTTAACCGGGCGCGCATTGCCACCTCAGGTATCAAGCCCTTCCTTTACGATCACCGGTTCGATTGAGTAGGTTACCACGCATCGTCACGAGACCGCTAACCTCTTTCAAACTCCCTTTGAAGCCAATCTGAAAACAGGACTGTTGTTTCCGTAGCGTTTCAGTAGCCAAATCCTCACTCGCGGCGTAAGGAGTTTGCGTGATCGGCGCACCAGCCAATTTTCATTTCCTCGGAATCTGCGGCACCGCGATGGGATCGGTCGCCGCGGCTTTGCGCGAGCGCGGCTTCACGGTCACCGGCTCGGACGAAAACATTTATCCACCGATGTCGACCTTTCTCGAGAGCAAGGGGATCGCGCTCCATCAAGGTTATCGCCCCGAAAATATTCCGGCCGACGCCGAGATCATCGTTATCGGCAACGCCATCGTTCGCGGCAATCCCGAGGTGGAGGCGGTTTTGAACCGGAAGCTTTACTACGCCTCGCTTCCAGAAGTGCTGAAGCAATTTTTCCTGCGCGGTCGGCACAATCTCGTCGTTACCGGCACGCACGGAAAGACGACCACCACCGCCTTGCTCGCCTGGATCATGACGGCTGCGAAACTCGATCCGGGTTACGTTATTGGCGGCATCCCGAAAAATCTCGGACAGGGCGCGCGCTTCAACGATTCGAAATATTTCGTAATCGAAGGGGACGAATACGACTCCGCCTTCTTCGATAAGCGCTCGAAGTTCGTTCATTACCTGCCGGAATTGCTGATCGTAAACAATATTGAGTTCGATCACGCGGATATCTTTCGCGACCTCGAGGAGATCAAACTCAGTTTCCGGCGGCTGCTCAACATCGTGCCGCAAAATGGAATGGTTCTTTTGAACGGCGATGATCCCAACTGCGTGGAAGTCGCACGCGAGTGCCTCGCCCAGATTTTGGAAATCGGGTTTTCACCCAATTGCGCGCAGCAAATCCGCGATGTCGCTTATTCTCCCGATGGATCGCGCTTCACCCTTGGCAACGATGAATTCGAGGTGCCGCTGATCGGAGAATTCAACGTGCGCAATGCGGCGATGGCGATTTCCGCTTCGCGGTTCTACGGCGTTTCGGTGGCGAAGATCCGGAAAGCGCTGGCGCGTTTTCAAGGCATCGCGCGGCGGCAGGAAGTGCGCGGGGAAGCGCGCGGGGTGAAAGTGATCGACGATTTCGGACATCATCCGACCGCGATCCGCGAAACGCTGCGCGCGCTGCGGCATCGTTATCCCGGTTGTCGTTTGTGGGCCATCTTCGAGCCGCGCTCGAACACGACGCGCCGCGCGGTTTTCCAGCAGGAGCTTCCCGATGCGCTGAAACTCGCGGACGGCGTTTTTATTTCGCAAGTAGCGCGGCTCGAGCAGATCCCGGAAGCGGAGCGGCTGAATCCCGAAGCGGTCGTGAAAGCGATCGCGGAGTCTGGCCGGCCGGCCTTTTACGAACCGGATGTGGCTCATATCATAGAGCGACTCGTGCCACTGCTGAAGGCACAGGATGTTGTCGCGATTTTTAGTAACGGCGGATTCGACGGAATCCATGGGAAGTTGTTGGAGAGGTTACAGCGTTAGGGGAAGCGGGGCTGCGCCGGCACGGATGCCGGCCGGAGCGAGCAGGATGCTCGCGCTCCCCAATCACGGGTTACCGCGTCTCCGCCGCGGAAGTGTGATCGTGCGCGATGCGCCAGCCGTTTGGTGTCCGGCGGAAAAGCAGCGTGAAACGTCCGTGCGGCTGGTCGCTTTTGCGAACCAGCCCCCAGCGTCCGATCACAAGCGCGGCGTCGGTGCTTAGGCGAGTGATTTTCAGATCCGAGAAAGTGAGCGTGCCCATCTTCTCGCGGCTGTCGTATTTTTTCTTGTAGCGATCGCGCACCGTTTGCCAGCCGCGGGTGAGCTTACCGCCCGAAATGAATTCGGTCGCATCCGATCGCGCGTAGCCGTTCATAAACCCATCGATATCGCCGCGGTTCCAGGCGGCCGCTTGCGCCGACATCACCGCGCGAATTTCCGCATCATCTTTGGAACTACGCTGTTGGATCTCCTTGGGCGCAGACAAGGCTCCGCCGGTAAGACCGCCGAATAGAGCGAATGTTACGATCATTCTCTCGAGGAACGGGAGTGGAATCATGTTCTTCAATTGGACGTTCTGCTTTTAAGCGCACCGGAACGCGATGGCGACATCGAATGTGGTTCAAATTTCCGATAAGCGCCCCGAAGAATCCAACTCTCCCAAGGGAAACGAGGTTGACCGCGCATCCTCGACCCATTACATAAACCCGTGCTACGGCTTTTCTGCATCGCCGCCCTGTCTCTCGCGGCGATCAATTCCGGTTTCGGCCAAGCCAAGGCTCCCGCCCCGCAGCCGCCTCCAAACACACCCCAGGCAGCACCTCCGCCTGAAGCGCCTGTCCCCCCGCCACCTCCATCTGCGACGACGCCAACCGCGCAGGACCGGATGGTGACATTGCAATATCCAAACAGTGACGTCGCCGATGTGCTCCACCTCTATGAACAGCTCACCGGCAAAAAGCTGGTCATGGACAATTTCGTGCAAGGCAAGGTCAACATCTTCATCGCCAAACCGATCCCGCATGACGACGCGATCAGGATCATCGAGATGAATCTGCTCATGAACGGGTACTCGCTCGTGCCGGCCGAAGGCGACGTCGTGAAAGTGATCGGAACGGGAAGGAATCCACGCGGCGCTGGTGTGCCCATTATTTCCGACGATGCCGACATCCCGGCCGGTGACCACGTCATCAGCTTCCTCTTCAAGCTTCGCTACGCCGATCCGATCGAGCTTCAGCAGGTGCTCGGCCAATATCTTTCCCCGCCCCAGACTTTCACTTCGTTTCTTGCGCTGCCTAAGTCATCGAGCATTCTCGTCACCGAAAATTCCAGCGTGATTCGCTCTCTTGTCCACATCATCGATCAAGTGGACATCCCGCCGGCGGAAGTGGTGAGCGAATTCATCAAATTGGAGCGCGCGGATGCGACCAAGGTGGTCGAAATGCTGAAAGACGTTTTCGATAAAGGGAATCAGCCGAGTGCTCCGGGCGTGCCGGCGCCACCCGGGGTTCGTAAGGTTGCACCCATTGTGTCGGCGCAGCAGGCGAAGGAGGAAGCGGACATCGGGGCGCTCGCTGCGCTTTCCGAGGAGTCCATCGTCATCGGCAAGATCAAAATAGCCGCTGATGTGCGGACGAACCGGATTCATGTCATCACGCGCCCGGTTAACATGCCATTCATTCGCAAGTTGATCGCGGAGTTCGATGCGAACGTTGAGTTCGGCAAACCGGTCGCGCGGCCCCTGCGCTATATTTCCGCCGCCGACATTTTGCCAGTGCTGGTGCAAGCCTTGACGGAGCCTGGAGCCAACCAGCAAGGCGGCGCTGAAACCGGTAATACGACGGGCGCGAACCAGCCGCCGCGGCGGCCGGCTTCCACGGCTTCCACGGCATCGAGTAATCCCGGAGGGTTCGATTCCGGCTCCAGCAGCAGTGGCAGCCAGGGTTTCTCAGAGGAACTTTCCACGCAGGCGGTCGATACCACACCAAAAGCGGTCACTGTCGGCAACGCCAAGATCATCGCGGACCAACGCGCAAACGCGATCATTGTCCTCGGCAACCGGGAGGTTGTGGTGAAGGTTGGGAAAATTCTCGACGAGATGGATGTGAAAGCGCCGCAGGTCGCTTTGAGCACTGTCATCGGCGAGCTTTCGTTGGATAGCGATCAGGAATTTGGCGTCGATTGGCTGAAGAGCGGCGGAACAGCTCATACCGACATCAACGGTAACGCATTGCCCAGGACCCAAGGGAACAGCACCTTTGCCGGGTTTACGCAAAATGGTACGGGCGCGTCTTTGGTGGATCCCGCCGGTCTCATTAGTCTTCAATCGCTGCTCCCGCTTGCGACCGCCGCTGGTACCAGCGGCACAAGTGTTTTTCTGAGTAGCGGCCGGGATGGCCTGGCCGCGATCCTACATGCGCTCGATTCAACCAGCCGTTTCAGAGTGCTTAATCGTCCAGTCGTTTTCACCAGCAACAACAAGAAAGCAATTATCGCCTCTGGCCAGGAAATCCCGGTGCCGGTGAGTACCCTCTCGTCTTTCATCGGGAATACCAATACCACTGCCGTTGCGGGCACCACGCCCGCCGTCAACAATTTTGGAACTCAATCGAGTATCCAATTTAAGAAAGTAGCGCTTCAGCTTGAGGTGGTCCCGCTGATCAACTCCGAAAAAGAGGTGTCGCTGGATATCCTACAGAAGCTCGACAGTTTGGGCACCCCCGCAGTGATCGATGGCAATGAGATCCCGACCATTGTGACCCGGTATATTAAGACAAGCGTTTCGGCGCCGAATGGCTCGACCATTGTGCTGGGTGGGTTGATTACGGATAACAAGAAGGTCACCAAGACGGGCATTCCCTATCTCAGTCGCATCCCGTTAGTCGGAGGCCTTTTTAGACAAACGAGCAGAACCGGGAGCCGAACAGAGCTGATCGTCCTGATGCGCCCGGAGGTCGCACTAACGAAGCTCGATCTCTATCATCTCCGGCAGAAGATCGAAGATAAGACGCATATCGGTCCCGAGCTCGATCAAGATGATTGCCCCGATTGCCCCAAGCCGGGCGATGGAAAACAACTTGAGCTGCCGGCGCCCGATCTTCCCGGGATGAAGTAGTCGAGTGAGCGCGCTCCAGGGAAAACGCATCCGCCTGGATGACAATTCCCCCGGTCGCGCGTAGGATGCGCGCGTGAATGCTGCCGTTAGCCAATCTTTGATCGATCTGCTCCTCGCCAGCGGCGTGGCGTCGCACGACGAAGCGAGGGAACTCGCGTCGAACTTGAATGGCGGATCGTGGACAAGTCAGGTCCTCGATTCCGGCAAAGTGGATGAACAGCGCTTCCTGGAAGCGATCGGAAATTATTTCCAGGTGCCCGTCATTTCCATAGAGAAGAAGAAGATCGAACGCCCGGTCTTGTCACTGCTCCCGAGTCGGTTTGTTTTCCAACATCACATTTTGCCCATCGAGATGAAGGACAAGACGGTTGTGCTCGCGACCTACGATTTGTTCAACTCGGTCGGACGGCAGCTCGCGTCGCAACTTCTGAACGGTCCGACCGAATGGGTCCTCGTGCCGCGCGGGCAAATCTTGCGCGCAATGAAAACAGTCTACGGCGTCGGCGCGGAAACCTTCGATGAAATCCTGAAGGCGAATCGCTCGTTCGAAAGCTCGCAGGATGTCGAAAGCGCCACCGACTTGAACGCGGACGACCCGGATGCGTCGGTGGTGAAATTCGTGAACCAGATCATTCGCGAGGCGATCCTGGAGCGGGCGACCGATATTCACGTCGAGCCGCTCGAGAACGATCTGCGGATTCGTTATCGTATCGACGGAATCCTGCACGAAGTAGCCGTGCCGCCGCAACTACGCCTGCTCCAATCGGCCATCATCTCGCGCTTGAAAGTAATGGCGCATATGGACATCGCCGAGCGGCGTCTGCCGCAGGATGGCCGGATCAATCTGCAAGCGCACGATCAGAACATCGACGTCCGGGTCTCGACGATTCCCACCGTGAACGGCGAATCGATTAGCTTGCGTCTGCTCAGCCGCACCGAACAACATTTCGGTTTTGATCGGCTCGATTTGAGCGAGAAGCAGGCGAAGATCGTTCGTCATCTGCTCGCTCAGCCGAACGGAATCATTCTGCTGACCGGACCAACCGGCTGCGGGAAATCCACTTCGCTTTATTGTTTTCTCAGCAGCATCAATTCCGTCCAGCGCCGGATCATCACGATCGAGGAACCGGTAGAATACCGGCTACCGGGCGTCTCGCAGATCGATGTAAAGCCGGAGATCGATCTCACTTTCGCCAAAGGTCTGCGCCATATTTTGCGGCAGGACCCGAACGTCGTGATGGTCGGTGAAATTCGCGATGTCGAAACCGCGGACATTTCGATTCGCGCGGCGATGACGGGGCACCTTGTCTTCAGCACGCTGCACACGAATGACGCGGTGGGCGGGATCACGCGGCTGCTCGACATGGACGTGGAGCCATTCCTGCTCGCGTCAGTCGTGAAGTCGTTTATCGCGCAACGCCTCGTGCGCACGAGTTGTCCGCATTGCCTGGAACCGGTCGATTACCCGCGCGAATACCTTGCGGAGATCGGTATTCCGCCCGAGCTTGGCACGCGATTTCAACGAGGGGCCGGTTGCGATCATTGCCGGCAAACCGGCTATCTGGGGCGGCTCGCTATCTACGAAATCTGCGTGGTGACCGAGCCGTTGAAAAAATTGATCATGCAGAAGCGCGACGGCGGGGAGCTGAAGCAATGCGCGATCGCAGAAGGAATGGAGACGTTGCGCCAGGACGGCTGGCGTCGCGTCGGGCAAGGCAAGACGACCATCGAAGAAGTGGTACGCGTGACGCAGAATGACGAAGTGATGGCGGAGACGGAGGTGCAAAAAGCCCCCGCCCTGGTCGGCGAAGCGCCGATGGTGTTGGAGTAGCGCCGTGGGGGCGGCGGCCGCCGCGCTGTTCCTGCTGTCATCCCGAACCGCGCAGACGGTGAGGGACCTAACCTACCGCGGTTGAAGAGCTCTTGCCCCAAATCTTTCCACAGCGGATTAAACGTCCGCACCAACGCATTTTTCTTTTCGCGTCGCCAGCCCTTGATCTCCTTTTCGCGTGTGATGGCGTCGCGAATGTCGCCATAGTTTTCGTAGTAAACGAGGCGATCCAGTTGGTACTGCTTGGTGAACCCCTTCACTGTCCCGTTCTTGTGCTCAGAAACGCGACGATCGAGATCATTTGTTACGCCCGTATACAAGACAACTCGACTGCGATTGGTCACCATATAAAAGGAAGAAGGTCTTCATTCCATTTGTGAGGTCCCTCGCCGTCTGCGCGGCTCGGGATGACAAGTCAGGGGAACCGCGATCCGCTATTGACCGCGCAGTTCCTCGATCGCTTGCCTATAATCGTCCGCCCGGAAAATCGATGTGCCGGCCACCAAGATATTCGCGCCGTTATCAATCGATAATTTTGCGGTCGCGGCGTTGATTCCGCCGTCGACTTCAATGTGCAGCATCGATCGGTGGGCATCCCGCCAAACTTTCGCGCGTTTTACTTTTTCCATCATCTCGGGTCGAAACGCCTGACCCCCGAAACCAGGATGAACGGTCATCACCAGTAAGAGATCGACGTTCCCAAGATATGGTTCGACTGCTTCGAACGGCGTCGCCGGATTCAGCGACAAGCCGGCGCCGCATCCCGCTGCGCGAATCGCGCTCAAAGTTTGCGGGACATCATGTTTCGCTTCCGGTTCGACATGGACGGTAATGGAATTTGCGCCCGCTTCGCGGAATCGCGGCACGTAATGATCGGCATGCTCGATCATAAGATGGACGTCGAGCGGAAGCTTCGTGTGTTTTCGTACGGTCCCGACCACAGCGGGACCGAAAGAGATGTTATCGACGAAGTGGCCGTCCATGATGTCGAGATGCAACCAATCCGCGCCGGATGCTTCAGCGCGATGGACCTCTTCGGCGAGATTGGAAAAATCGGCGGCGAGGATGGAAGGAGCGACTAGGATTCTTGGCGGGGTCATGATCGAAACAAGAAGGAAGGGACAAACGTCCAACGTCCAACGTTCAACGTCCAACGTTCAATTGAAGAGGGGAAAGCGCGGCATCTTCTAGTTTGACGACGGTGAAGAGCGGCTCGCGGTTCGTTTTCGGCGGTGAGCTCAGAAAAAGCTTCTGTCGTTGGACGTTGAGCGTTGGCCATTCCGGCGAAGCCGAAAGACGTTGCGGTCGAAGGCCGGTCCCACTAGCTTTCCCTTGACGCGGAGAGAGTCCATTTCTAGATACTACCCGGTTTCAGCCGGTCGTTATCGCGCTCGCACGTATGGTGCTGTGGAGATCGAAGCCAGGACGCGCTTTCGACAGACTGGATAGTGCGTTTCAGCGACCAATCTAAAGGCTAAATTTCATGTTCAACGGACTCTTCGGCTGGTTATCCAGCGACATCGGCATCGATCTCGGCACGGCCAACACGCTCGTCTACGTGAAAGATCAGGGTATCGTGCTGCGCGAACCGTCGGTAGTCGCAGTGCAAGCGGGCACGAATAAGGTGCTGGCGGTCGGTGACGAAGCGAAGCGAATGCTCGGCCGCACCCCCTCGAACATTGTCGCGGTGCGTCCGCTAAAAGATGGCGTCATCGCGGATTTCGAAATTACCGAAGCGATGCTCCGGCATTTCATTATGAAGGTGCATGGCCGCCGGGTGCGCGCGAGACCGCGGGTCGTGATCGCGGTGCCGTCGGGAATTACTGAAGTGGAAAAACGTGCGGTGCGCGAATCAGCCACCAACGCCGGCGCGCGCGAAGTTTATTTGATCGAAGAACCAATGGCGGCGGCGATCGGCGTTGGCCTTCCAGTGCAGGACCCAGCCGGCAACATGATCATCGATATCGGTGGCGGCACGACCGAGGTCGCGTTGATTTCACTTTCCGGAATTGTCTTCAGCCGCAGCGTGCGGGTTGCGGGGGACGAGCTGGATGAGGCGATTGTTCAGTACATGAAGCGCGCCTACAATTTGATGATCGGTGAGCGCACCGCGGAAGAAATCAAGATCAAGATCGGCTCCGCCTATCCGAGTGAGAAGGAGACGAGCGTGGAAGTAAAGGGCCGCGACCTCGTCGCGGGATTGCCAAAGACGCTCATGATCACATCGCAGGAAGTGCGCGAAGCGTTGCTCGAACCGATCTCGACGATTGTCGATTCCGTGCGCATCACGCTCGAGCGTTGCCCGCCGGAATTGTCCGCGGATCTGGTGGACCGCGGATTGGTGCTGGCGGGCGGCGGCGCGTTGTTGCGCGGGTTCGACAAACTTTTGAGCGAAGAGACCGGTTTGCCTGTCCATGTTGCCGAAGATCCGCTGAGCGCCGTGGCGGAAGGAACGGGCAAATGCCTCAATGAACTTAAATTTTTGCGTCAGGTGGCCTCATCCGATCGCACTTGGCGGTAGCCATTGCAGCTTGCAGATTGCCGATTTCAGATTGCGTCTGGTCAACGCGCGATTTGTGAAATCTGAAATCTTAAGTCTGAAATCTGCAATTCGATGAACCGCTCGAGCATTATCGCGCTGGGCATCTTCGCGGCGATCCTGGCTTATTTTTTGAGCTTCGGCGCGGAGAGCACACGCAAGCTCCAGGCTGGATTTTATTCGCTGATCTCGCCATTCCTCAGGACCGGGTCCGGCCTCCAGAAATCAATCACCTCGGTCAGCACCGGCTTGAAGACACTGGACGAGGTGGAGCGTGATAATGCTTCACTTAAGGTCGAAAATCGATCGCTTAGGGCGACGAACCAGGCCCTGGGCGACGTGGAGCACGAAGTGAATCGTTTGCGGCGCGCGCTCGCTTATCGCGAACGCGCGCTCTTCCGGCTCGTGCCCGCGGAAATCGTGGCGCGCGATTCATCGACTTGGTGGCGAACGGTGACGATCAATCGGGGAAAAAACGACCACATCGAGGGCGACATGGCGGTGGTGACCGACGAAGGGCTCGTCGGGAAGACGACAACGGTCGGCGACAACATCTCGATCGTCCTCTTGCTCTCAGATGAAAACTGCCGCGTCGCGGCCAAGGTGGAAGGGAGCAAGGAGCAAGGCATCGTCTCAGGCGAACGGGTGAGCGGTTCGGTCACGCCGCTGCTCGATCTGAATTTTCTGACAAAGCAAGCCAACCTCGAACCGGGGAGAAAGATCTATACCTCGGGCGTAGGCGGAGTTTTCCCCGTGGGACTCCTGATCGGAACGGTGCAGAGCTTTCGCGCGCGCGACCTTGATGGCCAGGCACGGCTTGCGCCCGCGGTGGATTTATCGCATCTCGAAGACGTGTTCGTGGTGACGGGAAACAAATGATCTTCTTCGTTATTCTGCTGGTTCTGACATTCCTTGCGCAGATCGTGGAGTTTTTTATTCCGCCGCTCGACTGGATGTACAACGCGCGCATCTACATCGT
>PNAS01000023.1 GCA_003169695.1 Spartobacteria bacterium
TATTCGGCCGCTGGATGTACTACGTCAGCATACGCTAGTTCTGGAGGTCTATCGGCTGGCAGCCGTGCCTGTCTTTGTCGACAACGTTCAGGTCGGCGGGACCGACGCGAATGTCTTCTTCAAAGCCATAGCCGTCGACAGCGCTGACGATCGGATGACCAAAGCGGAAACGGATACGAGAAGCCGCTTCCATTTTCCGCTCTTTCAGGTTAGCGCAGGAGCAGCGGTTGAAAGTGGCGAACTGGATGATGTGCGCGGCGGCGTGGGGCCGGTCAGCTTCCGCGAGAAACTGCAACTGACGTACGCGCACGACGGGTCGCCCTGCCGGTAGCTCAACTTTCCCCGAGGAATCTGAAAAATGGGCGGGAACGTCAGCAAGAACCCGATCAGAAGCAGCCCTAACGCGACGCGCCACCACACGCGGAAGGAAAGTTCCCGCCGCCCCCATGCCGGATGGAGCGCGGCCCACGCCACGAGCCACGCGATGACGGCGATGCTGGTCTTGCCGACAAGCGGCCCGACGGGCGGCCACCAGTTCAACGCGTTTAGGATACCGGCGCTCAGCTCGGCCAAGAACGTGCACAGGCCTAACACGAATACCCCGAAGCTAGCTGCGACAATCGCCGCCAGGGCCGGGCCGTTGGGTTTTTCAATTGGAACTGTTGTCATGATATTTCCTATAAGACCGGCACGGCCTTGTAGATGAGGAAGCCGAGCACGCCACCGATCACCGACGCCACAAACGACAGGACTAAGAGCACCATCGCCGCTCGACGCAGATCGTTACGCGTGGCCAGTTCGGCGCTGTAGTAGGTCACGATGAAACCTAGGGCGGTCGCTAGAATCGGGGCCGCCCACGCAACGTGTTCCTTCCACTCCATTGCGAACGTGTGCAACGCGGCAAGATCGTGGACGGCGAGCAACTTTGATTTCGGACTAGCCGGCGACGACGCCCGATACGGGACGTAACTGATGTAGCTGCCGGTAATCACCATTAGCCACGCCGACACCGCCACGGTCCACACGCGGATCTTTAAGCGCCGCAACACCCGGGCGAATTCTGGTGGCGTCCACTCGTGGCGCAGCGAACCCAAGGCCATCAGGGCGCCGGCAAACGCCAGCAGGAACACCAGTCCCAGCACAAACCCGTGCAGCACCGTCCACCATCCCTCCATTGTCAATTTCATCTCGGGTCCTCCGTCAAAAATCCAAATTGAAGCATCGGCACCGTGAGTGTTTTCAGTTACACCCTCGCGAGGCAAGCAAAAAAACAGGTGGTCTGGCAGAGCGCCACGGGCGCGACATCGCGTGCAATGTCTTCATATTCACCCGCTGAATGTAGCCGAAACGGATACATCTTCAGCGAGCGAACAAGATCATGGATTTGTTTCGCGGCGGTGACATGTCGATCTTATTGTCCGCGGGAATCGATGAGTCGCCGATTCCCGGCAAGTCCGGCGCGATGACGTTGAACTTTTCCGCGAACCTACTCTCGGTACGACATCATGAATAGCCATGCGCGTCCTCCTATCATAAGAAACGGTCCGGATGCAAGAATCATCTTCTCCGCACCTGCCAGTCCTCGACCAGTTGCGTCGGAATCTCTTTCAGGAAGCGCGAGGGCCGCTGGAACATGTCGCCGTAACCTGCGTTCAGGCGCATGTGCGGATACGTCAGATAGAGCTCGTCGCGCGCCCGGGTGATCGCGACGTAAAACAGACGGCGCTCCTCTTCGATCGCATCACGCGTGTCCAGCGACCGCGTGCTCGGGAACATTCCATCCGTCAGCCAGATCACGAAAACGGTATGATACTCTAGTCCCTTCGCCTGGTGCACCGACGAAAGGTTGACCGCCTCGTTGTCCGCCGTTTGGTCCAGCGCGGGCTCCGCATCGATGTTGCTGATGAGCGCCAGCTGTGAAAGAAATTCGTGCACATCCTTGAACTGGCGCGAGAAGGCCGCGAGCTGATTGAGATCTTCCCGCCGCAGCTCGTAGTTGATGAAATTTGCTTTCGCGTAATCGTCGTAAACCGCTTCCACGATCGACGTGATCATTTCCGATGGCGGATTCGGCTGCCCGCCCGGCGCGATTTCATCGAGCGTATGCGCGAGCTGTTCCCACGATTTCTTTGATTTCGCGCTCACGGCCATCGCCAGGAGCCGCTCGCTCCAGGAGGTGACCTCTCCGTGCTCGCCCAACTTGCTTTCCCACGCACGCCAAAGATTATCCGCGCTTTTTCCTCCGATGCCGGGCAGCAACTTAACCATCCGTTTGAACGCCACCTCATCGCGTGGATTCGCTATGAACCGGACGAACGCCGTCACGTCTTTCACATGCGCCTGCTCGAAGAATCGAACGCCGCTCGTGATCACGTAGGGGATGCCGCGTCGTGAAAGCTCGAGCTGCAATTCGATTGCGTGGTAATGGGCCCGATACAAAACTGCGATCTCGTTCAGATCGACGCCTTCATCGCGCAGTTCCAAAATCCGTTGGGCCACGAATTGCGCCTGCTCGCTGCCGTCGTTCAATCCCACCACTGCCGGCTTGACTGAATTCGTCGGTCGAGTGGCGCTCAGTTGCTTCCGAAACTGCTGCACGTTCGCGGCGATGGCCGCGTTCGCGACGCGGAGAATGTCCGGCACGCTCCGGTAGTTCATCTCAATTTTAAAGACCTGCGCATCCGGATATCGCTGCGGGAAGGCCAGGATGTTTTTGAAATTCGCGCCGCGCCACGAATAGATCGATTGCGCGTCGTCGCCCACCACCATCACATTCCGGTGCTCCGACGCGAGCGTATCGATGAAGTCGGCCTGAATTTTGTTCGTGTCCTGGTACTCATCGACCAAAATGAATTGGAACTGACGCCGGTAAAAAGCCGCGATCTCTTCGTGCTCCTTCAGCATCCGGAGCGTCTTTTCGAGCAGATCGTCGAAGTCCATCGAGTTCGTAGACTTCTTCTTTCTCTCGTAGCGCGCGTGCACGTCCTTGATCTGCTCGAGAAGCGGCAGGAAATACGGGAACTTTTCCGCGAGCAACGCGTCGATCGGTGTCTCGGTGTTGATGACGAAACTAAAAATTTCCGCGAGGACATCGCCTTTTGGAAATCGGATCTCCTTCGGATTGATACCCGCCGCAGCGACCACGGTATTAATGAGGTCCTTCTGATCTTCGCGATCCATGATGGTGAACCCGCTCGAATATCCGAGCGCGCTTCCATGGCGGCGCAGCATTCGATTTCCAATCGAGTGAAACGTGCCCCCCCAAAGTCCGCTCGCATCCACGGGCAGGAGATTCGCGACGCGATCAAGCATCTGGCGTGCAGCTTTGTTGGTGAACGTGAGCAAGAGGATATTGCGCGGGTCGATGCCGTTCTCGAGCAGATACGCCACGCGATAAGTGAGCGTGCGTGTCTTCCCGCTGCCCGCGCCCGCGATCACCAGCAGCGGACCGGGCGAAGCGGTCACCGCCGCGAGCTGCTGCGCGTTCAGCTCCGACGCGTAATCAATATTGATCGCGGTCGCGGAAGGAGCGCGCTGGAGCGTGTATTCGCGGGACATCGGGCGTAACGCTCCGGTGTTGCCACACCCTCTTCAATGGAAATATGGCGAACGGATGATTTCGTTACGCAGCGCGCGGAGGTGGCACCTTCTCACCCTTGCGCGTAAGCTCTTCCAGCAATTCGATTTGAATTTGCTGAATCTCGAAAAGGCGGTTGTACTGGCGGCGAAGCAAGTGGTCGATTTTTTCGTGGAGGTGCCGGATTTCGAGTTCGGCTTTTAGATTCACCTTGTAATCGTTCTCACCCCGCAGCCGATCGCGCGACTCGGTGCGGTTCTGGCTCATCATGATGATCGGCGCCTGGAGGGCCGCGAGCGCGGAGAGAACCAAATTCATCAAGATGTACGGGTATGGATCAAATGCTCGCGTCGCCAGCACGAAGCTATTGATCACGAGCCAGAGCAGCAGGACCGCGCTGAAGAAGATGATGAAGGTCCAACTGCCGCCGAACGCGGCGATCGTGTCGGAAAGTTTTTCGCCAAAGGTGAGTTCTTTTTCGAACTGCTTGCTGATGTCGCTCGAAAGAATTTCGTGCGCTTGCAGACTTTCGACAACTTCGTGATCGAGCGCTGACAGCTCGCCGATTTCGTCCTCCAGAACTTCCTTCACGTAGTCCCTGCGGAACATTCCGAGATCGTCGAAGCAGATAAAACCTTTTCCGTCCCACTTTGGGTCCTTCTTCTTAATGAATTCGGAGAGCGACGGACGAACCACCTCGCCGATCGTTCCGTTTTGCGGCGACTTCGGTTGTTCGCAAATTTGACACGTCACGGACAGTGCTTCCGACTCGCTCATACGAGTTTATTAACGGACGGCTTCATCGGCTGTCGACTTCCGTCTTCAATTGGCGCCGGAAAATTCCGCCTTTACCGCAACGTCACCGACCGCGATCCCGAGCGGCCGTGATCGTCCAGCGCGGTCAGTTGATAAACGCCGGGCGTGGGTTTCCAGCAGAGCACTTCGTGAGCTTCGCACGCGCCGATGAATGCTTTGTCGGCAAACCAGTAGAGTTTTCTCACGCCGCTCTCGGTTTCGGCCCGAAGCGGAATTCCTGTCGTGCTTGGGGACGTCTGTGACAGCGTCATCTCGTTCGCGGGCAAAGTGATCTTGGGTGCGTGGCCGCCGCGCGCGAGGAGGTCACTCCCAATCGTCGGCAGAAATGGCGGCGGCAATTTTCTCGGAACTCCGGCCCGCTCAAAGAGGGCGAGCAAATCCGACGACCAGAATTCATAGATCTCGCGCTTCAGCACTCGCGTGCCATCGTCCTGGTCCACACGCAAACCTGTCGCTGCATCCACCAGGACTTCGCGATGGACATCGCAAGTGGTGATCGGAGAGATCCCGGGAATGAACCAACTCTCGGTGCGATGCGGACAGGATGGACCCGGAAGCTGGCCGGAAACCGAACAGAATTCGACGCGCTTTAAGTTCGCTCCAGGTGGAGGCAAATGCGGTTCAGGGCGTGATGGCCGGTTCGCGCGTAAACCGTCGATCATTTGAAATAAAAGCGGCGCTGCCCCCGTGCGGCCGATGAAGGCGGGGTTTCTGCGTCCATCGAAATTGCCGACCCAAACTGCCAGGATATAACGATCGAAGACCGCGACGGACCACGCATCGCGAAATCCATGTGACGTGCCCGTTTTCCAGAATACTTGCGCATGCTGACTTGAGTCGGCGTAGGTCATTCCAGGTCTCGGAATTTGTCCGAGCATTTCGAGCGTGAGAAAAGCGGCCTCCGGGCTGAGCAAGCGCTGGCTGGTGTCCAGCGGTTGATGCAAAAAGCGGCGAAGCGGCTTGAGCCGTCCGCCATTTGCCAGCGTCGCGTAAAGGCGCACCAAATCTTCCATCGTCACTTCAGCGCCGCCGAGCGGTAACGAGAGCCCATAGTACGACTCCGGGTGCGGCAGCCGGACCTCTGCGGCGCGAAGAAATTCATATAGAGTCGGGTGCGCCAATTCCGAGGCGAGAGTTACGGCCGGCACATTGCGGCTGCGCGCCAGAGCATCGGATGCGCGAATCGGTCCAAGAAAATCACGATCGAAATTTTCCGGGTTGTAGTCCCCAAAGCTGCGCGGCGCGTCCTTGAGCAAGGTGAGCGGATGAATGCGCCCCTGATCGAGCGCGAGCGCATAAACAAACGGCTTCAACGTCGAGCCCGGCGAACGCGGCCGGCGCGTTCCATCCACCTGTCCCTGAATTTCATTGTCCGAAAAACTGGCGGAGCCTGCCTCCGCGAGAACTTCCATGCTCTGGAAATCGATCAGCAGCGCCGCGGCGTTCTCGATCCCGCGCTGGCGATTCTGCGCGATGTAATCGGTGACGCGCCGTGTCAGCATTTGCTGAAGCGAAAGATCGAGCGTCGTGGTTATCTCCGGCCCGTCTGTTTGGCTGGCGAGCACGCTTTGGACGAAATGCGGGGCAACGAACCCGGGGCGGACCCGCGCTTCCGGACGGAAAGTCTCCCGTGCATCCTGTTCGGGAGCGCGCGACGATCGGCGTTGCTGCGCCGCGGTGAGAACTTTGTTTTCATGGCCGACGATCAGGGCGCGGCGCGTTGGGCTTTGCGGAATCAAACTCAACGCGACGGCTTCCGGACCGCTCAAGCGCGCGGCCGTTTTGCCGAAGTAGATTTCGCTCGCGGCGCCGGCGCCTTCGATGTTCCGCCCGTACGGCGCAAGATTCAGGTATGCCTCGAGGATTTCGTGCTTCGAGTAATGACGCTCGAGCTCGATCGCGTAGAGGATTTGCCGAAGCTTTCCGCCAAGTGTGCGCGTGTGGAGATGAAACCGCAGCCGCGCCAGTTGCATCGTGATGGTCGAAGCGCCAGCTCGAGGATGGCCGGATTGCACGAAATTCCACGCGGCCCGGAAGAGCGGCACCGGATTTACACCAAGATGCCGCGCGAAATATTTGTCCTCGAAACGGACCGTCGCATTGATCAGCGATGGCGAAATATCACGGAGCGGTGTCCAGATTCGATATTTCTGATCCGCGGTAAGACTGACGCGGAGCACGTTGCCGTTTCGATCGCGCACACGCGTGGAAAAATCGATTCCGTCGGTTAAGGATGGTTTTGGAAGCGCAAGCCAAGTCACCCCAGCTGCGACGCTTCCCATCACAGCCGCAAGCAGCCATCGATTACCGATGTGTCTTTTCACTTTCCAAAATCCGGTATCCGAAATTACTTCGTCACGCTGATTTTACCGCCCAGTCCCCGCGCTTTCACGTTGCGGTCATACATCGATTCCGCGAAGACCGGTGGGACCACGAAATTTCCTCGGTTACACGATTTGATCTGGTAGGTGATTTCGAGCGTCTCCGCCGGAACCGTCGCGAAAAACACGGTGCGATCTTCTCGAACCTCGACGTAATCCACGCCTTTGATCGAAGAGATGCCTGGCGACAACGACGACCCGACGACTTCAAAGCCACCGGGCAGGAGATCGACCACCGCCACGTTCGTCACTGATTCGGGACGCAAGCTGCGGACGCGCAGTCGGACGGCTATCACTTCGCCCAAATGCGTACTCGTGACCGGCTTGCCCGATTTATCCAACAGCTCGCGATAAACTTCCAGACCGTCGGTCACCATCTTGTTCGAGATCTGGCGATCGAATCCCGCCTCCACGATCTGGAAGAATGCCCCCGGCGGATTGAGAGGCGTGGCGGTGCGGAAACGGATCGCCTCGGCGTCACCGGAGAAGTTTGCGCGTTCCAGCAGTTTCGTTCCACTCGTTAGGCGCTTCTCATGTTTGACCTTATCGATCTCCTCAATGGTCAGCTCGGGCGGATGCTGCGCGACGGTTTGCGAATACGATTTCAACGCGAGCACGGCGTACGCCGCCGAGAGAGTGTTGAACGCGCCCTCGCTCACCGGCTTCAGGATGTTTTCAAATTCCGCCGCGGAAAGCTTCTTCAATCGCGCGGGAAATTCCCGCGCGAGAATGGCGATGTATTGTGCGTCGGCGCCGAGCGGCTGGTAGAAATCGGTGGTCTGCCGCGGATCGTGTTGGCCAATCCGATAACGCGCGATCAGCTTCCCGGCATCATCCTCCTTACGCAGGATATGCAGCGCGCCCGCGAGATAGACGCCCGTGAGATCGGAGGGCCAGTTCTTCTCGAAATTCTTGTCGAGATAATCGCGCAGATTCAGAATGTAATTCGTGGTCACAACGCCTTCGCGACTGAGCAGGTAGATGGCGTATGCGATCGTGCGCGCGTCATCGAAACTTGCGGGGTCTTTCGTGACCATGGCCTGCAGATTGCGAAGACCGCTCGCGAACATCTCGGGCGGAGGTGCGAAGCTGGCCGCCTTTGCTTCGATCAGAAAATGCATTGCGTAAACCGACATGAAGTCGATGCCCGCGTTCTTCTCCGGTCCCCAGTAGCCAAAGGTGCCTTGATCGTTTTGACGTCGGCGCAAAACGGAGAAGACGTTTTCGAGTTGCGCGTTCACCTCCTTCCGGTCCAATCCGAAATCGGCTTCGTTCGCGAGGACGAGGCGGCAAAAGGCGGCGCTCGCGATCTGCTCGCTGCAGCCGTGCGGAAACTCTTTTAGATAAACATCAAGCCCATGGGCGAGACCCAGCGGCAGCGCGGAAACAGAAGCAACGAGCTTGCGGAACTCCGGATACATGTCGCGCGTCGTTGGCACATCGACGCTCGTCTTGGCGAAGCTGCTGCTGCGCACCTGCGTCATGAATGTCGTCGGTGGTCGAACACTGATGGTCGAACGCAGCCGCGCTTCCTTCCCGCCGGCAGTGGCGATAAACGTGATCGTGCCGGAGCCGAGCTTGTCGTTCACGTGCACCGAAAACGCGGTGGTTTGCTCGCGTCCTTCGGAGATTCGCAGCTTTTGCGACGGCGCTTTCACGATCTGCACATGCTCCGAACTTTCGGCGCGGATCTGCAGCTCCGCGTTTTCGCCGGAACCTTCGACGTTGTTTGCTACCGTGACGCCCGCTTCGAAATCGTCTCCTGGCGCGGCCAGAACTGGCACGCTCGGGGTTATGACAAATGGTCCGCGGATTAACGCATCGCGTTGCGCCGCGCCCGTCGCGTCATCAGCCACGGCCACCGCCATGACGGTGAGCGTGCCGCTGAAGTAATCGGGCACATTGTAAATGACTTCGCGCGCCGTGGTATCGGCATCCACGATGCCCGACCAATAGACCACCGGTTTTTCGGTCACGCGCTTGAAGGGGTTCAACTGCTTCGGATTGTCGCCATCGCCGCCGAAAGCGGACATCGAACGCAGGATCGAAAATTCCGGCATGATCAAGTCCATGATCTGTGCGGTCTCAACCCCGAGCGCGCATTTGCGGAAGAAAAATCCGAGCGGGTCCGGCAGCTTGTAATCGCTCACCTGCAAGATGCCTTGATCGACAGCGAAAACGGCGATCTTCGATGGCCGATCGGTCTTGTAGCTGATGTGAAACGGTTCGCCCGGTTTGGCGATCGCGGCCGTTTGTAGATCGACCTTGAGCCGGCGCTTCTCGATGTTCGCGGTGAATGGCACCACGCCGTAGCTGAGTGGACTGGTGAAAACTTCCTTCGAATTAAGCGCGCGAATCAGCGCGACGTTGATGTAGCCACTTCCTTCGAAACCATCCGGCACCTTGATCCGTTGCACGCTGCTGGCCGCGTCCGTTTTGAACCAGCGGAGCGCGTAGACCTTATCGCGCTCGATTGTGATCAGCCCGCTGCCGGCGTAGGGAGCGGTGATGCTGAGCTCGATTTCCTCGCCGCTATTGAATTGCGTGCGTGCGAGTTTCACTTGCAGCTCCGAGTTCTTGTCGAGCGCCCGCTTCACGATCCCGCTCCCGACAACGGAGAAACGGATCCGGCTCAGCTTGCGGCCGCCATCATCGCGGAGCTCGACCACGTAGTCGCCGGGGTCGTTCGTTGGAAGCTGATAACGCAACCCATCCGGGCTGATGGCAATCTTCTCGGACTTCGCGACTCGTTCCCTCAAGACCGACTCGTACCCGTAGCTGCCGTTCTCCTTCTTGGCCACGACCGAGACATTTTCCTGCGCGATCACATCCAGCGTGACGTTTTCGAGCGCGATGCGTTTGAGTTGCGGATCGACTGCGAGCAAATCGACGGCGCGCGGCGTGTTCGCGTTGATGTAGCTCAGATTGCCGTCGGTCTTGTAACCGACTACGTAGGGCAGCGCGGAGACGAGCACGGACGCCTGGCCGGTGATGCTCCGACCGCCTTCGCCCTCGAAGGCTTCCGCGAAGAATTGCATCGAATAGGTGGCATCGGCAAACCGATCGAGTTGCAAATCAAAGTCCGCGCCGCCATCGGCGTTCGTCTTCTCCTCGCCGAGATCCACCGTTTCATGCTGCCGCTCCTTCTTCTCGTCGAAGAGTGAGTCGTAAAAGCTGTAGTCGCGAAATTCGGGAAACGAAAAGCCGGCCGGTGAAAGTTCGACCCGACCCTTAACCTGCCGGTCCGTCGCCGGCGTGCCGTAGAGATTCGCGAGAGCGATCGACGCTCGCATCTCTTTGGGATCGACCCAGCCGTGCGCGGAATTTTTCGAGAGCCGCGTCTCGATTTTCATGCGATCGGGCAGAAACTCTTTCACGTTTACCGTGGTCGAGCCGAGCAGCGTCGAACGCTTATTGTTCTTCACCAGATAGACGTTGATCGTGTATTCGCCGGTCGGCGATTCGTAGGCCGTGGTGTAATTGACCTCGGTGAAACCAACGGCGGGCAGCGCGAGTTTCTTGTTTTGCACTGAGACGGCGCGCGCATCGATCACTTCCGTCTCCACCGGAAGACCGGCGAGACGTCCCTGCCA